>DATATE010000110.1:0-37134 GCA_036268955.1 Pseudonocardiaceae bacterium
TGACCATTTCCACCGGCTGGACCACCATCAACACACGGCCCGCGACCGCCGGCCCGAGCTGGTCCCTAGCTCATGGCAAACGGTGGTCCCTTCGCCGTGGCAGGCGACAAATGGTGTCGCGCATCGCAGTGCGGTCTTACCGGTCCCTTTCGGGTGGCGCTTCGTCGGTAGCCGATGGCAGCGCCGGCTGATCTGCGCAAACGGTGCTGCTGATCTGCGAAAACAGCGTTCCACCACAGTAGAGGGTTTTGTGGCCTGCCGGGAGTACGGTGGGTCGGTTGCGGCACGATGGGGTGCCGCAAGAGCGTGGAGTGGCCCAAAGATGACCTCAACCGGATCCACTGGATCCTCGTCCGGAGCGACAATGTCCCCAACTGGCAATGGTTCCGTTGCCGTTGATACCGCTGTTGATACTTCCACCGATCAGGCCGCCAAGCCGAGTCCCGAGCAGATCCGCGACGAGCTGATCGACAGGGCAGCCGAGTTGGCGCCCGATCTCGCCGATCTGATTCGGCTCTATTATCGTTATCTGCCACCAGAAGAGGTCATTGACGACTATCCGGTGGATCTGGTCGGTGCGGTTCGGTCGAATCGGTTGCTCGCCGAGTCGAGGGTGGCCGGCCGGCCGGTGGTTCGGTTGGTGAACCCGGTTGCCGCGCAGGACGGCTGGGATTGTCCGGCTACGGTGATCCAGGTCGTTACGGATGATATGCCCTATTTGGTCGACTCGGTGGTTGCCGAGCTGACCCACAGCGGCGTGAATGTGCAGCGCGTTGTGCACCCCATCGTTGTGGTGCGCCGCGATCTCGCCGGCACCCTCCTGGAAGTACTGGCCACGGCCGACCCGGAGGCTCCGCCGAGCGACGCACTGCTGGAATCCTGGATGTCGATCGAGGTGGACCTCGTCACCGACCCGGAGCGCGCCCGTGAGCTGGAAAACCGGCTGGTCTCGGTGTTGCACGACGTTCGTGAGGTCGTGGAGGACACCGACAGGATGATCGGCAACGCCTGCTCGCTGGCCGATCAGCTCGAAGCGGAGCCGCCCGCGGCGCCCGCGCAGCAGATCAGCGAGGGGGCGAAGCTGCTGCGCTGGTTGAGTGACAAGCATTTCACGTTCTTGGGTTATCGGCAGTACGAACTCGTCGACGATCCGACGGCCAGTGGTGAACCGGCCCTGCGCGCGATCCTGGCCACCGGGCTCGGTGTGCTGCGCCAGGACAGCCTCGCCGCGCGCAGCCTGACCGCCGGTCCCGACCTCGCCGCACACGCGCTGGCACCGGAACTGCTGGTCCTGACCGAGGCCAGCGCGCCGTCCTCGGTGCACCGCGCCTCCTACCCCTACTACGTCGGCATCAAGACCTTCGACGAACAGGGCAACGTCAATGGTGAACACCGTTTCCTCGGTGTGCTGACCAATGCGGCGATGCACGAGGATGTGCTGGACATCCCGGTGATCGAGCGCAGGGTGCGCGAGGTCATCCACCGCGCGGGCTTCCCGCTGGAGTCCTATTCCGGGCAGCGGATGCTGGAGGTCATCCAGAACTACCCGCGCCCGGAACTGTTCTCCACCAACGCGCAGTCGCTGTACGACACCGCGACCGGTGTGCTCGCACTGGCCGACCGCCGTCGACTTCGGCTGTTCCTGCGGCGCGATCCGTACGGCCGGTTCTATTCCTGCTTGGTCTATCTGCCAAGGGATCGCTACACCACGACGTCCCGGCTGGCCATGCAGGAGGTGCTGCTGGCCGAACTGCACGGCGGCAACCTCGAGTACAGCACCAGGGTCGGCGAGACCGAGCTGGCGCGGGTGCACTTCATGGTGCACACCGATCCGGCCGATCAGACCGACCCGGATTCCTCGGCCATCCAGCAGCGGTTGGCCGATGTGGTGCGCAGCTGGGACGACCTGATGGTCGACGCGATCCTTGCCGAGCGCCGTGCGGCCCCGGCCGTCAGCCCGTCGGGTTCGGAGACCGCCGCCGAGCTGGGCCAGCGCTACTCAGCCGCGTTCCCCGAGGCGTACAAGGAGGACTTCGGCGCCGAAGTCGGCCTCGCCGACCTGCGTCAGCTGCAGAAACTCGGCGACCAGGGCGACCTCGCTGTGTCGTTCTACCTCCCGGAGGGAGCCGAGCCGGGGGAGCGGCGCTTCAAGCTCTACCTCGCCGGTGAGCGGGTCACCCTGTCGATGGTGCTGCCCCTGCTCCAGCAGATGCGGGTCGTGGTCGTAGATGAGCGGCCCTACCAGGTGCACCGTGACGACGGCACCCAGTGCTGGATCTACGATTTCGGGCTCCGTCTCGATCCCGGCATGCTCGACAAGCTCAGCGCCACCGATGTGGAGAGCCTGCGCACCCGGTTCCAGGAGGCGTTCGCGGCCACCTGGCGCGGGGACGCGGAGATCGACGGCTTCAACGCGCTGGTCCTGCAGGCCGGGGTCACCTGGCGGCAGACGACGGTGCTGCGTGCCTACGTCAAGTACCTCCGCCAGGCCGGCACCACCAACAGCCAGGACTACATCGAAGACGCCGTCCTCGCGCACACCCAGGTCGCCACCGCGTTGATCAGGTTGTTCGAGGCCCGGTTCAACCCGGTCCTCTCGCAGGCCAACCGGGACGCCGCGGCGGAGTCGCTCAGCATGGAGATCGGCCAGCTCATCGACGAGGTCACCAGCCTCGACGAGGACCGCATCCTGCGCAGCCTGCTCGGCCTCGTGAACGCGACGCTGCGGACCAACTACTTCGTCCGCGACGATGCCGACAGCCCCCGGTCCTACCTGGCGATCAAGCTCGACCCGCACCAGGTGGCCGAGCTGCCGGAGCCCCGGCCACGCTTCGAGATCTTCGTGTACTCACCGCGACTTGAAGGCGTGCACCTGCGGTTCGGGCCGGTCGCCCGAGGTGGGTTGCGCTGGTCGGACCGGCGCGAGGACTTCCGCACCGAGGTACTGGGCCTTGCCAAGGCGCAGGCGGTCAAGAACGCGGTGATCGTGCCGGTCGGCGCCAAGGGCGGCTTCGTGGTCAAGCGGCCGCCCGTCGCGACCGGTGACCCGTCGGTCGACCGCGAGGCGCAATTGGCCGAGGGCATCGCCTGCTACCAGATGTTCATCTCGGGCCTGCTGGACCTGACCGACAACCTCGACGCCGGCAAGGTCGTGCCGGCCAAGGATGTCGTCCGCCACGACGGTGACGACACCTACCTGGTGGTCGCGGCGGACAAGGGCACCGCGACCTTCTCCGACATCGCCAACGAGGTCTCCGCCCGGTACGGCTTCTGGCTCGGCGACGCGTTCGCCTCCGGTGGCTCCGCCGGTTACGACCACAAGCAGATCGCGATCACCTCCCGAGGCGCCTGGGAGAGCGTGAAGCGGCACTTCCGCGAACTGGGCGTCAACACCCAGACCGAGGAGTTCACCGTCGTCGGTGTCGGCGACATGTCCGGTGACGTGTTCGGCAACGGCATGCTCTGCTCCGAGGGCATCCGGCTGATCGCGGCCTTCGACCACCGGCACGTGTTCATCGACCCGAACCCGGACGCGGCGACCTCCTACGTCGAGCGGCGACGCCTCTTCGACCTGCCGCGCTCCTCCTGGAACGACTACGACCGCTCGCTGATCAGCGCTGGCGGCGGGATCTGGCCGCGTACCGCGAAATCGATCCCGGTCAGCCCGCAGGTCAGGGCCGCGCTCGGGATCGAGGACAAGGTCACCAAGCTGGCGCCCGCCGACCTGATGAAGGCGATCCTGCTGGCCCCGGTCGACCTGTTGTGGAACGGCGGCATCGGCACCTACGTCAAGGCGGCGACCGAGAGCCAGGCGGAGGTGGGCGACAAGGCCAACGACGCGATCCGGGTCAACGGCAACGAGTTGCGGGTGAAGGTTGTCGGCGAGGGCGGCAACCTCGGCCTGACCCAGCGCGGCCGGATCGAGTTCGCCCGCAACGGCGGCAAGGTCAACACCGACGCGCTGGACAACTCCGCCGGTGTCGACTGTTCGGACCACGAAGTCAATATCAAGGTCCTGCTCGATCACCTGATCGCCGAGGGCAAGCTCGACCGCGCCCATCGCGACGAGCTGCTGGCCGAGATGACCGACCAGGTCGCCAACCTCGTCCTTGCCGACAACTACGACCAGAACACCGTGCTCGGCGTCAGCCGCGCGCACGCCAAGCAGATGCTGACCGTGCACTCCCGGCTCGTCGCCGACCTGTCCACCAGGGTCGGTCTCGACCGGCAGCTGGAGGCGTTGCCGACCAACGCGGAGTTCCGGTCGCTCGGCAAGGCCGACAAGGGCCTCACCTCGCCGGAGTTGGCGACCCTGCTCGCGCACGTCAAGCTGGCGCTCAAGGAGGACATCCTGGCCAGCGACCTGCCCGACGCCGAGGTGTTCGCCAGCAGGCTGCCGGAGTACTTCCCGAGCCAGCTGCGGGAACGGTTCGGTTCGGCGATCTCCTCGCATCCGCTGCGCCGGCAGATCGTCTCCACGATGCTGGTCAACGAGGTCGTCGACGGCGGCGGTGTCTCCTATGCGTTCCGGCTCGCCGAGGAGATGTCGGCGAGCGCGACCGACGCGGTGCGTGCCTATGCGGTGGCCAACCGGGTGTTCGACCTTTCCACCCTGTGGCGCGACATCGCCGAACTGGACAACGTGGTGCCCACCAAGGTCACCAACGAGCTGATGCTGGAAACCCGGCGCACCCTGGACCGGGCCTCTCGTTGGTTCCTGTCCAACCGGCCGCAGCCGCTGCCGGTCGGCGCCGAGATCAGCCGTTTCGCCCGGCCGGTCGCGGACCTGATGCCCAGGATGATGACCCTGCTACAGGGCCGGGAACGGGAAACCGTCGCCGAGCACATCGGCGAGCTGACCGGCAAGGGCGTACCGGCCGGGTTGGCCGGGCGGGTCGCGGGCCTGCTCAACGGCTACGCGCTGCTGGACGTCATCGAGGTCGCCGAACTCGCCGAGCGCGAGGTCGGTCTCGGTGTCGAACGCAGCCATCTGGAGACCGCTGAGCTGTACTACGCGCTGTCCGACCATCTCGATGTCGACTCGATGCTCAGCTCGATCAGCGAGTTGGAGCGTGGCAACCGCTGGCACGCGCTGGCCCGGCTCGCGCTGCGCGACGACCTGTACTCCTCGTTGCGGGCGATCACCCTCGACGTGCTGCGGCACAGCGATCCGGGGGACAGCTCGGCCGAGAAGATCGAGAAATGGGAGGAGTCCAACACCTCCAGGCTGGGCAGGGCACGTGCGTCGCTGCGGGAGATCCGCCGCGTCGGCAAGCTGGACCTGGCCACCCTGTCGGTGGCCGCCCGGCAGATCAGGGCGATGGCCCGGTAGCTCACCACCCGTCACTCGGCGCCGGACCTGCACCGTCGGGTCCGGCGCCGAGCTGTCCTGCCAGGCGCCGACGGCCCAGCCGCGCCCGGTGTCCACTGGCGGTCAGGTCCTGCGCCGGACACGGTAAAGTTTTTTCAGATTGGCCGAGCGCGGGAGGCGTTGGTATTGGGTGTATTCGCCGCCGAGGTGCGTCCGCGGTGGTCGGACATGGACGCTTACGGCCATGTCAACCACGCGAGCACGGTGACGCTCCTTGAGGAGGCACGTGCCGAGATGCTGTTCGTCGAGGCCTCCCGCCAGGATGCCTCGACGATCGCCAGCGGCATGGTCGTCGCCCGGCTCGTCGTGGACTACCACGTGCCGCTGATCGCGAATGGCAGCGCGGTCCGGGTCGAGATCTCGGTGCGCACCCTCAAGGCCGCCTCGTTCACTCTGGACTACACCGTCCACGGTGGACGAGATGCGGCGGATGTCGTTGTGGCGACGGCGGAAACGCTGATGGTGCCCTACAACCTGGAATCCGGTCGCCCTCGTCGACTCACCGACCCCGAGCGTGACTTTCTCGCCGGCTACCGTGCGGGAGCCCGCAGTGCCTGAACTCTTCGTGCCGGACGCCGCCGACCGGGATGATCTCGGCGCCTTCGTGGCCCGCTCGGTCCGGCTGGATGGGCAGGCCGCGGTCCGGCTGCGCAACAAACCGGACGGACGCCTCGTCGCCTGGGTGGCCACCCCCTTCGACGTGCTGGCCAGCCGCACCGTCCGTGGCCAGGTGAGCCCGGCCGACGTCACCGTCTCCGGCAACGAGTTGCTCGCCGCGCTCGCCGTCGTCGGCGGCGAACGGATGGACCCCGGCCCGGCACGTGACCTGCTCTGGCGCTCGCCGCTGCCGCCTGCCGACGGTTGGCGCCTCGTCGACGACCTGCCCATCCAGGTCGTCGCCGATCTCGCCGACCGGGGCCTTGCCCTCGCGCGGGAGAATCCGGGCCCGCGCGGCAGCGCGCCCGCTTCGCTGCTGGACCAGCAGGTGCTGACGGTGAGCGGCTCCGGCCTCGACGTGAAGATTCCGCTGCGCTGCCTGTTCGCGCTGTCCGGCATGGGCTTCCTGGTCGCCGAGCCGGTCACGGTCGGCGGCACCGGTTCGTTCGCGGGTGAGGCGACCTCCGGCGAGACCGTCCGGGTGAGCGCCACCGACTCCTGGCTGCGCCTTGACGCCCGCTACGGCGCGGTACTGCGTCGCCGGCACGCGCTGCTCCCGCTGCTGATTTAGTTTTCGCTGATCGGCAGAGCCCGGCCGGCGGCTACTTCAGCCAGACGGCGGTGTCCGGCGGGAGCTGGTGGTCGGAGAGCGGGCCGCTGGCGGCCAGGATCTCGCCGGGCGGGAGCGGGACAAGGCCGGTCGAGGTGTTCAGCGCGCAGATCAGGCCGCCGCCCTTGCGCCGGAACGCGAAGCAGCCGGGCGGCGCGCCGTACCATTCCAGCTCCGCACCCTCGAAGGCCGGACTGGACTGGCGGATCTCGATGGCCTGCCGGTACAGCGACAGCATCGAGCCGGGATCTTCCAGCTGCGCCTCGACCGTCAGCGGCGCCCACTCGAACGGCATCGGCAGCCAGGTGTCATTGGCCTCGGTGAACCCGAAGGGCGGGGTCTGGCCTTCCCAGGGCAGCGGAACCCGACTGCCGTCCCGGCCCCGGTTGGTGTGTCCGGACCGCTCCCACACCGGGTCCTGCAGGGCCCAGTCCGGCAGGTCGACGCTGGGCAGGCCGAGTTCCTCGCCGTTGTAGACGAACACCGCGCCGGGCAGTGCCAGCTCCACCAGCGCCATCGCCCGTGCCCGACGCCGACCGAGGTCGCCGCCGCCGTAACGAGTGACGTGCCGTGGCACGTCGTGGTTGGACAGCGTCCAGGTCGGTGGGGCACCGACCGAGGCGACCGAGGCGAGCGAATGCACGATCGCGGTGCGCACCGCGTCCGCGTCGAACGCCGCGTCGATCAGCCGGAAGTTGAAGGCCATGTGCAGCTCGTCGGGGCGGACGTAGCGGGCGAACCGCTCGTCGTCGGCCACCCAGACCTCGCCGACCGCGATCCGGCCCGGATACTCGTCGAGCACGCCGCGGATCATCTGGTGGATCTCGTGCACCCCGTCGTTGTCCACCCTCGGGTCGAACAGGTCGGTCTCCAGCAGGCCGGGGCCGCGCCCCAGTCCGGGATCCATGTCCGGCAGCGTCGCAGGCTTGGCCATCCCGTGCGCCACGTCGATGCGGAAACCGTCGACGCCTCGGTCGAGCCAGAACCGCAGGGTGTGTTCGAGATCCTGGGCGACCTCCGGGTTCTCCCAGTTCAGGTCCGGCTGCTGCGGCGCGAAAAGGTGCAGGTACCACTGGCCGTCCGGCACCCTGGTCCAGGCAGGGCCGCCGAAGATGCTGCGCCAGTTGTTCGGCGGTTCGGAGCCGTCGTAGGTGCGCCCCTCCCGGAACAGATAGCGCTCTCGCTCCGGACTGCCCGGCCCGGCCGCGATGGCCGAGGCGAACCAGGGGTGCCGGTTGCTGGTGTGGTTGGGCACCAGGTCGATCACCAGCCTGATCCGGTGCTTACGGGCGTCGGCGACCAGTCGGTCGAACGCGGCGAGGTCGCCGAAGACCGGATCGACACCGCGCGGATCGGCGACGTCGTAGCCGTGGTCGGCCATGGGGGAGGGGTAGAACGGAGTCAGCCAGATGGCGTTGATGCCGAGTAGTTCCAGGTAGCCGAGCCGGGCCCGAACGCCTTCCAGATCCCCGACCCCGTCCCCGGTGGCGTCGGCAAACGACCGGACATACACCTGGTAGAAGACCGCGTCACGCCACCAGGACGACTCCTCCGGCTGCACGTCTTCGAGATCGGCTGATCGTCGCACGAGTGTTCATCCTGCCATCCGGGCGCGCCTTGAGGGCTGGGTCTGAGGGATCCATCCCAGCAAGCCAGTGGCGCTGCTCACAAAGTGATCACCGTCCGGGATCGGCCGGACACGGTGTGCCGGACCGTCGCCGGCGGTGGGGACAATGGTGGAGATTCGTCGAGATGTGGTGGAATTCGCCGAGAGCCGCCCGCCGCGCGAGGCCGCGAAACGGTGGGTAACCGATGGTGGGCCTCGGCCCCGGCGGAATTGTCGCTTACTGCAAAGATCGTGGAATCACGCGTTCGACCTGGTCATACCCAGGCGTTCAACAGGCTCTGCGCGGCCATTTCCAGGTACTGCCACAGCTGCGTGCGGTACTCCTCGGGCAGTTTCTCCTCGTCGACCGCGATCCGCATGTTCTTCAACCAGGCGTCGCGCTCGATCGGACTGATCCGAAACGGCGCGTGCCGCATCCGCAGGCGAGGATGTCCGCGCTGGTCGGAGTAGGTGTGCGGACCGCCCCAGTACTGGATCAGGAACAGCGTCAGCCGCTCGGTCGCCGGACCGAGGTCTTCTTCCGGGTAGAGCGGTCGGAGGATCTCGTCGACCGCGACCTGCGCGTAGAAGCGGGACACGATCCGACGGAACGTCTCCTCACCGCCAACCGCTTGGTAGAAGTTCTCCGGCGTTGCCACCCGGCCATTTTCCCGCACTGCCCGGCCGCCGCCACGTCCGGGTGGTGCCGGCCCTCTGCCGGCCCCGCTGTCGGCACTCTGCCGGCACCGATCAGGAGGTCGGTTCAGTCCCGGTTGCCGGCACTGTCCGCGGCAACGGGTACCGGCCAGCCGGTGGGCGGTTCCACGGTCGCGCCGTCGAAGGCGGCCATGATCCTGCGCCGCAGCTCACGCTGGGTGGCCCACTGCCGGGCCGGCCGCACCTTGACCGTCAGCCGCAGCGTGATGGCGTCGTTGGTCATCCCCTGCACGCCGAGCACCTGCGGGGTGTCCAGCACATCGGCGGACAGTGGCGCCTCTGCGGTCGCCTTCGTGGCCACCTCGCCGAGCATGTCCAGCGCCTGGTTCACGTCGGTCGAGTAGCCGACCGGGATGTCCACGACCGCGACCGCGAAGCCCTGACTGGAGTTGCCGACCCTGGCTATCTCGCCGTTGCGCACGTACCAGACCGTGCCGGCCACGTCCCGCACCGTGGTGATCCGCAGCCCGACCGATTCGACGGTGCCGGTCGCCGAGCCGAGGTCGACGACGTCGCCGACGCCGTACTGGTCCTCCAGCAGCATGAAAACGCCCGACAGGAAGTCCTTGACCAGGTTCTGCGCGCCGAAGCCGACCGCGACCCCGATCACTCCGGCCGAGGCGATGATCGGGGTCAGGTCGAAGCCGAACTCGCCGAGGATCAGTACGAACGCGATGCCCCAGACCACGAACGAGACGATCGAGGTCAGTACCGAACCGATGGTCTTGGCCCGCTGGCCGCGCCGCTCGGAAAGGGCGGGGCCGACACCCTGCGGAGCGCGTTCGCGTAACGGTCTCAGGATGGCCGGCCGCCTGCCGTTGCCGGCGCCGCTGGTCAGCCGGATGATCATCCGGTGCAGCAGGACGCGGACGCCGAGCGCGACCAGCACGATCAGCACGATCTTGAAGGGTTTGGCGACCAGCCAGTCCCAGTTGGTGGCCTCGGCCAGCCAGGCCAGGTGCGTGCTGTCCCAGACCTGGGCACACCAACTGCCCGGATTGTTACTCACACAGGACGGCGTGGTGCTGAGGAGCTGATTGATCACCCTGTTGCCTCCAACCGGGTTGTCTCGCCTACTGGCCTGGCCGTGCCGACCATACGGTCCGACAAGCGGTGGGCCTCGACAAACCCTGACCGCGCAGCGTGCTCGCGCGGCCGCGCTACCGGTCGTTTCACGCGGTCGTACAGGTGGTGTTCACCAGGTTGTCGACCACCCCTGTGGGACACGTCACGAAAGGCGCGTGCTTTTGAGGGGTGATCTGTGGTCGACTAGGCGCGTACCCCGGTGGAGGTGGTCGCGTGCCCGACCGACAACCGATCCCGATCGGCGCTGCCTCAGCACACGCGCCGAACGGGACGCTGCGCCACGATCCCGGCGAGTCCGGGCTGCCGTCGCCATGGGGTAAACGGCAGGTACTGCTGCTGAATGCGACCTTCGAGCCGCTGACCGCGCTGCCGCTGCGGCGCGCGGTGATCCTCGTTGTGTGTGGCAAGGCCGAGGTCATCCACGGTGATTCCACCGGGCTCGTGCTGCACTCGGCCGCCATGACCGTCGCGGCCCCCTCGGTGATCAAACTTAGTACCTATGTCCGGGTGCCCTATCGCGCGCGGGTCCCGCTGACCCGTGCCGGCCTGATGTATCGGGACCGGTATCGCTGCGTCTACTGCGGCGCCCGCGCCGAAACCATCGACCATGTGATGCCGCGCAGTCGCGGTGGCCCCCACACCTGGCAGAACTGCGTGGCCAGCTGTGCGAAGTGCAACCACCGCAAGGCCGACAAGCTGCTCTCCGAACTCGGCTGGCGGTTGTCGGTGACGCCGAACGCGCCGCGCGGGGCCAACTGGCGGCTGCTGGCCGGCGTGGCCAAGGCCGATCCGCAGTGGCTGCCCTACCTCGGCGAGCCGGCCGCGTAGTTCACCGCCGCGCTCGTCCAGGCCGCCCCGGCTTGGACCGGGACAGACAGGCTTCTCTTTTCGTGCTCGGGCTTCAGCGCGTGACGCGGGTTCCCGCGCAGGCGGTGACCCTGGTGCCGGTGCGCGCGGTGACGCGGGTGCCATCCAGCGCGGTCACCCTGGTGCCGTCGAGGGCGGTGACCCTGGTGCCGTCGAGAGCGGTAACGCGGGTTCCGTCCAATGCCGTGACGCGGGTGCCGTCGAGGGCGGTGACGCGAGTGCCGTCCAGCGCTGTGACACGCGTGCCGTCGAGGGCGGTGACGCGAGTGCCGTCCAGCGCTGTGACACGCGTGCCGTCAAGGGCGGTCACGCGAGTGCCGTCCAGTGCCGTGACGCGGGTTCCGTCCAGTGCGGTCACGCGGGTTCCGTCGAGGGCGGTGACCCGAGTCCCGTCGAGGGCCGTGACACGTGTGCCGTCCCGGCGGGTGACGCGGGTGCCGAGCGCGGTGACCCTGGTGCCGTCCCGACGGGTGACCCTGGTGCCCAACGCGGTGACGCGGGTTCCGGTGCACGCCGTTACCCTGGTGCCGTCCTTACTCCGGGTGACCCTGGTGCCCAGCGCCGTGACGCGGGTCCCGTCCAGTGCCGTCACCCGAGTGCCGTCCAGCACGGTGACGCGAGTGCCGTCCTGACGAGTGACGCGGGTACCCAGCGCGGTGACGCGGGTGCCGGAACGAGCCGTTACTCGGGTGCCATCTATACGGTCCGTAGTGATGATCTTCTCTGAAGAGGTAAAGGGGATCACTCGATCGGAGGTGAGGACCGTGTGCATGGCGGTTTCTCCTTGCGTCGGGTACCGCGAAGGGTAACTGATGTGGCCCCGCAAGAGCCGTATAGGTGAAAAACGTACGGCGATTGTTTTCTTTCGACAAGCCGCCAATCCGCTTGCCGGCTGCCGCCATCTGGAGCGCCTGCATTCAGCCCAGTCGTTCGTCTTACCGGGTGGTCTTCTCGTCCGGGGGATGGCCAAAGCGGTTACCGCCGTGTTTCGAATCGTCCCCTTCGCCGGTCGCCGCCGAGGTGTGGCGGCACGCAACGACCCCGCCGCTGCGTGCCGCACACAGCGATCGGCTACCGTACTGCGCGTGACAGTCGTGCAGACCGTGCTCGTCTTCGTGCTGATCCCGGCCGCGATTTACGGTGTCATCGCGTTGTTGACGCTGGTACCGAAGATGGCCCGCAGCCCGAAGTACCGCTCCGGGCAGGAGTGGACCTATGACCCCGTCTGGTGGAGCGCCAATCTGGGCGGACACGGCTCGCATGACGCGCATGCTGATTCGTCCGAAGACGCCGAGGACGCCCAGACCGGTGAGCCGGTCCGGACCGCTCGGGGAGGTGCTCGTGGCAACTGGTGAACAGGTGAGTGCCGATCCCGAGCAGGGGGTCGCCGCAACCGCAGTACAGCATTCGTCCAACGGCGTGGTTGCCAAGACCGCGCAGGCCCCGCAGCGGGAACTGGCCTGGGGCGAGGCGGTGATGCCGGGCGGTCGGATCTCGATCGCCAAGGAGGTCAAGCCGCTGCCGCCGACGGTGCCCTTCACGCCGGTACAGCTCTCCCGGCTCGATGAGGCCCTGACGCTCTCGACCCGCACCACCGGTCTCGACTTCAGCGTCTACCTCGGCAACCTCGGCTCGGACACCCGCGCCACCGCCGAGAACCTGCACGCCTCCCTCGGGGCGGCGGCGACGCACTCGGTGCTGATCGCGGTCTCGCCGGGCCAGCGGGCGTTGGAGATCGTCACCGGCGAGGAGGCCTACCGGCGGCTGTCCGACCGCGGCTGCAAGCTGGCCACCATGGGCATGGTCGCCTCGTTCAAGGAGAGCGACCTGATCGGCGGCCTTGTCAGCGGGCTGCGGATGTTGACCGACCAGGTCGGCAGCGCCCCGAAGAGCTGAACCCATCGTCATCGACCGGCCCTGCGGCACTCGCCGTGGGGCCGGTTCGTCGTTTCGCCAGCCGAGCCAGGCAGAGTCAGACCGAGTCAGACCGAGTCAGACCGAGCCAGACCGAGCCAGGCAGAGCCTGGCTGAACCGAGCTGAGCCAGGCCGAACAGGCTAGGCCGGATCCTGTTGCGCCGCGGTCTTCTTCCTGGGCGCGGGGAAAAGCTGCCGGTTGCGCAGTTCCTCGGCGAGTTCGAACCAGGAGCCGGTCAGCAGGTTCGCCCCGGCATCGCGGGCCATCGAGCCGTACATACCGGCCGAGTTGCCGTTGGAGTAGATCGCGATCGGGGTTTCCCGGTCCAGCATTCGAATCGCGCGGACGAGTTCCAGACCGGCATTCGGAATGGACTTGCCGTGCTCCTCGCGCATCATGCCGGACACCACCATCTCGTAGCGGCGCCTACGTAAGCTCTCCAGCGCCTCCTCGGTACTGCGCGCGGTGTGGACGAGGACCCGGTTCCGTTGCAACAGGTCGAGTTGGACGGCGCTGTGCTCGGGATGGTCGTCGACCCATAACACCCCGGTCGGCGCGGGCCGGTGCCCTGCCGGGATTCCGACGGGCTCGTCGGTCCGGTTCTCGACCGCGACCGACGGCTGGTCAGCGGCGGGCGTCGGCAGGTTCTCCACGGCGGGCGGCTGGGTCGGTGCCGGGGTCGAGATCGGCTCGGCGATGGCCTCCACCCGCTCCCATGGCGGCGGCGCGGCCGGCAGCGGGAACTGCCTCGGCGCGCGGGCCTGCGGGGCGAGGGGTTCCCGTGCGGTCGTGGCGAGGGGTTCTGGCTGGGGCGGCGGCATCGGGGCAGGTTCGGTCAGCGCGGTGATCTCCGCCTCGGCCGACTCGCCGAACGGGTCCCGGTAGGACTCGACGTCATCGGCTGCCGCGCCTGTCCTCGGGCGGGTGGCTTCCAACTCGGCAACGCGGTTGCGCAGCGCGGAAACCTGGTTCTGCAGGTCGTTGACGAGATCGGCGTGCTGTCGGCTGATCTCGGCGACCGAGACGTCCTGGTCGGCGATGCGCACCTGCAGGTCCCGGTTGCCGGCCGAGCGGATCAGCTTGCCGAGCGGTCGGCGGAACACGATGAGCGCCAGTAGCACGACCAGCGACCACAACAGCGTTGCCAACCAGTAGATCGTTTCCGCCATGATGCGCGAGCGTAGCGGGCCCGACGCCGACGGCGGCAGCGTTGCACCCCGATCTTCGTCGTTTCCGCGCGAAAATTTCGCGCCGCGAAGCTCACCCGGTGTCCGGTACGGCTCAACCCGGAGCCGCACCGGACACCGCTGACGAGCGAAGATCGACGGTCGCCGCGCCCTACGAGCGGTCGAAATCGCGCGCGGCGAGCGCCCGCACGATCCCGGCCCTGCCTTCGGACACCAGCCGGCGCAGGGCAGGCGGACGCTCCTGCGCCAACCAGGTGTCCGCGGCGGTGACCGTCTCCGTTTCCACCGCCCAGGACGGGAACAGGCCGACCACGGTCGGCTGGGCGCGCTCGCTGGAGCGCCGTTCCCATACCTCGGCGACGTCCGCGAAGTACCTGCCGACGTAGTCGCGCAGCAGCACCTTCTGCGCCGGATGCCCGAAGCCCATGATGATGGCCTCGTTGATCGCGTTCGGCAGGTCGTCGTCGAAAACCGCCCGCTGCCAAGCGGTCTGCTTCGCCTCGGACACCGGTTGCAGTGCCCGCGCCCGTTCGGCGTGTCGGTGGCCGGTCGCGGTCGGGTCGCGCAGTTCCTCCTCGTCGATCTCGGCCTCGGTCGCGGCGCCGTGCGCGACGAGCGCCTGTAGCAGCCGCCACCGCAGGTCGGTGTCCACCACGAGGCCGGGCAGCGGTGCCGAACCGTCCAGCCAGCCGCGCAGCACCGCGACCGTGTCGCGCTCCAGCAGCGAACCGGACAGTGAGTTCACAAAGGACAGTTGGTGGTCGGAGCCGGGTTCCGCGGCCCTTGCCAGTTCCAGCACCTTGTCCGTCAGCGCCCGCCAGCCCGCCGCGGCGAACTCCGGGTCGGCGTAGGAGTTCAGCGCGGTCTGTGCCTGCAACAGCAGCCGCTGCACGACGCCGACCTCGGTCTCGGCGTGGATGCCACCCTGCACCAGCGCGACGAAGTCGCGGGCCTTCAGCTCCGCCTCACGGGTCATCTCCCAGGCCGCCGACCAGCACAGCGTGCGGGGCAGCGGTTCGGCGATGTCCGCGATGTGATCGACGATCCAGGCCAGCGAGTCGTTGTCCAGCCGCATCGTGCAGTAGGTCAGGTCGTCGTCGTTGACGAGGACCAGCTTGCCGCGCGGGATGCCGACGAGTTCGGGCACCTCGGTGCGGTCGCCCTCGACGTCGAGTTCGATCCGGTGCCGGCGAACCAGCTTGCCGCTGGCGTCGGTGTCGTAGATGCCCACCGCGATCCGGTGGGTGCGCAGCTCGCCGCCACCCGGCCGGGCCGGCCCCTGCAGGATGGCGAACTCGGTGAAGCATCCCTTGGCGTCCACCCCGAACCTCGGCCGGATCAGGTTCAACCCGGTGGTCTGCAGCCACTGCGCGCCCCAGCCGGACAGGTCGCGTCCCGAGGCCTCCTCCAGCGCGCCGAGCAGGTCGGCCAGTGTCGCGTTGCCCCAGGCGTGCTTGGCGAAGTACACCCGCACCCCGGCCAGGAAGTTGTCGAGGCCGACGTAGGCGACCAGCTGCTTGAGCACGCTGGCGCCCTTGGCGTAGGTGATGCCGTCGAAGTTCACCTCGACGGCCTGCAGGTCCGGGATGTCCGCGGCGACCGGGTGCGTGGAGGGCAGTTGGTCCTGCCGGTAGGCCCAGGACTTCTCGATGTTCGCGAACGAGGTCCAGGCGTGCTCGTACTCGGTGGCCTCGGCCTGCGCGAGCACGCTGGCGAAGGTGGCGAACGACTCGTTGAGCCACAGGTCGTCCCACCAGCGCATGGTGACCAGGTCGCCGAACCACATGTGTGCCATCTCGTGCAGCACCGTCTCGCAGCGCCGCTCGTAGAGGTAGCGGGTGACCCGGCTGCGGAAGACGTAGTCCTCCAGGATGGTGATGCAGCCCGCGTTCTCCATCGCGCCCGCGTTGAACTCCGGCACGAAGCACTGGTCGTACTTGCCGAACGGGTAGGCGAGGCCGAAGGCCCGGTGGTAGTAGTCGAACCCCTGCTTGGTCTCGGTGAACAGCCGCTCGGCGTCCATGTGCTCGGCGAGCGAGGCCCGGCAGTAGATGCTCAGCGGAATGGTCGAGTTCGCGTCGCGGTACTCGTCCTGCCACTGTGCGTAGGACCCGGCGACCAACGCGGTCACATACGTCGAGAGCACTCCGGTAGTGGCGAACACATGCCGCAACGAGGCCGGTCCGACCGAGGTCGGCACCTCGGTGGTGGTGGCGATGGCCCCGTTGGAGATGACCTTCCAGTCCGCGGGCGCGAGCACCGTGAAGGCGAAGGTGGCCTTGAGGTCGGGCTGGTCGAAGCAGGCGAACATGCGCTTCGCGTCACCGGTTTCGAACTGGGAGTACAGGTAGACGCTCTTGTCGACCGGGTCGACGAACCGGTGCAGGCCCTCGCCGGTGTTCATGTAGCGGCAGTCAGCCTCGATGTGCAGTTCGTTGCGCTCGGCCAGGTTCGGCAGCGCGATGCCGTCATCCTCGCGGTAGCCGGACACGTCCAGTTCGACGCCGTTGAGCACGGCCGTGCGCACCTCGCCGGCGATCAGGTCGATCCAGGTGGACGCGCCGGCTTCCCGGCTGGTGAAGCGAATCGTCGTGCTGGAGCGGAAAGTCCGCTCACCCGGCGCGCCGGCGCCATCGGTGAGGTCCAACTCGATCGAGTAGGACTGCACCTCGAGCAGGGCGGCACGTTGCTCCGCCTGTTCGCGAGTCAGGTTTGGCGCGGCCACAGGTCACCTCAGTTGGTCATGATTGTCGAAGTCTCGGTCTCTGGCATCCAATCACGTTCTGCCACCGTCGTCCCGCCTGGTCGCGCAACCCGACACCATCAATGGCGTGTTCGTGATGCCGGCGAGGTCACTGGGCGTTGCCATCGGTACTGGCATCGACACTGTCGTAGCTGTCGGAACCGGCGATCGAGAGCGGGAAGAAGTAGTTGCGCGTTTGAGTTGTCCTTCATGGGTGGCCGGTGCGGCCACTTACCAGGACGTGACCGATGAGCAGCAATGGAGATGTGTCCATGACCACCGCGCAGCCAACCTCGACAGAGGCAACCAAGGTGGACCTGTGGTTCGACCCGCTGTGCCCCTTCGCCTGGATCACCTCCCGGTGGATTCTTGAGGTCGAGAAGCACCGCGACATCGACCTGCGCTTCCACGTGATGAGCCTTTCGGTACTCAACGAGGGTCGCGACCTGCCCGAGGAGTACCGCGCGATGATGGACAAGGCCTGGGGCCCGGTCCGGGTCGCCATCGCCGCCGCGCAGGCCAAGGGCGACGAGGTGCTGCGTGACCTCTACACCGCCATGGGCACCCGCATCCACAACCAGGGCAACAAGGACTTCGCGGTGGTGATCAAGGAGTCGCTGGCCGAGGTCGGCCTGCCCGCCGAGCTGGCGGAGGCGGCCGATTCCACCGAGTACGACACCGAGCTGCGGCGCAGCCACCACGAGGGCATGGACCCGGTCGGCATGGATGTGGGCACCCCCACCATCCACGTCAACGGCACCGCGTTCTTCGGTCCGGTGCTGACCAAGATCCCGCGCGGCGAGGACGCGCTGAACGTCTTCGACGGCAGCGTGCTGCTCGCCGGCTACCCGCACTTCTTCGAACTCAAGCGCACCCGCACCGGCGACCTCGACTTCAACTGAGGCCACCGGCGCAGGCTCGCCTGCGCTGCGCCGTGCAGTGGTCAGTTCAGCCGGGCGCCGACCCGCTCGCCCCGGCTGAGCTGCCATTCCACCAGTTGGGTCAGCCGATCGACGCGGGCCGACACGGTGACCGGGACGATCGAGGTCGAGGGGGTCGGCCGGAGCAGTTCTCGTTCCAGCTCCGCCGACCAGCGCAGCATCTCCGGCGGCGAGTCCCAGGCGGTGACGCCGATCAGCCTGCCGTTGCGCAGGTGGCCGAGCACCTTCGGTCGCGATGCCCGGCCGGCCAACCGGATGGTCTCCTTGCCGAGTGTGGGCATGCCGGCGACCTGGAGCCGGACCCCGTGCTGTTCGGACCAGAACCTCGGCAACGGGATGAACGGCAGCGCGTCGACCGGCCCGGCGAGCAGGCTGGCCGCGGCCGCCCTGCCCATCTCCGCCGCGTTGAGCCAGTGTTCGGCTCGGCGGGGCACCGCCTCGAACCGCAGGTTCGGCCAGCGCGCCACATCACCGGCCGCGACCACGTCGCTGGCGCCGACCACATGACAGCTCGGCCGGCACAGCACGCCGTCCTCAAGGGTCAGTCCTGAGCCACGCAGCCACTGCACGGCCGGTGTGCTGCCCACCGCGAGCACGACGCAGCCGGCCAGCAGCACCTGCCCGTCGGAAAGGTGCAGCGCGATCCCGCGCGGTTGCGCGATCCAGTGCACCACCTCGGCGCCGAGGGCGAGGCCGACGCCGTGTGAGCGGTGCAGCCGGGCGATCCGCTCACCGGTCTCCCGGCCGAGCACCTTGCCGAGCAGCGTCTTGGGCCGCGACACGATGGTCACCTCCCGGCCAAGCTCACGGGCGGTCGCGGCGACCTCGCAGGCGGTGAACCCGCCGCCGATCACCACCACCCGCTCCGGCGGCCTCGATCGCAGGGTGCGCTGGAGTGCGGTCGCGTCGTCGATGGTGCGCAGCACATGCACCCGAGGGTCGTGTCGGGGCGCGCCGGCCAGGTGCCGCTGCTGCACGCCGGTCGCGATGACCAGCCCGTCGTAGCGCAGCTCCTCCTCACCGGGCAGCTCGACCACTCTGCGCCGCGTGTCCAGCCGCAGCGCGGACGTGCCGCGCCGCCACTGCGCCGCCAACCGGACGTAGCTGTGCAGCGCGAGGTCCGCGGCGCGCAGTTCGCCGGTGAGCAGCTGTTTGGACAGGGCGGGCCGATGGTAGGGGCGGCGGGTCTCCGCGCCGACGATGATCAGTTCGCCGGTGAACTTCTGGTCCCGCAAGGCTTCCGCGGCGCGCAGCCCGGCAAGGCCCGCGCCGACGATGACGATCCGCTCGCGGCGGTTCATCTGGCCCGCTCCACGATCGTGATGGCCTGCATCGGGCAGTGCCGGGCGGCCATCAGCGTCCGCTCGCGTTCGCCCTCCGGTGGCCGATGGTCGTAGAGCAGTTGGCCGTCGGCGTGCAGTTGGAAGACCTTGCCCGCCTCGGCCTGGCAGATGCCGTACTGGTGGCAGCGGCGGTTGTTCACGATGACCCGGATCGCGGGTTGGGGTTTCACTCGTCCTCCTCGACGAAACCGGCATTGACCAGCACTTTCGCCGGTATGAAGCGCAATACGGTGATGGCTACGGTTGGGGTGAGCACGGTCAGCCCGGCCAGCCACAGCTCCTCAAGATGGCCGTTGGCGATCGCGCCGAGCAGCGAGTGCCCGATGATCGCGGCGACCGCGGGATAGGCCAGCCGGTGCAGCCACAGCCAGCGGCGATAGGACACGAATCGTTGCACCACAATGGAAATCGCGATCGCGATCATCAGCTCGAGGCCGATGATGCCCAGCGCGTGGCGCAGCAGGCCGTCGGCGAAGGGCACGGTCAGGTCGGCGACGTCGAACTGCGTCGGCCCGGTCAGGAACAGGAACGCGGCCGCGTGCAGCGCACCGAAGGCGATGGCCAGCGTGGCCAGCACCAGATGCGAGCTGCGCGTGGCGTTTCGGCCGGTCAGGCGGTGCAGCCAGCCGGTGGCGACCAGTACGCCCCAACACAGCGCGAGGCAGGTCAGCACATAGGCCAACCGGGCGGAGAGCGCGGCGACCTGGCGGACACCGGAGTCGTGTGGCGTGGTGATCGCCGTCGACCGGGCCAACCCGGCCAACTCGACGAGCGGGTGCAGCATCAGCAGCTCCGAAATTCGAAACCGGATCCCGACTACCCGGTGCGGGGAAACGCGGGAGAGAGTATCGAATCGATACCCGTTCGGTAACATTTTGTCGGTGACTAATGATTCTGCTATCACCCGTTCGGCCGAACATCGCTTCGGTCCGTCGTCGGCGATTAATCCTCGGTAGTCAACGCGGCCCGAACGACGTCGGGTGGCAGTGAGGTACGCGAAAGAGCCTCGGTGACATCGAGTTCGCCCGAGCGCACCGAAGTTCGCAGTTCGACGAGCCGCATCAGGGTGGCCCGCGCGGAGATCACGAATTCCCGGTCGACCGGATCGCCGTGGCCGCAGACCACAATGGCCGGATCGAGACCGAGAATGCCGGTCAGCGCGTTCGGCCAGGCCGCCAACCGGGTTTCCGTGCCGAAGGACTCGGCGCTGAACGGACCGCTCGCCTCGTGTTCGACCAGGTCACCGGCGAACACCACACCCGCGTCCGGCACGCTGACGAGAAGGTCGTTATCGGTGTGCCCCGGCCCGAAGTGATCCAATCGGACCTCCCGGCCGCCGACCGAGAGCACCGTGTGCCCGGCCACCAGCCGATCCGGTTCGACCACCCGCGCCGAGGCCAACGCCGCCGCCTGCGCGCCCCGCCCCGCCGCCCGGTACTCCGCGACGAACTCCGCCCGGCCCAGATCGGCACCGGCCACCAGTTCACGCGCGGCACCCTCGTGCGCGATGACCGGACAGGGCAGGAAAGCCGCCGTGCCCAGCACATGATCGAAATGCGCGTGGGTGAGTACCACCGTCCACGGGTCCCCGGTGACCGCGCGCACCGCGGCGGCCAGTTCGGCGCCCTGCGTCGCGTCGCCGCGCGTGTCGACGACGAGACAGCCGCCGTCGCCGAGTACCAACCCGACGGTGAGGTCGAGTTCGCCGTAGCGGCGGGCCAATACCGCCTCGCCGACCTCGACCCAACGCCCTTCGGCCTCGCCCACGGCGCCACCGTAGCGGCCGTGGGAAGACCGGCGGGGCACCTCGATCCGACCCCCGGCACGCCCTGATGGCAGACTCGCGGCGTGCGCGTCTACATCGGTTCCGACCATGCCGGCTTCGAGTTGAAGACACACCTCGTCGAGCACCTTTCCGGGCTCGGCCACGAGGTGGTCGACGTCGGTGCGCCCAGCTACGTCGCCGAGGACGACTACCCGCCGTACTGCGTCGAGACCGCGCTGCGGACCGTCGCGGACGCGGGCAGCCTCGGCATCGTGATCGGCGGCTCCGGCAACGGTGAGCAGATCGCCGCGAACAAGGCGCCCGGCTGCCGTGCCGCCCTGGCCTGGAACATCGAAACCGCGACCTTGGCCCGGCAACACAACAACGCCCAGGTCGTGGCCATCGGTGCGCGGATGCATCCTGTCGAACAGGCCACCCAGATCGCCGAGACCTTCCTGGCCACCCCGTTCTCCGAAGGGGAGCGGCACAAGCGCCGCATCGGCGAACTCGCCGAGTACGAGCGCACCGGCGTGCCGCCCGCACTGCCCGCCAGCTAAGGCCGGACGGCATGCCGGAGGGCCACACCCTGCACCGCCTCGCGCGGCTGCACCAACGCCGTTACGCCGGCCACCCGGTCGCCGTGAGCAGCCCGCAGGGCCGGTTCAGCGCGGGCGCCGCGCTGGTGGACGGCAGGACGCTGCGACGCGCGGAAGCGCACGGCAAGCACCTGCTGCACATCTACGCGCCGGACGCGATCGTGCACATCCACCTAGGCCTCATCGGCGTCTTCGACGAGTACAAGCTCCCCGCGCAGCCGCCCGTCGGCCAGGTCCGGCTGCGGATGGTCGGCCCGACGCACTGGACCGACCTGCGCGGCCCGAACACCTGCGAGGTACTCGACGAGGCCCAGGTCGCCGCGCTGCACGCCCGCCTCGGCCCCGACCCGCTGCGCAAGAACGCCGACCCCGACCAGGCCTGGAAGCGGATCAGCCGCTCCAAGGTGCCGATCGCCGCGCTCCTGCTCGACCAACAGGTGATCGCCGGGGTCGGCAACGTCTACCGCGCCGAGGTCCTCTACCGGCACGGCATCTATCCGCTGGTCGAGGGCCGCTCGCTGGACTACGAACTGTGGTGCTCGATCTGGGCGGACCTGGTCGCGCTGATGCGCGTCGGCGTCCGAACCGGCCGGATCGACACCGTCCGCCCCGAACACGAGCCGTCGGTCACCGGCCGCGCGCCGCGCAAGGACCGGCACGGCGGCGAGGTCTACGTCTACCGCAGGCAGGGCATGCCCTGCCTGGTCTGCGGAGCCGAGATCCAGGTCGCCGACCTTGCCGGCCGCCGCCTCTACTGGTGCCCGGTCGAACAGCCCGCGCCCTAGCCGGATGCGCCTGCCCCAGGAAGAAGCCCGCACGCGGTTGGCCGCGGCGCGGGTAGCTCGACTGGCCACAGTGGACGAACAGGGTCGGCCGCACCTCGTCCCGGTCACCTTCGCGGTGCGCGGCGACGTCGCGGTGACCGCGGTCGACCACAAACCCAAGACCAGCCGCGACCTCAAGCGGCTGCGCAACATCGAGGCCAACCCGCTGGTCAGCCTGCTCGCCGACGACTACGCGGAGGACTGGACCCAACTGTGGTGGGTCCGCGCGGACGGCGCCGCGACCATCCTGCGCGACCCCGCCGACATGGCCGGTCCGCTGGAGCTGCTGACCGCGAAATACCCGCAGTACCAGGGCCGAACCCCGGCAGGCCCGGTGATCCGGATCGACATCGGCGTCTTGACCGGCTGGCACGGCTGAGGCTCAGCCGTTGGGGCGGTCCGGTTTCACCGCCCAGATCCTGATCACCTCATGGGGGTCGCGGCGATCCTCCGCCGGTAGCGCCCCGATCCGCGCGATCGCGTTCGCCCGCACCCGCAGCTGTGTCGCGCGGTCGAGCGCGGCGAACCGCGCGGCGGCCGAGCCGAACGCCGTCCACCCGCCGACCAGGTCCGCAGGGTCCACGATCGGCCCGCCCAGCGGCGCCACCTCGGTGTCGAGCACCCGCAGCCCCGCCGATTCGACGAGGTCGGCAAGCGCCTGCCTGCTCTCGGTGAACGCGGCGCCGAACCGGGTCGAGGTCACCAGCGGCGCGCCCGCCGCGTCCAGTTCGGCCACCAACACCGCCTTCGCCGCCCAGAACGGATCTCGCGCCCAGGTCGCCGCGGCGAACATCCCACCAGGACGCAGCGCCCCGGCCAGCGCCCGCACCGCTGCGGGCGGATCAGCGAGATGGAACAGCACGAACGCGCTGACCAGCACATCCGCGCACTCCGGCGCCAACGGCGGATGCGCGAGATCCGCCTGCGCGAACAACACCCGCCCGACCTCGGCCCCGTCGGTCCGCCCATCGGTCGTCGAATCGACGGCCTTCGCCTTGGCGGCGTGCCCGAGCATGGCCGCCGCCAGATCGAGCCCGATGACGGTGGCCATCGGCGCCGCCGCCCGTAACCGGGGGATCAGCGCCCCGGTGCCGGTCCCCGCGTCGACGACCACCCGTGCCCGCGCGAGCGGCAGCCGGGTCAGCAGCACACTGGCCGCCGGCACGAGGTGCGCGGCCCGGTTCGCCGCGTAGCTGTCCGCGGCGCGTTCGTACATCTCTCGGACGGATTCCACGCCGAAGTCTCACATGATCGACCCGGCCGGCACCAGCACGTTCAGTCCGCGTGCACCGGGTCCGGTCGGTCCACGAGCCCGCCGAGTTGACCCATGACGCTCAGCGCGTCCATGTAGTCGCGGGCGTGGGTGATCAGGCCGTCGTGCACCTCCAGGATCAGCAGGCCGCGCAGGTTGAACGGCGCACCGGTCGCCCGCACGGTGCCGGAGATGGCATGGTCGGCGATGACCACAGCCGGATCCTCGGCCGAGTACGTGACCACCTCCGTGATCTCGGTGATATCCACCGGATGGTCCTGCCAGGCGGCCCGGTAACCGACGCGGATCTCCGCTCTGCCCAGGTAGCGCTCGGGGAAGGCGGGGAAGGCGAACGGGAATTCGTGCACGGCGTCGATCGCGTAGAGATCGGCGAGGTCGTCCGCGGACTTCGCCAGCATCGCCCGGTGATAACGCCGCAGTACCGCACGCGGACTCGCCTGGGTTTGGCTCGCTGACATCGTGTTCTCCATTCGCTCAACAAGCGTTGACTGAAACTGGCTCAACGAGCGTAGAGCGAATCTCGCGCGTTGGTCAACAGGCACGGTCAACGGTTGTAGAGTCGGGCCGGTGTCCGAGTCCTCCAGCCGCGCGCAGCGCCGCCGCGACACCGAGGCCAGAATCCTCGGCGCGGCCCGCAGCCTGTTCGCCGCGCAGGGCTTCCAACGCACCACCATCCGCGCCGTCG
The DNA here is from genome assembly GCA_036268955.1 of Pseudonocardiaceae bacterium. Classification (GTDB taxonomy): domain Bacteria; phylum Actinomycetota; class Actinomycetes; order Mycobacteriales; family Pseudonocardiaceae; genus CAJCJE01. The sequence continues at coordinate 24,188 of DATATE010000110.1, forward strand.
CCGCCGCAGCAGCCGTCGACCCAGCCCTCGTGATGCAGTACTTCGGCTCGAAACAGGACCTGTTCACCGCGGCGAGTCGGGTCGAGGTCGACGACCCGGAACTCGACGATCCGGCCGCGCTCGTCGAACTCGTACTCACCAGGATCGGAATGAAGATCGGCGCGCTGCCGGAAACCTCGCTCGCCATGATCCGTTCGATGCTGACCCATCCCGAGGCCACCGAGCACGCCAGAACCGCGCTCGGCGGCCAGATCGACCAACTTCGCGCCGCCATCCCCGGCCCGGACGCCGAACTGCGCGCCGGCCTCGTCATCGCCGCGATGCTCGGCGTCATCGTCAGCCACCAACTGCTCGATCTCGACGCCCTGCACGGCGCGACCGGTGAGAACATCGCCGAACTGCTCCGACCCGCCTTCCGCGTCCTGACCGGCCTGCCCGAGTCGACGAGCGAAAACGGTTGACGCCCTGGCCGGCGGCGTCCTCCGCCGCTTCGCAAGGCCGGGCGCGACCGCTTGCTAGGGTCCAGCCGTGACCAGCACCCTGGAAAGAGAAGTGGCCGACCTACCCGACCCGTCGAGTACACGCAGCTGGTCGCGTGCCGCGCGGGACATGAACCAGGGTGTGCGCCTCTGGCGGCTGTGGACCCATCTCGGCTGGCAGGACCTGCGGACGCGCTACCGCCGGTCGCTCTTCGGTGCCTTCTGGCTCACCATCGGCATGGCCGCCACAACACTCGGCCTCGGGCTGCTGTTCTCGCTGCTGTTCCACGACAAGATCGGCACCTTCCTGCCCTACATCGGCACCGGCCTGATCGTCTGGGGGTTCATCAGCGGCTGCCTGCTGGAGGGCTCGGACTGCTTCGCGGCTAGTGACGACGTCATCAAGCAGGTACCAGCGCCGATGACCGTGTTCGTGCTGCGGACCGTGTACCGGCAACTGCTCACCATGGCGCACAACATGATCATCTACGTGATCCTGTTGGTGATCTTCTTCACCGACCTCGACAAGGCGAACTACACCATGACCGGCCAGCCGTGCCGGCCCGGCGGCATCACCTGCCAGCCCGGCCTCGGCTGGTCCAGCCTGCTGGCCATCCCCGGCATGGTGCTGCTGGTCGTCGCGATGACCGCGGTCACCCTCATCCTCGGCATCGTCGCCGCCCGTTTCCGCGACGTGAAACCGTTGATCGGCGCAATGGTCCAGCTGCTGTTCTTCTTCCTGCCGATCTCCTGGCCGCTGGACACCTTCGTGCAGAAGGTCGGTGGGGGAGCGTGGATCATCCAGCTCAACCCGCTGTTCCACTTCGTCCAGATCGTCCGCCAGCCCCTCATCGGCCAGTCCGTCGACTGGTGGAGCTGGCTGGTCGCCATCGCCCTCACCGCCCTGGCCTGGGCGGTGGCCCTCAACGTGATGCGCCGCTACCGAGCCAGAATCTCCTACTGGCTCTGACGCGACCGTCGACGGCCGCGTCGCGCAAGGCCACCGAGGCGCATGGCTAGCTCCACTCCCACCGCAGCCCGTAGATCCCTGGCGTCAGATCCACCTGCACAAGGTGCGCGACGTGCTCGTGGTCGATCCACACCTGCCCGACATCCTCCACCGGAGCCGAAGCGGTGTCCTGGCGGAAGGAGGTGCAGCGCGCCGGCACCGCGTCCGGATGGAAGTTCACCTGCAACACATACTCGTGCGCGGACAGCGGAAATCTTCGGTCGTACAGGGTGTCCTGCTCGATGTCCCGGATGTCCAGCTCGTACTCCCGCACCGTCTTGTCGCCCTTGGCCAGGACCCGGTCGAGCACCAGCTCGGCCAGTAGCAAGGACATGTCCTCGCACACCCGCACCCGGCCGAGCCGGCAGAGCTTGGTGGACAGCACCGCGGGCGGTCGCCCCGCGGAGATCCCACGCAGTGCGATGTAGCTGTAGGCGACCCGGTCCTCGGTTGCCATCACCACCTCGCGCACCCGCAGCCGCCGCTGGCGCCGATCCGCGTCCACCTCAAGCGACTCGTCGACGCTGATCACCCGCAACGGTTGCGACATCGGCATATCGAGCCCGTTGATCAGCGAGACCAGTTCGTCCGGTTCGTCGAACAGGTGCTCGATGCGCAGTCCGCTGCCTTCCGGATTGATCCACCGCCCGCGTGGCCTGCGCGGTCCCAGCAGCGCGACCAGATTCCGGTCCGGCAGGCCGAGCAGGTTCTCCAGCACCCGCACCCCGTGCAGCGAACCGGGTCGCTCCGGCCGGCTGCGTCCGTTCTTCCAGTAGCTCAGCGTCGTCGTACTGACATGCACGCCGTGCTGGGCCATCCGGTACTGCAGCCGATGCAGGCTCAGCCCGCTGTGTTGGATGGCGAGCGTCAGCGCCCTGCTGAACGGACCGTGCTTCAGCGCATCCGCCAGTTCCTCCGGTATGTCGCGCTCTGCCGCCCGCACCGTCGGGCCTGCCGCCCGCACCGTCTGTCCTGCGGGCCGCACCGTCGGTCCCGTCGACCGCACCGTCAACAGTTCCCGCACTGATTCCATCCACGGAGTGTGCGGCCTCACAACTCGGCTTACAAGCGTTCGGCGGTACCTGGTCGACCCTGGATCGGCAACAGCGCCAACAGTTGTGAAGTTCAAATCTGTTCACATCACTCTGTGTACGGGATCGGCCACTGTTCTTCCGAATTCGTCGTTCGTTGTTCTATCGTTCGTTTTCACCGGCCGAATCAATACTCGAAACGCGATCAGATCCTTCGGGTGACGAATCGCAAATACGGCCGGTTCGATGGCCTTCGTCGAAATGGGAGACCCATGAGATTATCCTTATTCGCCAAGATCGCGGGCCCGGCCGGACTGATACTCGCCATGAGTTCGGTTCTGGTCGCCCCCGGTCTCACAGCGGCCGCGGCAACCGCCTCGCCGCTGGTGCAGGTCTGTCCAACCGCTACCGCGGGGCATGCGGCCTGCCAGGCGATCGAAGTGTCAACAGTGCATGGCGGCACGGGTGTTCACCCGGATGCCACGCCCACCGGCTACGGCCCGACCGACATCCAGTCGGCCTACGACCTGCCGGCCACCGGCGCGGGCCAGACAGTCGCCATTGTGGACGCCTACGACGACCCGAACGCCGAAAAAGACCTCGGCAGCTATCGATCACAATACGGCCTGACCGCGTGCACCACGGCCAACGGCTGTTTCAAGAAAGTCAATCAAACCGGTGGTACCAGCTATCCAGCCGGCAATTCCTCCTGGGCCGAGGAAATGAGTCTCGACCTCGATTCCGTCTCCGCCGCCTGCCCGAAATGCAACATTACCCTGGTCGAAGCCGACGACGACAGCAACGCCAACCTCTACGCCGCCGACAACGAGGCGGTGGCGCTGGGCGCGAAGTTCGTCTCCAACAGCTGGAGCGGTGCCGAGTACGCCGGTGAGACCAGCGACGACAGCAACTTCGACCACCCCGGCGTGCTGATGGCCTTCGCCACCGGCGACGCGGCCTACCAGGCCGGCACCCAATACCCGGCATCCTCCCAGTACACCCTGGCCGTCGGCGGCACCAGCCTCAGCCGCAGCTCCAGCAGCCGAGGCTGGACCGAGACGGTGTGGAGCACCTCCAGCACCGAGGGCACCGGCTCCGGCTGCTCCGCCTACGAACCGACCCCGACCTGGCAGACCGGCATCAGCACCGGATGCGCCAAACGCGGCGAGGCCGACATCTCCGCCGACGCCGACCCGAACACCGGCCTGGCCATCTACGACAGCTACGGCGAAGGCGGCTGGCTGGAAGTCGGCGGTACCAGCCTGGCGACCCCGCTGATCACCTCCATGTACGCCCTGGCCGGCACGCCCGGCAGCTCGGACAACCCGGCCTCCTACCCGTACGCGCACGCCAGCCAGCTCAACGACGTCACCCAGGGCAGCAACGGTTCCTGCGGCGGCGCGAAAATCTGCACCGCCGGCACCGGCTGGGACGGCCCGACCGGCCTCGGCACCCCCAACGGCGTCAGCGCGCTGACCGCCGGCAGCAGCACCGGCTCGCTGAGCGTCGCCAATCCCGGCAACCAGACCAGCACCGTCAACACCGCGGTCTCCCTGCCAAACTCGGCAACCGGCGGTACCGCGCCCTACACCTGGTCCGCGACCGGCCTGCCAGCCGGCCTGACCATCAACGCGACCAGCGGCACCATCACCGGCACCCCGACCACCGCCGGCAACTCCACCGTGACGGTCACCGCCAAGGACAGCACCGGCGCCACCGGCAACGCCTCGTTCACCTGGACCGTCAACAGCGCGGGCGGCGGTGGCGGGACCGTCACCGTCACCAACCCCGGCACCCAGTACTGGTTCACCGGCTATGCGATCTCCGCCCTGCAGATCAAGGCCAGTGACAACAAGAACCTCGGGCTGACCTACACCGCGACCGGCCTGCCCGCAGGATTGTCGATCAGCTCCACCGGAACGGTCACCGGTACCCCGACCACCAGCGGCACCTCCACCGTCAAGATCACCGCGACCGACACCGGCGGCGGAACCGGCAGCACCACCTTCAGCTGGACCATCCTCAGCTTCTGATCCCTCGACCCACACCCCCACCAGCCCGCCGGCCCAGGTCCCTGCAAAGCCCTGGGCCGGCGTGTTTCCCGTTTCGACGTTTCCGTGTTCCAACGCCCTTCCCTCGGACACGACTACTGGTCAGTGCGCAGGATCAGGGCCGCGAGCGTGTTCTTGAGCCAGACTTCGTAGTCGTCGTGCGACCAGTCGGCGTCGATGACGAGGCGGTTGTGGACTTCGGCGCTCATCAGAGCGACGATGATGTCGGCCGCTTTCTCAGCGACAGGCTGCCCTGTGGCGCGGATGCGGTCGATGATCGATTCGACACTGTTTCGGTTGCGGCGCAGGCCTTCCGCCTCGGTGGCCGCGATGTCCGGGTCGACGGCGGCACCGGAACTGAGCATCGCGACAATGTCACCGCAGCGCTGCATGATCATACGATTGACACGCGCCAGCAGACCGAGCAGTTCGACGGGATCGCCGACATCCTCGGCCGCGGCGAAAAGGCCTACGATGTCGGCTTCGTCGTCGAGCAGGTCGACGAGCCCACCGAGTACGCCCGCCTTGGAACCGAAGTGCGCGTAAACCGTCTGCGGCACCACGCCGGCTCGCGCGGCGATCTCCCTGATGGGTGTGCGCGCGTAACCACGCTCGGCGAACAAGCCCCGTGCGGCGGAGAGGATCGTGCGCAGGGTCAGCGCCTCGCGTCGATCGCGCAACGGGACTGTTTCGCCTTGCTTCGGCACCGGCTACACTCCATTAGAACGTTGTTCTAAGTACTAGATCGTTGGTCTAATCTAACAGGACGGGGTCAGCTGTGACAGTCGCCGAGATCATCACCGAGTTGACCCGTGCCTGGGCAGCGGGCGACGGCGAGGCCTGGGCAGCGAACTTCGCCGAAGACGCGATGTTCGTCGATGTGCTGGGAAACCTGCACCGAGGCCGCAACGACATCGCCCGAAGTCACCAGTGGATCTTCGACACCATCTATCGGGACAGCCGAATCGTCGATTTCGTGCAGGTAGCCCAGCGCCCGGTCGGCGATGACACCCTGGTTGTCCACACCACGTCGACCCTGCGTGTCCCGGCCGGCCCGAGAGCGGGGGACACGCCCAGCACACAGACGATGATCGTCAAGAACGGCCAGATCATCGCCTTCCAGAACACGATCCAGGGCGATCTCGGCGCTTTCAGCGGCCACCAACTGTGATCCGGCCGGGCTACGTAGGAGTCGACAAGCGTCGGGGGCGGAGTTGTCCGCGAAAGTCAACGGCAGAGTCGTGATTGACCGGGGTTAATGGCCCGAGCGCGGGCGCATCCGTGCAGCTCAGCGACAGCCCACAACGCTGTCTGATTCGGGCTGACTCGACGATCGATGCGCATCCCTGCTGGCCTCCTGGCGCTCACGGACACACGGTTGGTGAGAAGATCCCAACCGTCGACACCACCCGGCCCTTGCCGCAGTCAGCGCCGAGTCGGTGGTGTCAAGGGTGGGCGCGGGCGGCCATCCTGTAGCGACGCCGAAGGTGCCCAGTCTGGCCACCCCGGCGATCGTCATGGCCCGGCAGTGCTCGCCGGCTGCTCTGTGACTTCTGCGTCTCGTCGGAGGCGGTGCCCCGTGTCCGCGCGCCCGGCGCCCGGCTGGGAGTGGAGCGGTAGGCCGGTCCGTCGGGCTGTCTGTGGTGATCCCAACGCGACCCGGCCGCGCGCCGCCGCCGACGGCGCGTCTTGATCCCATAGAGCCAGATTCGGCAACACAAAACGACGTGAGTCGTGTCGTGAGCCCCGGTGGAGGTCGGCCGATATGGTGTCAGGGTGGAACTGGAGCGATGGGCGCGAGAAGTCGCGCGGGCCACGCTAGCGGAGTCGGTGCCGCGTCGGTGGTCGCATGTTCAGGGGGTAGCTGATCGAGCGCGTGAGGCCGCTGCACTGTTCGACGAGGATGGCGAGCTGTTGGTTGCGGCAGCGCTGCTGCATGACATTGGGTACGCGCCAGACCTGGTGGACACCGGTTTTCACCCAATCGACGGGGCTCGGTACCTGCGGAACACCGATGCGCCGACACGCCTCGTGAATCTGGTTGCCCATCACTCGTCTGCCGTGCTTGAAGCGGAACTACGCGGCCTGTCTGCGGAACTTACGGAGTTCGAGGAAGAGAAGACGCCCGTTCAAGATGCTCTGTGGTGGGCGGACATGACGACGACACCATACGGAAGCCAGACAACTGTTACCGAACGAGTGCGGGAAATCCAAGCACGATACGGCCCGGAAGACACCGTATCGTGCTTCATTCGGTGGGCCTGGCCAGAGCTCAAAGGCGCCGTGGAACGCACCGAGGTACGCATGCGTGAAGCCGGGATAGGTTATGAATAGTATGGGTGCGTACGCTCGGCAAAACCATGCTCAATGCGCAGGCGGATAGACGGGTGAATGTTGAGCTTGGCCAGATTTTCTGGGGCGACCCATTTGACCGCGCTTGATTCGCTGCTGGTTCGCATCTTGCCGCCGGTCGGTTTCGCCCGGAAGCAAATCGAGAATTCTTGCCGGACTTCACCATCTGTATATTCGATGACGTGCTCAGTGTCAGTGTAGACACCGATAAGCTCGGTCGGTAGCACTTCTATTCCGGTTTCTTCTATCACTTCTCGAATCACGGTTTGAGATATCGTCTCTCCTATTTCTTGCCCGCCTCCGGGGATTGCGTATAGACCGGAATCGGTGCGGCGGATCATCAAGACACGTCCGGCATCGTCTAGGACGAAAGCCGTTACGGCAACGACGATGCTGTTGGCCAGTGGTGCCGATGGATCACGATAGTAGTCAGTTCGCGCCATGATCTACTCCTACCACTTGGGAATCTTGGCGAGGTTCCATACGGCGTCGAAGCTTTCGGCGTAGGTTTGGAACATGTCGCCTGCGGACAGTTGTCGGAGGTGGAGAACTGGTGCATGGGCGGCCATGAATCCGTAAATTTGAGTATTGACCAGCATCTGGTCATCAAAGCGATAGAGCGAGTTATACAAAGGTGTTCCATGGCAACGGATCTGAACATTATTGAGGTCGGCTAGTGGTTGGAAGAACGCCAGAGAGTTTCGGGCCTTTCCGCTAATCGCATTCTTGCCGATTCCTTCGCTTTCACTGCGTCTGGTCAGCTCCGCGCTTGTTGGATCACCAAAAAGAAGGCGGATTGCCGTTCCCGCCTTAGCTTTTGATCGAAGCTTTTTGATCAGCGAAGGATCATCAGTCAGGAAGAGGCCGGAGAAGACCAGGATCTCGATATAATCCGTCGCCTCGTCGAACAACCGTGTCCACAGTTCGGACGGCACTGTGCGCCGATGTGGATAAACCTTGACTACCTCCGCCTCGGCGATCCCAGCCGCTCGTTCGGGTGCTACCGCATTGGGCCACAGATAGGGCTCGGTCTCCTGCACCATGGCTGAGATGGCGTGCCGGTGCTTCTTGTACGGTGTACGTCCGGTGGTGATCCATCGCTCGACGGTCTTTCGATCAACCTTGAGCGCGTTCGCGACATGGTCCGGGGTCAATCCATGGCGCAGAATCGCGTCCCCGAGTCGCTCGTTCGGCAATTTCCCCACCTCTTCTGGGACGACTTGGTACGCCCTGGTGACTTCAGGCTACCAAAGACGTCCCGAAAAATCCCGCCGTGTGGTGCTGCTGTCCTCCGTTTCGGACGAATCTAGAGCTGGTTGGGCACCGGAATGCCCAGTACCCAGAACAGACAGGAGACAGCAATCATGGCGGCGCTGCACGGGAAGCGAACTGAACTGCCGTTTGACGGCTTGCCGATCCACGCCGCGCCCAAGGCCGTGTGATGGCCGGGATATCAGGGACTCGTGATCTCGTCCATGTCCACATCACGGACAGCTTGTCGATTCAGATGCGGGCGTTGCCGTATGCGGACCGGATCGAAATTCGTTTCGGCAAAGCGTTTCCGGTCGCGTTGATCGTCGACCGTCCGGCGTTGGCTCGGCTCAGTGATGCGATTCTAGCTGGGCGCGATGAGTTGGACGCGGCTGGTGCGGAGAACAGCAACGAGGAGACCTTGTCGTGAACGCGCCCAGTGAGATCGACTTTTCGGTGACGTGCTGCTGGTCAGCTCGGCGTGCCGAGTCGGCGATGCGGGAAGTCTTGCCAGGTGATCCGGTGTCCTCTGACGTCAGCATGCCGGGCATCTTCGTGGTGCGCAAGGACGCTCGGTGCGATGAAGGTGATGGGGCATGGTGATCGTGCATCGCTTGGCTGGTGGGCAACCGTATGCGATCGAGGTCCGTCCTGATGCGACGGTCAGGACGTGGGTTTCCGCCGAGAACAATGTTGCCGAGATCGTGTTCGCGGACAGCTCGATGGTGTCCTGCACGTTGATCCTGCCTGCTGATGTGGCCCGGCAAGTATTCGGCCAAGAGCTCTCGTCACTTCGTCCGCTGTCGGTCCAGGCGGAAGATGATCGCGCGCGTCATCGGCTGTGGGACGGGTACAACTGGCAGTCGGGCGGGGGCGGTGCGCGATGAGTGGGACGAACGGTCAACCGCGCACGTTGGGCGAGGCGCACGATGCGTTGCGGCGGGCTTGGCCTCTCCACCAAGCCTCGGCGCACGACTGGCTGGCCCATCACGAGCGTGCGGCACAGCTGTATCAGCGCATCGCGCAGATCGACCCGAGCCATCACTATGAGGCGCTGGCTTTCGCCGCAATAGAGCGAGAAGACGCTGAGACGGTCGCTGCGGAGATCAAGGCCAGCGCTGTGCACCCGCTGCCCGAGATCGACCAGCCATGAGGAGGCATGAGGTGGCCGAGGACCGTTCGACGGTGCGGAGTCGACAGTTGGGTGATGCCTTGCGGGCGGCCATGGACCAGGCCGGTCTCAACGGCAAACGCACGGCCCGCATCCTGGATTGGTCGGAGAGCCGGATATCCCGTTTCCTGACCGGCAAGCTCTCCGTCACAGAGCTGGAAATCTCGGCCATGGCGGCCCTGTTCGGCGTGACCGGTGCCGAGCGTGACCGACTGCTGCGGCTGACCCGTGAGTCGGCGACGGCCAGTTGGGAGCTACCGGAGCACTGGCGGACGCTGATCGATCATCAGAGCGCGGCGGTCCGGGTTATCGGGTTCGACGCGGTGACCGTTCCGGTGCTGGTGCAGACGGCGGACTATGCGCGGTCGGTGCTCGCCCGGATGGTCACTGTCCAGCCGGACACGGTTGAGGTGCACGTGTCCGGCCGGATGACCTGCTGTCAGCGTGTGTTGGGTGCAAGCCATCCGCCGCAGTGCACGCTATTCGTCCACGAACTCGCCCTACGCCTACCGGTCGGCAGCCCGCAGATCATGTGCGAACAGCTCCACCACCTGCTGCGCATGGGCGCTCGCTCGTATATTTCCGTGCGGGTGATCCCGGCTGCCGCAGGCGCTCATGCTGGCTTGGCCGGCTCGTTCTGTCTGATGGAGTTCGCCGAGTTCGGCCCGGTTGTCTCGGTCGAGCAGGAAACCGCTGGCTACTTCCTGGACGAGCCACCGGCAGTGTCGGCGTACGAAAAGACCTGCACTTCGCTGGGTGCCGTCGCGCTGGGCCAGAACGAGTCCAATCAGCTGATCGGTAGACTGGCTGTCGACCTGTACGGACCTACCAGACGGGATATGGCCGCGCTATCCGCGAATCTGGTCTCGGCTCAAGAACGCCTGACGGAGACCGCCGTGATCGTTGGGTAAAGCCGGCACCGGTGTCGGTGTGAACTCGACGGTCCGTCGACCCTGGGGCCTTCGTGGGCTGATCGAAGGTCACTCGGGCTGCCTTCCAGTGACGGGCGGCACCCCGTCTGAGCTGCGGGAGTGATTGAGAGCGGGTGACCGGGATCGAACCGGCATGGCCAGCTTGGAAGATCAGTCGGTGAATAGATCGTTTGAACTGGGGGAACGCTGATCTGCGGCGGACCTGTGGGGGAGTGTTCGGAGCAACCCTGAATGACCGTGGTTTACCGGCACGCGGGGCACGCGGAGGGCACGCAAATCTTGCGAAAGCAAACGCGCAGAGCTACCCCATCCGCGATACAGGCCGCTCCCTTGGACGAGGTCAAGGTGTCAACTTCGATCTTGCACGCGGTGGTGAGGTGCCTGCGGTCGGGACGCAAGATCGTGGTTGACGCCGCAGGCCGAGTCTAAGACGATCACCGGCCAGCGGGTGGGGTGCGGCCGGATGGCCGGCAACGTGTGGTGACGTTCTGTAGTCTTGTCCGACCCTGGGTGGTGGTCGCGCGGGTCGACGGCGTGAGCGGAAGGACGGCCGCCGCGAGGAACGAGCAAGGCCGCTCCGTTCATCCTTCCGCGCCTGTTCGGCCCGCGCGTCCGGCCCGTCAGGGTCGGCTTGAAGACGTACAGAAAATCCTCACAGCATGACGACGGCTGTTGATCCTGCGGCACTCCCACCGCTGCGGTGGACATGTCAGTGGTCAGGAGTAATGTTGTCCTTGTGGCGCAAGGACAATCGAGCAATCACCGCATGGATGACGCAATGACCCCTGAGACAGCCAATCAGGTACTCGACAACGCTTGCCGGGCGGTCGGCCTTGACGCCAACGGCGCCGAGTTGATTCGCATCGGGTCTAACGCTGTGTATCGACTTCGTAAGCCAGTGATCGTTCGGATTGCCCAGGCGCCGAATTCGTTTGAGAACGCTCGTAAGCAGGTCGAGGTTGCTCAGTGGCTTGAGTCGGCCCCCTACCCGGCAACTCGCGCTGTGGACGTTGCGCAGCCAGTAGAGACAGATGAGCGTGTAGTGACTTTTTGGGTATCGGTATCCGAGAAAGAGGAGTATGCCCCGATTTCGGATGTTGCAGAGCTTATCCGCCGATTGCACCAGCTCCCTATGCCTGCCTCGCTTGCGCTGCCTCGGATGGAACCGTTTGAAAAGGTTGGAGCTTCTCTTTCTGAACTGGGCGGTATATCAAGAGAAGATTCTCAGTTCCTGTCGGACAGGTCTGTTAAGTTGCGGCATTCCTACGCGCGATTGCGTTTCGAGTTGCCAATGGGACCCATTCATGGAGACGCCAACGTTGGCAATGTGATTGTGGATCGTCAGGGTCAGCCCGTATTGATTGATCTCGATAGCTTTTGTGTTGGCCCACGCGAATGGGATCTCATTCAAACCGCCCTTTTCTATGACAGGTTCGGTTGGCATACCGCTGATGAATATCGTACTTTCGTTGCGATTTATGGATACGACGTTATGACCTGGGATGGCTACGAAGTGCTTGCTGATCTACGTGAGCTCATGATGACACTGTGGCTCGCACGTCAAGCTGGCGTTGATGATCGCGCTAGCGCCGAGGTCCACAAGCGTGTGGTTGCTATGGAGACCGGTGGCAGTCGACATGACTGGGCGCCATTTTAGACGTTGGTGGGCGCCCACAGGTCAATATCCTTGGCCTGCTCGATAAACTCACGTGCAATAGGGCTTTTGCCAAGCTTGGCCAGTCGCTCACGGAACTCATCAACGTATTTAGCACAGCGGGCAGATTGGAGCTGTTCTCCGATTCGGAGAGCGATCAGGGCATGGCGGCAAGCTTCCTCCGCTTCTCCCTGGTCCAGATAGCTATCAGCCAACACCATTGTCGCGAAGAAATCACTGCGTACCTGGTCGCCATTAATCCCGGCGGACTGGCTGGCATAACTGGATGCGCGCACTGGGCGATTCAAATCACGATTGCAGTGCCCTAGCTCCGCCGCGAATTCGGCATCGTTGAAGTACGTAAACCAGTCCGGGTCTTCACTCGGTACACGACGTTCAAACTCGCTCACTGCTGCGGACATTGCACGGTCACAACCTGAAGTATCACCCAATCGGGCAAGTGCTCTTGCTTCCATCGAATAAAAGTGTGCGGTCAAGGTCGGTGACTTAATGGCTGTCGTTCCGGTTCGTGCTGCCCGAGCCAGATTGGCCGCCTCGTTAAATCGACCGAGGAACGTCGCCTGGTGACTCATTGCATCCAGGATGGTCGCGGAGTATAGGCGGTCGCCAGAATCATCGGCCAATTTAAGCGCTTGAATAAAATAGCGTTGACCGAGTCCATGTATACCTGCGTCGTAAGACATCCAAGCTGCGAGCATCGTTGCCTGCGCCGCAGCTCGGGATAGTGCCTTGCCTACATTCCCGGTGTACTGACCGTTCAGGAGGGTGGCGACTTCCTTATTCAGCCATTCGACGAGACTTGATCGCGCATAGCCGCCGCCATTCCGGGCGTCCATTTGATCGAAGAGTGTAATGGCACTCGACTTTGGCACTTTTAGTGTGGTCCAGTGAGCCCAGCCAGGCGGTTGCAGCCGAGGACGTGACAAGGATGGTGGCCGGGTGACGGCGCGTCGCGTGGATCTTGTGGGGCCGTAGGTGGAGCATCGGCGGTTCCTA
>DATATE010000111.1:0-135195 GCA_036268955.1 Pseudonocardiaceae bacterium
ATCATCCGGTTGACGGCATTGACCCCGCCGCCGCCGATACCGACGACCTTGATCACCGCGAGGTAGTTGTGCGGAGGAGTCATCAGATCCGCCTTCCTGATCGTGACTGCCTAGTCGGTGCCGTCATGCCCATTTAGTGCCTTGTTTGACGCCTAAGTGTTCACCTCACCGGCTCGCCAGTACGCGTTCCAGTCCCGGCCAAACCCTTGACCTCAACCAGAGGTTTACAGTTATGTCAACCCCATACTTCAGAACTGGACCGTAGGCAACAAAAAACCCTTGGTCCAGCAGCCACGCCGTAGACAGCGCAACGTGTTCGTCACTCCGGCCCGTTCCCACCCGGTCACTTCGTTCCCGAGAAGTGTCCAGGAGTGGCCAACCGTGCCGGTATGTCAAAAGTTAGCGCCCACCCCACCCACGATCGGCCGTGGCCGACGGTGGTCGCGATGCCCTACCAACGACTTCGTCCCTACCTGCCAAGGAGGCGAAGGATGTTTTCTCGATCCACATCGCGCATGCTATCGGCTGCGGCCCTGTGCTCGCTGCCGTTGCTCGGTCTTCCGTTCGGGATCGCCGACGCGACCACCGCCCAGCCGGCCAAGCCGGCGGCGGCCACGGTCGTCTACTACGACAACGAGGCCGGGTCGGCCTGGTCGGCCGCGGTCGGCACGGCCGTCGCCAACTGGAACAGCGCCCTGCACAACGTCCAGTTCGCGGCCGGTGACTCCAGCGATTCCACCGTCACCCTCGAAGCCGACAGCGGCTGGCCGGAGACCGAGACCGACCAACCCGGCTCCGGCACGGTGTACCTGGGCGAGGAGGCGGTCAGCGAGGGCTACGACCGAACCAGGATCACCGCGCACGAACTCGGCCACATCCTCGGACTGCCCGACAACTACGACGGCGACTGCTCGATCCTGATGTCCGGACACAGCGCGGGCACCTCGTGCACGAACGCGCACCCCGGCCCCGACGAGGTCTCGCAGGTCGACCAGATCTTCGCTGGCGGCGGCTCGGTTCACACGAGGGCCACGGCGGTTCGGGTCTACTGGGACCGGTCGTCGACCGGCTGAGGACCGCCCGAAGGGGCTGACCGCGCCGTCCGGTCGACGCACGGTGCCACCGGTCGATCGACGTGCCGACCGGCCGGTGCCACCGTCGATCTGTCCGATCCGCGCATGACCGACCGGTACCTGGTGATCTGGTGAACATCCGCAGGCCGACCGCGAAGACCCTGCTCGCCGCCGCGCTCGGCGTCCTGCTGGTGGCCGCGGTCGCAGTCGTGTTCGTGGTCCGGTCCGGACCGTCGACGAGCACCGCGTCCGCACCGTCCGGCGGTTCGACGGCGCGGCCCGGCCAGGGAACCGGATCCTCGGTCACCGCACTGGCCGACGACGGGGTCACCGCGAACTGGGTGGCGCGGGAGAACAGGAAACCGGGCAGCCCGGCCTGGCGCATCGGCGACACCCCGGCCACCGGCAAGATCGAGGGGTTCGCCAACCAGGTCTACGCGGCCGCCGGGCAGTCGGTGACCTTCTACGTATCCAGTACCGCGCCGAGGTTCCGGATCGACGCCTACCGGGTCGGCTACTACCAGGGCATCGGCGCCCGGCTGGTGTGGAGTTCGGCCGAGCTGACCGGCAGGGCGCAGCCGCCGTGTCCGCTGACCGCCGGGGTCAACATGGTCTCCTGCGACAACTGGACGCCGTCGCTGACCGTCCCGATCACCACCTCGTTCGTGCAGGGCGACTACCTGTTCAAACTGACCGGCAGCGACAACGAGCAGAGCTACGTGCCGCTGACGGTGTGGGACCCGAACAGCCACGGCACCTACCTGCTCAAGAACGACGTCTTCACCTGGCAGGCCTGGAATCCCTACGGCGGCTACGACTACTACGTCGGCCAGGGCGCGTGCCCGCGCGGGGTCTACCCGCTGTGCTCGCGGGCCAGGATCGTCAGCTACGACCGGCCCTACGGTGACGAGGACGGCACCGGGGACTTCATGTGGCTGGAGCTGCCGCTGGTGCGGTACATGGAACAGCACGGCCTGGACATCTCCTACGCGACGGACCTGACCGTGGCCGAGCATCCGCAGATCCTGGCCAACCACAAGGCATTGCTCTCCCTCGGCCACGACGAGTGCTGGTCGCTGCCCGAGCGCGACGCCGCCGTCGCGGCCAACGCGCACGGTCTCAACCTGGCCTTCTTCGGCGCCAGCGGGGTGCTGCGGCACGTACGCTCACAGGCCTCACCACTCGGCGCGGACCGGGAACTCGTCGACTACCGCGACTCCGCGCAGGACCCGCTCAACGGCAAGGGCGATCCCCGTGAGGTCACCGGCAACACCTGGGCGGTGCCCCCGGCGAGCTGGCCGGAGACCGACTTCGTCGGCGAGGCCTACAACGGATTCCTCGAACCGGGCGTCCGGGCCGACCTGACCGTCGCCGACGCGTCGGCCTGGATCTTCAAGGGCACCGGACTGCACGACGGCTCGGTACTGCCGGCCGCGATCGGATCCGATGTGGACAGTCTGGAACCGCAGGCGGGTCATCCGGCGAATGTGCAGGTACTGGCGCATTCCGGGTTGCCGGCGAACAAGGCGCAGGCCAACACCCGAGCCGGGCCGACCTTCTACTCGGACATGACCTACTACAGCGATCCGGCGAGCAAGGCCGGAGTGTGGGACAGCGGGACGAACAACTGGATTCCGGCGCTGCTGCCCGGCGGTGGTGAGTCACCGGCGACGGCCGCGCTGGTGCAACAGATCACCGGGAACCTGTTCTGGCTGATCGGCCAGGGCCCGGCCGGCGCCATCCAGCCGTCGACACCGAACTGGCAGCAGATCTATCCGGGCGCGCGGAAAGGCTGACTACCGGGTGCCGACGAACGGCACCGCGGCCGGCAGCATGCGGCGCCAGAAGTCGTCATCGTGTTGGCCGTGCGGGAAGGACGCGAGGACCGGACGGGTACCGGCGGCCAGTTGCGCGGCGGCCGGGTAGAACGGGTCCTCCCGACCGCACCAGATGCCCAGCGGCAGCGCTGCCGGCAGCTGGTCGAGGTGCCGCAGCGGCTCGTAGGCGGCCCACCGCGCTTCGCTCGCGAAGGCGTGCACGCCGTTGGCGCCGGTCCAGTTCTGGAACAGCGCCGGACTGAGCAAAGCCATTGCCCGCAGGGGATTGCCCGTCACGCGGCCACGCGCGTACACCAGTGCGCCGAAGCAGCCCATGGAGATCGCCAGCACCGTGGCGGGGACGCCGGTGGCGAAGCCGCGTTCGGTCAGCCAGCCGGGCAGTTCGGCGGTGAGCATGCGCTGCGGGTCGTCGGCGGGGGTGCGGGCGACCCAGTAGGAGTCGCCGCCGTCGACCGCGACCAGCGCGACCGGTGGCATGCCGGCGCGGACGGCCGCGGTCAGGAATCGCGGCAGGCCAAGGGTGACCATGCCCTGCGCGTTGTTGTTGCGGCCGTGCAGGACGAGGCACACCGGGAGGTCGCGCGGGTCCGCGCCGGCCGGCACCATGGTGACCAGGTTGACCATTCGGCCGCGCGCCGCCGAATGGACCTGGTGCGCGGTCACGGTTGCCGGTGGCACATCGGGGACGCTGCCGGTGCCGCCGGTCAGCCCGAGCAGCCGGTGCAGTTGGACGCCACCGGGCAGAACCTCGGCGTACTCGCCGACGCCGCCGACCACCACGACACCCGCCGCGAGGCCGCCGAGAACCAGCGCGCGCCTACTCAGCTTGGGTACTGCCACTTTTCGCCCCCCTTGCGATCAGTTATAGCGGCCGAACCGCTGTCGCCGCAGGGTTTCTCGGAAAGCGGGGTATAGCGGAAGAGGAGTTTTCAGGACGAGACGGTGGGCAGGTCGGGGGCGGAGACGTCGTAGACCTTGCCGGGTTGGCTGAGCAGCGCGGCAAGGACGGTCGCCTTGTGCGCGGAGTCGCCGGCGTCGCCCCAGATGACGGTCTTGCCGGTGTTCAGGGTGAACGTCACGCCACCGGGGGTCGACGCGCCGATGTTCACCAGTTCCGGGCGCAGTTGGCTCGGCATGGCCGCGAGTACCGCGAAAACGGCCTTGGTGGCCGGATCGGTCGGCGCGACGTGGCCGACGGTCAGCGTCGGCAGGTTGGGCGGCGCGGTCGGCACGGTGGCGAAGTCGACGCCGGTCGAGTCGACGAGGTGCACGCCGCCCGGACCGGCGAAGGTCGCGGCGGCCTGCCGTTCGGTCACCTCGATCAGTACCGTCGCGGGCCATTCGCGGACCACGTCGACCGTGGCGACCCTGGGCAGCGCGGCCACCCTCGTCCTGATCGAACCGGTGTCCAGCCGCAGCATCGGCATGCCCATCGACACCTCGGCAGCGCTGCTCACCTGCGTGCTGGTGAGCACCACGTTGCCGGACACCTCGACCGAGCGGACGCCGAGCAGCGGGGTGTAGAGCGCGGCGACGACGACCGCGACAAGGCCGAGGAACACGACGAGGGCCATCCAGCGGCGCAGTAGGGCGCGTCGGCGGGTGGGCGGCCCGGACCGGCTCGGCCGCGTGGTCCCGCGCCCGCCGGTCCGCTCCGCGCGCTCGCTCCGGCTCGACCGGGCGGTCCGGCCGGCGCGGGTGGTCGCGGAACCGGCCGGGCCGGGCCGACTCGACCGGTCCTTGGTCGCGGTCCGCCCCGTCCTGGCTCCGGAGTCGGCAGCCGAGTTGGCGCCGGAGCGGGTGGTGCCGTGGTAGCCGCGACCGCGCTCCGAACGCGACCGGGGTGGCGTGTATTCGGCCGCGCCACCGTCGTCGGTGCCCTCGCCGGGGCCGTCCGAAGCCTTGCCCATCAGCCGATCCCGGCCCCGGAAATGGCGCGTCGGTCGAGCGCGGCGATGATCTCCCTGCCCAGCGACGTGACGTCGCCGGCACCCATGGTCAGTACCAGGTCGCCGTCGCCGACCAGGCCGGCGACCAGATCGGGAATGCGGTCGAAGCCGGGCTCGTAGTGCACCTTCCCGGCCGGCAGGTCGATGGCGTCGGCGACGAGTTTGCCGGTGACCTCGGGAATCGGCTCCTCGCGGGCGCCGTAGACGTCCAGCACGATCACCTCGTCGGCCAGCGACAGCGAGCGACCGAACTCGGCGGCGAAGTCCCTGGTCCGCGAGTACAGGTGCGGTTGGAAGATGACCAGCAGCCTGCCCTCGCCCGCCACCAGCCGGGTCGCCTTGAGCTGCGCGGAGACCTTGGTCGGGTTGTGCGCGTAGTCGTCGTAGACCCGGATCTGCCCGGAGCGGCCCTTGAACTCGAAGCGCCTGCGGACGCCGCCGAACGCGGCCAGACCCTCGACGAGACCCTCCAGTGGCGCGCCGAGTTCGAGGCCGGCCAGCAGTGCCGCCGCCGCGTCCAGCGCCATGTGCTCGCCGGGAACCGCGACCCGCAGCGCGAGGTCGGCGCCGTCGACGCGCAGGGTCAGTTCGCTGCCGCCGGCCCGTTCGTCGCTGGTGCCGCCGGTCGGGGTGAACCCGGCCGCGATCGCGTCGTTCTCGCCGGTCGCGGTGAAGCCGTAGCGGCGCACCCGCACGCCGGCCTGCCCCGCCCGGTCGGCGAGCGCGGCCGAGCCGGGGTCGTCGGCGCAGGCGATCAGCACGCCGCCCGGTTCGATGCGCCGGACGAACTCGTCGAACACCGCGATGTAGGCGTCCACCGTGCCGTGGTGGTCGAGGTGGTCAGCCTCCACATTGGTGACCACCGCAACGTACGGGCTGAAGGCGAGGAAGGAGCCGTCGCTCTCGTCGGCCTCGGCGATGAACAGGCCACCGCTGCCGTGATGGGCGTTGGAGCCGGACTCGTTGAGGTCGCCGCCGATGGCGAAGGACGGGTCGAGCCGGCAGTGCTGTAGCGCCACGGTGAGCATCGAGGTGGTGGAGGTCTTGCCGTGCGTGCCGGCGATGCAGGCCACCTTGTGCCCGGCCATCAACGCGGCCAGCGCCTGGGAGCGGTGCAGCACGGTGATGCCCCGACGGCGCGCCTCGGCGAGTTCCGGGTTGTCGTCGCGGATCGCGCTGGACACGACCACGACGGCGGGCGGCCGGTCGAGTAGGTCGAGGTTGGCGGCCTGCTGGCCGATGCCGATCCGGGCGCCCTGCGCGCGCAGCGCGAGCACGGTCGGCGACTCCTTGGCGTCCGAACCGGACACCGGCACGTGCCGGGCGAGCAGGATGCGGGCGATGCCGCTCATGCCGGCGCCACCGATGCCGATGAGGTGTGCCCCGTTGAAGATTTCGCTCATGATGTCGCGGCTTCCAGCACCATCCGGGCCAGTACGTCGGCCGCGGTCTTGGACCCGCTGCCCTGGGCGGCAGCGCTCATTGTGGACAGTCGACGCGGATCGGTGAGGATGCCGACCACCAACTCGATCACCTTTCGCGAGGTCAGTTCCGCATCGGGGACAAGGACTCCGCCGCCTGCCTCGACAACGGCGCTCGCGTTGAGCGCCTGCTCGCCGTTGCCGTGCGGCAGTGGCACGAACACCGCTGGCAGGCCGACCGCGGAGACCTCGGCGACGGTCATCGCCCCGGACCGGCAGAGCACCGCGTCGGCGGCGGCCAGCGCGAGATCCATCCGCTCCAGGTAGGGCACCGCGATGTAGGGCGGCGCGCCGCGCTGGGCCTGATCGTGTTGTACGGCAATGGTGTTGTTCTTGCCGTACGCGTGCAGTACGCCGATGCCGGCGTCGGCGAGTTCGCGGGCGGCACCGGAGACGGCGTTGTTGATCGACCGCGCGCCCTGCGAACCACCGGTGACCAGCAGGGTCGGCGCGTTCGGGTCGAGGCCGAAGTGCGCGCGGGCCTTGGCGCGCAGCGCGGCCCGGTCCAGGCTGGTGATGGACTGGCGCAGCGGGATGCCGATCACCTCGGCGTTGGCGAGGCCGCTGTCGGGTACGGCGGCGGCGACCTTGACCGCGTAGCGGGCGCCGACCTTGTTGGCGAGGCCGGCGCGGGCATTCGCCTCGTGCACGACGATCGGTACCCGGTTGCGCGCGGCGAGGTAGGCCGGCAACGCGACATAGCCGCCGAAGCCGACGACCACGTCCGCGCCGACCCGTTCCAGGACCGCGCGGGTGGTGCGGACCGAGTCACGCACCTTCATCGGCAGCCGGAGCAGTTCCGGTGTCGGCTTGCGCGGCATCGGGACCGGCGGTATGAGTTCGAGTTGGTAGCCACGGGCCGGCACGATGCTGGTCTCCAGGCCGCGTTTGGTGCCCAGCGCGACGACCCGCGCCCCCGGCATCAGCCGCATGACCGCGTCGGCCAGCGCCAACGCGGGTTCGATGTGCCCAGCGGTGCCACCCCCGGCGACCACGACGCACGGTCCGGTACCGGCCACCCCCTGCGGAAACTCCTCCCCGAGCGGAAGAGTCCCCCGGAGACTCTCGTAGCCGGTCAACGGCCTCCTCCTTCTGCGGATCGCCCTGCGGCACGCGTTCCGCCGTACCGTCCAGGCCCCCATCGTTCCTCACTACCCCGCGAAGCCGTACGCCGCCGGTCCCCTACCGCCGATCGGCCCGCCTTGCGCCGGTCCTCGGCCGCCGGCACGCCGCTGGACCGGCCGCCGCCGGAGCCACCGGGCCGGCCCGCTCCCCTCGGCGGGGTGGAGGGCCGGGCCGGTTTGCGACGGACCGGTGGCTGGTAGACGATCGGCGCCGGCAGGTGCAGCAGCCTGCCGAAGCGGCCGGGGCCCTGGGTGCGCAGCGCGGCAACGGACTCCGGTTCGTGCCGGGCGCAGTTGGCCAGGATGCCGAACACCAGCATGGTGATCACCAGCGAGGTGCCACCGTAGGAGATCATCGGCAGCGGGATACCGGTCACCGGGATGAGGCCGATCACGTAGCCAATGTTGATCATGGCTTGGGCGACCAGCCAGACGGTCAGGGTGCCGGCGACGACCTTGATCCACGGGTCGATGTTGCGCATCGCGATCCGCAGGCCCACCACGACCAGCATGGCGAACAGGCCGAGCACCAGCAGGCAGCCGACGAAGCCGAGTTCCTCGCCGATCAGCGCGAAGATGAAGTCGGTGTGCACGGCCGGCAGGTAGCCGTACTTGGCGGCGCCCTGGCCGAGGCCCTGGCCGAACAGGCCACCGTCGGCGAGCGCGTACTTGGCCTGCAACGCCTGGTAGGACAGGGTCGGGTCGGCGCTGGGGTTGAAGAACGCGGACACCCGGCCGCTGCGGTAGCGGGCACCGACGGACAGCACGATCGCGCCGCCGAGCGCACCCACCAGGATCGCCGCGAACAGCCGGATCGGCGCGCCGATGAACCACAGCAACGAGATCAGCACCACGCCGAGGGTGACCGTGCTGCCGAAGTCCGGCTGCAGGATGATCAGGGTCAGCAGCAGCAGGCCGACCGGCACCACCGGGACGAGCAGATGCCGGTACTGGTGCAGCAGTGCCTTCTTCTTCACCAGCACGTGCGCGCCCCACAGCGCCAGCGCCAGCTTGGCCAGCTCGACCGGCTGGAAGGCCAGCGGCCCGATCGGCAGGAAGCCTCGGGTGTTGGTGTGCACGGCCAGCACCGCGAGCAGCAGCACGATGCAGACGGTGATGAACGTGCCGGACAGTGCCCTGATCCGCTGTAGCGGCACGCGCAGGCCGATCCAGAACACCAACAGGCCGAGCAGGGCGAACGCGAGCTGCTTCTTGAACAGCGCGTACGCGGTGGACCCGTTGTGCTGTTGCAGCGACACGATCGGCGAGGCCGAGGCGACCATGACGAGGCCGATCGCGGTCAGCAGCCCGAACACGGCGAGCACGAGGTGGAAGGAGGCCAGTGGCCGGCCGAGCCACGCGGTCAGCGGACCGAGCGCGTCACGGAAGGCACTGAACCGCACCCGCCGCTTGCTCGCCCGCCCGGTGTTCCTGCGCGCCGGGCGGACCGTCGTGGTCACGACACCGCCTCGGTGACGCTCGCCTGCCTCGCAAGCTCGGTCATGACCGGTCTCCCGGCCTCGCCAACTGCCGCTGCGCGGCGACAGCGGCCAGCGCTTCGGCAAAGGCGCGGCCACGATGGGCATAGTCGGTGAACATGTCCCAGCTCGCCCCGGCCGGCGCCAACAGCACCACGTCACCGGGGCCGGCCAGTTCGCCCGCCGCCGTAACCGCATCCACCATGACCGCCATAGCGTCATGGTCTCCCGCTGCGGCCAGGTGCACGGGGACATCCGGCGCGTGTCGCGCGAGCGCGGCGGCGATCACCTCCCGATCGGTGCCCAGCAGCACCGCACCGACCAGCCGCGAGCCGAGTTCGATCACCAGTTCGTCGACGGAGGCGCCCTTCAGCAGGCCACCGGCCACCCAGACGACCCGGTCGTGGGCGCGGATCGCGGCGGCGGCGGCATGCGGGTTGCTCGCCTTGGAGTCGTCGAGGTAGCGGACGCCGTCCAGTTCGCCGACCTCGACGCCGCGGTGGCCGCCGGGACGGAAACCACGAAGGCCCTCGGCGATCGCGGACTCGCCGACCCCGTGCGCCCTGGCGACGGCGGCGGCGGCCAGCGCGTCGAACACGCCGGACGGGCCGGGTGGGTGCACCTCGGCGGCCGGCAGCAACACCGTTCCCGCCTCGGCGACGGTGGCCCGGTCAACGAGCTGACCAGCGCGGATACCGAACTGGCCGGCATCCGGTTCGGCCATTGTCAGCCCGTACCTGGTGCCGGCCGGGGCCTCGGTGAGCAGACCGGCTACGAGGTCGTCGTCGATCCCGGCGATCGCCACGGTCCCGGTGAGCACCCGCGCCTTGGCCGCGATGTAGCCGGCGAGGTCGCCGTGCCAGTCGAGGTGGTCGGGGGCGATGTTGAGCAGCAGGCCGACATCCGGCCGCACCGAGGGCGACCAGTAGAGCTGGAAGCTGGACAGTTCGACGGCCAGCACCCGATGTCCGGCGGCGACCGCGGTGATCACCGGGAGACCGATGTTCCCGCAGGCCACGGCGTCCTGCCCGGCCGCGTGCAGGATGGCCGCCAGCATGCTGACCGTGGTGGTCTTGCCGTTGGTGCCGGTGACCACCAGCCAGGTCGGCGGATCGGCGTCGGTGGCGCAGATGCGCCAGGCCAGTTCGACCTCGCCGATCACCTCGATGCCGGCCTCGGCCGCGGCGGCCAGCAGCGGGGTACTCGGCCGCCAGCCGGGGCTGGTGACCACGAGGCGGGTGCCGGCCGGCGGTTCGGTCAGGCCGAGCGCGGTGTCGATCGCCGGTAGCTCGGTGGCCAGCGCGGCGAGCTTCTCGGCACTGGCATCGGTGACGGTGACCTCGGCGCCCAGCGCCAGCAGCGCCTTCGCGGTCGGCGCCCCGGTCACCCCGGCACCGGCGACCAGCACCCGCGCGCCGGCCAGGTGATCCAGTCCTTCGGCGGCCACGTCAGCCTCCGCCGTAGGTGAGCCAGTCGGCGTAGAACAGGCCGAGGCCGAACATGCAGCAGGTCGCGCCGAGCAGCCAGAATCTGATGATCACCGTGGTTTCCGCCCACCCGGCCAATTCGAAGTGATGATGGAACGGGGCCATTCGGAACAGTCGTCGATGGCTGGTGCGGAAGATCGCGATCTGCAGCACCACCGAGAGCATCTCGACCATGAACAGGCCGCCGATGATGATCATCAGCAGTTCGGTGTGGGTGACCATGGACAGGCCTGCGAACAACCCGCCGAGGGCCAGCGAGCCGGTGTCGCCCATGAAGATCTTGGCCGGTGCCGCGTTCCACCAGAGGAACCCGACGCAGGCGCCGAGGCCGGCCGCGGCGACCAGCGCGACGTCGAGCGGGTCGCGGACCTGGAAGCAGCCCAGCAGCCGGGACGGGGTGGTCGTGGTGAAGCAGTCGTGGCCGGTCTGGAAGAACGCGATGACCACGTAGGTGGCCAGTGCCATCGCGGAGCTGCCGCCGGCGAGACCGTCGAGGCCGTCGGTGAAGTTCACCGCGTTCGACCAGCCGCTGACCGCGATGTAGCAGAACACCACGAAGCCGATGACACCGAAGGAGATCGCCGGGATGTCGCGGGTGTAGGAGAGGTCGATGGAGACCGGGCGGATGCCGTTGGCGTTGACGAACTGCATCGCCAGGACGGCGAACAGGATGGTCGCCACGGACTGGCCGACGAGTTTCGCGGTCTTGTTCAGGCCGAGGTTGCGCTGTTTGCGGACCTTGATGAAGTCGTCGAGGAAGCCGACGAGGCCCAGTGAGGTGGTCAGCAGCAGCACCAGCAGGCCGGAGGCGGTAGGTCCCTCCCGTTGGGTCGAGGACAGCGCGTTGACCAGGTGCGCCGCGATGTAGCCCGCCCACAAGGCCACCAGGATGGCCACCCCGCCCATGGAGGGCGTGCCGCGCTTGGCCGCGTGGCTCTTCGGGCCCTCCTCGCGGATCTCCTGGCCGAAGCCCTGCTTGGTGAACAGCCTGATCAGGTACGGGGTGAACATGATCGACACGAACAGCGCGACCGCGGCCGCGATGAGGATGCCCTTCACGCGACACCACCGGCCGGGTCGAGCAGGGCTTCGGCAATGCGCCACAGCCGGGCCGCCTTGGCCGCCTTGACCAGCACCACGTCACCCGGTCGCAGCTCGGCCCGCAGCAGCGCGACGGCCGCGTCGACGTCCGGCACCAGTACCGACTCCTCTCCCCACGAGCCCTCCAGGCTCGCGCCCTGATGGATCGGCCGGGCGGCCTCCCCCACCACCACCAGCTGGCTGATGTCCAGCCGCACCACCAACCGGCCGATCTCGTCGTGCACCGCGACGCTGTCCTCGCCGAGCTCACCCATCGGGCCGAGCACCGCCCAGGTGCGGCCCTTCGCCGACCGGCCCATCGTGGCAAGGGTCTTCAAGGCCTCGCGCACCGCCTCCGGGCTGGCGTTGTAGGAGTCGTTGACCACGGTGACGCCGTCCTGGCGGGTGGTCACCTCCATCCGCCGCCGTGACACCGGACGCGCGCTGGAGAGTCCCTTGGCGACGGAGTCGAGGTCGGCGCCGAGTTCGATGGCGATCGCCGCGGCGGCCAGCGCGTTGTTGACCTGGTGCGCGCCGTGCAGACCGAGTTGGACACCGGTGCTGCCCTGCGGGGTGTGCAGTTCGAAACCGGCACGGGCCTGCTCGTCGAGCACCACCCGCTCGGCGCGGACATCGGCCGCGGTGGACTGTCCGAACGCGACGACCCTGGCCCTTGTCCGTTCCCGCATGGCGGCGACGAGCGGATCGTCGGCGTTGAGGATCGCCACCCCGGTCTCGGGGAGGGCCTCGATCAGTTCGCCCTTGGCGACGGCGATCTGCTGCTGGGAGCCGAACTCGCCGAGGTGCGAACGGCCGACGTTGAGCACGGCGCCGATCCTCGGCCGGGTCACCCGGCAGGCGGCGGCGATGTGCCCGACACCGCGCGCGGACAGTTCCAGCACCAGGTACCGGGTTTCCTCGGTGGCGCGCAGCACCGTCCACGGCGTGCCCAGCTCGCTGTTGAACGACTCCGGCGGTGCCACGGTCGAGCCGAGCGGGCGAAGCAGGTGCGCGATCAGGTCCTTGGTGGAGGTCTTGCCGGCCGACCCGGTCACCCCGACCACGGTCAGCCCGGCGGGGGTCAGCACCCGCACGACATGCCCGGCGATGGCGGCCATCGCGGCCAGTACCGCGGCACCGGAACCGTCGGAGTCACCGGCCAGTGCCATCGCCCTGCTGCCGGTCGGTCCGAGCGGGGTCACCACCACCGAGGGCACCGGCCCGTCCGGACCCAGTACCTCCCGCGCGGCCAGTACCCCGACCGCGCCCTTGGCGATCGCGGCGGCGGCGAAGTCGTGCCCGTCGACCCGTTCACCCGGCATCGCAACGAAAAGGTCACCTGTGCCGAGGGCGCGCGAGTCGAACTCGACCCCGCCGGTGACCACCTCGGCGCCGGTCGCGCCGTAGAGCCGGCCGCCGACGATCTCGGCGATCTCGGCCAGTGTCAACCGAATCACCGACCCACCGCCGTCAACAGGGGCCGATCAGAAACGCCGTTCACGTGCGTGCGGCTCCTTTATTCGTACGTCTTTGGCCATTCGTGCGTCTTCGCGGGCTGCTACTCGTGCGTCTTCGCCAGTTCGCGGATGGCCGCGTCCAACTCGTCGGAGTCGGAGAAGGGGTGGATCACCCCGGCGATCTCCTGTCCGGTCTCATGTCCCTTTCCCGCCACCACGACCACGTCGCCGGGCCGGGCACTGGCCACCGCGAACCGGATAGCCGCCCGCCGGTCGCCCATGTCGACCACCTCGCCGCGCGCCTCCCTCGGCACCGCGAGCGCGCCCTTGCGCATCGCCGCCCTGATCAGTTCGGGTTGTTCGCTACGCGGGTTGTCGTCGGTGACCACCAACAGATCCGACCGGCGTGCCGCCGCCTCGCCCATCAGCGGCCGCTTGCCGGCATCCCGGTCGCCGCCACAGCCAAGCACCACCAGTACCCGGCCTTTGCTGCCGGCCCGGTCCAGTTGGGCGTGCACCGCGTCCAGCGCCAGGGTGACCGCGGCCGGTTTGTGCGAGTAGTCGACCACCGCGGTGAAATCCTGCCCGGCGTCCACCCGTTCCATCCGACCGGGGACGTCCACACCACCGAGGCCCTCGGCGATGGCGTCGGCCGGGATGCCGGACTCGACCAGGATCGCGGTGGCCAGCAGCGCGTTGGCGACGTTGAACGAACCGGGCAGCCGCAGCGCGATCGGGATGCGCGCGCCGTCCGGCCCGACCGCGGTGAACCGCTGCCCACCGTCCGGGGCGGAGAGCAGATCCTCGACCCACCAGCCCGCGTCGCCGCCGGTCGTGTTGACCGTGACGGTGTTCGGCTTGACCAGTCGAAGGCCCCACTCGGAGTCGGTGCAGACCACCTCGGTACGGGCCCGGCCGTCGAACAGCTTGGCCTTGGCCGCGAAGTAGTCCTCCATGTCCCGGTGGAAGTCCAGGTGGTCCTGGGAGAGGTTGGTGAACGCGCCGACCGAGAAGTGCACCCCGGCCACCCGTCCGAAAGTCAGCGCGTGGCTGGAGACCTCCATCGGCACATGGCTGACGCCCTCCTCGACCATGAGCGCGAGCAGCGCCTGTAGATCCGGCGCCTCCGGGGTGGTGAACGCGCTGGCCAGCCGTTGGCCCGCGATGGCGGTCTGCACGGTGCCGATCAGGCCGGTGGTCTTGCCGGCGGCCCGCAGGCCCGCGTCGATCAGGTACGTGGTCGTCGTCTTGCCCGAGGTTCCGGTGACGCCGATGACGGCGAGCCGGTCGGAGGGGCAGCCGTAGATCCGCGCGGCCAGCGAACCGAGCACGGTGCGTGGATCGGGCAGCACCAGGATCGGCACCCCGGCGCCGGCCAGTGCCGGCCGGGCGGCGCCTGCCGGGTCGGTGAGGACGGCGGCCGCACCGGCGGCCAGCGCGGGTTCGGCGAAGTCGGCGCCGTGCGTGTTGGCACCGGGCAGCGCGGCGAACAGGTCACCGGCCCGCACATGCTGGGCGCGCTGGGTGATGCCGACCACTTGGCACTCGTTCGGGTCGGCGGTGTTCGCGGCGAACGTGGCACCGATCGAGACGGCCATTTCGGCGACGTCGACGGGTTCGGTCAGGGCTGGGCGAGGCGGCGCGATGAGCTGCTTGCCTTCCGGCATGACTGGCACGTCGGGCAAGGCTACCGGCGTCCCGGCGGGCACTTGCAGGGCGTCTTGCGGCACCGCTGGTTCGTCCTCTCGATTTCGGTCCGGCCCCCGGTCACCTGCCACTATGCGCCTGCGCGAGTGGCGGTCCCGGTAGGACCCACGACATCGTCACCCAACGCGGTCGGGCGACTACGGTCCATTCCCTACGGCGAGACCACCAGCGTCGAGAACGGCACCGGCTGGGTGGACACCGGCAGGTTGTACCGGGAGACGATGTAGGAGGCGATGTCGTGGAACAGCGGCGCCGCTGTCTCCGCGCTCTCGTCGGCGCCGTTGGTCGGCCGGTCGAGCATGACCGCGACGACGAACCGGGGATTGTCCGCGGACAGGATGCCGACAAAGGTGGTGGTGTTGTCGGACTTGCTGTACGTGCCGTTGACGATCTGCTGCGCGGTGCCGGTCTTGCCGGCGATCTGGTAGCCGGGCAGGGCCGCCGACACGCCGGTACCGGACTGGCCGTGCGGCGAGTTCTGCAGGACCGCGCGCATCATGTCCAGCAGTGTCTTGGCCGTCTGCGGGCTGACCACCCGAACCCCGGCCGGCTGCTGGGTCGGGACCACGGTGCCGTCCGGTTCGGTGATCGACTGGATGATCCTCGGTGGGATGCGCACCCCGCCGTTGGCGATGGCCTGGTACTCGTCGGCCATCTGCAGCACGGTCACCGACAGGCCCTGGCCGAAGGGCAGGTTGTCGAAGGTGGAGGCGCTCCAGTCCTTCATCGCGGGCACGGAACCCGCGCTCTCGCCAGGAAGGCCGACATTGGTCTTCTGGCCGACGCCCATCTTCAGCAGCATCGCATCGAAGGCGTTCGCCCCGACCATGTGCGCGATCTCGTCGGTGCCGATGTTGGAGGACTGGGCGAACACGCCGGTCACGGTCATCTTGATGTCGCCGTGGTTCTCGGCGTCGTGGATGGTGACCCCGTCGGGATAGTGCAGCACCGACGGCACGTCGACCACGGTGTCCGGGGTGACGGTGCCCGCGTTCATCGCGGCGGCCATGGTGACGATCTTGTTCACCGAACCCGGCTCGAACGGGGTGGTCACCGCCTCGTCACCGGAGTTGGCGTTGGTGATCGTCGAGGGGTTGTTCGGATCGAAGCTCTGGTCGTCGGCCAGGGCGTAGACCTGCCCGGTCTTGACGTCCATCACCACCGCGCTGCCGTCCCGCGCGCCCTTCTCGGCGACGTACTGCGCGACCAGCTGCTGCACCTCGTACTGCAGGTCGGTGTCGATGGTCAGCTGCACGTCGTCGCCGTTGACCCCCTGCTGCACATCACGCTCGGTGCCGGGGATGATCACCTTGTCGTTGCCAGCCTCGGTGTCGGCGATCTCCTGACCGGGCGTACCGGACAGTTGGCTGTTCATCGAGGATTCCAGGCCGATCAGGCCCTTGGTGGCGGCGTAGTCCTTGTTGCCGGGGCGCGGCAACGACTGCCAGGTGGCCAGGCCGACGACGTTGGAGGCGACGGTGCCGTTCGGGTACTCGCGCAGCGAGCGCGGTTCGATACCGACGAACGGGAACTTCTGGTGGATCGCCTCCGCGATCGCCGGCTCGACCTGCTTGTCGAGATAGATGAACTTGCTCTTGGTGTTGCTCAGCTGGCTCACCAGGCTCTGCTGGTCGACCGCGCCGCCGAGGACCTGCGGCAGATAGCTTGCGACCTCCTGCACGTAGGCGGCGTAGGTGATCTTATCGGTCTTGACGTTCCACTTGGCTTCGGTGGCCTGCGGCTGGTAGTACAGCGCGTCGGACTGGACGCTGAAGGCGAGCTTGTTGCCGTTGCGGTCGGTGATGGTGCCCCGCTGCGCGGGGGTGAAGATCGGCGTCGCGCGCTCCTGCTCGGCCTCGGCGGACAGCGACGGCGCGTCGATGCCCTGCACGTAGACCAGCCGCAGGCCGGCGATGGCCAGTACGAAGATCAGCACCAGCCTGCCGACCACGAGGCGCGGTTTGGCGTTGCCGCCGAGGATCTTGCGTGGTTTACGGCGCGGCGCGGCCTGCGGATGCTCCTTGCGGACCTGCCGAGGCCCGCCGCCGGGTCGCTGCGCGGGCTTGCGGATCGGTCCCGCTCCTCGAACCGGCCGCGCCGATGGGCCTTGGCGCGCCATCGGATCAGCCCCCCGCCGTTGGTTGGACCGACGTACCCGTCGTGCCGGGCGTCGTGGGGCTGGTCGGTGTCGTCGGGGTGCCGCTCGGCGGCGGAGGTGGCGGCGGCGCGGTCGCCGCGCTGGGGGTGCCGACCACGGTCACCGCGCCGTTCGGGCCGACCACCAGGTGCGCGAGGTTGTTCGCCGGCACCATGCCCAACTGCTGGGCGAGCTTGGCCAGCTGGCCGGGCGAGTGGGCCTGCGCGATCTGCTGTTGCAACTGTTGCACGCGGGCGGCGAGGTTCTGGGTGTTCTGCTGGAGCTGGGCGAGCTGGTAGGAGTCGGCGGTGGACTGGGTGGACAGCCACAGCGTGGTGACGACCCCGACCACGAGCAGGGCCATCACCAGGACCACGAAGCTGATCCTGGAGGCCGAACCCGCCTTGCGCTCGGTCTTCGGCGGCTGGCTACTCGGCCCGCGCCCCGCTCGCCGCGCATAGGCCCGCTCGGCAGCGGCCGACCGGCTGTGCGTGACCGCGGCCCGTTCGCCGCGCTCCGCCGGTTTGGCCGCCGGTTTGGCCGTAGTCGCCGTCTTGGCCGTCGCGGGCTTGGTCGCCGTCTTGGCCGTCGCCGACCTGGTTGGCATCGACTTGGTCGTCGCCGTTTTCGCGGTCGCCGTTTTCGCGGTCGCCGTTTTCGCGGTCTTGGCGGCCTTCGTCGCCGAGGTGCCGGCGGCGTGTTCACCCGGCGGCTGGGTCCTGGTCGGTGTCCGCCTCCCACCGCCCGCTCTGGCCGGCGCGGTCATCGCAGCCCCTCCGAACTCCCGGACACCCCTTCGTCGAGCCGCTGCGCCGCGCGGAGGCGGACCGAGGCGGCTCGGGGGTTGTCTTCGATCTGCGCTTCGGTGGCCTGTTCAGCACCCCTGGTCAGCAGGCGCAGCCGGGGGCCGTGACCGGGTAGCTCGACGGGCAGCCCGGCCGGGGTACGGGAGGCCGACCAGTCGGCGAACACCCGCTTGACGATCCGGTCCTCCAGCGACTGGTAGGACTCCACCAGGATCCGGCCGCCGACCGACAACGCCGACAGCGCGGCCGGGATCGCCCTGCGCAGCACGTCGAGTTCGCTGTTGACCTCGATGCGCAGCGCCTGGAAGGTGCGCTTGGCCGGATGGCCGCCGGTACGTCTGGTCGCGGCCGGCACGGCCGCGTAGAGGAGTTCGACAAGGCGGGCACTGGTGTCGAAGGGGGCCTTGGCGCGCTCCCGGACCACCGCGGCGGCGATGCGGGACGCGAAGCGCTCCTCGCCGTACT
This sequence comes from Pseudonocardiaceae bacterium, assembly GCA_036268955.1. Lineage (GTDB taxonomy): Bacteria > Actinomycetota > Actinomycetes > Mycobacteriales > Pseudonocardiaceae > CAJCJE01. The sequence goes on from DATATE010000111.1 coordinate 18,083, forward strand.
CGCGCAGGATCCGGGTCAGGTCCGCGGCCGGGTAGGTGTTGAGCACATCAGCGGCGGTGAGGCCGACCTGCTGGTCCATCCGCATGTCCAGCGGCGCGTCCCTGGCATAGGCGAAGCCGCGGTCCGGCTCGTCGAGCTGCATGGAGGAGACACCGAGGTCGAACAGGACGCCCTGGACGGCGGAGTAGCCGAGTTCGGCGATGGCGGCCGGCAACTGGTCGTAGACGGCGTGCACGAGATGGACCCGGTCACCGTGCCGGGCGAGTCGCTCGCCGGCCAGTGCCAGCGCGTCGCGGTCGCGGTCGAGACCGATCAGGGTCAGGCCGGGAAGGGCCGCGAGCAGGGCGTCGGCATGACCGCCGAGGCCGAGGGTGCAGTCGACAAGTACCGCTTCGGAACCGTCGAGGGCCGGGGCCAGCAAGGCCACCACCCGGTCGAGTAGCACCGGCAGATGCCGGGCGCTGGGATCGTGCGCCGCGTCGATCATGCTGTTGTGCCACCCCCGTCTCTTTCAGACTCAAACGCTCACCGTCAGGCCGCGGCGGACGAACGCTGTTGATCGACATCGGATGCCGTCAGGTCCCCGCCCGCCCGTCGGACCTGGCACCGGGGAAGGTGTGCCAGGGCCGATAGCCGAGCGGACCGAGGCCTGACGGCATCCGGTTTTGCCGATCGCTTCTCTGGTCAGAAGACGCCGGGTAGAACCTCCTCCTGTGCCTGCGCGTAGCTGTCCTCGTGTTCGTCGAGGTAGCGCTGCCACGACTGGGAATCCCAGATCTCCAGCCGAGTGATCGCGCCGATCACCACGCATTCCTTGGCCAGCCCCGCGTAACGACGCAACTCCGGTGCAACGGAGATCCGCCCCTGGCTGTCCGGCCGCTGTTCGTCGGTCCCGGCGAACAGGTAACGCTGGTAGGCCCGAACCGCCTCGTTGGTGAACGGCGCTTCCGCGACCTTGCGGGCCATCTGCTCGAACTCCGCTCGGGGAAACACGTACAGACAGTGGTCCTGGCCCTTGGTGACCATCAGACCGCCCGCGAGCGCGTCCCTGAACTTCGCCGGCAGCGTGAGCCGCCCCTTGTCGTCGAGTTTGGGGGTATGCGTGCCGAGAAACATCGGCTGCCACCTCCCAACCGGCTCCTGTCGAACCGGCCATAGGGCTCCCGTCCGCCCCACTTGCGGCCACAGTACCCCACTTTTCACCACAGTCAACGGCGGAATGCCCCGGTTTTCCGTCGACCGAGTGATGTTTTCGCAGGTAGTGGCGGTGGGGACAGGTGGGGGGCGTGGTGGGGCACCCAGCATCACCCGGCCGCGTTACCCCCGGCAAGGGAGGGCGCGGAGAGAACTCGGGCCGGATTCAGGCGTCCTAGGGGGTGAGTTGGCGCCCTCGGATTCGGCCGGCGGGTGCCCGCACGGTGTGAGGTCAGGGCGGAGGTGGTGCAAAGTGGGGACCACGACCCGCCCACCTCGGCGGGCCTTCATGGCAGGCTGTTGTCAATACCGTGCCGGTGGGCCGGGATGTCCGAACGGGGCGCGCCGTGGACCAATCCCGCTGCCCGCCTCCGGCGTAGAACCCAGGGCGGCCGTTCGCGGCGGCGGCCGAATGAACATCAGGAGGGTCGATTGACCTCGACTAGCCAGCCCGCTGCCCGCTGGGAACGGAGCCCCGACTCTGGACAGCAGCAGCACGACCCGACCGAGCCGACGGGAATGCCGAACGGGACGCCGCCCGGCGCCAACGGGCTCAACGGGAACGCCACCACCAACACCGCGGGGATGCCAACCGTGTCGAACGCCGCAACCGGATCGGGCCCCTGGCCTGCCACCAGCACCGGCGCCGGCCAGGAGCAGCCGCGACTGGACGCGGCGCTGGCCGAACTGCACTCGGTCGCGCAGCGAATCGGCGCCAACATCGAGCGGGTGCTGGTCGGTAAGCCCGAGGTGGTGCGCATCGCGCTGGTCACCCTGCTGGCCGAGGGACATCTGCTGGTCGAGGACGTGCCGGGGGTCGGCAAGACCTCGCTGGCCAAGGCACTGGCCCGATCGATCGACTGCACCGGCAGCCGCATCCAGTTCACCCCCGACCTGCTGCCGAGCGACATCACCGGGGTGTCCATCTACAACCGGCAGACCATGGACTTCGAGTTCCGGCCCGGTCCGGTGTTCGCGAACATCGTGGTCGGCGACGAGATCAACCGGGCCTCGCCGAAGACCCAGTCCGCGCTGCTGGAATGCATGGAGGAGCGGCACGTCACCGTGGACGGCGTCGGCTACCCGCTCGATCCGCCGTTCATGGTGATCGCCACCCAGAACCCGATCGAGATGGAAGGCACCTACCCGCTGCCCGAGGCGCAGCGCGACCGGTTCACCGCGCGCGTCTCGATCGGTTACCCGGACCCGCAGGCCGAACTGGCCATGGTCGACGAGCATGCGGGCGCCGACCCGATCTCGCTGTTGCAGCCGGTGTCCAACGCCGCGCAGGTACAGGGCCTCGTCGCCGCGGTGCGCCGGGTGCACCTCGCCCCCGAGATCCGCCGGTACGCCGTTGACCTGGTCTCGGCGACCCGCAGGCTGCCCGAACTGCGGTTGGGTGCCTCGCCGCGCTCCACCCTGCACCTGGTCCGCGCGGCGCGGGCGCAGGCCGCGCTCAGCGGCCGGGACTTCGTGGTACCCGACGACGTGCACGCGGTGGCCATCGCGGTGCTCGCCCACCGGCTGGTGCTCTCCTCGGAGGCCCAGGCGGCCCGCCGGTCGCCGACCGAGCTGGTAAGGGCGCTGTTGCAGCGGGTTCCGGTGCCGATGCCGCACGGCGGGACCGACCACTCCGCCGACCGGTCCGGCCAGCGGAACATGAGTCAGCGGTGACCGTCGCCGCGCGGGCACGGTCGCCACGAGGCCCGGAGAGGTCCTGATGCGCGGAGCCTTGGCGGGGCTGACCACCAGGGGGCGCTGCCTGCTGGCCGCCGGCCTCGCGGCCGCGCTGTGCTCGGCGGTACTCAACGAGCGCGACCTGCTGCGGGTCGCCGCCTTCGTGATCGCGCTGCCGCTGCTGGGCGCCGCGCTCGCCGCGACGGCGCGGGTCGGTCTCCACGCACAGCGCACCGTCGTCGTGCCCAGGGTGCCGGCCGGTGAGCAGACCGATGTGGTGCTGGAGATCAGCGCGACCGGCCGGATTCCCTCCGGCGGCCTGCTACTGGAGGACGGTGTCCCCTACACGCTCGGCGGCAGGCCCCGGTTCGTCGTCGAGCGGCTGCGTCGCCGCACCGCGGTACGGCTCGGCTATCAGCTGCGCCCGACCGTGCGCGGGATACACCAGGTGGGGCCGCTGCGCGGTCGGGTGACCGATCCCTTCGGCCTTGCCGAGTTCGAACGGGAACTGGCCGCGCAGAGCCGGGTCGTCGTGGTGCCGAGGACGATGCGGCTGACCGGGCTGCCAGGGGGCTCCGGCCAGGGTGCCGGCGACGACGGCTCGATCCGGTTGCGCTCCGGTCAGGGCGAGGACGACGCGGTCGTCCGCCAGTACCGGCAGGGCGACGACCTGCGCAGGGTGCACTGGCGTTCGACGGCGCGCCGCGACGAGCTGATGGTCCGGGTGGAGGAGCGGCCCTGGCGCGGTGGCATCACGGTGCTGCTGGACCGGCGCGGGCCCGCGCATCGCGGCACCGGGCCGACCAGCAGCCTCGAGTGGGCGGTGTCCTTCTGCGCGAGCATGTGCCTGCACCTGCACCACTGCGGCCACCAGGTCCGGCTTATCACCGAGGACGCGCAGACCGTCGCAGGCGAGCACAACGACACCGGGCACAGCGACGACGTCGTGCTCGACGGGTTGGCCGCGCTCCAGGTCAGCCAGCGGCGGGACTTCTCGGTCGCCGGCGATCCCGGCAACGGCTACGAGCTGATCGCGATCATCGGCGCGCTGGACGCGACCTCGGCGGCGGAACTGGCCCGGGCCCGGATCCGCCGGCCGCGCAGCCTTGCCGTGCTGCTCGATGTCGCGCGCTGGTCCGATGACGACCGCCCGAACGATCCCACCGAGGCGGCGTCGTTGTTGCGCGATGCCGGCTGGGGTGTGGTGATCGCCCGGCCGGATCTGCCGATGAACAATGTGTGGACGGACCTGTGCCGGATCGGCTCGGTGCGCGGCCGGTCGCTGACCGGAGGTTTCCAGTGATCGGCGGCGCGCCGACGGTGGCGCGAAAGATCCTGTCGGGCCGGCGAATTCCGGTGATCGCGACGGAGGAGAGCCGATGACGGCCGCGGCGAGCGGGCAGGCCAACCGGGGGCCGATGCTGGCCATCTCGCTCGCCGGGGCGGTCGCGGTGGTCTGCGCGTCGACCGCGCTCGGCGGAGTCGTCGGCGGGAGTTCCTGGCTGGCCTACGTTTTCGTCACCGTACTGGTGGTGGCCGCGACCGGGCTCGGCCTGCGCGCCTTACGGGTGCCGCACCCGCTGATTCCGGTCGGCCAGGCGCTGGTGCTGCTGTGCCTCGTGGTCACCCTGTTCACCCAGTCCGCGCTGCTGGGCATCCTGCCCGGCCCCGCCGCGTTCAGCGAACTCGGCACCGTACTCAACCAGTCCATTGTGGAGGTTCAGAGCGGGGTACCGCCGGTAACGGCGGACGCGCCGATCCTGTGCCTCGTGGTGTTGTCGATCGGCATGGTCGCGCTCGCGGTGGACGGCCTCGCCGCGACGGCGGGCGTGCCGGCGGCGGCCGGTCTGGTGCTGCTGTGCGTCTACGCGGTGCCGGCCTCGTTGGACGACAACCTGTTGCCCTGGTTCAGTTTCGTGCTCGGCGCGGCCGGTTTCACCCTGCTGCTGGCCGTCGACGGCATCGCCCGCCATCAGGCCTGGCGCGGCAAGCTCGGCCTGCCAGCGGCGGCCTCGACCGGTGTCGCCCCCGCCGCGATCGGCATCACCGCGGTGGCCGCGGTACTGGCACTGCTCGTCGGTTCGACCTTCACCGTGATCGGCACGGTCGGTCGACTGCCCGGCGCGGACGGCAATGGCAGCGGTGGCACGGGTTATCTGGGCATCAAGCCGTTCACCACGTTGCGCGGCATGCTCAACGAGAAGGGCACCACCGAACTGTTCGACGTGTACGGCCTGCCGGCCGCGGATCCGCCGTACCTGCGCTCGGTGACCTTGAGCGACTACGAGCCGAACGCGGGTTGGCAGCCGGAGTCGCCGATGCCGGCCGGAGTCGCCGCCAACCAGGTCGCGCTGCCGATGGCGCCGGGCGAGGCCGCGGACAACGCGACGACCAGTGTGCGTATTCAGCCGGTCAACTGGGAGGATTTCTGGCTGCCGGTGTTCGGGGTGCCGCAGCGGCTACAGAACGTGCCGTCCTCCTACCACTACGACACCGATTCCGGTGTCGTCTACAGCGAGCGGCCGCAGCATCCCGCCAGCTATGTCGAGGCCGCGATGTTGGAGGAGCCCAGCGCCGACCAGTTGCGCGACGCCGGCACCGACTACAGCGAGATCGACTCGAAGTACCTGAAGATCAGCGGGGTCAGCCAGCAGGTGACCAATCTCGCCCAGTCGATCACCAGCCCGTACGGAGACGAGTTCGACAAGGCGCAGGCGATCTACAACTACTTTCACAACCCGGCCAACGGTTTCACCTACAGCACCTCGACCGCGCCGGCCACCACGAACGACGCGCTGGTCGACTTCCTGTTCAACGGCAAGACCGGCTACTGCGAGCAGTACGCCTCCGCGATGGCGGTGATGCTGCGCGCCATCGGTGTTCCGGTGCGGGTGGCGATCGGCTTCACCGACGGCTACGTGTCCGGCGACCATCGGGTGATCACCTCCCAGGACGCGCACGCCTGGGACGAGGTGTTCTTCCCGGACTACGGCTGGATCACCTTTGACCCGACCCCGTTGAGCGACGGCCGCGCGGAGACCCCGGCCTATCTCGGCGGCAACAACAACCCCGGCACCAGCAGCGATCCGGCCAACGACAAGCCTGCGCACGACGGTGTGCCGAACCAGACCAAGAAGCCCTCCAAGCCGCTGGACGACCAGCCGACCGGCCGCCTCGGCGCCACCGCCGCGACCGCCCAGCAGACCGGCCCCGGCTGGCAGCTGTGGCTGCTCGGCATCGTGGTGGCGCTCTCGGCCCTGGCCACCGGTCTCGCCCTGCGCGGCAGAAGTCGGTCGCCCGCGGCGGGTGACTCGGCGCGGAAGCGGTGGTGGAACCGGCACCGGTTGTGGGTCGGCGTTGCCATCGGCGGTTGGCTGCTGGCCGTGCTGCTCGCGGCGGCGCTGCTATCCGGCTGGCTGGTCGCGCTGCTGATCGTGCTCGGCCTCGCCGCAGCGCCGGCCGTGATCAGGACGACCCGTCGGCGGGGCCGGCTGCACCAGGTCGCCGGGCTCGGCGCGAACGCGGCGGGCGCGGCCTGGTCGGAACTGCTGGCGGAGTCCTGGGACCGGGGCACCAGCATCCCCGGCAGCGACACCGTTCGGTTGGCCGCGACCCGGCTGGCCAAGGCGCACGATCTTGACCCTGAGGGCAAGGAGAGCCTGCACACGCTGGTCGGGGCGGTGGAACGGTCCTGGTACGGCACGCCGGACAGTACCGATCCGACGATCGCCACGGCCTTCGACGCGGTCCGGCGCAGCCTGCGCCGCAATGCTCCGTTGGCCCTGCGGGCCAAGCTGCTGCCCCGCTCGGTGCTCAAGCCACGTCGCGAGCCCAGAACGTCCTAACCCGCCGAGGCCCTCTTCCCAGATCCGCCCGACCTTCGTCCCCAGCCTGTGGGGCCCGATCCCTTGTCCGCCCGAACTTCGTCCCCAGCCTGCGGGGCCCGGTCCCTTGTCCATCGGGCCTTCGTCCCTGGTCCGCCGAGGTCCTGGTCCCGGTCCGACAAGGCCCTGAAACGCGCGCGGCCCCGCCAACCTGGCGGGGCTCGACGCGTGCTCGGGGTATCTGTGTTGCATATCGGTGCCATTGTCAGTGCTTCAGCGCGGGCGTGGTGGTCGGCCCGCGCTTGAGTGATGCCGCTCGGGGAAGCCAGCCCCCCGACTGGTTCCAGACCTGCTTACCTGGTTATTCGCCTTCGAAGCGCTTGCGGAAGCGCTCCTCCATGCGTTGGGTGAATCCGCTGCGGTTTCCAGCGGCACCGCCGCGATCCTCGGCGTTGCCGTCCGGCGCGGCGTTGCCCTGGCGAATGGCCGCCATGGTCAGTACCGCACCGAAGAACATCATCAGGAATCCGACAACGCTCACCACAGGGATGTCGAACACCTTGGGTGGCACGAGCATCCCGCACACCAGCAACGCGACACCCAGTACGAACAGGGAGATGCCCTGAATCCGCCGCCGCCGTGAAGGGCGCAGTCGCGCACCCCGTACAGTTGAAGCGAATTTGGGGTCCTCGGCGTAGAGCGCGCGCTCGATCTGATCGAGCAGGTTCTGCTCGTGCTCGGAGAGTGGCATTGGCTCCTCCTCCGGCACAGCTTCGTGGGCGCCGGTGCTCGCGTGGCCGCGCTGCCGGCGGGCGCCCCGCCCTGGGGTCGTCACCTCAAGGATACGATCCGGATGGCCTGCCGACTAGCCGATGCCCCATCCTGGACACCGATTGAGGCGACGATCATTCGCTCGGGCTATCCGAAGGGCCCTCGGCGGCCCTGTTCAGCGACGTGAACGTCAGAGTGTGACCAAACTGTAACCAAAAGTAGTTGGTCCGGACGCGCCCAATCCACCCCGTGGGAGCCGTCATTGGCCCACTTGGCGGCCCTCGGGACGCCAAGTGGCGGCGAATCAGCGCCGATCCTGGCCGACTCACCGCCACCGGAAGTGCACGAACACCCGGCCGAAGTTCTTCGAGTCCTTCTCCACCCGGTGGTAGAGCTGCTTGATGTCCGGGCGGTCGAGGAACCGCAGCACATGCTTCTTCAGTTGTCCGGAACCTTTGCCGGGGATGATTTCGACCACACTCGCCTTCTTGGCGATCGCCTCGTCGATGATCGCCCGCAACGCGCGATCGATCTCACCCCTGGCGTTGTAGATGTCGTGAAGGTCGAGCTTGAGCTTCACGACCGGCTCATCAGCCCTTGGCCTTGGTCACCGCGCGGCGGGGACGAGGGGTGCTGCTCGCCTTGGTGGTCTTCGCGGCGGGCTTGGCAGCCGTCTTGGCCGTGGTCGACTTCGCGGCGGTCGTCTTGGCCGGGGTGCGCTTGGTGGCGGTCGCCTTGCCAGCGGCGGACTTGGTCGCGGCGGCGGTCTTGGCGGGCGCCGCCTTTGCGGTAGCCGCCTTGGCCGGGGTCCGCTTGGCGGCCGCGGCCTTCGGTGCCGTCCCCTTGTTGGTGCTGCCGGCCGGACGACCCCGCTTGGCAGGTGCGGTCGCGGTCGGCGCGGACTTGGCGGCGGCCGCGGTCTTGGCGCGGGCGGTGCGAGCGGTACGCACGGTGGTCTTCGGCGCTGCCTCGGCGGCGGCACCGGAACGCGTGCTGTTGTAGGCCTCAAGGATGTTGGCCGGGATGCGACCGCGAGCGGAAACCGGGTAGCCCTCTTTCTTGGCCCAGTCCCGAATTGCCGAGACGTCGCCGGTCGCGCCGCCACCGGCCTTGACCGCGGTGCCACGCTTGACCCGGCCGCTCGTACGACGCGCGCTGGCAACGAATGCGGCAAGACTCTCCCGAAGCCGGCCGGCGTTCGTCTTGTTCAGATCGATCTGGTAGGTCACGCCGTCGAGGGCAAACGTGACAGGGGCCACATCCGCACTCGGGGAACCGTCAAGGTCGTCAACGAGCCGAACGAGCACCTTGCGTGCCATGGTTTCTCTCTTCCTCGCAGGGACTGCCACGCCGTGGCGGGTAAAAGGCGAACCAGTTCGGCCTGCCTTATGTTTGTAATATTCTCAACGATAGCGCCTCATTATGCAAACCTGGAGATTACCCGTACGGCCGGGCCGCGTCGCAGCGACCAAACGGATCAGTCCGGGATGGACAGCCGCCGCGTCGTCAGTTGGTAAAACCGAAGTTTCCGTCTGGTCGGCGGCCCGAAACTCACCGGCCGATAAACCGGCGCCGCGCGCCCTCGAATCGCGCGGCCCGACCCGGATTTCATTTGCTGGCAAGGAAAACACTATCCAGTTCGACTTCCCGACGAAACCAGTTGAGGCGCCCGGAGCGGCACCGAAGAGGCCCTTGGTGAAAACTGATGCTTATCGGTAACGTGGTTTTGCCCGACCCGGTTGGGTTTGGCCGGTACGAGAAGCCCGAGAAGACTTTGCCCACCGATGCCCTCGGCTTTGCCCACCACCACCGCCGCTCACTTTGCCGCTCCGGCTAGATTGCACCAGCCTCGCGCCCGCCGCAACAGCCTCGGCGGGTCCGCCGGAATCGGAAGGACCGCCAACACCATGAGCCAAGCGCCAGCCCCGGTCGCCCTATGGGCCGCCGGTGGATATGAACTCGCCGAAGGTGCTCGCTGGGTAGCCGGCCGCCTGGCTTTCGTTGACATCCTCAGCGGCCGACTGTTCGACATGTCTGCGACCGAGCCTACTTCGCCGCGATTGCTGGCCAATTTGCCGGTGCCGCTCGGTGCGGCCGCGCCGGTCCGTGAGCGTCCCGGCGACTGGATCGTGGCAGCCGGGACCGGGATCGCATTACTGCATTCGGACGGTGAACTGGAATGGCTGGACCGCCCGGAGGAGGGCGGTTCGGTGGAAACCAGGATGAATGACGCGGTGTGCGATCCGGCCGGGCGGTTCTGGGCCGGCAGCATGGCCTACGACGAGACACCGGGCGCGGGTTCGTTGTACCGCACCGACCATGACGGCTCGGTGCACAAGGTGATCGAGGGCCTCACGATCGCCAACGGGCCGGCATTCAGCGCCGACGGCGCGACAATGTACTACGCGGACACGCCGACCGGAAAGATATTCCGCGTCGCCGTCGATCCGGCGTCCGGAACGCCCGGAGAACCGGAAGTCTTCCTTGAAATTCCGGAAGAAGAAGGCTCCCCGGACGGCATGGTCGTCGACAATGACGGCTTTCTGTGGCAGGCGCTGTGGGGCGGTCACGCCATTCGGAAATACGCACCGGACGGTAGCCTCGCGCAGCACATCGCGGTACCGGCAGCGCAGCCGACCTCGGTATGTCTGACCCCGGCTGGTGATGCGGCGTTCGTGACGACCGCACGGCTGGGCCTGAACAATCCACCGGAAACATCCGGTGCGATAGTACGGATCGACCTCTCGGAAATCGGCTTGTCGGGCGGCCGGGAAGCACAGGAGTTCGGCGCGATAAAAATGCCGTGAAATAACTGTGAATTAGCTGCTTTTACCGAGCGGTGGTTCTCGGCGAAAGCAGCTACGTGGGATCGGCGGAACGCGGCGAGGTCGGCAGCAGACTGGCCGGGCCGATGACGGCGCTGCCGAACTTGGACCGTGCCGCGTCCGCCGCGACATCCGCGTCGCGCCAACCGTGATCCGGGGCGTCCAGGGTCAACTGCTCACCGGTGTCCGCGGCGAACACCAACTGCTCGGTGCGCACCCCGATCAGCCGGACCGCGCCGGGCGGCACCTGCTCGTCGAGCAGTTGGCAGGCGGTGCGATAAATCAGCATCGTCACATCGGTGGCAACGGGCAGGGTGCGGGATCGGGTGATGGTGGTGAAGTCGGCATAGCGGACCTTGATGGACACCGTCCTACTGCGCAAACCCTTGCCACGCAGGGAAGCCGCTGTCCGCTGCGCCAATCGAAGCAGCTCGCGTTTCAGTAGCTCCCGATCATGGTGGTCGACCTCGAAAGTCTCCTCGGCGCCGATGGACCGGTCGGTCGACTCGGCGACCACGGCGCGATTGTCGTGCCCATTGGCAAGGGCGTGCAGATGTTCGGCGGCCGCATTGCCCACCACTCGGCGCAATCGGGACAGCGGCAACTGCGCGATGTCCACCACCCTGCGCAGCCCGACCCGTTCCAACTGCTCCGCGGTGCGCTGCCCGACTCCCCACAATGCGGAGACCGGCAACGGGTGCAGAAATTGCAGTTTCTCGGCAGCGGGAACCACCAGCATGCCATTCGGTTTCGCCATCCCGGAGGCGAGTTTCGCGACGAATTTCGTCGACGCCACCCCGACCGAGCAGTTGATTCGGTGTTCGGCGAGTACCCGCTCCCTGATCTGCTGCCCGATCCGCGCGGGCGTCACCCGCAACCGCCGCAACGCCCCGCCGACATCGACGAACGCCTCGTCAAGACTCAACGGTTCCACGAGCGGGGAGATGTCCCGGAAGATGGCCATCACCCCGGTGGAAACCTCGTGGTACGCGGCAAAATTGGGCGGCAGGTAGACGGCTTGCGGACACAGCCGACGCGCTCGGGAGGTCGGCATGGCGGAGCGGACTCCGTAGGTGCGGGCGAGGTAGTTCGCCGAGGACACCACGCCGCGATTGCCGATCCCGCCGACGACGACCGGCACGTCGCGCAATTCCGGTCGATCGCGAATTTCGACGGAGGCGTAGAAGGCGTCCATGTCGACGTGCAGGATCGGACAGCCGGTGTCATCCGGCCAACCGCCGTCCTTGGCGAGGTAACGGTCGACAAGCCCACGGGGCAACTCGCCGCTGCGCCCCATCCGACAACCTCCCCAAGATCGAACACAGGTTCGACTTCGGGCGCAGTGTAACCGGGACGGCCGACGAAAACCGGCCGGGAAGGTCGCCTGCCACCAGGCACGTCCACACCAGGCTCGGCACACCGAGCGCGGCGGACGTCCACCGGCCGGACAGCCGACATCGTTCCCATGCGGACCAGCACACAGTTGCGTAGTGAGTACTCACTACGTATGATCGAGGCATGAGTTCGGATGAAGCATCACGGCGGCGCGCGCCGCGCCAGAGCGTTGAGGAACGTCGGGCCATGGTGATCCAGGCCGCTGTCCCGCTGCTGGTCGAGATCGGGCCGTCCGTGACGACGTTGCAGATCGCCCGCGCCGCGGGGATCAGCGAGCCGACGATCTTCCGCGCTTTCGCGGACAAGAACGAGCTGCTGGCGGCCTGCCTGGCCGAGGTCACCGATCCACGGCACGTGGTCGGGGAGTTGACGGCGATCGAGCCGACCGCGCTGCTGCGTGAGCGCCTGGTCGCGGTGATCGAGGTCATCCGCGCTCAGGGCGAACGAACCGGTGCGGTGGTCAACGCGGTCAGCCTCGCCGGACCGGTACGGCCGCGACACCACGAGGCACTCCCGGAGGAGGAACGAACGCGGCACTCGGAGAGTCGGACCTCCTCCTACCAGCACCTGCACGCCGCAGTCGTCGCGGTGCTCGAACCCGACGCGGCAACGCTGCGCAGTCCGGTGGCGGACATCGCAACGCTCGTGCTCGCGATCGTGCTGTCGCTGGGTCGCGGCGGCGGCTGGAACACCGGGATCGCCAGCGTCACCACGGATGGACTTGCCGACCTCATCCTCAACGGCATCACGGCATAGCACCCACCCACCAGCCGACCACTCACGTCGTCCGCTCACGTCCTCGCAGCCGGAGGTAGCACGTGGTGATCAACCCTGCCCGAATACCGGCCGTCGCGAGAAATCCCCGATTCCTCGCCCTGTGGACGGCACAGAGCATCTCGACCTTCGGCGACGCGCTCACGACACTGACCCTCATCCTGCTGGTCACCGAACGGACCCGTTCGGTCGCGGCGGTCGGCGGGCTGACCGTCACCATCGCCGTGCCCGGCATCGTGATCGGCCTGATCTCCGGGGTCTACGTCGACCGGTGGGACCGACGCCGGATCATGATCGCGAGTGACGTGTGCCGCGCGGCGCTGCTCGCCACGCTCGCCCTGGTCACCCTGACCACACCCAACCTGCTCACGATCTACCTGATCACCTTCCTGCAGGCGAGCGTCGGCACCCTGGTCAACCCCGCTCGCGCCGCACTGACGCAGGTGATCGTCCCGGTCGAGGAGCTGGTACGCGCCAACTCCCTCATCCAGACCACCACGGTGCTCGGCGAGCTGGCCGGCACCACCCTGGCCGGCATCCTGGTGGCCGTACCGCACACGTACTGGATCTCCTTCGCCGTCGACGCGGCGACGTTCGCGCTGTCGGCCGTGCTCATAGCGACCATCCGCCACAGCCCCGGCACGCCCGTCGACGAGCACCGGTCGGCCTGGACGGCGATCGGTGAAGGGCTGCGGGCGGTGCGCTCCTCGCCCGTTCTCCGCGCGCTGCTGCTGGTGTTCAGCGCACTCACCTTCGCGCTGAGCCCCATGGCCGTGCTGCTCGCCCCGTACGTCGTGGACACCCTGCACATCTCCACCGGCTGGATCGGCCTGATCCAGGCCGGCGACACGGCGGGCAACCTGGTCGGCGGGGCGCTGATCGTCCTCGCTGCCAACCGTGTCACACCGCAGGCGCTGATCATCACCGGGATGATCACGCTGGCAGCGTTGATCGCCGCCATCGGCCTGGCCACCACGGTCGCGACCCTGCTCGTCGTCTACTTCGTCTTCGGTCTGCTCACCGTCGCGATCCAAACCGGCATCGGCGCGCTGACCCAGACCGAGGTCGACAACACCATGATGGGCCGGTTCATCGGGCTGATGTCGATCACCCCGAGCACCGTGTCCGTACTCGCCATGGCCTTCTGCGGCAGCCTCGGCGCCGTGCTCGGGATACGGAACGTCTTCGTCATCAGCGGGGTCGTGCTCGCCGTCTGCACGATCCTGGCCGTGCGCCAGTTCCACCGCCGAGCCGGGTTCCACCGCGAAGCCGGGCGAAGGTGAGTCAGGCCGGGCGAGCGGGAGTCAGGCGGGGCGGCGGGCCAGGGCGTGCAGCCGGGCGGCGACATCGCGCAGCGGCGAGCGGTCGCAGGCGGCGAGTTCGAGTTCGGCGAGCGCGTCCTCGGTACCCGGATTGGCCTCCAGCACCGAACCGGGCAGCACATCGGAGACAAGGCCGTGCCCGTGCAGCACCTCGACGACGAGGCCGGCGTTGGCGAGCACCTCGGCGAGGCCGTCGATGTCGAACCGCCGCTGGATCGACTCGTCCGAGCCGACCAGCCGACCGGCCGGGTCGTTGAGCAGCCGCAGCGCCTCGGCGGGCCGGCCGGCCAGCGCGCGGCTCAGCACGGCCGCGTAGCGGTTGGCGACGACCACCGACAGGGCGCCGCCGGGCACCAGCGCCGTGGTCAGCGCGGCGACCGCGGCGGCAACGTCGTCGACGATCTCCAGCAGGCCGTGGCCGAGTACGAGGTCGGCCTCGGCGCCGGGGACCAGCCGGTCCAGCGCGTCGACGTCACCCTGGACAGCGGTGATCAACTCCGAGACCCCGGCATCGGCGGCGCGCCGGTGCAGGGTCGCCAGGGCGTTCGGGCTCGGCTCGATCACGGTCAGCCGGCAGCCGGCCGCCGCGAGCGGCACCGCCCAGCCACCACTGCCGCCGCCGACATCGAGCACCCGAGGTGCCTGCCCGCCCCTGCGGGCGCGCGCGGCGGCCACCTCGGTCTCCAACACGCGGTGCACCGCGTCCGGTCGCATGGCTGGTGAGTCTATGGGCTGGCCAGCGGTGCTGTGCGGGCCCGGTAGGCAGCGCGTCGCGGCACGGCGGCCGGACGAACAAGATTTATTGCGAAAGGTTCGTTGAGGTACCTATCCTGCGGCACGTGGCAGCCAAGCCGGAACCCCGACACCACCCAGCGCCGAAACTCCTACCACCGCCCGCCGAGCCGGTGGCCGACCAGGAGCGGGTCGACCGGATCGAGGATCCGAAACGGCTGCGCGCGCTGGCCCATCCGCTGCGCTGGGGACTACTGGACTATGTCGGCTCCTACGGGCCGGTGACCGCGACCCGCTGCGCCGAGGCGCTCGGCGAGAGCGTGGCCAGCTGCTCCTATCACCTCAACATCCTGGCCAAGTACGGGTTCATCGAGGAGGCGCCGGGTTCACACGGCCGCGAACGGCCATGGCAGGCCACCAGTCACACCCAGACCATCGGTGGCCTCGACATGGACACCGAGACGCACGTTGCCGCACGCGCGGCGGGCGACGCCCTGATCGACCGGCATGTGGCCTTGATCAAAGACCACCACGGACCGCGCTACGAGGGCCCCGAGGAATGGCGGAAGGCGAACACCGTCGTCGGCTCGACCTTGTTCATCACCGCCGAGGAGGCCGAACAGCTGCGGACGGACCTGATGGCTCTCGCGGACCGCTTCAACGACCGGCTGGCAGACGCCTCGCTGCGCCCCCCGGATGCCCGCGAAGTGCGACTGTTCCTGGCGACCACCCTCATCCCGGACCGGGCGCCGAAGAGCTGATCGGCAATTGACCGCCCTGGGCTATCGGCGATCAACACAGACGTGGCTAGGCTTCGCCTCGTGCATACGGTCGCGGTGCTGAGCCTCAAGGGTGGCGTGGGTAAAACGACGGTGGTGCTCGGTCTCGCTTCGGCGGCCCTGCGCCGAGGAGTTCGCACGTTGGTGGTCGATCTCGATCCCCAGTGCAACGCCACGGCCACCCTTGATCCGGCCGAGACCGAGGGCACCCTTGTCGATGTGCTCAAGCAGCCGAACCTGGACAATTTGCGCAAGGCCATCACGCCCAGCCCCTGGGGCGAGGGCATTGATGTGCTGGTCGGCTCCGAGGACGTCGAGGCGCTCAACCATCCCGAGCCCGCGCTGTCCAAGCTGTCCAAGCTGGGCAAGGCGCTGGAACTCCTCGACTCGCTGCTCGACGAGGACGAGACCCCCTACCAGCTCGTCCTGCTGGACTGCCCGCCCTCGCTCGGCCAGCTGACCCGCTCCGCGCTGGTCGCGGCCGACCGGGCGCTGCTGGTCACCGAGCCGACCATGTTCGCGGTCTCCGGGGTGCAGCGGGCCTTCGAGGCGGTGCAGAACGAGCGCCAGGAGCACAACCCCCGGCTCCAGCCGCTCGGCGTCGTGGTGAACCGGGTCCGGCCACGCTCGCACGAGCATCAGTTCCGGGTCGAGGAACTGCGGGAGCTGTTCGGCCCGCTGGTGATGCCGGTCGCGCTGCCGGACCGGTTGGCCGTACAGCAGGCGCAGGGTGCCTGCCTGCCGATCCACCAGTGGAACACCCCCGGCGCCCGTGAGGTTTCGCTGGCGTTCAACCTGCTGCTCGCCAGGATCATGCGGGCCAGCAGGGGCCGGGTCTCCCCACGACGGGACGAGCCGGTCGAGGAGTACGCGAGCACGGACGAAGAAGCCCAGTAGCCGGTGGGTGTGGCCGGTGCCAGAGGGCGACACGGTTTTCCGGACCGCGCGAGCGCTGGACGCGGCGCTGGCCGGCTCGGTACTGGTCGAGGCCCAGATCCGGCATCCGCGCCTTGCCACCGTCGAACTGGCCGGACGCACCGTGCTCGGCGTGGTCTCGGTCGGCAAGCACCTGTTCATCCGGTTCGACGGCGACGCTCGTGGCCTGAGCCTGCACAGTCATCTGCGGATGGACGGCAGCTGGCGGGTGTCCGCACCGGGTGAGCGCTGGCGCGCCCCCGGCCATCAGGTCCGGGTGGTGCTGACCACCGCGCGGTCGGTCGCGATCGGCGTACTCGTGCACGATCTCGCGTTGCTGCGCACCGACCGGGAGGACCAACTGGTCGGGCATCTCGGTCCCGACCTGCTCGGCGCCGACTGGGACGACGACTCGGTGGCCGAGGCGGTCAGCAGGCTCACCATCGAACCGAGCCGGGAGCTGGGCATCGCCCTGCTCGACCAGACGGTGCTGGCCGGGGTGGGCAACGTCTACCGGTCGGAGGTGTGTTTCCTGCTCGGCACCTCACCGTGGACGCCGGTCTCGGCGATCGACCCGGAACGCGCGGTACGGCTGTGCCACACCCTGCTGCTGCGCAACGCCACCCGGCCGGTGCGCAGCACCACCGGCGACACCACGCCCGGCCGGCAACTGTGGGTGTACCGGCGCGGCGGCCGGCCCTGCCTGCGCTGCGGTACCCCGGTCCGCTCTGCCGAGCAGGGTAGGGACGTACCGCCGAGGGTCGCCTGGTTCTGCCCGACCTGCCAACCCGGCCCGCGGCCCTGACGGGTTTACCGCTGGTCCCAGGTGACCGGGAGTTCGCGCACGCCGTAGATGCTCAGCTCGCCACGCAGCGGCACGTCCTCGGCGGGGACGGCAAGGCGCAGGGTCGGGAACCGGATGGCAAGGGCCGGATAGGCGACCTGCATCTCGACCCTGGCCAGCTGCTGGCCGAGGCACTGGTGCGCACCGTGGCCGAAGGCGACGTGCCCGGTGGCGTTGCGGCGCAGGTCGAGGGTGTCCGGGTCGGCGAACCGGGCCGGGTCGCGGTTGGCGGCCTGTAGCGAGAAGGTCACCGACTCACCCGCCCTGACCAGCTCGCCGCCGATTTCGACATCGGCAAGCGCGGCCCGCGCGCCGGTGGGCGCGATGGTCAGGTACCGCAGCAGTTCCTCGACGGCGGGGCCGGCGAGGTCCGGGTCGGTGCGCAGCGCGGCGAACTGGTCGGGATCGCGTAGTAGGGCGAAGACCCCGAGGCCCAGCATGTTGGTGGTGGTGTCGAGGCCGGCGGCGAGCAGGAAGGCGCCGACCCCGGCCAGCTCGGCGTCGGTGAGGTCGCTGCCGGTCAGGTCGCTGAGCAGGTCGTCGGTCGGCGCGGCGCGCTTGGCAAGTGCGAGCTGGTGGATGAACTCCTGCATGGCGGTGAAGGCGGTCATCGCCGCGTCGAAGTCGCCACCGATGCCGCTGATGTCGGTCATCAGCCGCTGGAAGTGGTCCCGGTCGGCGTAGGGCACCCCGAGCAGCTCGCAGATGGTCAGCGCCGGGATCGGCTGCGCGTAGGCGGTGACCAGGTCGACGGTGGGGCCGTGCCGCTCCATCGCGTCGAGATGGTCGGCGGTGATCTGCTCGATCCGTTCGGTGAGCTGACGCATCCTGCGCACGGTGAACTTGCCGATGAGCAGCCGCCGGAGGCGGGTGTGCTCCGGCGCGTCCAGCCCGCTGAGGTCGCCCGGCGGTGCCACCGGGGCCATTGCCGCGTGGAACGGGCTGTGGGCGAGTTCGTAGCGCGCGCTGAACCGGGCATCGGCCAGTACGGCGCGGACGAGGTCATGGCTGGTGACCAGCCAGCCGAGGTGCCCGTCCGGGTAGACCATCCTGGTGATCGGGCGCTGTGCGCGCAGCGGGCCGAACTCGGCGGGTGGGTCGAAGGGGCACCCCGGTGGTCGGGCCAGTGGCAGGCCGGCCAGTGCCTCGGTCGGCTGCTCGGTCGGCTGTCCGGCAGGGGTGGGCTGGGTTCCGGTTCTGGGCAGGGAGGTACTCATGGCGGAGTCCTTCGCGAGTCGGTGGAGTCGATGTCGCCGAACGGAAACTCGGCAACTGTTGTTCAATTCACCACAAAGGCTACGTTGCGTTTCACACATCGTCAATCAAACTCCGGCCGTTTTCCCTTACAAATCCCAGAAAACTACTTATCGTTGCAATGGAATTGTCGATAAATGCAATGTCGGATCGGATAGCATTGCAATGAGCTGCCGGTGAACGCAGCCCGAGCGGAGGCGAGGCGAGGACATGCCGGGCGGCAGACTGACCCAACAGGACCGCGAGCTGATCGCGGCCGGCCTCGCCGAGGGCCTCGGCTACGCGGAGATCGCGCGGCAACTGGACCGGCCGACCTCGACGGTCAGCAGGGAGGTGGCGCGCAACGGCGGGGCCGAGGACTATCGGGCGGAGGTCGCCCACCGCTCGACCGGCCGACGCGCCCGTCGCGCCAAGCCGGCTGCGGCCGAGCCGGCGTTCCCGGTCGAGCTGACCGAAGGGGACGCCGATCTGGCGGGTGACTTCGCGGACCGCTTCGCCGAGCTGATGGCGCGGATGGGCGTGGCCCCCATGGCGGCGCGGGTCCTCGGCCACGTGATCGCCACCGAGTCCGGCAGCAGCACCGCGGCCGAACTGGTGGCGCGGCTGAGGGTCAGCCCGGCATCCGTCTCCAAGGCCGTCGGCTACCTGGAGGGGCTGGGGATCATCCGGCGGGAGCGCGACGGCGAAGGGCGGCGCGAGCGGTACGTGGTGGGTGAGGACCTCTGGTACCAGGCGACGATCGCGAGTGCCCGGTTCAACGCCCAGCTCGCCGAGGTCGTCAGGGAAGGCGCCGAGGCCTTCGGCGCGGACACCCCGACCGGCGCCCGGCTGGCGGACATGGGCCAGTTCCTGGCCTACGTGGACCGGGCCGAGGCGGCGGCCGTGGACCACTGGCGACAGTCCTTCGCCGAACGGCGCGCGGCCCGAGCCGCCGGCCAGACGCGGCCCGACTGAGAACGCGGGCGGGGCGCGACGCGCGTCACAGCCGGCCGGCAGGCAGCATGGCACCCGTGCTGTACTCCCAACTGCTGCGCAGGGTGCTGTTCCGACTCGGCTCCGGTGACCCCGAAATCGCCCACCAACGCACCATCGCCGCGCTGAGCACCCTCGGCGCGCTGCCGGGCACCGCGGCGGCGTTGCGCAGGCTGCTTGCCGTCGAGGCGCCGCGCACCGTGTTCGGGCTGCGCTTCCCCAACCCGGTCGGGTTGGCCGCCGGAATGGACAAGAACGGCGTCGCGCTGCCCGGCTGGGCCGCGCTGGGGTTCGGGCACGTCGAGGTCGGCACGGTCACCTGGCACGCGCAGCCGGGCAACCCACTGCCCCGGCTCTACCGGCTGCCGGCCAGCGAGGCGCTGATCAACCGGATGGGCTTCAACAACGCGGGTGCCCGCGCGCTGGCCCAGCGGCTGGCCACCGCGCCGACGCTGCCGATGCCGCTGGGAATCAGCATCGGCAAGTCCAAGATCACCCCGGTCGCCGAGGCCGTCGAGGACTACCGCGCCTCGCTGCGGGTGCTCTACCCGCACGGCGACTACTTCGCGGTGAACGTCAGCTCGCCGAACACGCCCGGCCTTCGCGGCCTGCAGGACCGCTCGCTGCTGGACGAGTTGCTCGGCGAACTCACCGAGGAGGCCGGTCGGCTCGCCTACGGCGGGCGGCCGAAACCGGTGCTGGTGAAGATCGCCCCCGACCTCGACGACGCCGCGATCGGTGAGGTGATCGAGGTCTGCGCGGCACGGTCGGTGGCCGGCATCATCGCCACCAACACCACCCTGGCCAGGAACGGCCTCTCCCCCGCCGACGCCGCTATCGGCACCCAGACCGGCGGCCTGTCCGGGCGACCGCTGGCCCGGCGGGCGCTGGCGGTGGTGGAGTTCGTGCACCGGGAGAGCGCGGGCAGGCTGCCGATCATCGGCGTGGGCGGCATCGCCGAACCCGAGGACGGACTGCGGATGCTGGACGCAGGGGCGAGCCTGGTCCAGGTCTACACCGGGTTCATCTACGCCGGACCCGGTCTCGTGCGCGGGATCAGCCGCGCAGCGTCCGCAACCGGCGCAGCACCGGATGCCCGATGACGATCAGCACCGAACCGAGGACGATGCCGTTGAGCTGCATCGGGCCGAGGTTCATCGTGACGTTGCCGAGGCCGACCGCGATCGCGACACCGGCGACGAGCAGGTTGAGCGGATCGGTCAGGTCGACGTTGTTCTCCTGCCAGATCCGCACCCCGACCAGCGCGACGAGGCCGTAGAGCATCAGCGTCGCACCGCCGATCACCCCGGCCGGCACGGTTTCCACCAGTGCGCTGATCTTGGGCGAGAGCGACAGCGCGATCGCACCCACCGCGGCGACCACGTACGCGGCGGTGGAATACACCCTGGTCGCGGCCATCACGCCGATGTTCTCCGCGTACGTCGAACCCGCCGAGCCGCCGCCCGCGCCGGCCAGGGTGGTGGCAAGGCCGCTGGCGATCAGCGTGTCGCCGATGTGGCCGTCGAGATCGCGGCCGGTGACGGCGCCGATCGCCTTGAGGTGCGCGACGTTCTGCGCGACCAGCACGAACACCGCCGGCAGCATCAGCAGCGCGACCGAGGACCGCAGCTCGGGATGCTGGATGGTGGGCAGGCCGAGCCAGGAGGCTTTGTCCAGCGCGGTCAGCGCGGCCGGGTCCAGCCGGCCGGCCAGCGCGGCGACCACCCAGCCGACCACAAGTCCGATGAGCACCGAGATCCTGGCCAGCAGTCCCTTGGACAGCACGGCGCACAACCCGATCACGATGACGGTCAGCGCCGCGAACAGCGGCTGATGGCTGGCGCTCCGCGCGGCCGTCGGGGCCTGGTTGAGGGTGATCAACACGATCACCGCGCCGGTGACCACCGGCGGCATCACCGAGTCGACCAGCCGGATACCCAGCGCCTTCACCGCGACCCCGACCACGAACAACAGCAGCCCGGCGATGAGCACCCCACCCAGCTCGGCCGGTACGCCCTGGCTCTTCGCGGCCACCAGCGGCGCGACGAAGGCGAAGGAGGAGCCGAGGTAACCGGGTACCCGGTTGCGGGTCAGAGCCAGGAACAGCAGGGTGCCGACACCGGAGAACAGCAGGGTCGCGCTGACCGGGAAGCCGGTGAGCCGCGGTACCAGTACGGTCGCGCCGAACATCGCGGCAAGGTGCTGGAGGCCGAAGGTGATCGTCATCGGCCAGCTGAGCCGCTCGTCCGGTCGGACAACCTCACCCTCGGCAAGGCGTCGCCCATCGCCGTGCACGGTCCACAGCGACACGCAAGATCCTCCCGGCCAGTGTCAGGTGCTACCGGTGGATACAGGGCGCATGCTGCGATACCGGTCGCGCTCGTCAGCTCGTTGGCAGAGATAGTGCCACGCCAGGTAGCGAAAACGCTCGTATCACAGTTCGATAATCACTCGAATGCAGTAGCCATTTCCGACTTTGTCGACATCGAGCCAACGGCCGGAGACTGGGAGTGAGTACCGAATGAACGCAGCGCAACAAAATGTCTCGACCTGATGTCGAGACAGTCTCGGCGCGATCTCCCGAGTTGATCTTACCGTACCGGTCGCCGGGATCGAGCACCACCGCCTCGACGCTATCGGTCGATCCAGCTCTCCAGCCGCTGACAGGACGCCATCAGCGCGGCCACCGGGACCCGACCGGCCAGGAAACGCTCGGCGTCCGTGGCGAGCCTTGTGTAGCGCTTGATGCCGCGTAGCGAAAGCCGCCGACCGGCCTCGGCAATCGGCTGGGCCGGCTCCCGCCCGCTCCGCGCAGGCCGGCCACGTCAACGCCGGCGCGGGTCTTCGCGTGGCGGCGCGGCGCCGGCCGCCTGCCGGGCCGATTCGATCTGCCGGTCGAGCCGCTCCCCGGCCGCGATCAGCTCGGCGACCGTGGCGTTGCCGACCAGACACGCCGCCGCCGTGTCGGCGAACTCGGTGTAGCACCGGATTCCCTCGACCAGCAGCCTCGATCTCGCGGTCGTCCTCGCGAGGACGCCGACCCCGGTGGGGGTGCCGTTGAGGACGAACGGATCGGCCAGCTCGTTGAGCACCGAACTCGCCCGCAGTCCGGTCTGCCGCAGCGCGAGGAGCTGCGCCCTGGTCAGGGCGCGGGTCGAACGGCTGAGGTCCAGCTGATAGCAGGAGTCACCGAAGGACTGTTCGGCCCGTTCGAGGCTGGTCAGCACGGTCTCATCGGGCGTGCTGAACCTCGGAAACCACGGGACCCGCCCGGCAGCAAGGCCGACGCGCGGCTGCGAAGCGGGCACCTGCCCCGTCCGACGCGCCCGCCCCTTACGCGACCAACGCATCCATCGCACCCGACGCACCAGCGAGGCGCAGGCCAGCAGCAGCGGGATGTCGATCACCAGGAAGCCGACGACACCGTCGCCGTCGACCGGCGGGGTGAGGACGAAGGCAACGAACGAGGCGACCATGAGCGCGGTGACCAGCGACAGCAGCACCAACACCGTGACCGCGAAGACATACCGGCCGGTGGTGGCCGGCGTCTCGTGCGCGTTGGGCACCCGGCCCCGTCGCGGGACCGGGAGACGTGGCTGTCCGGCTAAATGGCCCGGCCCGGCGTCGGACGCCGGGCCGGGTGTCGTTCGATTCCGCCGACCAGCCATCGCCAACTCCCCCCATCGGCTGTTCGGTTGTCGCTCAGGCGGTGCCGGGCTCTTCCTGCTTGGCCTGCTGCACGCGCTGGGCGATCTCCTGCTGGATGCTGGCGCTGGTGGAGTTGGTGGCGCCACCGCTGGTGATCTGCGGTGCCACCGAACCACCGTTGAGCGAGGCCCTGATCTGCTCCAACCGGTTCTGACCGGCCATGCTGGTGGTCGAGGCCTGCACTTCCAGCATCCGGCCCTGCACCGAGTTCTTGGCCAGATCGGCCGAACCGAGCGCGGTCGCGTAGCGCTTCTCGATCTTGTCCCTGACCTCTTCCAGCGACGGCGTGTTCGTCGGCGCGGCCAGTTCGGACATCTGGTTGAGCGACTTGGAGACCTGCTCCTGCATCTTCGCCTGTTCGAGCTGGCTGAGCAGCTTGGTGCGCTCGGCGAGCTTCTGCTGCAGCATCATCGCGTTGCGCTCGACGGCCGTCTTGGCCTGCGCGGCAGCCTGCAAGGACTGGTCGTGCAGGGTCTTGAGGTCCTCGATGCTCTGCTCAGAGGTGACCAGCTGGGTGGCGAAGTTCTGCGCCGCGTTCTCGAACTCGGTCGCCTTCTGGTCGTCACCCTTGCTGCGCGCCTCGTCGGCGAGCACCAGCGCCTGGCGCGCCGAAGCCTGGAGCTTGCCCACGTCATCCAGCTGCCTGCTGAGCTTCATCTCCAGCTGCCGCTGATTGCCGATGACGGCGGCGGCCTGCTGGGAGAGCGCCTGGTGCTGACGCTGGGCCTCCTCGATGGCCTGCTGGATCTGCACCTTCGGGTCGGCATACTCGTCAACCTTCGACGAGAACGACGCCATCAGGTACTTCCAAGCCTTCACGAACGGATTGGCCATCTCCTCCGCCTACCTTTTCCCCTGCTGCCGAGCCCACAGTGGGAAGCCCCCGCCGCGCGTCCGAACAACGACCTCGTACCGGTATGAGTTACATGGTGTCAGGTACCGAGCGAAGCTTCCACTGGCCCCTTCACTTCTTCCAGTATGAGCGTTCCGCGACGGTCACCGGGGTGAGTCGGCCCCAAATGTGATCATGCCCCGCCGTCGGATGGACGGCGAGGCACGACCTGTACGCGTCTGGTGTTCGATTGGTCTCAGGCCGCGACGACGACCCCGCCGGGCGGCGTGATCGAGGTGCTGAGCCGGTGGCTGAGTGCGGGCTGTAGCCGGAGGTCGGCGAGGTCGTTGCCGACCACGGCCGGCACCATTCGGCCACCCTGCATCGCGGGCTCGGCCTGCGGACGCGGCTTGCCGCCCCCGATGGCGAACCCGGCGGGCAGCGACGGCGCGACCGGCGGCGCGGTCACCTCGTCGACCGCTCTCACGTCGGCGGCGACATAGCTGAGCAGATCGGACAACGGCAGCTCGAGGGCGTCGCAGATGGCTGCGAGTAGCTCGCTCGATGCTTCCTTCCGGCCCCGTTCGACCTCGGAGAGATAACCGAGGCTCACCCGAGCGGCACGAGAGACCTCGCGCAGCGAGCGGTGCTGAGTGGTACGGGCGTGACGGAGCCGATCACCGATCGCCTCACGCAGCAGTACGGTCATCGCGCGCCTCCCTTCGAGTGACCCGTTGCGACCAAGGCTACCGAGCCGGAGCGGTTCTCGGCAGCGACTTCTGGTCGCGTCTGCCAAGAGCGAACGAGTGAGATCACCGAGATGTTCCCGCGCCGGTCGCGACAACCGGCCGATACCAGGACATTTTACCGGGCCTTGACCGATATCACTCGTCAGTGGAACAGGCGGTCAGTGCGCTGCGCAACTCGCGGAGGGCGGCCTGTACGGCGCCGGCGCGTACCGCATGTCGGTCGCCGGCAAGATCGACGGTCGCGCCGCGTACCGTCGCGGCCCCGGCGATCGCGAGGTAGACCCGGCCCGGCGCGACCCCGTCCTGCGGGTCCGGCCCGGCGACTCCGGTCAGTCCGACACCCCAGCTCGCCCCGCAGCGGGTGGCCGCGCCGAGCGCCAGCTGCCGAGCCACCTCGGGATGCACCGCGCCGTGTTCGGCGAGCAGTCCGGCCGACACGCCGGCCAGTTCCGCCTTCAGTTCGGTGGCGTACACCACAAGCCCGCCCCTTACCGCGGCGCTCGATCCGGGCACGCAGGTCAGCGCGGCGCTGACCAGGCCCGCGGTCAGCGACTCCGCGGTGGCGACCGTCTCACCCCTGGCCAGCAGCAGTCCGATCACCTCGTGCGCGAGCGCGTCCGGGACACCGAGCGCGGCGAGCAGCGGGTCGGCCGGATTTCCGGTCGCCGCCGGTTGCCACTCAGGCGGCACGGTCGTCCCGGTGCACGTCGCCGTCCGGTCGCGCGGCGGAACGCCGGCCGGCCGTCCGCAGCCGGACCGCGCGGAAGACGTAGTCGACGCCGGTGAGCACGGTCAGCGCGACGGCGGCGCCCATCACCACCCAACGCAGCAGGTCGAGCGCGGCCGGCAGCGGCAGCACGTACAACCCGATGGCGACGATCTGGACCAGTGTCTTGGCCTTGCCGCCCCAACTGGCCGCGATCACGCCGTGCCGGATGACCCAGAACCGCAGCAGCGTGACACCGATCTCGCGGACCGCGATGACGATGGTCACCCACCAGGGCAGTTCACCGAGCACGCTCAGGCCGATCAGCGCGCTGCCGGTGAGTGCCTTGTCCGCGATCGGGTCGGCGATCTTGCCGAAGTCGGTGACCAGGTTGCGGCTGCGCGCGATGTTGCCGTCGACGTGGTCGGTGATCGAGGCGACGGCGAAGACCGCGAACGCGACCCACCGCCAGCCGAGCGTGGTGCCATTGTCGGCGAGCAGGGCGAGGAGGAACACCGGGACGAGCAGCAGCCGGGACACGGTCAGCGCGTTGGCCACGTTCAGCACCGGAACGGGAGCGGTCAACGGCGCCACCGACGCAGGCCCTACGGGACCGGCGCCATCGCCCTCGGCCGGAACACTCACCTCGCGCTCGTTCCCACTGGTGTCTTGGTGGTCGCACCCCTCGGCAGCACCTGGAGCGGGCGGACCATCAGGTCGACGCCGGCCGCGTCGGTGACCTCGCAGCGGACCAGGTCACCGACGGCAAGACCGCTGTCCTCGGTCAGCACGCACTCGCCGTCGACCTCGGGCGCCTGGTGCGCCGCCCGGCCTGCGCAGTCGTCCTCGGGGCCGGCCAGCCGCTCGATGAGCACCTCGACGGTGCTGCCGACCCGGTCCTCGGCGCGCTGCGAGGACAGTTCCTCGACCAGCGCGGAGATCCGGCCGACCCGCTCGGCGACGACCTCGGGTTCCAGTTTGTCCGGCAGGCCCGCGGCTTCGGTGCCATCCTCGTCGGAGTAGCCGAACACGCCGACCGCGTCCATCCGCGCGCCGAGGAGGAACCGCTCCAGTTCGGCGAGGTCGGCCTCGGTCTCGCCGGGGAAGCCGACGATGACGTTGGTCCGGATGCCGGCGGCGGGCGCCAGGCTCCTGATCCGCTCGGTCAGTTCGAGGAAGGTGTCGGTCGAGCCGAACCGGCGCATCCTGCGCAGCACCGACTCGCTGGAGTGTTGGAAGGACAGGTCGAAGTAGTCGGCGACGCCGGGGGTGGTCGCGATCGTGGTGACGAGACCGGGCCGGGTTTCGGCCGGCTGAAGGTAGGACACCCGGACCCGGTCGATGCCGGGCACCGCCGCCAACCTCGGCAGCAGTCGCTGCAGGGCGTCCGGGCCGCCGTGTTCGCGGCCGAGATCCTTGCCGTAGGAGGTGGAGTTCTCGCTGACCAGGTACAGCTCGCGGGCGCCCTGCTCGGCCAACCAGGCCGCTTCGCCGAGGATCTCCTCGGGCAGCCGGGAGACGAAGGAGCCGCGGAAGGACGGGATCGCGCAGAACGAGCAGCGCCGGTCACAGCCGGAGGCGATCTTCAGCGCGGCGACCGGAGCGGAGTCCAACCGGGTGCGCAGCACCCTCGGGCCCCAACCGTGACCGGGCACCGCGACGGACTCGGCGGCGGCCGGGCGCCGCACCGGGCTGATCGGCAGCAGGGTGCGCCGGTCGGTCGGCTGGTGGGAGGCGACCGAGCGGCCCTCGATCAGGTCATCGAGCCGCTCGTCGAGAGTGGCGTAGTGGTCGAAGCCGAGCACGGCGTCGGCTTCCGGAAGGCTCTCGGCGAGTTCGACGCCGTAACGCTCGGCCATGCAGCCGACCGCGACGACCTTGGCACCGCTGGCCTGCGCGCTGTCGGAGGCGGCCAACAGCGCGTCGACCGAGTCCTTCTTCGCGGACTCGACGAATCCGCAGGTGTTCACCAGGATGACGTCCGGGTTCTCGGTATCGCCGTCGGTGTGTTCCCAGCCCCGTGCGCGCAGCCGGCCGGCCAGCTCCTCGGAGTCGACCTCGTTACGGGCGCAGCCGAGAGTGAGCAGGGCGAATTTGCGGTGGGCATCGGGGGAGGACACCCGCCAAGGGTAACCGGCGTGGACAGCCCTGCGCCGCACACCGGCCGGCTCACCGTGTGCCGACCATCCGTCACCGCCCCGGCCGGCACCCCGCCGCCCCTCGGCGAGCGCCCGTCACGCTCCGGCCGGGCGGAACTCCGGTGGCAGGTCGTCGACGGTGAGTTCGGTGAGCGCGGTGTCGGGCAGGGTGTCCATATCGACATCGGGCCGGCCAGCTACAGCGACTGGCGTCAGGCGTGGGGGAACATACGGAGCCATAGCCGGGTCACGTGGCCGACGGCTGCGCCGTAGGGCGGGATATCAACGGCGTGGCTGGCTGCAAGTCGCTGGTAGCGGTCCTGCCACGACTCTGGCAGCGGCGGGAGGTCGTCCGGTGGTTCGGTGTTGTTGCGTTCAAGCCATACGGTTCGGACTGCGGCTGCCGTTCGTTGGGGTACGAGCAGCCCGTGTTCGAGCAGGATGGTGAGGTCGACGAGGTCGCGGACTCGGGAGTTCTCGCGCTCCCCGAAGTCGCGGAGCATGCCGTGGAACTTTTCCGCCGCATGCCGGTGGATGTCGACCGCTTCGACCTCAACGGCTGGGATACCGGCGAAGGCCAAGGAGTTGGGTACGGCGAGCCTGTCGGTGGCGTGAAGTTCATGAGCCCTGGGCGACACATCGAGCTGGACGCGGCCAAAGGGCTTGTCTGCCAGTTGCGTGCCGACCTTGGCACGCCAGGTCGGGAATCCGCCGCTGTCATCGCGTAGTCGCTCCGGCGGGCCGACTGTGAAGATGAAGTAGTCATGGTCGAGGTCAATGGTGAGGATCTCGATGAGTCGCTCGTGAAGGTCGGGCGCGCTGTTTACGTCATCGCGAAGGCCGAGGTCGACGTCCTTGGTCAGCCGGGCGTCATCACGCAGTCGAACCTCGAGTGCCATACCGCCTTTGAGTACCCATTGCCCAGGCTCTGCCACTTGAATGCGGGCGATGATGCGCTCGAACATCACTCGTCGGCGTAGCCGGTCCGGGCTGACTCCGGTCTCGGTCGATTGCACCAGCAGTCGGCTTTCCAGTGCGGTGCGTGGTGCCTGCGCCGATTGATAGGTCGTCGATCGACAAGTCATGGTGTCTCCGCTTGTTGGATCGCGCGTTCGATGTAGAGCGCGGCTCGGGCGTCAAGCCCCTCGGCGCGGGATCGGAGGCGGCGATTGGTGACCAGGCCGGCGCGGCGCGCATCGTCGATGGCGCGGGCGAGCTGGTCCTCATCAGGTGCGTTCGCGGCGATGTCGATGATCGTTCGCAGAGGAGTGGTCACCCGGTATCCCGAACGTTCGGAGACATCGTTGGTGGCCAGCTCGTCGTAGTGAAGTTCTACCGCGTCGTTGCGCATGGTGAATCCTGGCGGGACCGTCAGATTGACATACCGTGATTCGAACTCGCCGATGCCATGCACACTCATAGCCGACTCGTGTGACACGACCCCTCGTCCTCGTGACCACAGAGTCCAGCGAGCGAGTTCGTCGTGCGTGCCTGGAACCCACTCGACGAGGCGGAACAGGCCACGATCAATTCGCCACCAGTTGCCCGCCCCAACGTGGTAGGCCTGCGCCTGGTGGGAGTAGCCGAGCGACTTCGCCTGAGCGGCGGTGAAGTAGCCGCCTTGTCCGGCGCCGAGTTCGAAGAGCCTCCGACGAAGGTCACGTCGATCAACTGACACTTGCCCATCCTACAATAAAACTTTAGTTCCATCCTGTCATGATCGATCGAAATCAAGTTATGGTTGAGTATCAGCAGGTGCTGAGGTCGCGGCAAGCCGGCGAACTACCGACATGTCGAGACCGGGCCGCCTCATGCGGCGCGAGTGCCGACGCCACGTTCTTGCTGGCGGTTCGGCATTGTTGCCGGTACCTCGAAGGGCGGTGCCCAGCGGTGAGCGGCCTGCCAGCTAGGGTCAAGGAATGTGGTTCGGCTTGGTCAGCGCGCTGTTCGCTGCGGTGTGCTATGGCGTGGCATCGACCGTGCAGGCCGTTGTCGCCCAGTCGACCCAGGACGACAAGCATGGCGTCGACCCCCGGCTGCTGGTTCGGCTGCTCGGGCAGTGGCGTTATCTGGCCAGCCTCGCACTGGACATCGTCGGCCTCGCCGCGCAGATCGCCGCGCTGCGCACGCTGCCGTTGTTCCTGGTGCAGGCGGCGCTGTCGGCGAGTATCGCGGTGACCGCGGTGCTGGCGGTGAAATGGTTCGGCGTCCGGCTCGCCGGCATCGAGTGGTCCGCGGTCGTCGTGGTGTGCGCGGGGCTGGCGCTGCTCGGCCTTTCCGCGCAGAGCGAGGGTGCCGGCCAGGGCAGCAGGGCCTTCCACTTCTGGCTGCTGGCCGCGGCGATCCTGCTGGCCGGGGTCGGGGCGCTGGTCGGTCGGCTGCCCGACGCGCGGCGGACCCCGCTGCTCGGCCTGGTCAGCGGCCTGGAGTTCGGCGCGCTCGGCCTCGCGCTGCGGGTGATCCCGAGCTTCGCGCCGCTGACCCTGCTGCGCGATCCGGCGACCTACACGGTCGTGGTCGCCGGCATCGTCGCCGGCCTGTTCTACGCCTCGGCGCTGCAACGCGGCGGGGTGGTCGCCGCGACCGCGATGATGCTGATCGGCGAGACGGTCCCGCCCGCGATTCTCGGCGTCGTCCTGCTCGGCGACCACGCCCGGCCGGGCTGGACGCCGGTCGCGGTCGCCGGTTTCGCCATCGCCGTCGGCGGTGCGACGGCACTGGCGCGGTTCGGCGAAATCCAGAAGCAGGAACCCGAATCGACACCGCAACCAGTGGCGGCGACCGGTGACCTTGGGGCCACCAGTGACTGACCGACCGCTGGCCGCCGGGCCGCGCGGGAGCGAAGCGGTTGCCATCCGCAGGGCTCGGACCGGCGACGCGCGGATCATGAAATCGCTCATCGACCACTATGCGGGCCGGGTGCTGCTGGCCAAGGAACTGGTCACGCTGTATGAGAGCGTGCAGGAGTTCTGGGTCGCCGAACTCGACGGCCTCGTGGTCGGCTGCGGCGCGCTGCACGTGCTCTGGGAGGACCTCGCCGAGGTCCGCACCGTCGCCGTCGCACCGGAGGTGCGCGGTAAGGGCGTCGGGCACGCCCTCGTGGACCAGCTGGTCAAGCAGGCGAGAAACCTGGGCCTTGCCAGGGTTTTCGTGCTGACCTTCGAAACGGCCTTCTTCGCCCGGCACGGTTTCGTCGCGATCGACGGCACGCCGGTCTCGCAGGAGGTCTACGACGAGATGCGGCGCTCCATCGACCCCGGTGTCGCCGAGTTCCTCGACCTGCCCTACGTCAAGCCGAACACCCTCGGCAACACCAGAATGCTGCTGGAGCTGTAGTCGGCCTCACGCGGGCACGCACTCTGACCTCACGCCGGCCCTGACTCCGGCCTGACGCCGGCCCCACCATCAGCCTTCACCGGCGCTCAGTCCTTTGCCCGAGGCTCAGCCTCTGCCGCACGCTCAGCCCTCACCGAGGCTCAGCCTCTGCCGCACACTCAGCCTTTGCCGACGATGCCGCGCGCGGCGAGACGAGCAGCTCCGGCGACCACGCCGCTCGCGCCACGTGTCTTGTACTCGGTGCGGACCCGGTCGGAGATGCGGGCGATCGGCGACGCCGAGGCTTCCCTGGCCCGCTCCTGCCATTCCAGCGCCTCGGAACGGGACCGTTCGGCCTGGCTTTCCAGGTCGGCCAGTCGTTTGCCGAGCCGAGGGCCGAACTCGGGCAGCATGGCGAAGGCGATGCTGACCTGTAGCCAGGAGACCGGGGCGCCGCAGCGCAATGCCAACGGTAGCCAGAACGCCGAATGCGATTCGGCGAACTCGATCAGGTTCCCGCCGAGCCAGGCACAGTTGAAGAACGGGAGATCGGCGAAGTCGTCGGGCTTCTCCCAGCGCAGGGTGACGAATTCCGGTCTGCCGCCCGCGATGACCTTCGCCTCGATCCAGTCGACCCGGACCACGGCCGGTCGGCCGGGGATGGCCAGCGAGACGTCGGCGATGTCCGGGACCGCGAAGGAGGCCTCGTAGTTGAGGCGGGCGAAGGACAGTCCGTTGTGGTTGATCCGCACCCGGTGCCGGGGGCCGTCGTGCCAGACGTCGGCCGAGGTGCGGACGCGCATGAACGTGTCGAACGCCTCGCCGCTGGCCTCGAACATGTCCGGGCCGACGGATTCGGTGGCGAGCGCCTTGGCCGCGGCGGCGAGGTTGGGGTCCGAGGCGGCGAGCAGCGTTGGCCAGAACGAGTCACGAGGACCGAGGTCGGCGAGATCGTTCGGGGAGAGGTACGGGACGGCCGGGACCAGGTCCGCCGGGATCAGTTTGGTGACCACGGCAGAACCGAAGTTGTCCTCGTGCAGCCAGTTGCCGAACATCGCGGCCTCGTCGACCGTCGGTGCCCGCAACGCGCTGGTGAGGATGTTGGCCAGCCGGGCTCGCGCCGCCCCGCCGATCAGCTCGGGCCAGCCCGCACCGCCGCGTTCGGCGTAGCGCAGCCAGTTCTGCTGGAAGGCGGTGATCCCGCGCTGCACCGCGTGCCGTTCGGCATGCTGCGAAGGGCAGCCCTCCTCGGGTGCCAGAACCGGCGTGCCGTCCTCAGTGAAGTCGATCACCGACCCGCACAGCGCGTTGACGCACTGTTCCAGCACTTCCGGGCTGCGGGTGATGGTGTGCACCGTGCGGTCCGGATGCCCGGCCTGACCGAGGTAACCCTCGGCGCGCAGGCCGACCTGGTAGAGCCGGGTGATCGCCTCGTCGGTGGCCAGGTAGAAGCCGACCGGGCACACCTCGATCTCGGCGATGCGCAGTACCTTGGCGAGCTGGAGCTGGATCGTCCCCTGCCAACCGAGGTCGACGAGGGCGATCTCGGGCGCGTCGAGGGCGCCGGCCGCCCGCAGCGAGGCCAGCAACCGCTCGCGGGCCGAGGTCGCGGCGACGGTGAGCAGATTGCGCAGGTGCGGGGTCTCGGTCAGTGCCGCGCTGACCGTGTCCACGATCGCGGGCGTGTCCAGCAGCGTGTCACCGTGTTCGGCGAGGCTGGGGACGTCGCCGGCCCGCAGGTGCAGCATGTCCAGCAGGGCGCGGACGGTCAGGTGATAGCGCCTGCGGATGAACTCGTGCACCGAGGCCGGCTCGACGGTGTCCAGCGTGCCGAGCGAGGTCGCCTGCCGGGACAGCCAGATCGGCCGGGCGCGCAGGTCCCAACCGCGCGCGACGGCGACCTCGTTGACGAGCGAGGAGAGCAGTTCGCCTTCGCGCATCGGGCACCACAGCAGGGAAATCCCCGAATCGTGCGCCCGCTGTGCCACCCATTCGGCGAACCCGGCGAACACCGGGCCGAGCACGGCCGCGCCGAACCGCCAGGCCGTGTCGATCGCTGACCCGCTGTCCGCGCCGCCCGCGTTCAACGTCTTGGCGCGCAGGCTGGTCAACCCGAAGTCACCCTGTCGCGGGTCGAGCAGCGGACCGAGCGGGCCGAAGTACGCCATCGGTTCCTGTTCACGTTCCAGCAACGGCAGGAAGCCCTCGTCGAACCGGCGGTAGTGCACGGTCCGAATACCCAGCGCGGCCGGCACCTCCTGATCGGCAACGGGATTGTCGCCGATGTGCACGAGCTGTTCGGGGCTGCGGCCGGTCTCGCGCAGGACGACCTCCCACAGCCCGCCCGCCTTGTCGACGCCGTGCTGGTTGGAGCGGAACATCCGGACCTCGCGCAGCGAACCCAGTTCCGGCCGGTCGAGCAGTTGTCGCAGATGACTGTCGGTGAAGTAGGTGTCCGATACGAAGATGACCGGCACCTCGTACTTCAGCGCCGACCGCACCAGGTTCGCGATATCCAGGTCGACAACGGTCACCTCGCGCTCAAGCTCCACCTCGGCCGCGACGAGTTCCTCAAGGCCCGCGCCGAACATGGCCAGCGGCATGGCCTGCCAGATGTCGTAGAGCGACACCTCGTTGCCCAGCGAACCGTGGTCGGCCCGTGCCTGCTGTTCAGCGGCGATGCGCATCTCGCGGAAGGAGGCATCGGTCAGCCACTCGGGACTGTGCCCCGCGCTCCGCAGCTTCGCCCCCAACAGGCCGAACACATCGGTCGGCCGGGGAACCCTGCGCCAGAGGACGGTGTCGAAGATGTCCAGCGACAGCACCGCACACGATCCGTCGACGATGACCCGATGCACGTCGTCGAGCTGCGCGTGCGAATCGGCGAGTGACGAGGGGGCCGCCACCAGATCGCGCATCGTTCTCCCTATGCCAGCCCCCCATTAAGAACAATCTAAGACTTGTCGTGATCACCATAGAGTGACCCGCCACCGTGGGCCACCACCCCCCGGTCGGCCCACCACCATTGACGCGCGGTAGAGCGATCCGTTGCGTCAAAGGCAGTCAAAGGCAGTCAAAGGCAGTCGTTGGCGGTCAAAGGCGGGTCATCGGCGGTCAAAGGTGGGTCATCGGCGGTCGTAGCCGTCATCGGCCGACCAGCGATCCGCCTTGAGCCTGGGACCGCACCCGTTGCCCGAACACTTGCCGAGCGCTTACCCGACAATGCCGTCACCAGCACCGACACGAGGTCCTACGGCTGCCGCGATCCCCCGCCAACTGCCGCCCATCAACCGCGCCGCAGCTCTCACTCTTCGGCGCAATCACGCCATCCGACCCAGCCGACCGCGACCCGAATCCGACAAGCCAACCCCTGCAGGCCGATCCAACAAGCCAGCACGAAAAGCCGATCCGACAAGCCAAGCCCCGACAAAGCCGGACAGCCAAAGCCGGCCGGTAACTGGCTGGATCGGGTGGTTTCAGTCCTCGTCGGTAGGGTCGTCGTCGACGGAGACGGGGCCGCCGCCACGGATGGTGTACAGGACCGACTCCAGTTCGTCCGGCTTGACAAGGACGTCGCGGGCCTTGGAACCCTCGGAGGGGCCGACGACGCCTCGGGATTCCAGGAGGTCCATCAGCCGGCCTGCCTTGGCGAAGCCGACGCGGAGTTTGCGTTGCAGCATCGAGGTCGAGCCGAACTGGCTGGTCACGATCAGTTCGGCGGCCTCGATGAGCTTGTCGAGATCGTCGCCGATCTCGGCGTCGATCTCCTTGTTCTCGCCGGCTTTCGCGGCGGTGACGCCGTCGGTGTAGTCCGGCTGGGCCTGGTCGCGGACGAAGGAGACGACCCCGTTGATCTCCTCGTCGCCGATGTAGGCGCCCTGGATGCGGACCGGCTTCGAGGCACCCATCGGCAGGTAGAGGCCGTCGCCCATGCCGATGAGTTTTTCCGCGCCCGGCTGGTCGAGGATGACTCGGGAGTCGGTCAGCGAGGAGGTCGCGAACGCCAGCCGGGACGGCACATTGGTCTTGATCAGGCCGGTGACCACGTCGACCGAGGGCCGCTGGGTGGCCAGGACGAGGTGGATACCGGCGGCACGGGCCTTCTGGGTGATGCGGACGATGGCGTCCTCGACGTCGCGGGGGGCGGTCATCATCAGGTCTGCCAGCTCGTCGACGATCGCGAGAATGTAGGGGTAGGGCCGGTATTCGCGTTCGCTGCCGGGCGGCGCGGTGATCTCGCCCGTCTTCACCTTCCGGTTGAAGTCGTCGATGTGCCGGACCTTGTTGGCCTGCATGTCCTGGTAGCGCTGTTCCATCTCCTCGACCAGCCAGGTCAGCGCGGCGGCGGCCTTCTTCGGCTGAGTGATGATGGGCGTTATCAGGTGCGGAATGCCTTCGTACGGCGTGAGTTCGACCATTTTCGGGTCGATCAGGATCATCCGGCACTCGTCGGGGGTCGCCCGCGCCAGCAGCGACACCAGCATCGAGTTGACGAAGCTGGACTTACCGGAGCCGGTCGAGCCGGCCACCAGCAGGTGCGGCATCTTCGTCAGGTTGGCGGTGACGTAGTTGCCCTCGATGTCCTTGCCGAGCCCGATCACCATCGGATGCGGATCGGCGACCGTCGTGGCGGCCTTCAGCACGTCGCCGAGGCGGACCATCTCCCGGTCTGAATTCGGCACCTCGATACCGACGGCCGACTTGCCGGGGATCGGGGCGAGCAGCCGCACGTTGTCGGTGGCCACCGCGTAGGCGATGTTCTTGGTCAGCGCGGTGATCTTCTCGACCTTCACGCCCGGCCCCAACTCCACCTCGTAACGGGTCACCGTCGGGCCCCGCGTGAAGCCGGTGACCTGCGCGTCGATCGAGAACTGGTCCAGTACTCCGCTGATCGCCTCGATCATCGTGTCGTTGGCCCTGCTGCGCGCCTTCGGCGGATCGCCGTCGATGAGCAGATCGGGCGAGGGCAGCACATAGTCGCCCTCGACGGCCCTGGCGACCAGCGGCTCATCGGACTTGGCCGCCGCCTTCGCCGCGGCCTTGACCGCCCTCGGCGGCTTGGCCGGGATGACGGGCTCGGCAGGCTCGTCAAGAGGCAGTTCCGGTTGCCGCGCGGTGGTTTCCGCGTCGGCGTCGGCCGAGGAGCGGGCCTGGCGACGGCGGGAGGGGCGGCGCAGCGGTTCGGCCGTGGTGTCCCCGTCGCCGGCCGGGTCGGCCTCCGCGCCGTCCAGCGGTGCGTCGGCGGCCGGTTCGGCGTGACCGAGGGAGCGCAGCCGCTGTGGGATCTGGCGGACCGGGGTGCCGGTGAAGACCAGCACGCCGTAGAGCAGCACCAGGATCAGCAGCGGCGCGGCGACCCAGGCGGTGAGGCCCTCGGCGAGGAATCCGCCGGCAAGGTAACCGATCGCGCCGCCCGCGCTCATCCGGCCGAGGTTGTCGGCGGGCTGGTGGCCGAACAGGTGCAGCAGGCCGAGCAGGGCCAGCCAGAACAGCAGGAAGCCGATGACAAGGCGCGGCCGGGCCTCCTTGTTCGGCTCGGTGCGCATCAGCACGACACCGATCAGTAACAGCACGACCGGCAGGGCCAGCGCGCCGGCACCGACCGCGCTCCGCACGCCGACGTCGACCCAGTGCCCGATCGGGCCCGCCGCACGCCACCAGACCCCGGCCGCGCTGATCACCGCGAGCGCGATCATCACCAGCGCCACGCCGTCCCTGCGGTGCGCCGGGTCGAGTTCCTTGGTGCGGCCGATGGCCCGCGCGATGCTGCCGACGCCCTTGGCCAGCATGCCCCAGGCACTGCTCAGGCCACCGCCGGAACCGCGCCGTGCCGGGGCCCGCTTCGCGCTGCCGGCAGCGCTACGCGAACCGGAACCAGCCTTCGACCTCGGTTTCGCCGCCGAGGAACGCGAGGGCGAGGAACGCGGCTTCGCGGCGCCGCTCTTGCTCCGCGCGCCAGCGCCGGTCGAGCGTTTCGAGGTCGGAGTCCGGCTCGCCATGCCCCACACGGTAGTCCCTCACGCCTCATCAGCAGCAGATGTCACTTCTGTGCGCTGGCTGCGCAAACCCGTCAAGCCGGAAAAGCCCCACACCGACGTGGCTTGTCCCGGTCGTGCCATGCTGCACAGCCATGGTTGCGCTGACATTGGGCACGGACGAGCCGACACGCCGGGCCGGCTCGGATTCCACTCCCCTGCTCTGGCAGGTCCTGACCACCCTGGACAGCGGTTTCGTCGCGTTGACCGGTCGGCTCGCGGTCACCGGGACGGTGCCGAAGCAGCTTCGCGGCAAGCCACTCCTGTTGGCCGCCAACCACATCGGGGTCTTCGACGCGTTCGTGCTCATCGCGGCCTGCCGCAGGCTGGGCTTCGAACCCCGGTTCCTCATCGCGGGCGGAATCATGGACACCCCGGTCGCCGGGCACGCGCTGCGCGCCTCCGGTCATCTGCGGGTGGATCGCGGGAAGACGTCCGTCGTCGAGGCGTTCGGCCGGGCCGTCGACGCGCTGCGCGCGGGCGGCGACCCGATCCTGGTCTACCCCGAGGGCCGGATCAGCCACGAACCCGGCCTGTGGCCGGAACGCGGCAAGAGCGGGGTGGCCAGGTTGGCCCTCGCCGCCGATGTGCCGGTGATCCCGATCAGCCAGTGGGGCGCGCACGAGGCCGCCTACTGGGGCACCGAGACGGTCGGCGGCTGGGCGGACTTCCAACCGGTTGCGACGTCCTGGCTGCGTAGCGTGCTGCGCAGGCCGACCTTCCGGGTGCACTTCGGCACCCCGGTCGACCTCGGTGGACTGTCGGCGAGCCGACCGGGCGACGCGGTGCGGGCGCGGGACCGGATCATGCGCGCGATCACCGACGGACTGGTGCCACTGCGAGTGGGCGAACCGGACAAACCAGCCTTCCATGATCCGACGCGGCCCATCGACGGCAACAGCCCGTGGCGGCCCTGATACCTAGCGGTCGTCTCAGATCTCATCTTTGCGAACATGGCGAAAAAGGTCGGCGCTGCCCGCTACAGTGCGCTTCCTGACCCTGTCGGGGGATTGACCAACCGGGTCCTTCTCAGCACACACCTTCGTGGCTGAGACCTGTGCAGGTAACCCGCAAGGAGGAAGCGTGACCACGCCGCAGCAGCCTGGCCAACAGCCAGGAGCAGCCGGGCAGCCATTCGGCCAGCCGCCCTATGGGCAGCAGCCGGCGACCGGTCCGCAGCCATTCGCCTCGCCGCAACAGTTCGGCCAGCAACCGGCCGGGCAGTTCGGTGCGCAGCCGGCCGGCCCTGGGGCCTTCGGTCAACCGGCTGCCGGCCCTGGAGCCTTCGGCCAACCACCTACCGGTCCGGGGGCCTTCGGTCAGCCGGGGGCCGGCCCGGAAGCGTTCGGCCAACCACCTGCCGGTCAGCAGAACTTCGGCCAGGCACCGGGTTTCCCGCCGCCCGGCCAGCCGTCGACCTTCGGCCCTGCCGCACCGGGTGCCGGCGGCTTCGGCCCTGCCATGCCGCCCGGTCGGTCCCGTGGGCGCCCGGCCGGCCGGATCGGCCGGATCAGCCGCAAGGTGCGCTACATCCGGCTCGGCATCAGCGCGGTCGTCATCGTCGTTGCCTTGATCGTCTGGCTGGTCAACATGCACTCCGACCCCGGCACCGCACAGGTCGGCGACTGCATGGGCAGCCTCCCGACGGACGACTCCGGGCAGACCGTCGACGCATCCGACGCCAAGAAGGTCGACTGCACCGATCCGAGTGCGGCGTTCAAGGTGCTGGGCCGCAAGGACAACACCTCGATGGACACCTTCAACAACGAGACCGGCCAACAACTCTGCGGAGACTTCCCAGGGACCGACAAGGTCCTCGAAATCTCCAACTCCGACAGTGACAGCTCCTCGGACGGCACCCTGTTCTGCCTGGAGTCGATCAAGCACTGACCGACCCGGCTCCACGGCATGGCTGACCACCGGTTGGGATCTCCCAACCGGTGGTCACATCGTTGGTGCGTTGATTGGCACGCGAGGCAGACTGGCCCGCGTGATCCTGGAAACCGACACACCAGTCAATAACCGGAGCCGTGGTACCGCGCTGAGTGTCGGTTCCGCGGTGCTGTTCGGGACTTCGGGGCCGCTGGCGTCGGCGATCATGGCCACCGGCTGGACCCCGGTCGAGGTGACCAACGCCCGCGTCGTCGCCGCGGTCGTCCTGCTGCTGCCCGTCGTGGCTCTGGTTCGGCCGGCCGCGCTTCGGTTGCGGGCCAAGGATTTTCCACTGGTGTTCGGCCTCGGCCTGTTGGGCGTCGCCGGCACCCAGTTGTTCTTCTTCGTCGCGGTGTCCCGGATTCCGGTGAGCCTTGCGATGTTGCTCGAATACGTCGCGCCGGTACTCGTCGCGCTGTGGGTCCGGGTGTTC
Organism: Pseudonocardiaceae bacterium; assembly: GCA_036268955.1. Taxonomy (GTDB): domain Bacteria; phylum Actinomycetota; class Actinomycetes; order Mycobacteriales; family Pseudonocardiaceae; genus CAJCJE01. The sequence continues at coordinate 57,209 of DATATE010000111.1, forward strand.
CGCAAGACCCGGCTGCGCCCGATGGTCTGGCTGGGCATCGGTTTGGCCATGGTCGGGCTGTGCATGATCGCCCAGGTCTGGCAGGGCCTGCGCCTTGACCCACTCGGCTTCGCGGCCGGCCTTGGTTCCGCGGTCTGCACGGCCGGGTTCTACCTGCTCGGTGAACGTGGCGCCGAGAAACACGACCCGATCGGCCTCGCCACGCTGTCCCTGCTGGTCGGCGCGATCCTGATCAGCCTCATCCGCCCGCCGTGGGCGCTGCCGTCACACCTGCTCGGGACGCGCACCGACATCGGGGGCGCGCATCCGCCGGTGTGGCTGCTGATCGTGTTGCTCGCCGTGTTCAGCACGGTGCTGGCCTACCTGGCCGGCACCGTGTCGCTGAAGTCGGTGTCCTCGGCGCTGGCCAGCGTGCTCGGCCTGATCGAACCGCTGGTCGCGGCGATCCTGGCCTGGCTGCTGCTCGGTCAGGTGCTCGACCTGAGCCAACTCGTCGGCGGCGCCGTGCTGTTGGCCGGCGCCGTACTGGTGCAGTTGACCAGCAGGACCGTGGTGGGCCCTGAGCCGCTGATCGAGCGGTCCAAGACGAACACCGACCGGCCGGCTTGAGCCGACCGGCCCCGATTGCGCCGATCGGCACACCGGGGCGTGCTCGGCTGCCTACAATCCGCTCACGGCCGGATCGCGATCGCGCCGGCCGAATTCTCCAGGAGGACGCGTGAGCACCCCACCGCAAGGCCAGCCGCCCTACGGATCGCAGCCCTTCGGTCAACAGCCTTATGGCGCGCCGCAGGGACAACAAGGTCCGCAGGGTCCGCAAGGTCCGCAGGGACAACAAGGACCGGGGCAGCCGGGCTACGGGCAGTTCGGGCAACCCGGCCAAGGCGCACCGCAGGCCTACGGTGCGCCGCAACAACAGTCCGGTGGATTCGCCCAACCGGGCCAGCCAGGTCAGCAAGGTCAGCCGGGCTCCTACGGCGCGCAACCGGGCCAGTACGGCGCTGCCGGCTACGGCCAACCATATGGTCAACAGCAACAGCAGTTCGGCCAGCAGCAGTTCGGCCAACCGCAGTTCGGTGCGCAGCAGCAGGGCAGCTGGGTGCGGCAGTCCGCCGCGCGGCTGCTGCCCTACCTGCCCAGCCGGCGATCCCTGGCCCGCCGGCTGATGTACCAGCTGATCTCGTTCGGCGTCTTCATCGTGGTCTTCATCGTGGTCCTGCTGATCTCACTGCACTGAGATCTGCACTGGAAGCCGTGCTGAGATCTGCACCGGGAGCCGCACTGAGAGTCCGCGAGGCAACCGGTCTGGCCTCCCTCTGGCGGTCACCGCCCAACGAGGTCAGACCGGGATGACGGTGGGCACGATCATCGGGCGGCGGCGGTATTCCTGCGCGACCCAGCGGCCGACCACCCGCCGCACGGACTGGGCGATCCGGTGCGTGTCGGTGATGCCCTCGGCCTCGGTGCGCGACAGCTCCATCTCCACCAACGGCACCACGGCCTCCAGTGCCTTGGGGTCGTCGGAGAAACCGCGCCCGGACACCGTCGGCGGGGTGACCGCGCGGCCGGTGGCCGAGTCGACCGCGACGCTGATCGCGATGAACCCGCCTTCGCCGAGGATCAGCCGGTCCGACAGCGTCGACTCGCCCACGTCGCCGACGGACAGGCCGTCGACGTAGACGTGACCGACCTCGACCCGGCCGCTGATCTTGGCGACCCCGTCGATGAGGTCGACGGTGACGCCGTCCTCGGCGAGCACCACGCGCTCCCTGGCGACCCCGGTGCGCACCGCGAGTTCCGCGTTGGCCCGCAGGTGGCGCCATTCGCCGTGCACCGGCAGCACATTGCTGGGCCGCACCGCGTTGTACAGGAACAGCAGCTCGCCGGCTGGCGCGTGGCCGGACACGTGCACCCGCGCGGTGCCCTGGTGCACGACGTTCGCGCCGAGCCGGGCGAGGCCGTTGACGACGTTGAACACCGAGGTCTCGTTGCCGGGAATCAACGAGGAGGCCAGCACGATGGTGTCGCCGGGCCGGATGTCGATCTGCCGGTGCTCGCCGCGCGCCATCCGCGACAGCGCCGAGAGCGGCTCCCCCTGCGAGCCGGTGGACACGAACAGCGTCGCGCTGTCCGGCAGCTGCAAGGCCTCGTCGATGTCGATCATGAGGCCGTCCGGCACGTTGAGCAGGCCGAGATCGGCGGCGATGCCCATGTTGCGCACCATGGACCGGCCGACCATCGCGACCTGCCGGTGATGCGTGGCCGCCACGTCGAGCACCTGCTGCACGCGGTGCACGTGGCTGGCGAAGCAGGCCACGATGACCCGCTGGGTGGCGCGGCCGATCACGCCGTCGAGCACCGGGCCGATCTCCCGTTCGGACACCACGAAACCGGGGACCTCGGCGTTGGTCGAGTCGACGCAGAACAGGTCGACGCCCTCGTCGCCGAGCCGGGAGAAGCCGGCGAGGTCGGTGAGCCGACCGTCCAGCGGCAACTGGTCGAGCTTGATGTCCCCGGTGTGCAGGACGAGGCCGGCTGGGGTGCGGATGGCGACCGCGAGCGCGTCCGGGATCGAGTGGTTGACCGCGAAGAACTCCAGGTCGAAGCTGCCGAACGAGCGGTGCTGCCCCTCGGCGACCTCGGTCAGTTTCGGGGTCAGCCGGTGTTCCTTGCACTTCGCGGCGACCAGCGCGAGGGTGAACCGGGAGCCGATCACCGGCAGCTCGGGGCGCATCCGCAGCAGGAACGGCACCGCGCCGATGTGGTCCTCGTGGCCGTGCGTGAGCACCAGCGCGTCGACGGCGTCCAGCCGGTCCTCGATGGCCCGGAAGTCGGGCAGGATCAGGTCGACGCCGGGCTGGTTGTCCTCGGGGAACAACACGCCGCAGTCGACGATCAGCAGGCGGCCGTCGTACTCGAACACGGTCATGTTGCGGCCGACCTCGCCGATCCCGCCGAGCGCGACCACCCGCAGACCGCCTTGCGGCAGCGCGGCTGGGGGCATGGTTGGGCCGGGCGACGGACGGGTTGCCGTGGTCGCCGAGGTCGGTTGGGTCACTGAGTTACCGTCCCTGTGCTGGTGTGCGTAGTGGTGCGAATGTATGCGGCGGCGGCGTCGGCGGCGGCGACCCGAGCCATCCCGAGATCGCCCTGGGCCGCGGTGGCCAACGGGACCCCGGCCTCGGCGAGGTCGCCACCGATGGCGTGGATCTGCTCGGCGTTCGCGGCGGGCAGCGGCAGTCGCGGGTCGCCCGCGTCGTGGCCGCGCAGCCGCAACGCGGCCTTGGCGAACATCACCCCGCCGACCCGGCTCATCGCCCGGTAGACCGGCAGCATGCCGCGGTGGATGGTGCGCGACGTCGAGGTGTCGCCCTGTTCGTAGGCGTCGATCATGGCCCTGATCCGGCCGGCGACCACATGCCCGACCACGCTGACGACGCCGACCGCGCCGACCGACACCCAGGGCAGGTTCAGCGCGTCGTCGCCGGAGTAGTAGGCGAGATCGGTATTGGCGATCACCTGGCTGCCGGCGAGCAGGTCGCCCTTGGCGTCCTTCACCGCCAGGATGCGCGGGTGTTCGGCGAGCCGGAACAGCGTGTCGACCTCGATCGGCACGATCGCCCTCGGCGGGATGTCGTAGAGCATCACCGGCAGTTCGCTGGCGTCGGCGACCGCGTTGAAGTGCGCGAGCAGGCCGGCCTGCGGCGGACGCGAGTAGTACGGCGTCACCACCAGCAGGCCGTGCGCGCCGGCGGCGGCCATCGTCTTGGCGAGGTGCACGCTGTGCGCGGTGTCATAGGTGCCGGCGGCCGCGACGACGGTGGCCCGGTCCCCGACCGCGCCGAGTACCGCGCGGACGAGTTCGGCCTTCTCCGCGTCGGTTGTGGTCGGCCCCTCACCGGTGGTGCCGTTGAGGACGAGCCCGTCGTTGCCGAGTTCCACCAGGTGGTTGGCCAGTTCGGTGGCCTTGTCGAGATCCAGCGCGCCGTCGGCGTCAAACGGGGTGACCATGGCGGTGAGCACCCGGCCGAACGGCCGGCCCGGCGCTGCGGTTGGGCATCCGTTCATGGCTGAAACGCTACCTGGTGGCCCGGTACGGCCGCTGGCGTCCTCGCCCTCGGGCTAGAAAGACCGCTCCAGACCCTGCACGACGCCGATCGCGGCCGCCTCGCCGTCGAAGGAGACCTGCGCGGCCGCGCGGCCGAACACGTGCAGCAACAGCTCACCCGGCTCGCCGACAATGGCCACTGTGGACGGTCCACGGTGCAGTTGGACCTCGGCGCCGTCCGGACGGCGCAGCACGACACCGACGGGGCTGCGCTTGTAGGACATCCGGCCGGAAAACCCGACAGTGCGCCACAAGATGGCATCCCGCCGCGCGTCGGCCGGCCTCGGCTGCCATTCCTCGCCGCCACGCCGGACGTCCTCGTGATGGATGAAGTACTCGGCACTGTTGACCAGCTCGTTGAGGGCCGGAATGGCCAGCGGTGACAACCGCGGCGGGCCGGTGCGCACCAGATTCACCAGCTCGGTCCAGGGCTTCGCGGCGAAGGTGTCCTGGACGCGCTGGGTGTGGCCGGCGAAGGCGGGGATCATGATCCCCGGCGCCGCGTCCGGCCTGCGGTCGCGCACGGCGAGGTGGGCGGCGAGATCACGGGTCTGCCAACCCGCACACAGCGTCGGCACATCGGGGCCGACCTGCTCGAACAGGTCGCACAGCGCACGTCGTTCATCGTTGGCAACACCCATGAACGCAACCGTACTCGCTGGTAGCAAACGCGACGAACCCGAACGGCGATTCGCTGAAGCTCAGCAGGCTCTCGGCCGGCCGACTCGTTCGGCGCACCCCACCTGTTCGGCGTACACCGCTCGTTCGGCCTACCCCGCTTGCTCCTCGGGTCGCGTCACTCCTCGGTCGCGGTGTGGATCTCGTGGCCGGCCTCCCGGAACGCGGTCACCGCCCGGTCCAGGTCGTTGGCCTTCACCAGCACATGATCGGTGTCGAAGCTGGACAGCGCGAACAGCGCGACCCCGGCCGCCGCCAAGGTGCCGGCGAGCATGGCCATGATTCCGGTCAGGCTGAACTCCAGCGGGCCGCGCACGGTCAGCAGCCGCCAACTCGGCTCCCTGCGCTGCACCTGGTCCAGCCGGTCCGCGTCGGCCGAACGGCAGACGACGGACAGCTCCTGAGCGGTCCTGATCACCGAGACCAGACCGGTCGAGGTGAACAGCTCGCCCGGCACCGGGGTGTCCGGCGCGAGCCGCAACACGGTGTACTCCTCGGGCCGGACATCGATGATCAGCTTGCGCATCCGCTTAAGGCCCGCTATCCCTCGGTGACGAACGGGCTGGCGGCGACCTCGCTACCGTCCGGCAGCGCCGAGATGACGAAGTCGGAGAACACGTTGCCGGCGGCCTTCTGCAGTTGGCGCAGGCATTCCACGGCCAGCGCGCGGATCTCCACATCGGCGTGCTCGCTGGCGCGCATGGCGATGAAGTGCCGCCAGGCGCGGTAGTTGCCGGTGACCACGATGCGGGTCTCGGTCGCGTTGGGCAGCACCGCGCGGGCGGCCTGGCGGGCCTGCTTGCGACGCAGCGTCGCGCTGGGCTCGTCGGCGAAACGCTTCTCCAGCGTGGTCAGCAGGTCGGTGTAGGCATCGACGCTGGCCTGCGCGATCTCCTGGAACTTGGCATGCAGCTCGGGATCGGCGGCGATGACCGCCGGCTCGACCATCGCCGCGTTGCGCTCCGGGAAGTAGCGCTGGGACAGCTGCGAGTAGGAGAAGTGCCGGTGCCTGATCAGCTCGTGCGTCAGCGAGCGGGAGATCCCGGTGATGTAGAAGCTCACCGAACCGTGCTCAAGCACGGACAGATGCCCGACCTCAAGGATGTGCCGCAGGTAGCCTGCGTTGGTCGCGGTGGCCGGGTTCGGCTTCTTCCAGGACTGGTAGCAGGCCCGGCCGGCGAACTCGGCGAGCGCCTCACCACCGCCGGTGTCGGTCGACCACGGCACGTCCTCCGGCGGGAAGAACTCCGTCTTGCCAATCAGTACGACGTTCGGCGACACCGTCTCGGTCACTGCTCCGCGCCCCTCCACTGCCCTCTACCACTGCCCGCTGCGACGCCGGTCAGCCTAACCACCAGCACCGACAAGTCAGCCTGACGCCACGGTGACAGCACCACCTCCCCCGGCCGACGTCACCATGATGTCACACATAACCGCAGGTCAGCACACTTGACGCCACCTCGACAGCATAGTGACATCAGGTTTCCCTTGACTGACATCATTTATGACGTCATGATGGCGTCATGGAACTCAACCAGTACATCGCGAGCTTGCGGGAAACCCTCACCGCCGCCGCTTCGGCAGGCGACGAGCAGACCAGGCGCACGGCGGGCCTGCTGTCCGCCGCGATCGAGCCGGCCGCCCGGTTGGCCATCATGAACGCGCTTGCCGATCTGGCCGCCGAGGTGACCGCCAGCCTTGACGACCGGGCCGTCGACGTACGCCTCGACGGTCAGGACGTTCGCGTTGTGGTGACCAACACGGCGGCCGACGAGCCGGAGGAGGCGCCGGCCCAGCCGCCGCCGATGTTCGACGCGGACGGGGACATCAGCCGGATCACCGTGCGGCTGCTCGAACAGCTCAAGGGCAAGGCGGAGGAAGCCGCCGCGGCACAGGGCGTTTCACTGAACTCCTTTGTGTCCCAGGCGGTTCAGGGCGCGCTGTACAACGCGGCGCGCAACACCGGCCAGGGCGGCTGGCCGGGCGGCAACTGGGGTCAGGGCAACTGGGGCGGCCAGAACCGAGGCGACTGGGGCGGGCGCAACCGGGGCGATGATGGCCAGCAGCGCGGCCGTTCCTCCCGAGTTCGCGGCTGGGTCGAGGGTTGAGCGGCGATGTCCGAGAGCGAATTCACCGGCCAGCAGCCGGAATCCGAGCCCCAAGGGCATGAGCGGGCTCAAGGCCACCAGTCCGGCGCCGCGAATCCCACCGCAAGCGCGGAAACCGAGGAGCCCGAAGTGATCATCGAAGCAGACATCGTCGACGACGCCGAGAATCCCGGTGTCGGCCGCAGCTTCGAGGAAGCAGCGGAAGAGGAACTGTCCGATTCGGACCGGAACAGCCAGCAGCAGACCTTCCCGGTCACCGGGCCGTTGGAGATCGAGGTCCACATCGGCTCAGGACGGATCGCCATCGACCTCGTCGACGAACCGCTGGCCACCGTGGAGATCCGGCACGAGCCGGGCAGCGAGAACCCGTGGCTGCAAAGCATCAGCTCACTGGTCGAATGGGTCAACGGCCGCTTCGGCGACCAGCGCGCCGCGGCGACCGAGGAAATGGCCAAGGCGGCCGTCGACGAGACCAGGATCGACCTGATCGGGCAGCGACTGGTCGTCACCGGCCCGAAGGGCAGGCTGCGGATGATCCCGCTGTCGGTCGTGGTGCGGGCGCCGTCCGGTTCACAGGTCAACGTGCACGGCGGTTCGGCCGGCGTCACGGTGACCGGCGCGGCAGGGCGGTGCGAGGTCGAGACCGGCTCCGGCGACATCGCGCTGGACCGCGCGGACGGCTACGCCACCATCGCCACCGGCTCCGGCGCGCTGCGGCTCGGCCCGATGCTCGGCGGACTCAAGGCGCGCAGCGGCAGCGGCGAGATCGAGGTGTCCTCGGTGGGCGGGCCGACCACGGTCTCCACCGGCAGCGGCGACGTGTGGTTCGGCGCGGTGCAGGACAACGTGACCGCGAAGACCGGCAGCGGTGACCTGACCATCGCCGACGGCGCCTGCGGCGACATCGAGCTGACCACCAGTTCCGGCGAGATCCGGGTCGGCGTGCGGCCCGGCACCAAGGCCATGATCGACCTGGCATCCGGCTCCGGCCAGGCGCGCAGCGAACTGGACGTGCACGACGCCCCGATGGCCGGCGCGCCCACCCTGCGACTGCGCGGCCGCACCTCCTCCGGCAACGCGGTGGTCACCTCGGCCGTCGGCTGAGCGGTTCTTCCGCGCAGTGCTGTCGGGCAGTGCTTGTGAGCGGTGGTTTTTGAGCAATGCCTTTCGAGTAATGCCTTTTGAGTAGTGCTTCCACGCGTTGCTTGCGGGGCAGCGCTTCCACGCAGTTCTTTCGCGTGACCGGGGGCCGGTCTTTCGCGTGACCGGGGGACCAGTCGGCGGCCCAGTGAAGGGGACGATGGCCGCTGACGCACCGAGGGGACGACACGCCGAGAAGGTTGACGCAACACCTTCCGCGTGTCGTCCCCTCGTGTTGTTTGTGTCAGCTCCGCGTGTCGTCCCCTCGTGTTGCTTGTGTCAGCTCCGCGCGTTGTCCCGTCAGCTCCGCGTGTCGTGTCAGCTCCGCGCGTCGTCGTATCAGGTCCGCGCGTTGTCGTGTCAGCTCCGCGCGTTGTCGTGTCAGCTCCGCACATTGTTGATCGGCCCCACGCGCTGTCATACCGGTCCCCGCACGTTGCCGTACGTGCCCCGCAGCCCCCGCACGTTGCCGTGCCGGGCGCGCGTCATTGCGAAGTCATCCGGAGCGGCGGCGAGGCTTCAGCGGAGAGCGCGACGGAGCGGCGCGGCGAGATCGCCCTTGGTACCGACCACGACACCGTCCAGACCGAGCCAGCCGGCCATCGACCGCAACTCCTCGGCGAGTTCGGCCACCACCCGCGCGGTGCCGACCCCGGCCCCCGCTTCGGCAAAGGCGCCCGGCACCCGCAGCAGCCCGGCCGCCCTGTCGGCCTTCAGATCGACCCTGGCCACCAGTTCCTCGTCCAACAGGAACGGATAGACGTAGTAGCCGTACACCCGCTCCGGCTCCGGCACGTAGATCTCGATCCGATAGTGGAAATCGAACAGCCGCTCGGTCCGTTCGCGCCGCCACACCACCGGGTCGAACGGGCACAGCAGCGCCCGTGCCGTGATCCGGCGCGGTGCCTTCGCCTCGACGTGTCGGTAGGCGGGACTTCGCCAGCCGGTCACGGTCACCGGTTCCAGCACCCCGGCCTCGACGAGTTCCGCGACAGCCTGCTGGCTGTCCTTGGGCGCAAGCCGGTAGTAGTCGCGCAGATCCGGTTCGGTGGCAACGCCGAGGGCTCGGGCGGCGCGCTCGGTCAGCTCCCGGTGCGCGTGCGCGACGTCATAGCGCGCGGCGTGCACCTCCGGGGGCAGCACCCGCTCGGTCAGGTCGTAGAGCCGCTCGAAGCCGCGCCGGGTGCCGGTGGTCAGCTCGCCGATCGCGAAAAGATACTCGCAGGTGCGCTTCACCTCGGAGCGGTTCCACCAACCGCCCTTGGCATGTGCGGCCTTGTCGCCGCCGACCCCGAGCTGGTCCTCGATCGGACCGGCGCTGATCGGGCCGAGTTGCTTGACCACCGCGAGCACGTCCTCGATCAGCGCGTTGTTACCCCGCACCGACTCGTAGTAGCGCTGCGAGCCCTCCGCGTAGCGTCGCATCCGCTCACGAAACAGCGGCCAGTCCGCGACCGGGATCAGGCTGGCCACATGCGCCCAGTACTCGACGAGCAGCCGTGGCCTGCGCGCGCTCGGCGACCAGGCCGCCTCCTCCAGCAGGGTCGGCGAGTACGGACCGAGCCTGCTGAACAGCGGCATGTAGTGCGCCCGCACCGCGACATTCACCGAATCGAGTTGCAACAGCTGAGTGTGTGACAACACCCGGCTCAGCTGCCGACGGCCCGGCGGACCGGACGGGCGCGGGTCGGCGAAACCCTGCGCGGCCAGCGCGATCCGGCGAGCCACGTCGGCACTGAGATTGCGTACCGGCGGCTGGACGGGAGCCGACGGCGGGGTAACGGTGGAAGAGCTGACACGCTGCACGCGAACACCCTGTCATGCCCCACCGACAAGTTCGGTAGGTTCCGCGCATGGCCGACGCCGCCGTGCACCCGGCGCAACCCGAAGACATCCCCGAGATCGCCAGAATCCAGCGGGAAACCTGGCTGACCGCATACGCCGAGCTGCTGCCGCCGACCGTGTTGGCCGGTTTGGACAGCGCGGAGGCCGAAGCAGCCTGGCTGGCCGCGCTGCGGGACGGCGCCGCGCGGCTGTTCGTCGCGACCGAGGGCGCCTGGACCGTCGGCTTCTGCTCGGCGGGCCGCGCCCCGGAGGCCGAGATCGCCGATCCGGACGGCGCCCTTCCCCCGGACGCGGCGACCGTCGCGTTGATCGGAACCCTGTTGGTCGAGCCGAGATGGGGCCGCCGAGGCCATGGCGGCCGGCTGCTCGCGACCGCGGCGGGCGGGCTGCGGGCCGATGGTGCCACCAGAGGCGTGACCTGGGTTCCCGAGGCCGACAAGGCCTCGCTGGCGTTCTACGCGCGGGCCGGCTGGCAGCCCGACGGCATCGCCCGCACCCTCGATGCCGGTGGACGGCCGCTGCGCGAACTGCGATTGTCAGGCACTCTGGACTTGGTCCTCAAGGGCGAGAACCACGGCGAAGGCTGACACCGAGACCACAATCTGGTCACTCCGGACGAAATTCCTGGGTACTGTCGGCCTCGCGACCGCGAACTGAGGGGATTCCGTGCTGACCTTGCTGTTGGTGACGCTTGGCGTCGCCATTGGCTCGGCGCTGTTTCCGCCGTTGTCGATCGAACTGTTCGTGGTCGGGCTCGCGCTCAAGCATCCGGACATTCCGTGGCTGCTGCTCGGCGCGGTGATCGCGATCGGTCAGTTCATCGGCAAACTGGTCTACTTCTACGCCGGTCGAGGCTCCATCCGGCTGCCCGACTTCCTGCACCGCAAGGCGGCCGCGGCAACCGAGGACACCACGCACGCACCACCGCCGACCGGCCTGCGCCGATACTGGCATCGGCTGGTCACCTGGATACGGTCGCTGTGGTGGTGGTTACGCGACAAGTGCCATCGACACCCGTACTGGATGTTCGGCGCGACCGCCACCAGTTCGATCGTCGGCATCCCACCGTTCGCGGCCACCACCGTGCTGGCCGGCCTCGCCGGACTGTCGCTGCGCTCGTTCGCGCTGGCCTGCATCCCCGGCCGATTCATCCGGTTCAGTCTGCTGGCCGCGTCACCGATCTTCATCAAACACTGGCACTGGCACTGGTTGCACGTCCTGCACCTGCACCTGCATTTCCTGTGACGGCCATTTCCGGTGCCGGCTGGTTGCCGCTGAACCTGGCAGCAAGGCGGCCGGTCGGGGTCAGGCGGCCAGGGGCAGGCAGTCGGGCGGTCGGACGGGATCAGGCGGTCGGACGGGATTCGGCGAGTCGCAGAGCATGCCGCATGGTCTCCCGCGCCCGCCGCCGGTCCCCCGCGATGTCGTAGCCGTAGGCGAGCCGGTACCAGTGGCGCCAGTCCTCGGGAGCGAGTTCGACCTCGGCCTTGCGCTCGTTGAACCAGGCATCCGCCGCATCGCGGTCGACCCGGCCAGAGGGCCTGCGCGGCAACTCGGAGGCGTCCGGCAGCAGGTTCTCCTCGGCCAACCGCCGGGCCAACCGCTCGACCCGCACGCCGAACCAGAGGTTGACCACCGCGATCCACGCCCCGACCACCGGCAGCAGCAGAACGCCGATGCCAAGGCCGATGCCGACCGCGGCGTGTGTCTCGATCAGCAGGATCGCACGCTGGGCGAGCAGGACGAAGTAGACGACCAGGATGACGGTCAGTAGCAACGCGGTGTATCGAGCCTTCACGGCCGCACCGCCAACCGCCGACGCGCAACCGTTGGCACGCGGGCAACATCAGCGATCGAACCGACCCCCACACCCACGCGAGCCGCCAGGCCGGTTTCGGCCACTGAGCCGTGCAGCATACCGGTCAATGCGGAATTCCCGACGAGTTGTCCACAACCGACCGACCCATCCACAGCGCCGCGAACAAACCGGCCCCCGCCCACCCCCGCTCGATAGACTGGCCTTGGGTGGCCCTCCCCCCAGGGAGGGTGGGGTATGCGCGCGGCACGAAAACGTAGCTCGGGTGCACGGAAACGTAGTGGGGGTGTGCGCAAACTCAGGGCGGGTGTGCACGAACTTGGGGCGCGGGTGCGCAAGTGTGGAGCGGGGACGCGCAAACCTGGAGCGGGTGGGCGCAGATGTGCGACGGATGGGCGGGATCGGTTCGGGGGCATCGGGGTTCGAGTTACAGGCCGAGTAGGTGTTCAAGGCCGACGGTGAGGCCTGGACGGTCCACAGTGGACCGGATGCCGAGTAGTACGCCGGGCATGAACGATGCGCGGTCCAGCGAGTCGTGCCGGATGGTGAGGGTTTCGCCCTCGGTGCCGAACAGGACTTCCTGGTGCGCGATCAGGCCGGCCAGCCGGACGGAGTGCACCCGGACGTCGGACACCAGTGCACCGCGGGCGCCGGGCAGTTCCTGGGTGGTGGCGTCCGGGCTCGGGCCAAGCCCGGCCTCCTGACGCGCCTGCGCGATCAGGGTCGCGGTGTGTGCCGCGGTTCCGGACGGGGCGTCGGCCTTGCGTGGATGGTGCAGCTCGATGATCTCGGCCGATTCATAGTATTTCGCGGCGATCTGGGCGAATCGCATGGAAAGCACGGCGCCGATGGCGAAGTTCGGCGCGATCAGCACACCGAGTTCCGGCTTGGGCACCAGCAGTTCCCGCACGGTCGCCAGTTTGGTCTCGTCGAAGCCGCTGGTGCCGACCACCACGTGCATGCCGTGCTCGACACAGAACCGCAGGTTGTCGACAACGGCGTCGGGGTGGGTGAAGTCGACGACGACCTCGACACCCGCGTCGGGGAACTCGGCGGTCCAGTCGCCCTCGTCACCCATCGCGACGTCACCCATCGCGACAAGAGCCAGGTCCGGCGCGCCCTCGACGGCGCGGCAGACCTGGGCGCCCATCCGGCCGCGTGCGCCGAGCACACCGACCCGGATGGGGTCCGCCGCCGAACGCGCCGCCGAATCAGCCGAACCAGCCGAACCAGCCGCCGAAACCGCCGAATCAGCGGCAACCGACGAATCAGGAGCGGACGCCGTCACTTGATCACCTCACGCAGCTCACCGGGCAGATCGTCGTGGTGAGCGTACGGGCCGACGACCGCGCCGGCGAAGGGGCGGCGCAACAGCTCACCTGCAAGCTTCGCCACATCGTGCACGGTGACCGCCTCGATCCGACCGAGGGTCTCCTCGACGCTGAGGTAGTCGGCGTAGTTCAGTTCGCCCTTGCCGATCCGCGACATCCGCGAGCCGGAGTCCTCCAGCCCGAGCACCAGCCCACCGCGCAGCTGGCCGATACCCCGCGCGACCTCGGCCTCGGTGAGACCGTGTTCGGCGACGCCCGCCAAGACGGTGCGCAGGACGCCGGCGACCGCGCCGAGTCGGTCCGGGTGCGCGCCGACGTACACCGAGAGCATGCCGGTGTCGGCGTAGGAGGAGATCGAGGAATACACCTGGTAGGCGAGACCGCGCCGCTCCCGGATCTCCTGGAACAGCCGCGAACTCATCCCACCGCCGAGCGCCGCGTTGAGCACCCCGAGGGTGAACCGGCGGTCGTCGTGCCGGTCGAGGCCGCGCACGCCGACCATCAGGTGCGCCTGCTCGGTGTCGTCGGTGCGCAGTTCGAGACCGGGCCTCGCCAGGCCGCGCAACCGGCCGGCCCTCGGCGCGGCCGGGAGGTCGATGCCGTCGAGCTTGTCGGCCAATGCCTTGCGTGCCAACCGAAGCACCTGCGTGTGCTCGACGTTGCCGGCGACCGCCAACACCATCTTCGACGGTGCGTAGCGGCGCTTGTAGAACCCGCGCAGCGCGGTGCGGGTCATCCCGGTGATGGACTCCTCGGTGCCCAGCACGGAGCGGCCGAGGATGTGATCGCCGAGCAGCGCGGTGCAGAACGCCTCGTGCAGCAGGTCTTCCGGGTCGTCGTCGCGCATCGCGATCTCTTCGAGCACGACGCTGCGTTCAGTGTCGATGTCCCGCTCGGCCATGGTCGCGAAGAACACCACGTCGGTGAGCAGGTCGATGGCCAGCGGCAGATCGTCGTCGAGGGCGTGCACGTAGTAGCAGGTGTGCTCCTTGGCGGTGAACGCGTTCAGCTCGCCGCCGACCGCGTCGATCTCCTCGGCGATCTGGGCCGCGGTACGCCGCTGGGTGCCTTTGAACAACAGGTGCTCAAGGTAGTGCGCGGCACCGGCGACCGAAGGGGTCTCGTCGCGGGAGCCGACGCCGACCCAGATGCCGACCGCGGCGGAGCGGACGCCCGGCACCTGCTCGGTGATGACCCGAAGGCCGCTGGGCAGCACGCTGCGCTTGACGAGGTGGCCGTCAGAGCTGCGGTCGAGCAGCTTGCTGCTGCCCGGTCGCTGCGCCATGGTGGCCCTCAGCCCTCTTGTCGACCGATCTTGCTGGGAAGTCCGGTCCGCTTGACGAGCACGGCCGCGGACGCTCGTGGCGTCCGCGGCCGCGACCGTGTTCTTCGAGCTCACTGAACCGCCGGCTCCGGGGTCGCGGTCTGGCCGTTGTCCGAAGTGGACGTTGCAGCGTCGCCGGCCGGGGCATCGTCGGAAACGACGACCAGGCTGATCTTGCCGCGCTGGTCGATGTCGGCGATCTCGACACGGAGCTTGTCGCCGACGTTGACGACGTCCTCGACCTTGCCGATGCGCTTTCCGTTGCCCAGCTTGGAAATGTGCACGAGGCCGTCCTTGCCCGGCAGCAGCGAGACGAAGGCGCCGTAGGCGGCGGTCTTCACCACGGTGCCCAGGAACCGCTCGCCGACCTTGGGCAGCTGCGGGTTGGCGATCGCGTTGATCATGCCGATCGCGGCCTCCGCGGCGGGGCCGTCGTTGGCACCGACGTAGATCGTGCCGTCGTCCTCGATCGAGACGTCGGCGCCGGTCTCCTCGGTGATCGACTTGATCATCTTGCCCTTCGGCCCGATCACCTCGCCGATCTTGTCGACCGGGATGTGGATCGAGGTGACCCGAGGCGCGTACGGGCTCATCTCATCCGGGCGGTCGATGGCCTCGGCCATCACCTCGAGGATGGTCAGCCGGGCGTCGCGGGCCTGGTTGAGGGCGTTGCCGAGCACCTCGGACGGGATGCCCTTGAGCTTGGTGTCCAGCTGCAGCGCGGTGACGAACTGCTTGGTGCCGGCGACCTTGAAGTCCATGTCGCCGAAGGCGTCCTCGGCACCGAGGATGTCGGTGATCGCGACGTACTCGGTCTTGCCGTCGACGGTGTCGGAGACAAGACCCATGGCGATACCGGACACCGGCGCCTTCAACGGCACACCGGCGTTGAGTAGCGACATGGTGGACGCGCAGACCGAACCCATCGAGGTGGAACCGTTGGAGCCCAACGCCTCCGAGACCTGACGGATCGCGTACGGGAACTCGTCGCGCTTGGGCAGCACCGGAACCAGCGCCCGCTCGGCCAGCATGCCGTGACCGATCTCGCGGCGCTTGGGCGAACCGACCCGGCCGGTCTCACCGGTCGAGTAGGGCGGGAAGTTGTAGTGGTGCAGGTAGCGCTTGGTGGTGTCCGGGGACAGCGTGTCCAGCGTCTGCTCCATGCGCAGCATGTTCAGCGTGGTGACACCCATGATCTGGGTCTCGCCGCGCTCGAACAGCGCCGAACCGTGTGCCCTCGGCACCACGGCCACCTCGGCCGACAGCGACCGGATGTCGGTGATGCCGCGGCCGTCGATGCGGATCTTGTCGCGCAGGATGCGCTGGCGGACCAGCTTCTTGGTCAGCGAGCGGAACGCCGCGCCGATCTCCTTGTCGCGACCGTCGAAGGCGCCACCCTCGACGGCACCGACGCGCTCGATACACAGCGCCTTGACCTCGTCGATGCGGGATTCGCGCTCCTGCTTGCCCGCGATGGTCAACGCCTTGGCCAGTTCGTCGGTGACGGCCGCGGTGACCGCGTCGAGGGCGTCGGCCTCGTAAGCCGGGAACCGCGGGAACTCGCCGGTCTCCTTGGCCGCAGCGGCGGCCAGCTGGGCCTGCGCCTCGCACAGCACCCGGATGAACGGCTTGGCGGCTTCGAGACCGGAGGCGACGACCGCTTCGGTCGGTGCGCCGGCGCCCTCGGCGATCAGGTCGGTGACGTTAGGGGTGGCTTCGGCCTCGACCATCATGATCGCGACGTCACCCTCGACGACGCGGCCGGCGACGACCATGTCGAAAACGGCCTTGGTGAGCTGCTCGCGGGTCGGGAAGGCGACCCACTGGCCCTCGATCAGAGCGACCCGGACACCACCGATCGGACCCGAGAAGGGCAGCCCGGCGAGCTGGGTGGAGGCGGAGGCGGCGTTGATCGCGACCGCGTCGTAGACATCCTGCGGGTTCAGGCTCAGCACCGTCACCACGATCTGGATCTCGTTGCGCAGACCATCCACAAAGGACGGCCGGAGCGGGCGGTCGATCAGCCGGCAGGTGAGGATGGCCTCGGTGCCGGGACGACCCTCGCGACGGAAGTACGAGCCGGGAATGCGGCCCGCGGCGTACATCCGCTCCTCGACGTCGACGGTCAGCGGGAAGAAGTCGAAGTGCTCCTTCGGGTGCTTGGACGCGGTCGTCGCCGAGAGCAGCATGGTCTCGTCGTCGAGGTAGGCAACGGCACTGCCGGCGGCCTGACGGGCCAGCCGACCGGTCTCGAACCGCACGGTGCGGGTGCCGAAACGGCCGTTGTCGATGATTGCGGTGGCTTCGTGCACCGCGGTATTACTCAATTCGGTCATTCGGTTACAATCTCCTCGTTTTTACGAGGCACCCCTGTGCCCCGCAATCACGGGCCATCCCATCTGTACCCACCGGGGTCGCGGAGAAGATGGTCTACGACGAGGCCGGTCTTCGATCGAAGTTTCCGGGGTGTGTCGGCGCGGCTGCCACCGACGATCACCATCCCGGAAACCACTACCGAGGACCGGCTGACGCGTCCGGTGTGCTGCGGTGGGTTGACCCTGTTCTGTTGTGCACCGATGGGGAGTGAACTCGAAGGATTCTTCGAGTTCACTCCCCATCGGGTTCCGTCATCGACGGATGCCGAGCCGCTGAATCAGCGATCGGTAACGCTCGATGTCCACCTTGGTCAGGTAGTTGAGCAGGCGACGACGGCGGCCGACCATCAGCAGCAGGCCACGACGCGAGTGGTGGTCGTGCTTGTGCACCTTGAGGTGCTCGGTCAGGTCGGAGATCCGCTTGGTCAGCATCGCGACCTGGGCCTCCGGCGATCCCGTGTCCGACTCGTGCGTGCCGTACTCGGTGAGAATCGTCTTCTTCTGTTCGGTGGACAGCGCCACTCACGTGCTCCTTGTTCAGATGTCCCGTGTGACCCTCCCGACAGGAGGCCTGCCAGGTGGGGAGTTCCCAGGAAGGGAAAACGATCAGGTGCCGGCCGCCACGGACCGCAGCCGTACCCAATCACCGAGGATATCAGGCACCCTCTTGACAGCGCCGCTCAGGCCTGCTGGCATGCCGGTCAGCCCTGCTCAGGCGTGGCCCCGGCGATCAACGACAACCGGTCCTCGACGTGGTAGCGGTGGCCGTTGGGCACGGACTCGCTGCGCATCAGGTATGCCTCGGTCGGCAGGAACCACGGCCCAGTGTAGTCCGTGAGCAGCGCGGTCAGTCCGCGCACGTCGACCGGGTCGCGGCCGTGCGCTGCCGGCTCGTGGCGCCTGCGCCAGCGGGCCAGGCTCAGGTGCGGGACGTACTCCTCGGGCTCGGCGCCCGCCGCGACGGCCAGTTCGGTGAGTGCGGCGGCATCGGCAGGGCCGTCCGGTCGGACCCCGGCCCACAGCACCCCGGCGAAGGTGCCGGCGCCGGCCAGCCGCAGCCGGGGCGCCCGCAGGCCGCTCAACCGGGGCCGCAGCCAGTCCCGGCGGGTGTCGAGGTCGTCCTCGCCGTAGAAACCCAGGGTGACATGCCAGCCTTCCTGCGGACTCCTGCGCAGGTCAGCGGCTGCGCGGTCGGCGTGGGTGGCGTCGAAGGCGTCGAGGAGGCCGGTCAGTCGGGCGGCGAGGTGATCGAGGGCGTCCCGCGGCGGCCGGAGCGCGCTGAACAGCCGGGGCATCGGTGCTGGTCAGGGCTGCGTTGGGCGGGACGGGACGCTGGCCTGTCGGAGCAGGTCGGCCAGTTCGGGAAACTCCTCGTCGACGAGTTCGGCCGCCGCCGAGAGGTCGTCGGCGGAGAGGATGTTGCGCAGTGCGGCAACGGCCGAGTTCGCGTCCGGGCTGCCATCGATGCGCAGCAGGTCACGGCCAACGGTCGGTTTGGAGTCGCGCACGTCGATGAGGGCCTGCTTGATCGCCTCCGGCTTGCCGGCCGCCACATCCGGCACGAGTACCTTGCGCTCCAACATGAACAGCCGCGCCAGCACCGACGGGTTGCCGATCTTCGCCCGTCGCCCGCTCATCACCTGGCTGAGCATGGGGGCGCTGATCCCGAGCGTGTCGGCAAGGTTGGCCTGCGACACGTTGAACGCCCGCACCAGACGGCGGACCCGATCCCCGAGAGGCTCGCCGTACCACTGGCGCTGCAACGCCAGGTTGCGTTGGACGATCTTGGGGTCCTCCACCTTCGTCCTCCCCGATACCGCTTCTTTCCAACGGCCGACGCTGGTCAGCCAGGGTCATCTTGCCAGTCCCTCGGGCCGGTTGCCGGGAGAACGGGCGAAGTACGCGCCAGTCAGGCGCTCCCGTCGAGAATCTCCCTTGTCAGTCGGACATCCGCGTGCACCTGCTCGACAAGCTCCCCCGCCGAGTCGAACTTCTCCATATCGCGCAGTCGACGCACGAAGTCCAGACTCACCCGCTGGCCATAGAGGTCCTCGTCGGTGTCCAGCACGAAGGCCTCGACCCGCCGCTCGCGGCCGGAGAACGTCGGATTCGTGCCGACCGAGACCGCGGCCCGCCGCCGGGTCTCCCCGTCCGCACCGGAGCGGATGAACCAGCAGGCGTAGATCCCGTCCGCGGGCACCGCCGCGTAGCGCGGCAGGGACAGGTTCGCGGTCGGGTAGCCGAGTTCGCGGCCACGCCCGTCGCCGCGCACCACGATGCCCTCCAACCGGTGCGGGCGGCCGAGCGCGGCAGCGGCGGCGACCACGTCGCCCGCGTCGATACAGGAGCGGATGTAGGTGGAGGAGAACACCGTGCCGACCTCGGCCGGTGGGCCGTCCGGCCGGCTGCCGTTCGGGCCGATGGTGATCAGGTTGGCGTCTTCGACGGGGAAACCGAACCGCTGGCCGAGGGTGCGCAGCAGCGCGACGTCCCCGGAGGCCTTGTAGCCGAAGGTGAAGTTCTCGCCGACCACGACCGCGGCCACGTGCAGGCGTTCGACGAGTACCTCGTGCACGAACTCGTCCGGTGGCAGCCGGGACAGTTCGAGGGTGAAGGGCAGTACGCAGAAGGTGTCGACGCCGAGCTGTTCGACCAGCTCTGCCTTGCGCCGCAACGTGGTCAGCTGCGCGGGATGGCTACCCGGCCGGACCACCTCGGAGGGATGCGGGTCGAAGGTGAGCAACACGCTGGGCAGGCCGCGTTGGCCTGCCAGTTCGACGGCACGGCTGATCAGCGCCTGGTGTCCACGATGGACTCCGTCGAACACGCCGATGGTCAGCACGCACCGACCCCAGCTTCCGGGCAGATGATCGAGTCCTCGCCAGCGACGCACCTGGTCACCCTATCCGGCTCGGCTCGATCGGATCAGCCGACCGCGAGGATCAGCACGGATCGGGCCGCGCCGCGCACGGCGGGCTTGCCGTCGGCGGCGTTGTCCTGTTCGGTGGCCAGCGCGACCGCCTTGCCGTCCGGGCCGAACACCGCGTAGGTACCCGCGATACCGCAGGCCGGCAGCCGCTGCCCGTTGGCGAACGCGGCGGCCTCGCCCGCGCTGACCTCACGACGTGGGAACGCCAGCGCGACCGCGGCGTCGAGGTCCAGCGACAGTGTCGGGTCCTGCTTCAACGCGTCAAGGGTGCGGGCCAGGGCGAGACCGAACGGGCCGACCTGGGTGCGGCACAGCGCCCGCAGGTGCCCGCCGACGCCGAGACCGGCGCCGAGGTCGCGGGCGAGCGCGCGGACGTAGGTGCCGGAGGAGCAGTCCACCAGCACGTCCAGTTCGGTCCAGCGCTCCTCGCGGCGCAGCGCGAGCAGGTCGAAGCGGTGCACCACAACCGGTCGAGGCGGCAGCTGGACGTCCTCGCCGTCCCGAACCCGTTGGTAGGCCCGCTTGCCGTCGATCTTGACCGCGCTGACCGCGCTGGGCACCTGGTTGATCGGCCCGGTCAACGCGGCGATGCCGGCCAGGATGCCGTCCTCCGGTACCGCGGAGCCGTCCTGCTCGGCGATCAGCTCACCCTCGGCGTCGTCGGTCGTCGTCGAGG
Source organism: Pseudonocardiaceae bacterium (assembly GCA_036268955.1). Classification (GTDB taxonomy): domain Bacteria; phylum Actinomycetota; class Actinomycetes; order Mycobacteriales; family Pseudonocardiaceae; genus CAJCJE01. Next base: position 77,539 of record DATATE010000111.1, read on the forward strand.
CACCGAGGCGGATCGTGGCCAGATAGGCCTTGCGTTCCAGGGCGAGGTAGCCGAGCAGTTTGGTGGCCCGCTCGATACCGACGACGAGGACACCGGTGGCCATCGGGTCCAGCGTGCCGGCATGGCCGACCTTGCGGGTACCGAAGATCTTGCGGAGTCGGGCCACGACGTCATGCGAGGTGAGGCCGGCCGGCTTGTCGACGACGACAAGACCGGGTTGGACAACAGGCGGGGTCGACACGAGCGCACATCCTGCCCGATCGCCGCGCGGCCCCCGGTCGCCGGGGACCCGAGAGATCACCGTGTTCACCGTGCGCGGTTGATCAGACCGCCTCCGCCACCGAGATCTCCTCGGCCACCGGTACGGGAACGGCAAGGGTGTCCCAGCGCCGACGGCGCAGCCGCACCGGCACCTGTTCACCCCGATGCGCCGCGGCGAACACCTCGGCCCGCGCCCGCCGCCACCAGACCGCGACCCGCCAACTGCCCAGCAGCGCAACGGCCAACACCGCGAGCAGTCCGACCCGGTAGGCCTGCGCGGACTCGGCGGGCCCGAAGGCGCCGACGAGCAGGCCGACCGCGAGCGCGGCGACGGTGGTCGCGACGAACCCGCCGACATTGACCACCCCGGTCGCCGTGCCCACCCGATGCAGCGGGTTGTAGTCCCTGGCCAGGGCGAATCCGACGCCGGAGACGGGGCCGCCGACGGCGAACAGGGCGAAGGCCACCAGCAGCACGCCGAAGGGCAACGGGTGCGGATCGGCCAGCAGAACCACCCAGGTCACCATGGCCGCGAGCAGGGCCCCGACCACGATCGGCAGCCGGGCTTCCCTGCGGCGGCTGGTGACCGCGCCGACGATCGGGTTGGCGACGAGGCCGACGAGCACCAGGGTGGCCAGCACGTCGTCGGCCCGCAGCGTCGAGAGGTGTTGGGCGTTGACCAGGTACGGGAAACCCCAGAGCAGGCCGAGGGTGGTCGGGCTGACCATGGTCGCGAAGTGCACCCAGAAACCGAGCCGGGTCCCCGGTACCCGCCACGCGGTCCGCACGCCGCGCAGCACGTCCCGCAACCCGATCGGTGCCGTGACGGGCCCAGCGGCCGGCAGCGGTCGCGGTCCGCCGCGCAGGCCGGTCGCCACCACGGCGGCGTAGCCGGCGCTGAGCAGGCCGGCGATGACGAAGGTCCTGGTCCAGCCCGCCGCGCCGAGCACCAGGGTCAGCGGCACGGTGGCGGCCAGGTTGCCGAAGCCGCCGAGCATCGAGGACAGCGAGACCACCAGTGGATAGCTGCTGGCCGGGAACCGAGCCGCGACGACGCGCAGCACGCTCACCCAGGTCATCGCGTCGCCGACGCCGAGAACGGCCCTGGCCAACAGCGCGAGCGGATAGGAGTGCGCGAGGCCGAAGGCGGTTTCGCCGATGCCCAGCAGTAGCGCGGCACAGGTGAGGGTCATTCGGGGACCGAACCGGTCGACCAGCAGTCCGGTCGGGATCTGCATGCCGGCATAGACGGCGACCTGCAACACGGTGAAGGTGGACAGCGCGGCAGGGCCGACACCGAAACGGTGCGCGGCCTCCAACCCGGCGACGCCCAGCACGCTGCGGTGGAAGACGGAGGTGACGTAGACGACGATGGCGATGGTCCACGCGAGCCAGGCCTGGCGGGTCTGGCGGGTGGCCGGTGCGACCGACACGGAGCGATCCTTTGCGAAGCTGGCGAACTGTTCCCGACGATGGCGGCCGGATCACGGCGCCATCCAGTGCATCGCGGCGGAGCAACCGGACGTAACGCCATCGCCGGGTGTGTTCCGCCACAGTGGTTCAGGCCACTGTGGCGCAACGTGGAGCCGTTGGCGTTCAACGGAAACTCAGTGTTCGAGCACTGTTCCCGTAGTGGCCCAACGGCCGGAGGCGGTACGCGAGAGCACCGCGACCAGCCGCAGCACCATGAAGGCCGCCAGCCCGCTCCACACGCCGACAAGACCCCAGTGCAGGGCAAGGGAAATCCACACCAGTGGCAGGAACCCGATCACCGCGCAGAGCAGCGTCGCGGTGCGCAGGAACGCGGCGTCGCCCGCTCCGAGCAGCACGCCGTCCAACGCGAACACCACACCGGCGATCGGCTGCAAGGCGACAAAGAACCACCAGGCGTGCGGAATCTGGCCCAGCACACCGGAATCCGTGGTGAACAGCTGGGGAATCACACCGGCCAACGCGGCGAACAACACCCCGGTCAACAGGCCGAACCACAGCCCGTACCGGCCGACCCGCCGGGCGAGGGCCCGTGCCTCGTCGACCTCGCCGGCACCCAGCGCGGCACCGACCAACGCCTGCGCGGCAATGGCCAGCGAGTCCAGCACGAGCGAGAGCAGCTCCCACAGCTGCAACACGATCTGGTGCGCGCCGACCGCGGCGGTCGAGGTCCGCGCCGCGACGGTGGTGGCCGATACGAAACAGGCCTGGAACGCGAGGCTGCGCAGCACCAGGTCGCGGCCGAGCCCGAGCTGGGCACGGATCGCGGTGAGATCGGGGCGCAGCGAGATCGCGTTGGTGCGCCGCTCGACCAGCAGCGCGCGCAGGAACAGGCTCGCGGTGAGCACCTGCGCGACCACGTTCGCGATCGCCGAACCGATCAGCCCGAGGCCGACGACCCGGACCAGGACAACCACCAGGATCGCGGAGAAACCATTGCCCAGCAGGACATAGCGCAGTGGCCGACGGGTGTCCTGCACACCGCGCAGCCAGCCGTTGCCGGCCATGGTGACCAGGATCAGCGGGGCGCCGAACAGCGCGATGCGCAGCCAGCGCACCGCCGTCTTGGCAACCTCGCCGCTGCCGGCGAGGGCACCGACGACCGGCGCGGCCAGCAGTTGTCCGGCCACCAGGATCACCAGGCCGACGGCAAGACCGAGATAGGTCGCCTGCACGCCCTCGCCGACCGCCTCGCTACGGCGGCCCGCGCCGTGCAGCCGGGCGCCGCGCGCGGTCGTGCCGTAGGACAGGAAGGTCAGCTGGCCGGACACCTGGGAGAGCACCACGCCGCCGAGCGCGAGCCCGGCCAGCGCGAGCGCGCCGAGATGCCCGACGACCGCGGTGTCCACCAGGACGTAGAGCGGTTCGGCCGCGAGCACGCCGAGCGCGGGCACGGCAAGGCTCAACAGCCTCCGTACCTCCGGGGTGCTTGCCTCGGTCACCGGTCGGTCAGACCAGCGGCGCGGCCGCCAGCGCGGCCCGCAGCCGGTCCTGCACCTCGGCCAGCGAGCCGTCGACGGTGAAGCCGGCGGCGAACCGGTGCCCGCCGCCGCCGAAGCTCGCGGCGGCGGCATTGACGTCGATCCCGCCGACCGCGCGCAGGGACCCGCTCCAGCGCGCCGGCCCGATCTGCTTGAGCACCGCGGCGACCTCGGCCTCCGAGCTGGACCGGACGATGTCGATCACGGACTCGGCCTCCTCGGCCGGCAGACCGGCGAGGTCGTCGAGGTGCACCGAGGTGTGCACCAGGCCGAGGCCGTGCGCGGCGTCGGGCTCCAGTTCGGCGCGCCCGAGTACGGCCGAGAGCATCCGCAGCCGGTTGAACGGGTGGGTGTCGGTCAGTGCCCTGCCGACGGCGTTGGGGTCGACCCCGGCGGCCAGCAGGCGCGCGGCGATCTCATGGGTTGCCGGCCGCGCCCTGCGGAAGGAGCTGGTGTCGGTGAGCAGGCCCGCGTAGATCGCCCGCGCCACCGGTTCGGTCAGCGTCGCGCCGAGCTCGTCGATCAGCCGCAGCACGATCACCGTGGTCGACTCGGCGGTGAGGTCGACGAGGTTGTGAGTGCCGAACCGGGTGTTGGACAGGTGGTGGTCGACGACCAGCACTGCTCCGCCCGCCGCGACCGTGGCCGCCGGCAGGTCGACGAGGGTGGCCAGCCGGTCGAGGTTGGCGCAGTCGACGGTGACCAGCAGCGCGGCGGTCGCCGGAACCCGCGAGGCGGGCACGAACAGGTCGGAGGCGTTGAGCACGGCCAGCGAGGCGGGCAGTTCCTCGGGCGCGCCGAAGGACACCCGGACCCGCGCGCCGCGTTCCCGCAGGGCCAGGCCGAGCGCGATCGCGCTGCCGAAGGCATCCGGGTCCGGGTTGACGTGCCCGAGCACCGTCACCTCGCGGGCGTCGGCCAGCAACCGGACGGCCGCCTGCAGGTCCGACGGGCTGTAGGTGCTCTGGATGTCCTCGGAAACAGTCACCCCGGCAGGCTACGTCCCCGGCGCGCTGGGTAGTTTCGCCCAGTGCCCGATGCGGCAGAAATCACCTACAGGAGTCAGCCAGCCCCGATGAACGACTACGCGGTAATGCACTACCCGGCGGCCAACCGGGTCTATGCGGAAAGCTCGATCCGGCTGCTGGTCAGTGAGCTGCGCGCGTTCAACGAACAGGCGTTGGACGGAAAGCTGGCGGAGCTTGCCGAGACCACCATCGGCGGCGTCGGCTACGTCACCTTCAGCGCCCCCGAACTGTCCGAACAGGACATTGAGCTGCTGTCCAATGTGTCCACCCTGTACGCGCTGTTCGCCGTCGAGGGCTCGCTGCTGCGGCCACTGACCGTGCGGCGGCTGGACAAGTTCGACAGCGATCTGCTGACCATCCAGAAGTATGCCGGCAAGACCAACGAGCTGTTCACCAAGCTGCTGTTGAACGTCACCGCGCTCGGTATCGACCGGCCGGTGGAGATGCTGCGCGAACGGCTGCGGGTGTTCGACCCGATGTGCGGCAGGGGCACCACGCTCAACCACGCGATGATGTACGGCTACGACGCCAGCGGCCTCGATCTCGACGGCAAGGACTTCGAGGAGTACACCCGGTTCATCAAGACCTGGCTGAAGAACAAGCGGATCAAGCACCAGGCCGACACCGCGCCGATCCGCCGCAACCACGCGCACGTCGGCCGCAGGCTGGACATCAGCCTCGGGGTGACCAAAGAGGCCTACAAGTCCGGCGAGACCCTCCAGGTCAGCTACGTGCACGCGGATACCTTGCGCAGCAACGAGTTCTTCCGCGCCGGTACGTTCGACATCATCGTCACCGACGCGCCCTACGGCGTGCAGCACGGCAGCCGGTCGAACGTGACCGGACCTGGCCGCAACCAACAGCGCGGCAGCGACCTGACCCGCGACCCGAGCAGGCTGCTCGCCGACGCGCTGCCCGGCTGGGTTTCCCTGCTGCGGTCCGGTGGCGCGCTCGGCATCTCCTGGAACGCGCAGGTCACCGACCGCGAGGAACTCGCCGAACTGCTGACCGACAGCGGGCTGCTGGTCATCGACACCGACGCCTACCGAGGTTTCCAACACCGCGTCGACCAGGCGATCAACCGCGACCTGATCGTGGCGCGGAAACCGGCCGAGTAAGCCGGTAGGGACGCGCCGGCAGGACCGTCACCGAGCGCCGTCACGATTCCAGTGCGGTCAGTGCCGTTGTCATGGTGTGCACCACCTCGTCGCCGAGCCGGTCGAACTCCCGCCTGAGGAACGGGTCGGCGAGTTTGGCGAGGCCGTGGAACACGATGTTGGCGTGGTAGGTGATCACCGTGCCGTCGGTCCCTTCGGTGACGGTGAGGTCGTCGGTGGAGGTCGCGGTCCTGTTCGTGCCGACGAACACGACGCGGCGCGCTTCGAGCCGGTCGAGCCGGTAGTCGAGTTCGGTCTGCCGGCCACGGAAGTTGGACACGTTGTGCCAGTGGGCGCCGACACCGATCGGTTGATCATCGCCATCGATCCGGACACAGGACACCGTGCCGGGGTCCCACTGTTCGGCGTTGGCGAAGTCCTTCAGGTACCCGACAACGGCCTCGACGGACGTGCGCACGGTGATTTTTCGTTCGACATCGACCACTGGTGCTCCTCGGTCCGGGGTTTGCCCACGTCACAACGGGGATACCCGAGGTCAAGGATGCTAACCGGATACGGCGAGGAGCTGGCGGATGCGGGTGTTGGTGGCTGGCGCCTCCGGGTTCGTCGGCTCGCGGTTGTGTCCGGCACTGTGCGAGGCCGGGCACACGGTCGCGGCGATGACGCGAAAGCCGGAGTCCTATCGCGGTGCCGGTGAGCCGATCGCCGGGAACGTAGCCGATGTCGACTCGCTGCGGACCGCCCTTCGTGGCTGTGAGGTGGCCTACTACCTGGTGCACTCGCTGGATCGGGCGGACTTCCAGGAACACGACGCGCAGGCGGCCCGCAACTTCGCCGTAGCCGCCAAGGACGCCGGGGTCGGCCGCATCGTCTACCTCGGTGGGCTCGGCGATGACCAGGACGAGTTGTCCGCGCACCTGCGCAGCAGACGCCAGGTCGAGGGACTACTCGGCGAGCAGGGCGTGCCAGTACTCATCTTGCGGGCCGGGATCATCATCGGCCACGGCGGTATTTCGTGGGAGATCACCCGACAGCTCGTGGAGAACCTGCCCGCGATGGTCACACCGAACTGGGTGCACACCAGGACCCAGCCGATCGCACTGCCGGACGTGGTCCGCTACCTGCTCGGCGCGCTCGACCTGCCGGCGAGCGAGTCGAGGGCATTCGACATCGGCGGACCGGAGGTGCTGGCCTATCTGGACATGATGCGCCGAGTGGCGACCATCGAGGGCAGGTTGCTGCTGATCGTGCCGATACCGGTGCTGACCCCCCAGCTGTCCTCGTACTGGCTGTCATTGGTGACCAATGTGGACGTTGCCACCAGCCGGGCTCTGGTGGACTCGATGACCAACGAGGTCGTGGTACGCGACGACCGCATCCGGCAGCTGATCCCATTCGAACCGATGGACTACGACGCCGCGGTGCTGTGCGCGCTCGGCGAACGTGCCAGGGCCAAGGCACGGGACCGCCGATGACGATGACCAGGCGCGAGAGACCGACGGTGCCCCATGTCGAGGTAGGGCCGGCTCTGCGCAGGCGTCGTCGAGTGGTCGGCGGCACGCTGTTGGCCGGTGCCGCGCTGCTCAGCCGCTCGCTGTCGACGAGGCCGGGATCCCGGCAGTTCTACGGCCTGACTCTGAGTGTGGCCGCGAGTTGGCTGGCCGGTGGCCTTGCCTCCGGCCCGCTGCACCTTGGTTGGTCGGCCGAGAAGGCCGGGGTGCGCCGCCGACCGGTTGCCGGTCCGGTGCTCATCGGTGTCGCGGCGTTCGGTGCCTTCTACGGCTGTGCCCGTGTCGCCAGGCACGTACCGCTGCTCAACACCGCCATCGCCGACGTACTCAGCTATGCCCATCGCGGGTCGACGACCAACGTCGCGTTCACCACGCTGGTCAACGGCGCGGCCGAGGAGGTCTTCTTCCGGGGCGCCCTGTACGCGGCGCTCAACGGGGACCGACCGGTCCTGCTGTCCACCGCCGCCTACGCCGCGGTCACCTGCGCGACCCGCAACCCGGCGCTGGTACTGGCATCGGCCGTGATGGGCGTCCTGTTCGCCGAGCAACGCAGGGCAACCGGTGGCGTACAGGCGCCGATGCTGACCCACCTGACCTGGTCCCTGCTGATGCTGCTGCTCCTGCCGCCGCTGTTCCCGCCGGCATCGGCCGATCAGGCGAGATGACGCATGAACCGGCTCAGTCCTCGTCGGTCTCGTCGTCCTCGTCGAGATCCTCACGCGGCATCCGGTACGGGTCGGGGTCGCCGGCCGGCTGGGCGCCGTTGGCGATCCTGGCCACCTCGGCGTCCGCCTCGCGAGCCCGGCCGAGGAGTTCCTCGATCCGCCGCGCGTCGTCCGGCACCGAGTCCGCGACAAAGGCCAGCGTCGGGGTGAACCGGACGCCGGTGCCCTGGCCGACCATGGTGCGCAGCACGCCGCGCGCCGATTCCAGCGCGGCAGCCGCGCCTTCGATGTCCGGGCGGTCCTCAAGTCGTTCCGGCAGCACGGTGTAGTAGACCGTCGCATCGTGCAGGTCACCGGTGACCTTCGCGTCGGTGATGGTCACTTTTGCCAGCCGGGGGTCCTTGACCTCGTGCTCGATGGCGGACGCGACGATCTGCGCGATCCGCTTGGCGAGCCGGCGGGCCCGTGGAGCGTCAGCCACGACGCCTCTCCTATCAGTTCTCAGTCGTCGTTGGGGCCGAGGATTCGATGCCGCGCCGCGAGCAACTGCAACTCCGGCCGTCCGGTCACCAGCCGCTCGCAGGAATCGAGCAGCTCCCGGACATGCGAGGCATCGGATGCCACCGCGGCCACCCCGATCAACGCCCTGCGGTGCAGGTCGAGATGGCCGGCCTCGGCCACCGCGACCTCGTACTTGCGCCGAAGCTCGGCGACGATCGGGCGGACAACGGAACGCTTCTGCTTGAGCGAATGCACATCCCCGAGCAGCACGTCCAGTTCCAACGCACCTACATACACGTGTGTGATCCTCGTAGCTGGTTGGCGTGCCGGGACCGGACGGGTTACCGGTCCCGGCACGTAGGTCGTAGCCAGAAGAGCTACGACCAACCAGGGCCGCGAGCTGCTAACACAATGCCTGTCCGGCTCGCGACGCCCAGGCGGCGCCTCGCGGCGTTGTCGTCGGTCACCATGACTCCGTCATGGCTCCCTCCTCCGCCTTGCGATGCATCCACCTGGATCGCCGCTCCCTGATCGAACGCCATTGTGTTAGCAGCTCTTACGCCCGTGGCTTCTCGCGCATCTCGTAGGTCTCGATGATGTCGCCGAGACGCGTGTCGTTGAAGGTCAACGTGACACCACACTCGAAACCTTCCCGGACCTCGGTCGCGTCGTCCTTGAACCGACGCAGCGAGGTGATGGTCAGGCCCTCGGCGACAACCACGTTGTCGCGCAGGATGCGAGCCTTGCCGTTGCGGCGCAGTTCGCCCGAGGTGACCATGCAACCGGCGATGGTGCCGACCTTCGAGGACCGGAACAGCTCGCGGATCTCCGCCCGACCGAGCTGCACCTCCTCGAACTCCGGCTTGAGCATGCCCTTCAACGCCTGCTCGACCTCGTCGATCGCCTGGTAGATGACCGAGTAGTAGCGGACATCGATGCCTTCGCGGGTGGCCAGCTCGGCGACCTTGCCCTCGGCGCGGACGTTGAACCCGATGATGATCGCGTTGGACGCGATCGCCAGGTCGACGTTGGCCTTGGTGATGCCACCGACACCGCGGTCGATCACCCGGAGCACGACCTCTTCGCCGACGTCGATCTTCAGCAGCGCGTCCTCGAGTGCCTCGACGGTACCCGAGTTGTCGCCCTTGATGATCAGGTTCAGCTGGCTGTGTTCCTTGAGCGCGGCATCCAGGTCTTCCAGGCTGACCCGCTTGGCCCGCGACGCGTTGAGCGCGTTGCGGTTGCGGGCGGCCCGCCGCTCGGCGATCTGCCGCGCGACCCGGTCCTCGTCGACGACGAGGAACTTGTCACCGGCACCCGGCACCGAGGTGAAGCCGACGACCTGCACCGGACGAGAAGGCGTGGCCGCGTGGATGTCCTCGCCGAACTCGTCCAGCATCCGACGCACGCGACCGTAGGCGTCACCTGCGACGATCGAGTCACCGACGTGCAGCGTGCCGCGCTGCACCAGCACCGAAGCCACCGGACCACGACCGCGGTCCAGGTGCGCCTCGATCGCGACGCCCTGGGCCTCCATGTCGGGGTTGGCCCGCAGATCCAGTGCCGCGTCCGCGGTCAACAGGATCGCTTCGAGCAGGTTGTCGATGTTGGTGCCCTGCTTGGCGGAGATGTCGACGAACATGGTGTCGCCGCCGTACTCCTCCGGCATGACGCCGTACTCGCTCATCTGCTGGCGGATCTTCTGCGGGTTGGCACCCGTCTTGTCGATCTTGTTCACCGCGACCACGATCGGCACCTCGGCGGCCTGGGCGTGGTTGATCGCCTCGACCGTCTGCGGCATCACACCGTCGTCGGCGGCGACCACGATCACCGCGATGTCCGTGGCGAGAGCACCACGGGCACGCATGGCGGTGAACGCCTCGTGACCGGGGGTGTCGATGAAGGTGATCGGCCGCTCGTTGCCTTCCAGGTTCGTGACGACCTGGTAGGCGCCGATGTGCTGGGTGATGCCGCCGGCCTCGTGCTCGTGCACCTTGGTCTTACGGATCGTGTCCAGCAGTCGGGTCTTACCGTGGTCGACGTGACCCATGACGGTCACCACCGGCGGACGGGCCTGGCGATCGGTCTCGCCACCGGAGTCCGAGCCGTAGCTGATGTCGAAGGACTCCAGCAGCTCCCGGTCCTCTTCCTCCGGGCTGACCACCTGCACGACGTAGTTCATCTCGGTGCCGAGCAGTTCGAGCACGTCCTCGGAAACGGACTGCGTCGCGGTGACCATCTCACCGAGGTGGAACAGCACCTGCACCAGCGAAGCCGGGTTGGCGCCGATCTTGTCGGCGAAGTCGGTCAGCGAAGCACCACGCGGGAGCCGGATGGTCTCGCCGCTGCCCTTGGGCAGCCGCACGCCACCGACACTCGGCGCCTGCATGTTGTCGTATTCCTGGCGCTTCTGCCGCTTGGACTTGCGACCACGCCGGGGCGGACCACCAGGACGGCCGAACGCACCGGCCGCGCCACCGCGACCAGCACCGCCACCACCGGGACGGCCACCGCCACCACCGGGACGGAAACCACCGCCGGCGGGCGCGCCGCCACCGGCACCGCCGCCGGGACGGAAACCGCCACCGCCACCACCGCCACCACCGGGACGGAAGCCACCGCCACCACCGCCGCCGCCACCACCGGGACCGCCGCGGAAGCCACCACCGCCACCGCCACCACCGGGACGACCGCCACCACCGCCGCCCGGACCACCGGGACGACCGCCGCCACCGCCACCACCGCCGGGACGACCACCGCCGCCACCGCCGGGTCCAGACCGCTGGGGCCGGGGCGGCATCATGCCGGGGTTGGGCCTCGGCGGCATGCTGCCGGGGCTGGGCCGGTTACCGCCGCCACCGCCGCTCGGCGCGGGACGGTCACCGCGCGGCGGGGCACCCGGCCGGTCGCCACCAGGGCGAGCCGGACGGTCCCCGCCGGGACGCTGCTGCTGGACCGGCGGACGCGGCGGCGGAGCGGACGCGGCCGCGCCACCACCGACACCGAACGGGTTGTTGCCGACCCTCGGGGCCCGAGGACCGGGCTTCGGGGACTGCCGGCGCGGCGGCACGACAGCGCCACCACCCTGGCCGCCCTGGCCGTGACCACCCTGACCGTGACCGGCCTGCGAACCACCGGGAGCGGCCGGCGTGACCGGCGGCTGGGCGGGAGCGGGCTGGGCGGCCGGACGTGCGGCCTCGGTCGGTGCCGGTGCGGCCGCAGCGGCCGCTGCCGGTACCTGCGGGGCGGCCGGCTGCGCGGCAGCGGGCCGAGGAGCCGGCTTGGGGCCGGGCAGCACCACGCCTGGCCGCGTCGGGCTCGACGGAGCCGGCGCGGACGCCGGAGACGGGCTCGGCGCTGCCTGCGGACGGGCCACCGGGCTCACCGGGGCAGCGGGAGTCGTCGGCGCGGCAGGAGCTGCCGCGGCCGGGGATGGACTCGGGGTCGGCGCGCTCGGCGCGGCCGGTTTGACGCCGGAACCAGGGCGGGGGCCACTGGGACGGGCGGGTTTGGCGCTCTCGGCACCGGGGAAGGAATCCCGCAGCCTGCGAGCGACCGGCGCCTCCACGGTGGAGGACGCTGACTTCACAAACTCACCAAGGTCCTTGAGCTTGGCGAGTACGTCTTTGCTGGTAACACCAAGCTCTTTAGCGAGCTCGTGTACGCGAGCCTTGCCTGCCACTGCTCTCCTCACTGAGAGGCCGGCGGCAGCCCGCTGACCTCGTCTTATCGTCGCGCGTTCATGGCTTCAGCTTCACGGCTGACTCATGACGGGTCGACCTGCTTCCTTCTTCATGCCTGCCTGGGGTAGATCCCCCGGCGTACTGTTCACCGGTCAACTGCTCAAGGTGGTCAACGAGTTGATCGACGTTGAGCATTCCGTTGGCGCGCAACGCCCTCGGAAACGCTCGCCGTCGCTCAGCCGTCCGGAGACAACTCAGGCTTTGGTGCAACCACGCACCGCGTCCCGGCAGCCTCCGTCGTGGATCGGGCACCAGGGCACCGGCCACAACCACCACACGCAGCAGATCGGCGGCAGACGTCCGAGAGCGGCAGCCGACACACGTTCGGACTGGGCCGAGGTGTGTGGAGACCGGTCCTGGACGTCGAACCAACTCTGAGTCTATCTCTTTGGCGTCCACGGGGGGACGCTCGGGGCGGCCTGCGGTGCTCAACTGTGTCTTTGTCGTGTTCACCGACCCCGTGCCGGAGCCCCGCCCCCGCCGCCGGTGAACCGAGTCCTGGCTAGACCGACGAGACATCCCGCGGGGGCTCCTCGTGATAACCGGCCGTGCCCGGCTCGATCGACTCGGTGTCATCCGCACCCGCGCCGGTATCGACGCCGGCCACGTCGCTGCGGATGTCGATCCGCCAACCGGTCAGTCGCGCGGCCAACCGGGCGTTCTGGCCCTCCTTGCCGATGGCGAGCGAGAGCTGGAAGTCCGGTACGACCACCCGCGCGGTCTTGGCCCGCTCGTCGACGACTGTGACGGAGATGACTTTCGCCGGCGAGAGCGCGTTGCCGACGAAGGTGGCCGGCTCCTCGGCGTAGTCGATGATGTCGATCTTCTCGCCGACCAGCTCGCTCATCACGTTGCGCACCCGAGCGCCCATCGGGCCGATGCAGGCGCCCTTGGCGTTGACCCCGGACACCGTCGAGCGGACCGCGATCTTGGACCGGTGCCCGGCTTCCCGCGCCACCGCGGCGATCTCCACGGTGCCGTCGGCGATCTCCGGTACCTCCAGGGCGAACAGCCGCCGAACCAGGTTCGGATGCGTGCGGGACAACGTGATCTGGGTGCCGCGCGATCCCCGCGACACCGCGACCACGAAACACTTCAGGCGGGTGCCGTGCTCGTAGGTCTCCCCCGGCACCTGCTCGGCAGGCGGCAGCACGCCCTCGATCCCGCCGACCTGCACGACCACCATGCCCCGTGAGTTGGCCCGCGCGTCGCGCTGGACGACACCGGCGATCAGCTCACCCTCCTTGGCGGCGAACTCGCCGAAGGTGCGCTCGTGCTCGGCGTCGCGCAGCCGCTGCAGGATCACCTGCCGGGCGGTGGTCGCCGCGATCCGGCCGAACCCCTCCGGGGTGTCGTCCCACTCCTGCGTCACCTCGCCCTCGGGGCCGATCTCCTGGGCCAGCACGCGGACGGCGCCGGTCTTGCGATCGACGTCGATGCGTGCGTGCGGCTGGTGGCCGTCGGTGTGCCGGTACGCGGTCAGCAAAGCCGTCTCAATGGCTTCGATCACCGTCTCGAAGGGGATGTCCTTGTCCCGTTCGATCGCCCGCAGGGCGGCGATGTCGACGTTCACCTCGACTCCTCCTTCGTCGCCTTCGCGTCAGTTCCGTCCGGTGCGGACGTGGTTTCTGGCATGGTCGCGGAATTGGTTCCGGCGGCATCGGCTTCCGGACCATCGACTTCTGGGCCACCGACTTCTGGGGTGGTGCCGCGCTCCAACAACAGCAGTTCCGCGCTGGGCGGCTGGCGGAACTCGATCTCCACCGCGGCCCGCGCGACGCCGGCGTAATCCACCCGGCGCAGCGTGCCGTCGACCAGCACGTCGACCCCGCCGTCGTCGGCGGCCCCGACCCGGCCGGTGAACTCGATCCCGTCGTGCTTGCGGATCTTCACCAGCCGTAGTTTCGCCCGCCGCCAGTGCCGGGGTTTGGTCAACGGCCGGTCGACACCGGGCGAGGTCACTTCGAGGGTGTAGGCGCTGGCCAGGATGTCGTCATTGGCATCGAGGGCGGCCGAGACGACCCTGCTGACCTCGGAGAGCAGGTCGAGTTCCACGCCGTCGTCGGCATCGACGACGACCTTCACGAGGCGGCGTCGGCCGGCCACGGTGACGTCCAGTGCTTCGAGGTCGAAGCCGAGCGTGCCGACGGCTTCGGCGACTACAGGCTCAAGCCGGCCCATGATGTCCTCGCGCGCTCCGGCCCCTGCACCGCTGTGCTGCTGGCTGGGCTGCTGGCTGGACACGTGATCGCTCCTCGTCTGCGAAGGCCGGTTGGCACCGCCACCGGTTGGTGTCGGTGTGTCGCGTCTCGTGCTGGCCACGCACGACGACACCGGCCGACGTTGGTCTTCGCCGGCCGTGGTCGCCCAGCGTATCGCGTCTGGCCGATTTGGCTGGGCTGGCCGAGTTCTCCGGTGCGTTCACCCGGCCCAGCCGGTGTGTCCGGGGCTGGCAGGATGACGATCGTGAACCACCTGCCGGGTCCAAGTCGACCGTCCGCCGGGCTGACCCGCAGGAGCGTGCTGCGCTTCGGCGCCCTGGCGATCCTCGCCCCGCCGGTACTCGCCGCCTGCACCCCGAAGGCCGCGGCCCCGCCCGGCCCCGACGTACTCACTCCGCTGCTGACCGCCGCCCGTGCCGATGTGGCGACCGCGAACGCGGCGGCGGCCGCCTTCGCCAGTGACGCCCCGACGTTCCAGGTGGCCGCGCAGGTCCGCCAGCAGCAGGCCACCGCGTTGCAGGCCGAGATCGACAGGGCCGCGGCGAGCAGCACCGCACCCCGCGCCTCGAAGACCCCGAGCGCGCCCGCGCAGCCGCCGAGCAGCGCGTCAGCGGCGAGCGCCGCGCTGATCGGGAGCCTGAACACGGCCGCCCAGCAGGCCGCGACCCTCGCGGTGACCGTGCCGCGCTACCGAGCGGGCCTGCTCGGTTCGGTGTCCGGGGGCTGCGCCAGCCTCGCCGAGGCGCTCGGCGCGACCGAGCCCACCGCGGCCGGCACCGACGCGCTCATCCCGGCCGGCAGCACCCCGGCCGACTCGACGCTGCCGACCGATACCGGCAACGCCCTGCAACAGGCCCTCGCCGCGGAACACGCCGCGCTGTGGGTCTGCGGCACGGCCACCGCCTTCGTCTCCGGCGCCGCGGCGACCGATGTGGCGAACGCGACCGTGGCGCACCAGGTCCGCAGGGACGACACCGAGGCACTGGTCTCGGCCGGCGGCCTCACCCCGCAGCAGGCCCAACCCGCCTACACGACACCGCAGCCGATCACCGACGAGGACTCCGCACTGGCCGCGCTCGCGGTCGCCGAATCGGATGCCGAGGTGGCCTGGCGGGCGGTACTGGAGAACACCGACGCCGCCGAGCTGCGCACGGCCGGCGTTGCCGGGTTGACCGGCGCGGTGCTGTGGCAGACCAGATGGCGGCGGCTGGCCGGCCAGACCCCGTCCTCGGTCGCGATGCCCGGTCAGCCTTCCTGACCGCCTACCGGCCCAGGTTCTGGTTGAGCGCGTCGGTGCTGACCGCCTTGAGCAGGTCCTGGGTGGGCTGGGCGGCCAGCGCGTGCGAGTTGTCCTCGGCGCCGTTGAGGAACGCGGTGATCACGATCACCTCGGTCGACCCGGTCGACCGCGACTCGTAGCCACCCGCTTCCAGGCTGGTCGGCCCGTTGGGTACCTGGTAGCCCTCTTCGACCTGGTCCTCGACGTGTCCGGTGCCGTTGCCCTTGCTGACCGCGTCGAGGCCCTTGGCATCGGCGGCGCTGGGCATCCTGACCACCGCGACCGAGCTGATCACCTTGTCGTTGTCGGAGAGCGTCGTGGTGTAGAGCGACCGGCTCATGCTCACGCAGGGATGCTGGCGCAGATAGGCCTGCACCTGCGCGGTGGCATGGTCGGCGCAGTCGCCGACCGTGTTCACCGCGACGTAGGGCACGAACTGGTACTTGCCGGCCGGATGCTGGGGCGGCGGTGCGGTCTGGTCGGTCGCCGGGGCCTGGTTGTGGGTGAGCCACCAGAGAAACCCGGACACGACCGCGACGCCGAGCAGGCCGAGGCCCTTGAGGGTGTAGTCCAACGCCTTCGAACGGGCCGGCGCGAACGGCGGCGGTCCGATCGGCGCTGGCGGCGGCGGGTATCCGCCTTGCTGCAGGTCCGGTGGGGGCGCGCCAAGAGCCTGCATCGGCATCAGCGAGGTGCCATGCGGACTGCGCGTCTGCGGCGGCATCGGGGCCCGCCGGTCATACTGCTCCACCACAAGTATCCACCGTAACGGGTGAACTTCCGGCATGCACCACCAGCTCACCCTTGCCGGCCGGCACGACCCACGCCCAGCCGGAGCATTGCGTCGAACGCGCGGTCGGGCAGGACCTTACGGAGGAAGATCACCGGTTGGCACCGAAGCCGACGGCGTAACCGCCGCAGGCACCGCCGCGATGAACCCACTGACCCGACGGGTCCTACGGTGGACGGGTGCACAGCGAGGAGATCGAGATCCGCACCGGTTCGGCCGAAGTGGTCTACGACCTGACCAGCGAGTGCGAGCGGTTCGTCAACGGCAGCCCTGGGGTCGCCGAAGGACTGCTGCACCTGTGGGTGCCGCATGCGACGGCGGGTCTTGCCGTGTTGGAGACCGGCGCCGGCAGCGATTCCGACCTGCTCACCGCGTTGCGCGAACTGCTGCCGCCGGACAACCGCTGGCGGCACCGGCACGGCACGCCGGGCCACGGCCGCGACCATGTGCTGCCCGCGCTGCTGCCGCCGTATGCGACGGTTCCGGTGATCGGCGGAGTGATGGCCTTGGGTACCTGGCAGTCGATCTGCCTTGTCGACACCAATGTGGACAATCCGGTGCGCCGGGTGCGGCTGAGCCTGCTGGCCGGTTGAGCGGAGGACGATGTGAAGATCCTGCTCCCCTTGCCCGACCGGGATTTCGACACCACCGAGGTCGCGGTGCCCTGGCGGCTGCTGACCGAGGCCGGCCACCAGATCGTCTTCGCCACCGAAGCGGGCGCCTCGGCGCCGGCCTGCGATCCGCTGCTGCTCACCGGAGTGGTCTTCCGACAGCTCGGCGCGACACCGCCTGCCATCGCCGACTACCGCAAGCTCACCGAAGCTCCCGAGTTCACCGCGCCGATCGCCTGGTCGGCCATTGAACCGGCCGACTACGACGGGCTGCTGCTGCCGGGCGGCCACGCGCCGGGCATGCGCCAGTACCTCTCCTCGACGCTGTTGCGGCAGCGGGTGGGCGCGTTCTGGCGGCTCGACCGGCCGGTCGGCGCGATCTGCCACGGAGTGCTGGTACTCGCGCGGACCATCGATCCGGACACCGGCCGCAGTGTCCTCGCCGACCGGCGCACCACCTGCCTGCCGAAGTACATGGAGCGCGGCGCCTACTTCGCCACCGCATGGCGGCGCGGTCGCTACTATCGCACCTATCCGTCCTATGTGGAGGATGAGGTGATCGCGGCGCTCGCCGACCCGAGCCGGTTCGTCCGTGGCGCGCGGACTCTGAGCAGGGGCACCGAAACCGACGACGCGCCGGCACTCACCGTCCGGGACCGCAACTACCTCTCCGCCCGCTGGCCCGGCGACGCGTACCTGTTCGGCCGGCGGTTTCACGAGCTGCTGGTCGCCGACGAGCAGCGCCCGGCCTGAGGAGAGCCGAAACGGCCGGTCGGAAGGCTTGGTCGGGCGCATCGGTGCCGGGCGCCGAAACCGCGTTACGCCGAACGTGTGCTCGATCTCCGCAGGCCGCCGCATCCGCGCAGGTCACGGTAGCCTCGGACACCGTGTCCTCGCTGCCGTCCATCGGGTCCTCCGCGACCCCGACCGGGGACTATCCGGTTGAACCCGATGACCGGCGCCCGCTATCGCCGAGGCGGCGCAGGCTCGGCGTGATCCTGGTGGTCATCGGGCTGGCCAGTCTGCTGGCCGGTTCGGCGTCGCTGGCCACCCGACCTGCCGGGCCCCCGCAGATCGACGGGCAGCCGGTGGTGGGCGCCGCACCGTCGCTCGGCCCGCATCCGGACTGGACCACGCTGATCAATCCGACCAGTGGCCTGAGCTACCAGATCCCGCCGACCGGCTGGCACACCCAGGACGCGGACGGCTCGATCGGCCAGGTGCAGCTGAGCCTGGGCGGCTATTTCACCGCCTACACCTGCGGAAATCCGGCGACGGGCTATCAGCGTGGCGCACTGGGCAGCGGTTCGGCGCCGAAGGCCGACCCGACGGTGCTGGCGACCACGCTGGCCAGGACCGCCGCGACGAACTACTACAGGCCCGCCGGGAGCACCACCGCGCCGATGGTGACGCTCAGCGGACCGGAACCGGTGCAGCGGACGCTGCCGGGCGGCGGTTCGGTGAACGGGGTGCAGGTCGAGGCCATCGCCGACCAGCAGGCCGATCCCTGCCTCGCCAGCGAGGGCGAAGTTCTCGTGCTCGTCCTCGCCCTGCCCGACCGGGAGGCGGTGCTGGTGGTCAACGGTGACATCCAGGGCGGCCCGGCGAACCCGCCGCCGACGACCACCGACCAGCTACAGGCGATCCTGGACACAGCGACCCCCACCGGGCGCTGACCGGCTGCCAGGATGAACGGGTGACCAGCGACAACCCGATGCGCGCCCTCGTGCTCTGGGACATCGACCTGACCCTGCTCGACCTGCGCCGGATCGGCGCGAGCTGGATGCAGGACGCGCTGACCGAGGTCACCGGACAGGCCGCGCCGGAGATTCCGCGGTTCAGTGGCCGGACCGACCGCTGGATCACCGCGGAGATGCTGCGCAAGCTCGACTTGGCCGCCACCGAGGAACTGATCGACAAGGTGCAGCAGGCCGCCGTGGTGATCGCGCGGCGGCAGCGCGCCCGGATCGCCGAGGCCGGGATCGAACTGCCCGGTGCCACCGCGGCCCTGCGCGCGATCGACGCGCTGCCCGATGTCGCGCAGAGCCTCGTCACCGGCAACCTGCGCCCGATCGCCGGTTACAAGGTCGCCGCGTTCGGCCTCGACGCCTACCTCGACCTGGACATCGGCGGCTACGGCGCGGTGTCGGAACTGCGTGCCGACCTGCTCGGCGACGCGTTGGCCAAGGCGAGCGCCAAACACGGCGGGTTCGCGCCGGAATCCGTGCTCGTCATCGGCGACACCCCGCACGACATCGACGCCGCACTGGCGCACGACGCCCGCGCGATCGGAGTGAGCACCGGCCGGTTCACCGCAACCGAACTGCACGCCGCGGGCGCGCACACCGTGCTGCCCGACCTCGCCGACACCGAAGCGGTACTGGCCCTGCTGGCGAACTGACGCCGGGTGCGAGGCGTCCACACACCTCGGGTCGCCGGGACCGGTCAGGAATCAAGAAGCGCGGTCGGTGAACCACACCTAGCGTGATCGTCATGGACACCACACCCTCTACCTCAGGAGTGACCATGACCGGTTCTGCCACCCAGGGCATCAAGACCGTGCTGCATCCCGTTTCCGACCTCGCGAAGGCCAAGGCGGTCTACAGCGCGCTACTCGGCATGGAGCCGCAGAGCGACGCGCCCTACTACGTCGGCTTCGAGGCCGAAGGCCAGCAGATCGGGCTGGTGCCCAGCGGCGCGGCGCAGGGCATGACCGGACCGGTCTCCTACTGGCACGTTGCCGACATCGAGGCGAAGCTGGCCGAGGTCATCGCGGCGGGTGCCAGCCTGAAGGAGGCCGCGCACAACGTCGGCGGCGGTCGCCTGGTGGCCACCTTCACCGACCCCGACGGCAACGTCCTCGGACTGCTTCAGGATCCGACCCCGGACGCGCCGCAGCACTGAACGCGCCGCCGCGATGAATCAGCGGCCCGCCGCTGGTTAGATTCCAGCCGGACGACGCCGACGCCCGGGTAGACGCCGACGCCCGCGTAACAGATGGGACACGATGAGCATGGCCACGAGGACGGACCGACGGTCACCCGCGCCGGCACCCACCCCGCACATCGCCGACAGCCACGACGTGATCAGGGTGCACGGCGCGCGCGTGAACAACCTCTCCGACGTCAACATCGAGATCCCGAAGCGCAGGCTGACGGTCTTCACCGGCGTCTCCGGCTCCGGCAAGAGTTCGCTGGTGTTCGGCACGATCGCCGCGGAGTCACAGCGGCTGATCAACGAGACCTACAGCGCCTTCGTGCAGGGATTCATGCCGACACTGGCGCGGCCCGAGGTCGACGTGCTCGAAGGGTTGACGACCGCGATCATCGTCGACCAGCAGCGGATGGGTGCCGACCCCCGGTCCACGGTCGGCACCGCGACCGACGCCAACGCGATGCTGCGCATCCTGTTCAGCCGCCTCGGCCGGCCACACATCGGCTCGCCCCAGGCGTTCTCCTTCAACGTCGCCTCGATCAGCGGTGCCGGCGCGGTCACGCTCGAACGCGGTGGGAAGACCGTGAAGGAGCGGCGCAGCTTCAGCATCACCGGCGGGATGTGCCCACGCTGCGAAGGCCGGGGCTCGGTCACCGACTTCGACCTCAGCCAGTTCTTCGACGACACCAAGTCGCTCAACGAGGGCGCGATCACCATCCCCGGCTATCAGGGGGGCGGCTGGAACTCTCGGCTCTACAGCGCGTCCGGGTTCGTCGACCCGGACAAGCCGATCCGCAAGTACACCAAGAAAGAGCTGAACGACTTCCTGTACCGCGAGCCGACCAGGATGAAGATCTCGGGCATCAACATGACCTACGAGGGACTGGTCCTTCGGGTCCAGAAGTCGATGCTCGCCAAGGACAAGGAGGCGATGCAGCCGCATATCCGGGCATTCGTCGACCGGGCGGTCACCTTCACCACCTGCCCCGAATGCGCCGGTACCCGCCTGGCCGAGACGGCCCGGTCGTCCAAGATCAAGAAGATCAGCATCGCCGACGCCTGCGCGATGCAGATCAGCGACCTTGCCGACTGGGTCCGCGGCCTCACCGAGCCGTCGGTGGCGCCGCTGCTGACGGCGTTGCGCGAAACCCTCGACTCGTTCGTGGAGATCGGTCTCGGCTACCTCTCGCTCGAACGGCCGGCGGGCACGCTGTCGGGCGGCGAGTCGCAGCGCGTCAAGATGATCCGCCACCTCGGCTCCTCGCTCACCGACACCACCTACGTCTTCGACGAACCCACCATCGGCCTGCACCCGCACGACATCCAGCGAATGAACAACCTGCTGCTGCAGTTGCGGGACAAGGGCAACACGGTGCTCGTCGTCGAGCACAAGCCGGAGACGATCGTCATCGGCGACCACATCGTGGACCTCGGCCCCGGCGCCGGCACGGCGGGCGGCACCGTCTGCTTCGAGGGCACCGTGGAAGGGCTGCGGGCCAGCGGCACCATCACCGGCCGCCACTTCGACGACCGGGCCGCGCTCAAGGAGACGGTGCGGACGTCCACCGACAGCCTGGAGATCCGCGGCGCGAGCACGCACAACCTCCGCAAGGTCGATGTCGACGTCCCGCTCGGCGTGCTGACCGTCATCACCGGGGTCGCGGGCTCCGGCAAGAGTTCGCTGATCCACGGCTCGGTGTCCGGGCGCGACGGTGTGGTCTCGGTCGACCAGACCGCGATCCGCGGCTCACGCCGGAGCAACCCGGCGACCTACACCGGACTGCTCGAACCGATCCGCAAGGCCTTCGCGAAGGCCAACGGCGTCAAGCCCGCGCTGTTCAGCGCGAACTCCGAGGGCGCCTGCCCGACCTGCAACGGCGCCGGCGTCATCTACACCGACCTGGCCATGATGGCCAGCGTCGC
This sequence comes from Pseudonocardiaceae bacterium, assembly GCA_036268955.1. Taxonomy (GTDB): domain Bacteria; phylum Actinomycetota; class Actinomycetes; order Mycobacteriales; family Pseudonocardiaceae; genus CAJCJE01. Next base: position 99,097 of record DATATE010000111.1, read on the forward strand.
CACCACCTGCGAGGAATGCGAGGGGAAGCGGTTCTTGGCATCGGTGCTGGAGTACCACTTCGGCGGTCGCGACATCAGCGAGGTACTCGCGATGTCGGTGGCCGAGGCCGCGAAGTTCTTCGGCGCCGGTAAGGCGGCCATACCCGCCGCGCACGCCATCCTCGACCGACTCGCCGACGTCGGCCTCGGCTACCTGCGCCTCGGCCAACCGCTCACCACGCTCTCCGGCGGCGAGCGGCAGCGGCTCAAGCTGGCCACCCACCTGGCCGAGAAGGGCGGCGTCTACGTCCTCGACGAGCCGACCACCGGCCTGCACCTCGCCGACGTCGAGCAGTTGCTCGGCCTGCTCGACCGGCTCGTCGACGGTGGCAAGTCGGTGATCGTGATCGAGCACCACCAGGCGGTCATGGCACACGCCGACTGGATCATCGACCTCGGCCCCGGCGCTGGCCACGACGGCGGCCGAATCGTCTTCGAGGGCACCCCGGCCGACCTCGTCGCCGCCCGCTCCACCCTCACCGGCGAGCATCTCGCGGCCTACGTCGGCGCCTGAGTGCACGGTGCCGGCGGGCACCATGCACTTCCGGAGACGGTCAGGAGTTGGTGAGTTCCACCAGGTGCGCGACGATCTGGTCAACGGCGACATCCGCCCGCTCGCCGCTGGCCCGGTCCTTGACCTCGACGACGCCGTTGGCGAGACCTCGACCGACCACGACGATGGTCGGCACGCCGATCAACTCGGCGTCGGCGAACTTCACGCCGGGGCTGACCGTGCGGTCGTCCAGCAGCACGCCGACGCCGGCCGCGTCGAGGTCCGCCGCGATCCGCTCGGCACCGGCGCGCACCGTGTCGTCCTTGCCCGCGATCACCAGGTGCACGTCGGCGGGACCGACGTGGCGGGGCCAGATCAGGCCACGCTCGTCGTTGGACTGCTCGGCGATCACCGCGACCAGCCGGGAGACGCCGACGCCGTAGGAGCCCATGGTGATCCGGATGGGCTTGCTGTCCGGCCCGAGCGCGTCGACGCCGAAGGCGTTGGTGTACTTGCGGCCGAGCTGGAAGATGTGCCCGATCTCGATGCCGCGCGCGGCGACCAGCGTGCCGGTGCCGTCCGGTGAGGCGTCACCCTCGCGCACCTCGGCGGCCTCGATGGTGCCGTCCGGGGTGAAGTCCCGGCCACACACCAGGTCGACGACGTGGTGGTCGGCCTTGTCCGCGCCGGTCACCCAGGCGGTGCCGGCGACCACACGCGGGTCGACCAGGTAGCGGACCCCGTTGGCGGCCAGCGCCCCCGGCCCGATGTAGCCCTTCACCAGGAAGCTGTTCGCGGCGAAGTCGGCCTCCTCCAACAAGGCGACCTCAGCCGGGTCGAGCGAGGCCTCCAGCCGCTTCATGTCGACCTCGCGGTCGCCGGGCAGCCCGACGGCCAGCAGCGACCAGTCCTCGGTACCGGGCTGACGGACCTTCAGCAGCACGTTCTTCAGCGTGTCGGCCGCGGCGAACGTGCGCCCGAGCCCCGCCGCGTTGAGGAAGTCGACGAGCCCGGTGATGGTGGGCGTGTTCGGCGTGTGGTGCACCTGCGCGGCCGGCTTGTCCGAAGTGGACTGTTCGGCGGGTGCCGGGGTGACCACGGCCTCCACATTGGCCGCGTAACCGGATTCGGTACTGCGCACGAAGGTGTCCTCGCCGTACTCGGCCTCGGCGAGGAACTCCTCGGAGGCCGAACCACCCATCGCGCCGGACACCGCGGACACGATCACGTACTTCAGGCCGAGCCGGTCGAAGATCTTGATGTAGGCGTCCCGGTGTGCCTGATACGACCGGGCGAGGCCCTCGTCGTCGAGGTCGAAGGAGTAGGAGTCCTTCATCAGGAACTCCCGGCCGCGCAGGATGCCCGCGCGGGGCCGCGCCTCGTCCCGGTACTTCGTCTGGACCTGGTAGAGGATGACCGGGAAGTCCTTGTAGGAGCTGTACTCCCCCTTCACGGTGAGCGCGAACAGCTCCTCGTGGGTGGGGCCGAGCAGATAGTCGGCGCCCCTGCGGTCCTTGAGCCGGAAGATGTTCGGGCCGTACTCGGTCCACCGGCCGGTGGTCTCGTAGGGTTCGCGGGGCAGCAGCGCGGGGAACTGGATCTCCTGGGCGCCGATGGCGTCCATCTCCTCGCGCACCACCCGCTCGATGTTGCGCAGCACCCGCAGGCCGAGCGGCAGCCAGGAGAACCCGCCGGGCGCGACGCGACGGACATAGCCGGCACGGACCAGCAGCCGGTGGCTGGGTACCTCCGCGTCGGCCGGGTCCTCGCGCAGGGTGCGCAGGAACAGCGACGACATCCTGGTGATCACGGCAACTCGCTCCTAGCAAGGCGACGGCAGGCCCCTGGTGGTACCCGGGCGGTGCCAAAAGGGTAGTCACCGACTCCCTGCCTGCTCCAACGGGTTATCGGGGTGCTGACTAATCTCGCATCGTGCTGGTGTTGCTGCCTCCGTCGGAGACCAAGGCCGAGGGCGGTGCCGGGGCGCCGCTCGACCTGGCCACGCTGTCGTTCCCCGAGCTGAACCCGGTCCGGGCCAAGGTGGCCGACGCTCTCGTCGAGCTTGCCGACGACCTCCCGGCCAGCCTCGCCGCGCTCGGCATCTCGGCGCGGCAGGAGGCCGAGGTCGCCCGCAACCGGATGCTGTACGGCTCGCCGACCATGCCGGCGCTGCGCCGCTACACCGGCGTCCTCTATGACGCCCTGGACATCGGTTCGCTGACGCCGGCCCGCCGTCGGCACGCCCACGAGCGGCTCGCGGTCTGCTCGGCGCTGTTCGGCCTGGTCAGGGCGACCGACCAGATCCCCGCCTACCGCTGTTCCGGCGGCAGCGGGCTGCCCAGCCTCGGCCCGTTGCCCGCGCTGTGGCGCCCCGCGCTGGAACCGGTGCTCGCCGCCGTCGACGACCTCGTCGTCGACCTGCGCTCCGGCAGCTACGTGGCATTGGCGCGGGTGCCGGGCGCGGTCACCGTGCGGGTGGTCACCGAGGGACCGGGTGGCAAACGGCTGACCGTCAGCCACTTCAACAAGGCCGCCAAGGGCAGGCTGGCCAGGGCGCTGGGCAGCGTGACCGCCGCGCCGGACACCGTCGCCAAGGTGCTCACCGTGGCCAGCAGGGCCGGCATCCGGCTTGAGCGGACCGGCGAGCACCAACTGGAACTGATCGACGAATAAATCGGTTGCGGCCGGTACGAGCGGCCCGGCAGGCTGTCGGTCGACGTATTCGGTGCACGAGCGAGTTCGGTACACACCGATGGCCTGCGGCGCCAGGAGCGCCCGGCGTGGGAGGAGGGGTCAGTGATGGCAAGTCCCGCTGTCCTGGACGTGGCCAAGGCCCGTCCACTCGCCCTTCCCGGTGGTCGGCCGCGCTGATTCGGCTGATTCGACAGTGCCGATTCGAGCCTGATTCGAGGCCGATTCGAGCGCTGTTTCGACGGCGCTGAGCGCGCGCACTTGGACGAGCGATCCTCGCTCACGCCAAGGAGTACGCACACCGTGCGCAAGCCAGTACGCAAATTCCGCCCCAACGTCGATATCGACAACGATTCCGACGCCTATCTCGATGACGCCCACGCCGACTACGCGATGGTCTCCAGGGCGCGGCTGCGCCGTGCCAGCGGTCAGAAGGCACCGGAGCGCCGTGGCCGGCTGACCGAGGACGAACGCGCCCGGCTGTCGCTGCTGCGCGAGGACGACCTCAGCGCGGCCGGTCGTCCCATCGTCGGCGACCGATGGTCCACCTGGGAACGGGCCGAACACGGCCCGGCCCCGTACCCGGACTGGGTGGTGACCGACCTTGTCGCCGAGGACACCGAACTCGGGGTCCTCAAGACCGGCAAGGAAGCAGAGGTCCATCTGCTGAGCAGAGAGGTGCCGGGCACCGACCGGTCCTGTCTGCTGGCCGCGAAACGTTATCGCGGCAACGATCACCGCCAGTTCCACCGCGACGCCCAATACCTTGAGGGCCGCCGGATGCGCCGCTCACGGGAGAACAGGGCGATCGCCGGTCGAACCGCGTTCGGCCGCAACCTGATCGCCGAGCAGTGGGCGGTCGCCGAGTTCGCCGCGCTGGGCCGACTGTGGTCGGCGGGTTTGCCGGTGCCGTATCCAGTGCAGCGGGACGGGACCGAGATCCTGTTGGAATTCTTCGGTACCGCCGACGGCGAGGCCGCGCCCCGGCTCGTCGACACCAAGCTGTCCGGCGAGGAACTGGAGTCGGTCTGGCACCGGTTGCTCGACGCGTTGGTCGCGCTGGCCGCCGAAGGGTTCACGCACGGTGACCTCTCCTCCTACAACGTCCTGCTGCACCGGGGCGAACCGGTGCTGATCGACCTCCCGCAGGTGATCGATCTCGCCGCGAATCCGCAGGGCATCGGCATGTTGCGGCGCGACGTGCGCAACATCACCGACTGGTTCACCGGTCGCGGACTGGGCCGGGAAACCGCCGATCCCGAGGCCGTGACCAGCATGTTGTTGGCGGAAGCGGGGTTGGGCGCCGGATGATCGGCCCGGTCGGCGACGGTGTCCCCGCTGGTCTGCGGGCGTCGTCGCCGACCGGGCGTGCGGCGGCCGACCCGATATCCGGTACAGTGGGTGACGCATCGAGATCAGCACCCCGCTGTGACCGCCGCCCCGTTGGCCGGCGCCGATGCCCAGCCCGCCAGTCCATCGGCGCGTCAGTGCGCCGGGCTCGTCCTTGTGATCAGCGCCGCATCGCTTTGTGGGGCATCCCCGAGACGTGCCACGTTTCGGAGGTTCTCGCATGCCCATGCCCGCATCCACTCGCCCGGATTACGGCCGTCGCAAGCCGCGACGCAGGCCGACCGGCAATGGTGGCGGCAACGATCGTCCGGTGAACCGGTCAGTTCCGGTTGCCCCGATCGAGGACGTTATCGAAGTTCAGACCGGCCCCCTTCCCTCGTTCGAAGAACTCGGCCTGTCCGCCCCGCTGCTGCGGGCGCTGGCCACCGCCGGGATCGACTCCCCCTTCCCGATCCAGGCCGCGACCCTGCCCGACGCGCTCGCCGGGCGCGACGTGCTCGGCCGCGCACAGACCGGTTCCGGTAAGACGCTGGCCTTCGGGCTGGCCCTGCTCTCCCGGCTGGACGGCGGCGCCGCCGCTCCCAAGCGCCCGCGTGCGGTCGTCCTGGTGCCGACCCGTGAGCTGGCCATGCAGGTCACCGACGCGCTGACCCCGTTCGCCCGTTCGCTGAACCTGTGGTGCCGGACCGTCGTCGGCGGCACCTCCTTCAGCCGCCAGGTCGACGCGCTGCGGCGCGGGGTCGACCTGCTGATCGCCACCCCCGGCCGGTTGTCCGACCATGTCCGACAGGGCACCTGCATCCTGTCCGACGTGCAGTTCGTCGCCATCGACGAGGCCGACCAGATGGCCGACATGGGCTTCCTGCCCCAGGTCAGGGAGATCCTCGACCTCACCGACCCGAACGGTCAGCGGCTGCTGTTCTCCGCGACGCTCGACGGTGACGTCAACACGCTGGTCCGCAAGTACCTGAACAACCCGGTGACCCACTCGGTCGCGCCCGCCTCGGCGAGCGTCACCACCATGGACCACCACCTGCTGTTCGTGTCCGCGGAAGAAAAGCTCGACGTGATCACCGAGGTCGCCGCCCGCGACGGCCGCACGATCATGTTCGTGCGCACCAAGCACCATGTGGACAAGCTGGCCAAGAAGCTGAACTCGGTCGGTGTCCGCGCCGGTGCGCTGCACGGCGGCAAGGCACAGAGCGCCCGTACCCGCATCCTCGGCGACTTTCGCGAGGGTTCGACCCCGGTACTCGTCGCCACCGACGTCGCCGCCCGCGGTATCCACGTCGAGGACGTCAGCCTCGTCGTGCACGTCGACCCGCCTGCCGACTCCAAGGACTACCTGCACCGCGCCGGCCGTACCGCGCGGGCCGGGCAGACCGGCACCGTGGTCACCCTGGTGACCAACGCGCAGCGGCGCACCGTGCTGAGCCTGACCGCCAAGGCCGGGGTCAAGCCCAGCAGCACCAGGGTCAGTCCCGGTGACACCGAACTGAACCGGATCACCGGTGCCCGCACGCCGAGCGGCGAGCCGGTGCCGGAGATCGTCGAGCGGCCACGGCGCAGCAGCGGCCCCCGGCACGGCGCACCGTACGGTGAGCGCGGCCAGGGTGGCCGTCCCCGTCGCAACGACCGTGGCGGCAGTGAGTTCCATGGTCGCGGCGAACGCGGCGACTTCCACGGCCGTCGCCCGCGTCGGGAACAGCGCGCCAGCTGAGTGATCGCGCCGGTTCATCCCACTGGTTGATCCCAATCCGCCGGCCAGAACCGGGCCCGACCCTCAAAAAACCGCAACAAAACGCCACGCCCACACTGCTAACGTGTGGGCGTGGCGTTTGTACATCCCCGACGAGCGGGCTTCGGCGTGGACGCCAGCCTGCCACTTTATGGTGAGGACCACGATCGCGGCGATCTCACGGACTGATCCCGACGGAAACCTCCCGCGCCACGAACTCGGCGCCCCGTCGCTGATCACCCCTCGAATCGACCATCACCGCTGGGAAAGGTCCACTCTCATGTCCGACATCTCGCCGTTCATCGCTGCCCTGCCGAAAACCGAACTGCACCTGCACCTGGTCGGTTCGGCATCCCCGGAGACCGTGCTCGAGCTCTCCCGCAACCACCCGGAAGCCGGGCTGCCGACCACCCTGGCCGACCTGACCGAGTTCTACACCTTCCGTGACTTCCCGCACTTCATCCAGATCTACGAGCAGGTCGACTCGATGGTGCGCACCGCGGCCGACGTGCACGCGCTGATCCTCGGCCTGTCCAGGGACGCCGCGGCCAGCAACGTCCGCTACGCCGAGGTGACCGTCACCGCCGGGATGAACCTGGACAAGGAGATGTCCGGCCCGGAGCTGGCCTCGGCGCTGGAGAGCAGCCGCGTCGCCGCCCTCGACACCTACGGCGTCACGCTGAACTGGATCTTCGACATCCCGGCCGGTCTGCCGGACGTCTTCCGGGTCAGCACCGTCGACTTCGCGCTCACTCAGCGTCCACTAGGGACCGTGGCACTCGGCCTCGCCGGCCTTGAGGTCGGTTCCCCGCGCGCCGACTACCAGGCCGACTTCGACCGCGCCATCGAGGCCGGCCTGCACCGGGTCGTGCATGCCGGGGAGACCACCGGGCCCGAGGAGGTCTGGTCGGCGCTGAAGGTGTTGCACGCCGAGCGGATCGGCCACGGCGTCGGTTCGGCGCGTGATCCGGAGCTGATGGCCTACCTGCGGGACAACGACATCACCGTGGAGATGTGCCCGACCTCCAACCTGTGCACCCGCGCGGTGGACAAGATCGAGAACCATCCGCTGCCGATCCTGTTGGAGCACGGCGTACCGGTCACGCTGAGCACCGATGACCCCGGCATGTTCAACACCTATCTCAACCGGGAGTACCAGCTCGTCGCGGACACCTTCGGCCTCGACAACGCCCAGCTCGCCGAACTCGCGCGGGCCGGCGTCCGAGGCGCGTACTGCCCGGAGGACCTGCGCACCGAACTCCTCGCCGAGATCGACGCGCTGGTCGCGGAGGGAACCGGATGAAGGTGATCGTCTTCGGCGCGACCGGCATGGTCGGCCAGGGCGCGCTGCGTGAATGCCTGCTCGACGAACGGGTCGGGGCCGTACTGACCGTCGGCCGCAGCCCTGTCGGCCGCAGCCCTGTCGGCAACAGTGCCGTCGGCAACAGCGCTCTCGGCAGTGGCGCCGCGGGCACCACGCACACCAAGCTGCGCGACCTGGTCACCAGTGACCTGACCGACCTCAGCGACCACCTCAGCGAGTTCGCAGGCTACGACGCCTGCCTGTTCTGTCTCGGCGTCTCCTCGGCCGGGATGAGCGCGGCCGACTACACGCGGATCACCTACGACCTCACGCTGTCCGTGGCCAACACACTCGCCGAGATCACGCCGGACATGACGTTCTGCTACGTCTCCGGCGCCGGCACGGACAGTTCCGAACAGGGCCGGATCAGGTGGGCGCGAGTCAAGGGCCGCACCGAGAACGCGCTGCTCGCGCTGCCGTTTCGGGCGTACATGTTCCGGCCCGGCTTCATCCAGCCGCTGCACGGCATCGTGTCCAAGACACCGCTGTACCGGGCGGTCTACCGACTGACCGGGCCGCTGCTCCCATTGCTGAGCAGGGCCTTCCCGAAAATCGTCACCACAACCGAGGACCTCGGCAAGGCCATGCTCACCGTCGCCGCGACCGGCTGGCCGACGCACATCCTGGAAACCACCGACATCTGCGCCGCCGCCACGGGGTGACGAGACCCGCCCGCTCGCCCCTCCCCGATCAACCCCGCACCGGATCACCGACGGCGACGACCGGTCCGATGACGATGATGGCCGGCGGCCGGATTCCCTGCTCGGCAACGGCGACCGCGACCTTGTCCAAAGTAGACCGCACGGCCTTTTCGGTGCGCATGGTCCCGTCCGCGATCACCAGCACCGGCGTGTCGGCGGGTCGGCCGCCACGGACAAGGGCATCGGCGAAGGCCTCGATGCGTTCGACGGCCATCAGCAACACGATGGTGCCACGCAGCTTCGCCAGCGCAGGCCAGTCCACAAGGGACCGTTTGTCGTCCGGTCCGACATGCCCGGAGACCACGACGACCTCGTGCGCGACCCCGCGGTGCGTCACCGGCACCCCGGCCACAGCCGGCACGGCGAACGCGCTGGTCACACCCGGCACCACGGTGACAGGGACGCCGGCATCGGCGCAGGCGAGCAGTTCTTCGAAACCGCGGCCGAAGACGTAGGAGTCGCCGCCCTTGAGCCGGACCACGAACTTTCCGGCCAGTGCCCGGTCGAGGAGGGTCGAGTTGATCACGTCCTGGCTGGCGGCCCGGCCGTAGGGGATCTTCGCCGCGTCGACGACCTCGACGTGCGGCGGCAGCTCGTCGAGCAGCTCGCGCGGGGCCAGTCGGTCGACGACGACCACGTCCGCCCTGGCCAGCAGCCGACGACCGCGAACCGTGATCAGCTCGGGGTCGCCGGGCCCGCCGCCGACCAACGCGACCCCCGGCAGCACGCCCTCGGCTCGCGCTGGCTGGTCGGCGACGGTACCTTCACGCAGCGCGTCGAGCAGGCCGTCGCGGACCGCGGCCGACCGGCGCGGCGCCCCGCCGGCGAGCACGCCGACCAGCAACCCGTCGTGTTCGCCGACCGCGGGCGTGACCGCGCTGCCTTTTGCTCCCGCGTCGGCGCGGACGCAGAACACCCTGCGGCGTGCCGCCTCCTCGGCGACCGCCGCGTTGACCTCGTGATCGCTGGTGCAGGTGAGCGCGTACCAGGCGCCGTCCAGGTCACCGTCGGCGTAGGGCCGCTGTTGCCAGCCGATCTCGCCCGCGTCGACCATGCCCTGCACGCTGGGCGTGACGTGCGGCGAGATGACCTCGACGGCCGCGCCCGCGCTGACCAGCCGGGGTAGCCGCCGCTGAGCGACGGTGCCGCCGCCGACGACGACAACCCGCTTGCCGGCGAGGTCGAGACCGGCCAGATAGTGCTGCTCGGCGTGCGCGCCCTCGGCCTTGTTGGCTCCGGCACGCGCCGCTTCGGTGTTGGCGGCTTCGGTGTTGGCGGCTTCAGCGGACATGGCTACCAGCATGACCGTGCCCATGCCCGTGCGCAGCACCGGCCGGGTCGTCGGGGTGGTGGTGCGGGGTCTGCGGCGCGCCGAGCTTGTCCTCGAAACCGGGCAGCAGCACCCGGTAGGCGCAGGTGTCGCAGTTCATCCTGATATCGCCTCCCAAAGCCTCGTGGTAGCGCTCCGCCACCAGGTCGGCGAGTCCCGCGCAGTCGCCGATGTGCCCCGCCACCAGCACCTCGACATCGGGATTCGACTGTCCGAACGCGACTGCCTGCTGGCTGACCCTTTGCGGCAGCACGCCGTCGAAAAGGAAGTACGGCGCGACAACGACCCGGCGCGCCCCGAGCAGCTCGGCCCTACGCAGCCCGTCGACCACATTCGGCCGCGCCAGCGAGACGAAGGCCGTCTCGACGAAGGCGAACCCTCGGGTTTCCTGGAGCAGCCGCGCGACCTTGCACACCTCGGCGTTGGCATCCGGATCGGTCGACCCGCGCCCGACGAGCACCACCGCCGTATCGGCCACTTCGGTTGTCACGGCACCGATCCGCTCGGCGAGCAGATCGAGCAGGATCGGATGCGGCCCGAGCGGCCGGCCGAACCGGTAGGAGGATTCGGGATGCCGGTGCAGCTCGCGTTGCAGCGCGGCCGGGATGTCGCCCTTGGCGTGCCCGGCGGCCACCAGCACCAGCGGCACGGCGGCGATCCGGCGGTGCCCCTGATCGGCAAGCTCCTGCCAGGCCTCGTTGACAGCGGGCGCGGACAACTCGATGAAGCCGCCCGCCACGCCGATCGGTGCCAGTTTCGCGCGCATCCGATCGACGAACGCGGTGAACTCGCCGACCCCGGCCGCGTCCACCGTCCCGTGCCCGACGATCAGCAGCGGCTCCCGGCCAACCTGACCGGCCGTCGTTGCCGCGCTCATCGCCGCCCCCGCCTCGGCCGCGCCACGTCCGTCAGCGGCAATAACCCTTCTACCGCACCATGTCCACCGATTTTCGCGAAAACCCGCGAGTTGTCCACAATGGCCGGCACCATCCACAGTCCCCGCATATCCACTAGGCCCACCCCCCTGACCTCGATAGACTGGCCAGGGGCCGTCCCCCGGGATGGGTGGGGGTCTGTCTTGTTGCGGATTTTCGCGCGGGCTTCGCGGTGCGCGTTGGCGCGGTCATGGCAGCTCCTTCGCGGGGGTGTCGAAGTAGAGCAGGGCGTTGACGGCGGCCGCGGCGATAGCCGCGCCGCCGCGTTCGGTGAGGTTGCTCAGCGCGGGTAGGCCGCTGGCACGCAGAGCCGACTTGGCCGCGACCGAGCCGACGAAGCCGACCGGTAGGCCGATGACAAGGGCCGGGCGCACAAGGCCTTCCTCGGCGAGGCGGACGAGTTCGACGAGCGCGGTCGGCGCGTTGCCGATGGCCCAGACCGCGCCGTCCGGGTGCTGCCGCGCCGCGAGTCGGATACCAGCGGCCGAGCGGGTCAGCCCTGGTTCGGCGACGCCGGGCAGGTCGAGGCAGACGACGCAGTCACGCGCGGTCACGGCTGCCGCGACCATCCGCACGTCGGTCAGCAGCGGCGCGCCGCCAGCCAGCGCCGCCCGCCCAGTTGCAAGCGTTTGCTCCTCGGCTACCAGTTCGCCGACCCAGCTCGGATCGGCGGTGGTATGCACGATGCGCTCGGTGACCGCGCGGGTCAGCGGCGGCAGGTGCGCGGTGTCCACCCGCGTGCGCAGGATGCGATAGGACTCGACCTCGATCGGATGGATGACGCGGTTCACCTCGGTCCTGACCTCCTCGATTCGTCGGATCTTCACCTGTTCCGGCGGCCGGGGTCAAACCGTCCCAGTGAGTGTGACGGCATCCACCGGCCGGATCTCGACGCATGTGCCGCAGGCGGTGCGCGCAGAGGACACCACGACGCCTCGACCGGGAGCCGGACGAGGCCATCTCACTGTTGCCAGGTGTAGCCGCGCGGCGTGACCATGCGGCCGTTGACCATGGTGGTCTGCGAGGAACCGACAACGACCGTGGTGAGCATGTCGACCTCGGCCGGGTCGAAGTCGGCGAGTGCCGCACACCACACGTGTTGCCCGTCGCGGCTGGCCTGTCGCACCGCGCCGACCGGAGTGGTGGCCGGCCGGTGGGCGCGCAGGATGTCGAGTGCGGCGCCGAGTTGCCAGTCGCGGTCGCGCGAGCGCGGGTTGTAGAAGCAGACCACGAAATCACCCTCGGCCGCGGCGGTGATCCGGCGCAGGATGACCGCCCACGGCGTGTGCAGATCCGACAGGCTGATCAGCGCGTGGTCATGTCCCAATGGCGCCCCGAGCAGCGCGGACGCCGCCAAGGCCGCCGTCACCCCAGGCACGCCCAGCACCTCGACCTCGACCGGGCACTGCTGTAGCGCGGGACTGGCCATCGCGTACACGCCGGCATCACCGGAACCGATCAACGCGACCGAGCGCCCGCCCGCCGCCAGTTCCACGGCCTGCCGGGCCCTGGTTTCCTCGGCGCCCAGCGCGCTGGCGCGGATCTCGGTGCCGGCGCGCAGGAGGTGGCGGATCTGGTCGACGTAGGAGTCCAGACCGACGACGACGGCGGCACGGCGCAGTTCGGCCTCGGCGCGCGGTGTGCGCAGATCTGCCGAGCCGGGGCCGAGACCGATGACGGCCAGCCGGCCACGAGGCCGGATGCGAGCCGCGGCCACGGTCACCTGATGCGCTTGCTCCTCGGTGCCACCGGACTTGAGTTTGCCGACGACCAGTTCGACCGGGGCGCCGGGCGCCAGTTCGGTCGCGGCGTGCAGGGCGGCGGCCTCGGCGACGCTGGGAGTGCCGACGGCATCCCGGACGACCTGACTCGGATTTGGTACGTCCACTGTGGACAAGGTGTCGGCCGGATAGGTCAGTAGCGGCAGGTCGTCCTGCCAGTGCCAGAACGCCCAGTCGGTGACGGCGGCCACAATGCCCGGCTCGTCGGCCTTGAGGTCGACGGTGGCGAAGGCGCGCACCGCACGCGGGTCGAGCCCTTCGGTGTGTTCGAGCAGGGCCAGCGCCGAGGTGACCGCGTCGGTGCTGACACCGCGCGCCGAGCCGATGCCGACGACGAGAGTGGGCGGGATCAGCCGCAGGGTCGGGCCGGGGAGTTCCTCGGCGAGCGCCCTGTCGTCGATCAAGACCGTCCATTCCGGACTGTCGACGTGCTGGCCGATATTGGGCGGCAGCGCGGGAAGCGGGAAGCCGAGCGGGTTCACCAGCCGGATCGGCGCGCCGTCCAGCAGCGCCACCCCGCAGGCGGCGAGGTCACCGTCGACGCTCGCGTCCAGCAGCGCGACCAGCTCGTCGAGCGGCGTGGTGCCGGTGGCGTCCGAGGCGGTGGTGATCACCGGGGTCGCACCGAGCAGCCGCGCGACGCGCCCGGTCAGCTCGTTGGCGCCTCCGCCGTGCCCACCGGCCAGCGCGACGGCGAAGGTGCGCGCCTCGTCGACGCAGACGATGCCGGGGTCGGTCGCCTTGTCGGCGAGCAGCGGCGCGATCAACCGGACGGTGGCACCGGTGGCCAGAAAGAACACCGCGGCGTCCAGTTCCGGCCAACGCTGCTGCAAAGACTGCCGCAACGGCCCCTCGACGACGACGGCGTCCGGGCCGAGGCCGGTGGCCAGTTCGGTGGCCGCACGTTTACCCGCCGCGGTCACCGCGAACAAGCCGATCATTCTTTCGTACCCCACAACAACAGGACCGGATTGGTCGCTTCGAGGCGGCTCGCACCGCCGGGCAGGTCGACGAGACGGGCCGCGCTGATCTGCGTGCCCTGCACGTCGTAACCGGCCCAGCGCAGGTTGTCGCGGGCCGGGGCCATCCGGTCGATGGCGGCCAGCGCGACGACGATCCTCGGGGCGCCGATCTCGGCACAGGAGCGGACCACGTTCGGACCGCCGCCACCGACGAAGATCGCGTCCGGTTCGGGCAGGCCGGCCAGTGCCTCGGGCGCGCCACCGTCCACGAGGCGCACGTCGACACCGTGCCGGGCGGCGTTCGCCACGACCCGCACGCCCTGGCCGGCATCGCGTTCGATGGCGACGACAGCGGCGCCCAGCCGCGCGCACTCCACCCCGACCGCACCGGAACCGGCACCGACATCCCAGATCAGCGTGCCGGGCCGAGGCGCGAGCCTGGCCAACGCGATGGCGCGCACCTCGGCCTTGGTCACCATGCCGTCCCGGTGCGCGAAGTCATCCTCCGGCAGCGCCCAACCACCGACCGGCACGGTGCCGCCGCCGGCATACCAACCCCGGTCCGGCACCTCGCCGGCATCGGCGAGGCACAGCAGCACATTCGGTTCGCGCCACTGCTGTCCTGCGGCCTGCACGGCGTCGACCAGGGTCAGTTTCTCGTTCGGACCGCCGAGATCCTCGGCGACGGCGAGGGTGCGCCGCCAACCGGCCAGTCCGGCGCCGATCTCCGCGGGCCCGCTCCCCGGACCGGTCAACACCGCGACGGCGGGCCGGGCCCGGCAGACGTTCAGCGCCGGCCGTAACTCGCGGCCGTGCGCGCTGACCACGGCCATGTCGTCCCACGGCCTACCCACCATCGCGGCCAACCGCTGCACACTGGACAGCGCGGGCCACACCACGACGTCGAGGCCGGACTCCCGCAACGCCCGCAGCACACCGAAGTAGCCGGGATCACCGGAGGCGAGGACGACCGCGTTGCCGCCGGTGTGGGTGCGCAGTTCGGCGAGCGCGGTGTCGAGCCGGCCGAGTTCGATGGTGCGCACCGCGTCCGGGGCATGCGCGGCCAGATGCCGTCGCGCCCCGACGACCAGGCTGGCTCGCTCCAGCGCGGCGGTACTGCCCGGTGGCAGGCTGGCGCCGTCGACCCCGATCACGGTGACCGTCACTCGTGCTCGCCTCCGTTGGTGTTCGCTGCCGAAATGCACCCGGTCGAGATTCAGCCGCCGAGATTCACTCGGTCGGGCGGACCCAAACTAACCCACTCGGGTTCGGTCACGGCCACCACCGCGTCGGCGGTGACGTCGACGGCAACGCACTCACGGAACCAGGCGGCTCATCCGGTCTTGCCGCCCGAACCGCCACCCGAACCGCCACTCGAATTGCCACTGCTCCTGCGGTTCTGGGCGGCACCCTTACCGGCCGGCTTGCGCCCCGTCTGCTTGCGCTGTCCCGCGGATCGGCTGTTGGATTTCGCGCCGGCTTTCGCCGAGGTGGACCGGGTGTTCGCGCGAGCGGTGGAGTTCTCCGACTCGGGGGCGGCGGGCTGTGCCGGTTCGGGCTGGACCGGCGGCTGCGGTTCGGGCGAGGTGGGCGCCAGTGGTTCCGGTTCACCGGGCCGCCCCGGTTCCGGGCTACCAGGCTGGTTCGGCTCCGGGCTGGTCGGCTCGGTCGGCAGCGGACTCGTCGGTTCCGGCGCCGAGGGCACCGGCTCGGCCGGGACCGAACCGGTGATAGCCGGCTTGGCAACGGGTGCCGAGCCAGCCGGTGCCGGTTCCCCGGCCTCGACAGCTGAGCCGGTCGAGGCGGTCGAGGCGACAGAGCCGGTCGAGTCGACCGAGAGGGTCGGGTCGGCTGCGACGGCCGGGTCGGCCGAGGTGGCGGAGGTGACAGAGATGGCAGGGGCGGTCGAGGTGGCAGCGGACTCCGCTTCGCCGTCCAGCGCGAGGGTGCCCTGGTCGAGCGCGGTACGCAGGGCACGGACCTCGCCGACCGGGCGGGTCCGGGAGTTGGGCCGCCCCGCGGAACGGGCCGTTTCCTGCCAACCGCGCACTGCCGACCAGGCCGCGGCCGAGGCGGGCTGGCTGGCGCCGGCAAGCTGTTCGGCATCCGGGCGGTCGGCGCGCTTCTGGGTCGGGCTCCAGCCGTTGGCGATCCGGGCGGCCACCCAGCCGCTGCGGCTGGTGTGCAGCGGCCAACCGGCGCGACTCTTGCCCGTCGACGACGCCGCGGACGACTCGGCCGACTCGGCTGAATCCGCCGCGTCGGCCTGGTCTCCGGTGCCGAGGGCTTCCGCCTGGCCGTCGACGCGGCCGGCGCGCAGGGCACGGCGGGCGACCGGGTCTGCCTTGCGGTAGGTGTGGAAGTGGCCCGCGTTGTACAGGTGCGAGCGGGTACCGCCACCGCGCAGCGCCCTGCCGACCAGAAACAGCGTATGCCGCCACAGCTTGTGCTGTTTGACCTGTTCGACCAGCTCACCGATGGTGGTGTGCAGAATCAGCTCATCCGGCCAGGTCGCCTTGTAGGCGACGACGACCGGGGTGTCCTCGGTGTAGCCGCCTGCCAACAGTTCCTCGACGAGCTGTCCGCTGCGCGCCGCGGAGAGGAAGATCGCCATCGTGGTGCCGTGCCGGGCGAACTCGCGGATCTGCTCACCGTCGGGCATCGGCGTCTTGCCGCCCTCCAGCCGGGTCAGGATGACCGACTGGGAGACCTCCGGGATGGTCAGCTCGCGGCCGACGACGGCGGCGGCCGCGGAGAACGCGGACACCCCCGGCACGATCTCGACCTCGATGCCCAGCCGCTGACACGCGTCGTACTGCTCCTGCACCGCGCCCCACAGCGA
Organism: Pseudonocardiaceae bacterium; assembly: GCA_036268955.1. GTDB lineage: Bacteria > Actinomycetota > Actinomycetes > Mycobacteriales > Pseudonocardiaceae > CAJCJE01. The sequence goes on from DATATE010000111.1 coordinate 115,322, forward strand.
GGGATCGCCGGAATGCACCCTGGCCACCCGCTTGTGTTCGCGCATCGCCCGCCGGTAGACCTCGAGCACGTCCTCGTGGGTGATCAACGAGGAGTCGATCAGCTCGGCATCCGGACGGGCGTGCTCCCGGATGCATTCGGGGTCCACCAGGCTGGCCGCCCACACCACGATGTCGGCCTCGGCGATCCGCCGGGCACCGCGCACCGTGATCAAGTCGGCGGCGCCGGGCCCGGCACCGACGAACGAGACCCGTCCCAGATTCCCCAGGTTCACAGTTGAGCCCCTCTCCCTCCGCGCGGCGGAAGTACAACCACCGTCGACAGATATGGCGCGTCCCCGACCGTCCGGCCGGTACCGTCCACACTGCCTACGGTGCGTTCGTCAGTTTTACGTTCGTCGGTTCCGTGCTCTTCGGCGCCCGTCGCCGCAGTGCCCGGCGCCTCAGTGCCAGACACTGCGGTTCCAGTTGCGTAAGCCGGTTCAGCGATGTCTACTTCGGACAGTGGCAGCACCCGCGCGTCCGGCGTACCGAGGTGCTCGGCGTACATCGCGCGGTCCAGTGCCCCGGACCGCGTGATCACGTCGCGCAATTCGCCAAGTCTGCGCCCGCCCTTGTAGACGACGACCGTACCGCCTCGCTCGATCACCTCCGCCACGGCCGTGACGTTGCGCGTCAGTGGCAGCACGGTCAGTGGCTCGGCCCCCTCCACCAGCGTGATCCCGGCCGCGCTCGCCGCGGCCTGCATCGCGGTGATGCCCGGAACGGTGCGAATTTCCACTTCGGGCAGCAGCGCGCGGACTGTTGCGGCCAGGTAACCGAAAGTGGAATACACGGCCGGGTCACCGATCGTGGCGAAAGCGGCCACCCCGCCTTCCGCCACCCCGCCTTCGGCCACCCTGCCGTCCGCCGTTCCGCCTTCCACTCTCCCGCCCTGGGCCGTCTCGCCTTGAGCCGTTCCGCCTTGGGCATCACCGCCGTGGGTCGTCCCGCCGTGAGCGCCGCCACCTTCGGCACCGGCCGTCGAGAGCAGATAGTCGACGATCCGCTCGGCGGCGGCGTCCCAGTGCCGGCGGCGGCGCTGCTGCGGGCCGGTGACCGGGTCGGCGAGCGCGAAGGTCAGCCGCTCGATCACCGTGTCGTCGGCGACGTGTGCGCGCACGACGGCCTCGGCCCTGCCACGGTCGTCCGGCCCGAGTACCGGCACGAACACCCGGCCCGCGCAGCGCAGTTCGCGTTGACCTGCCAGGGTCAGCAGCTCGGGATCGCCTGGCCCGACGCCGATTCCGACAAGGCGGTAGGCCATCAGCCGGTTCCTTTCGCCGCGCGCACCAGTCGCAGGACCGCGCGCGGGTGCGCGGCCGGATGGGTGTGCAAGTAGGAGGCATGTACCCGATCGAGCGAAAAGCCCTCCGCGACCGACTGGCCGTCCGCGTCCCGCCAGTGCCAGGCCGGGGTCGCGCCGAGGGCGGGTGTGAGGCGGGTGCGGTGGAACTCGTGCCCGGTAAGGCGTTCCCCCGTGCGGTAGCAGACCGAGTCGGCCGCGGCGACCGCGTCCCGGTAGCCGAGCGTCAGCCGGGGTCCCATCGCGCCGACCGCCGGCAGTACCCCGCACATCGGCAGGCCGTCGACCTCTTCGGCGAGATACAGCAGCCCACCGCACTCCGCCGCGACAACACCACCCGATTGGGCGAAATTCGCGATTTCCTTGCGCAGCGGCACATTCGCCGACAACGCGGCACCGTGCTGTTCGGGAAACCCGCCCGGCAACAGGACGGCACCGGTGCCCTCGGGCAGCGCCGTGTCGGTCAGCGGATCGAACACGGCGACCTCGGCGCCGGCCGCGCGCAGCAACTCGGTGTGCTCGGCGTAGCCGAAGGTGAACGCCCGGCCGCCGGCGATGGATATGGCCTTTTGCAATGTAACGGCTTCCTCGCCGATAGCCGTTACATTGCAAAAGGGTATATGGGCCTTCAGCGGTCCGGCCGAGGCCGCGAGTCGGCCGATCGCGTCAAGATCAACCGATCGGGTGACAAGTTCGGCCATCGCCTCGACCGCGTGCACGGCCGGTGCGCCGTGTTCGGCCGCCGGGACGAGGCCGAGGTGCCGGGAGGGCAGCGCGACCTCGGCCGCGCGCCGCAGTGCGCCGAACACCGGGAGGCCGACCTCCTCGCACGCGTCGCGCAGCACCTGTTCGTGCCGGTCCGAACCGACCTGGTTGAGCAACACACCGGCCAGTCGGACGGCCGGGTCGTAGGCCCGGAATCCGGACAGCAGCGCGGCCAGGCTGCGCGCCTGGCCGCGCGCGTCGACCACCAGCAGCACCGGTGCGTCCAGCAGGGCCGCCACGTGTGCGGTCGAGCCGAACCCCGCCGCCCCGACCCGGCCGTCGAACAGTCCCATCACACCTTCGATCACCGCGAGGTCAGCGTCGCGCACGCCGTTGGCGAACAGCGGCACGATCAACTCCTCGCCGACCAGGACCGGATCGAGGTTGCGACCGGGGCGGCCCGCGGCGAGGGTGTGGTAGCCGGGGTCGATGTAGTCCGGGCCGACCTTGAACGGCGCGACCGCGCTCCCCTTGGCACGCAGGGCCGCGATCAGGCCGGTGGCCACAGTGGTCTTGCCGGCGCCGGAGGCCGGCGCGGCGATGACCAGCCGGGGCGGGGAACTCACCACTCGATCCCCCGCTGGCCCTTCTGGCCGGCATCCATCGGATGCTTGACCTTCGTGGTTTCCATGACCAGGTCGGCGGCATCGAGGAGTGCTTGCGGCGCGTACCGGCCGGTGATCACGATGTGCTGCTGGCCGGGCCGGTCGCGCAGGGTTTCCACGACCTCGTCGACATCGACCCAGCCCCAGTGCATCGGATAGGTGAACTCGTCGAGCACGTAGAGGGTGTGCGCCTGCGCGGCGATCCGGCGGCTGATCTCCCGCCAGCCCTCGGCGGCGGCCTCGGCGTGTTCCTCCTCGGTGCCCTTCTTCCTGGTCCAGGACCAGCCCTCGCCCATCTTGTGCCACTCGACAGGGCCACCGGCGCCGGTCTGCTCGTGCACCGTGTTGAGCGCCGCGAACGCGGACTCCTCGCCGACCTTCCATTTCGCGGACTTCACGAACTGGAACACCGCGATCGACCAGCCCTGGTTCCAGCCACGCAGCGCGAGGCCGAACGCGGCGGTCGACTTTCCCTTCATCTCACCGGTATGCACGATCAGCAGCGGACGGTTGCGGCGTTGCCGGGTGGTCAGGCCGTCGGCCGGCACCTCGCTCGGGGTTCCCATGGGCACAGTGGCACTCCTAGGCGGCGCGGACGGCTCTGGCGGCGTGGACAACGCCGGTGACGTGTTCGGCGGACAGTTCCGGCAGGGTCAGGCAGGCGCCGCCGAGGGCGTCGGCGAGCCGGGCGGCAAGGCCGAGCCGCACCGGGCCGCTCTCGCAGTCGACGGTCACCGAGGCGATGCGCTCGGCGGCCAGCAGCGCGGCGGCGCGCAGGGCGTCGGTCACCGGATCGTGGCCCTTCGCAGCGCTGGTGGCCCGGCCATCGGTCAGCACGACGACCAGCGGACGGCGCAGCGGATCGCGCAACCGTTGCACGGCAAGGACTTTCCGCACCCGCAGCAGCCCTTCGGCCAGCGGGGTCCGACCACCGGTGCGCAGTCCGGACAGCCTGCGGACGGCGGCGTCGATGGAGGAGGTCGGCGGCAGCGCGACCTGGGCGTCGGCACCTCGGAAGGTGATGACGCCAACCTGGTCGCGGCGTTGATAGGCGTCGCGGAGCAGCGAGAGCACCGCGCCGGTCACCGCGGACATCCGTGCCTTGGCCGCCATCGAGCCGGAGGTGTCGACCGCGAACAGCACCAGATTGCTCTCCCGGCCCTCGTGCACGGCCGACCGCAGATCCTCCGCCTTCAGCCGCAGTCCTGGGCCGCGCCTGCCACGGGCGAGTTGGTGCGGGGCGGCGGCGGCGAGGGTGCCGAGCAGGTGCAGCCCGGAACCCGAGGTCGGGCCGGTGTCGGCGACCCGGACCACCCGGCCGGCCTGCGAACGGGACCGGGACCGGCGGCCCGGTGCACCCTCGCCGATGCCGGGCAGTTCGATCAGCCGAGCACGGAAGGAGGGCGCGGGCTGCGGTGCCGGTTGGTCCCTGCCGCCGTGTTGGCCGGGATCGGTCGGCTGGTCCGCGTTGCCCGACGGCCCTTCGGGCCGGGACCGCGCCGGTGGCTGCGCGGACTGGCCGTCGCCGGGGCCGTCCGGATCGTCGTCCGGATCCGGTTCGGGTTGCGACTCGGGTTGTGGCTCGTTGTCGGCTTGCTCTGCCGCGTCTTCGAGTGCCTTGGTCAGCTGATCCTCGTCGAGGCCGGGTTCGTCGAACGGGTCGCGGCGGCGGCGGTGGGGCAGGGCGAGCCGGACCGCGATCTCCACGTCGTCCGCGGTGACCTCGGCCGCGCCACGCCAGGCCGCGTGCGCGATCGCGGTGCGGGCCACCACGAGGTCGGCGCGCATGCCGTCGACCTCGAACGCGGCGCAGATCGCCGCGATCCTGCGCAGTTCGGCGTCGGGTAGCCGCACCGAGGCAAGTGCGGCGCGGGCGGCCGAGATCCGGCCGGCAAGCTCGGCGTCCGCATCGGCCCAGCGGACGGCGAATCCCGCTGGGTCGGCCTCGAACGCGAGCCTGCGGCGGATCACCTCGGTCCTGGTGGCGACCTCGCGGGCCGCCGCGACGAGCACGGTCAGCCCGAACCGGTCGAGCAGCTGCGGGCGCAGCTCGCCCTCCTCCGGGTTCATCGTGCCGACCAGCAGGAACGAGGAGGCGTGCGATACCGAGACACCCTCGCGCTCGACGTGCGCCCTGCCCATCGCGGCCGCGTCCAGCAGCAGGTCGACGAGATGGTCGTGCAGGAGGTTGACCTCGTCGACGTACAACACGCCGCGATGGGCGGCGGCGAGCAGGCCGGGCTGGTAGGCGCGGACGCCCTCGGTGAGCGCGCGTTCCAGATCCAGCGAGCCGACCAGCCGATCCTCGGTGGCACCGATCGGCAGTTCGACGAGCCGAGCGGGCCTGCGCCGCGCGGTCGGTTCCTGATGCGGGCCGTCCGGGCAGTTCGGGTCCTGATGGGCCGGATCGCAGCCGAACCGGCAGCCGTCGACGACGGCCAGTTCGGGCAGCAGCGCGGCGAGGGCGCGGACCACGGTCGACTTGGCGGTGCCCTTCTCACCGCGGACCAGCACCCCGCCGATGGCCGGGTGTACCGCGTTGAGCAGCAGCGCGAGTCGCAGGTCGTCGTGGCCGACAACGGCGGAGAACGGGAAGCCGGCGGTCACCGGCCCGCCCGCGCGAGAACGAGGGTCATGCCCATGGTTCCTTCCTCGGGTGTCCACGCCCGGTCAGGGTCTGGTGGGTACGGCGAACCGCACCCGCGCGGAGCTGGAGTGTCCTGGCTCCCGGATCGTCGGCCGCCGCCGGCCTTCCCAGGGTCTCGGCCCTGGTGGCCATCGGTGGAGGCGCCCTCCCCGGTCACAGTGGCGGGACCGCGCCGGACTCGCACCGGCTTCCTACCCGCTCCGCTTTGGGTCTCGGCATCGTCGCATCCGGGCCAGCGGGACACAAAGTGCGCGTGATCACCGCCCCATCGGATGGGAGGTTTGTGCTCGCATGGGGTAGGGAACGCGGTTTACCCGAGAGGGGCGCGCGCGTATGCGTGACGGCAGAGGTGGCGGCGGCCACAGCGGCGGCGGTTTCGACGCGCCCGAGCCCCGGTCGACTGACCGGGGCTCGGCATGCGGGAGGGGCCGACTGGCTACGTGGCCGGGGTGCGACGGCGTCCGCGAAGCACGGTTTCGGCGATCCAGATGAGCAGCGCGAGCAGCGCCAAACCGGCGCCCGCCAGGCACACGCCCGGCCAGCCGTACGCGGAGTACATGGCGCCGGAGGCGGCCGAACCGACGACGCCACCGAGGAAATAGGTGGTCATGTAGGCCATGGTGATCCGGTTTCGCGCGTCGGGCCGCAACCGGTAGACCACGCTCAGGTTGGTCACCTGCATGCCTTGGACGCCGAGATCGAGGGTGATCACGGCGACGATCAGGGCCGGCAGCCAGCCACCGCCGTGCAGGGCGAGCAGCCCCCAGCTGAGCAGGATCGTGGTCAGCAGCACACCGGCGACGAGCTGGTCGCGGCCGGCGTCGACCAACCGGCCGGTGACGCGGGCCGCGTAGGCGCCGATCGCGCCGAGCAGACCGAACAACCCGATGACCGCCTCGTCGTAACCGTAGGGCGGTTTGGCCAGCAGGAACGCCAGCGAGGTCCAGAAGGCGCTGAACCCGGCGAAACAGATGAAGCCGTACAGGCAGCGCAACCGCAGCACCGGTTCCTCGCGCACGATCGCGGCGACCGAGCGCAGCAGCGGCAGATAGGACAGCCGCCGGTCGGCGACGGGAACGTCGGGCAGGGTCCTGGCGAGCACCCCGGCCAGCACCAGCATGAGCACCGCGGCGACCGCGTACACGGTGCGCCATCCACCACCCCACTGCGCGATCAGGCCGCCGCCGGTCCTGGCCAGCAGCACGCCCATCAGCACACCGCTCATCACCCGACCGGTGACCCGGCCGCGTTCGGTCGAGGTGGCCAGCGTCGCGGCGAAGGACACCAGCAGCGGCGCGACCACCGCGCTGACGGCCAGCACGACCGAGATGCCGATCAGGACCGGCATGGTCGGGGCCAGTGCGCACGCGGCGAGCGAGACCGCGGTGATCAGCAAGAGCGTGACCACCAGCGGTCGTCTGCTGATCACGTCACCGAGGGGCACGACAAGCGCGAGGCCTGCCGTGTAGCCGACGGTGGTCGCGGTCACCACGAGGGCGGCGGTGCCGCTGCCGACGCCGAACTCGGTGGCGATCGCCTTGAGCAGCGGCTGGGCGTAGTAGATGTTGGCCACCGCGATGCCGGCCGCGACGGCGAAGAGGGTCACCATCGAATCGGGCAGGCCGCCCCCGACGGTCATCGACCGTCGGGGGCGGGTGGGCGCGCTCATACCGGTTCGACGGGCAGCAGGCCGCGTTCGCCGAAGACCGCCTTTGCCGTGGCGATCGCGTTGACCGTGCGCGGGAATCCCACGTACGACAGGCAGTGCAGCAGGGTTTCCACGATGGTGCTCGGCTCCACGCCGACGTTCAGCGCCGCGTTGAGGTGGAACTTGAGCTGCGGTTCGACCCCGCCGAGCGCGGTGAGGGCCGCGATGGTGAGCAGCTGTCGTTGCGGCGGTTCAAGTCCCGGCCTGCTGTAGAGGTCGCCGAACGCGAACTCGGCGACGAACCGGCCGAGATCCGGGGCGACATCGGCGAGTGGCTTGAAGATCGCCTCGTATCCGCCGCCGAGGCCGTCGATCGCCTTGACCCCGCGATCGAAGCGCTCATTGGAGTTCGTCGGAGTCGTCATCGTTGCTCTCCCGTCGTTGGAGTCGGCTCGCCAGGATGGGTGCGGTCAGGCGCCGACCGCGGCATCGGCCACGGCGGGATCGGTCACAGCGGCATCGGCCACTGCGGGATCGGCCGCTGCGGCATCGGCCACCGCGTCGACCGTTGCGTCGGCCTTTCCACCGTGCAACCGGGTGAAGGCGAGGACCCGCTGCCAGGCGTCGTCGCAGGCGGCTTCCCATTCGCCGAAGGCGCGGTCGAAGAAGGAGTGCGGCGCGCCGTCGTAGACGTACTTCTCGTAGGTCTTGCCGGCTGCGTCGAGTGCGGCGGTGAACTCGCCGAACTCGTCCTGGGTCGTCGCGACATCGGCACCGGCGATCAGCAGCAGAGCGGGGGTGCTGAAGTCCGCGAGAACGTCTTCGACCAGCTTGGGCTGTCCGTAGAAGCCGATCACGCCGGCCAGGTCGACCTCACCTGCGGAAAGCCGCCAGGACTGGCTGCCACCGAAGCAGAACCCGACGGTGAACACCGGGCCGGGGTTGCGCCGGGTCAGCTCGGCTGCCGCGGCCCGCACATCGAGCGCGACCTGGGCCGGCTGCACCTTGGGCAGGTGGGCCTGCCAGTCGAAGTCGTCATCGCGTTCGCCGGTGCCCGCGGTGCGGCCGTAGTAGTCGATGGCGACGGTGTGGAAACCGGCCTCGGCAAACCGTTGCGCCAACTCCTGGTAGTACGGGTGCACGCCACGAACGTCCGGCAGGATCACCACGTTCATACCGTTGGGGGTGGCCGGCGCGGCCTGGAAGGCGGAGAACACCGTACCGTCCGATGCGACCAGTTCCAGTCCACCGAATTCGGCGACGGCGCCGTGCCCTGGTGCGGCCGGGGGCCTGCTGTCGGTGCTGTGGCACATGTTCGACGTCTCCTCTGCTTGTGCGTGGTCAGATCCGTTGCTTGTGCTTGGTCAGGTCCGGGTGCGCAGATCCGGCCGGCTGCCGGTCGAAACATGCTCGAGATGTGGTGGCCGGCCGAAGCGCTCAAGGGAGAAACTAGGGCCGTTCGCGTGGTTCAACCAGGCCCGGTTTTTCCGTTGTACCAAGGTTCCTGGGTCTGCCAGTACCAGGATCACGCCTGGCCAGTCGGCGGGTTGTCGCGCAGGTCAGCCGGGCGGTGCAGACCCGGCGACCGGAGTCGTCGCTGATCACGATCTCATAGGTCGCGGTGCTGTGGCCCTCGTGCAGCGGCGTGCACACGCCGATGACCATGCCGGCGGCCACCCAACGGTGGTGGGTGCAGGACAGGTCGAGACCGACGGCCTGCCCATCGGGGCCGGCATGGTCGAGTGCGGCCAGGGAGCCGAGCGTCTCGGCGAGTACCGCGTTCGCGCCGCCGTGCAGGATGCCGACCGGCTGCCGGTTGCCGCCGACCGGCATCGTGCCGACCAGTCGACCCGGTTGGCGGGTGATGATCTCGATACCGAGTTTGTTGATGAGCAACTCGTTTTCGGCCAGCGGTGAAGCATAGCTCTGCTCGATTCCCAGCAAATGAGTATTCATCGACAGCTCCCTGGTATTGACTCGCGGTAATTAACCGATTCCGGTGCGAAACAATCGGCGGCGACGACGCCGGCACGGGCTTGCGGTCAGCATATTCAGCGCCGAGGGGCCACGAGTTACACACTATGAGCGAGATTACCCTGGTGCTGCTTGTACCTGTATAAACGACCGCAGGCTGACCGGGGCGAATGGTGTTAGGTTGTGGGTACCGGGATCTCAGTGGGGCGATTCCGTGTGTGTTCACAGGGCTCGATGGGGAATGCCCTTTGGGGAGTTGGGGCTCCCAATCATGATCAGGTAAATTGGGGTGGATCATGCCTGAAACAACGGCACCCCAGAAGTCGGTCGACGACTATCTGGGGCCCGGTGGCCAGCGCTTTTTCTCCGCTGGATATCGCCGGGTCGGCTATCTTTTCGGAAATATCACGGCGGAAACAATCGACGCGCGGACCGGTGTTCTGACGACCGGTATTCGACTGACGTATCCGTCGGACTGGTCGCGGAAGGTGTCGCGCGGCGCGTTGCGGCCGCATCTGAGCACCATCGACGCGATTCTGCTCGCCGCACAGCTCGGTGAGCTGTATCTCACCCACGCCCACCGGCTCGACGAGCGGGCGCGGCGTGCCATGTGGGTGCGCAAGCTGCGGATCAGGGCCGGGAGCAGCCCGGACGAGGAACTCGACGCCCTGACGATCAGCGTCCGTCCGGTGTCGATGCGGCCGGACGCCACCGGTGCCGGTTCGACGGTGGTGCTGGACGGCCGGATCGGCGGTATGCGAACCCGCTGCGAGATCGCCGGCGTCACCGGGAGTCCGCACGGACACACCGCGGCGTACCGGGATCCGAGCCAACTGCTCGGTCCGGCCGAGAATCGTTACTACGGAACGGGATTCACCCGGCGCGGGCACCGACTGGAGGACCTCGCGCTCGATATCGCCGACCGATCGGCAACGGCGTCGGTCAGTTACACCAGTGACGGCGCGGGCATCGGCGATGCCGGACTCGGCAGTGCCTACCAGCCGGCGCCGACCATGATCGACCTGTTCGCGACCTCCTTGCAGCTCGCGCAGATCCTCTTGTACGAAACGGATTCCATGCATCGCGGGGACAGCAACACGCTGTGGATGCGGGACACCGAGCTGACCGTCGACGGTCCACAAGAGACATCACAGGACGGGCTGCGGGACGGGATGTCGCTGTACACGGCCCTGCGCGAGCTGGACCTGCTCACCATGAACGGCGCGCACTGGCGTACCGCCGACATCCACGGTCGGCTCGGCCCGATCGCCCTGCGCTGCGCGGTCGCGCACGCGCTACCGGCCGACCAGCTCCCCGCACCGTCCAGTCTCCTTTCCGCATCGGCAGAAATTCGGTGACCATCATGAAGCTCGCCATCGCCGGCACGTACTCCTCCGGCAAGACCCTCACCTCCTACGCGCTGTCGCACCTCACCGGCATTCCGAGGACGCGGGCGCGCACCATGCGTGAACTACTGCCCTTCGCCGTGCCCGGCAAGACTCTCGAAGAGTGCACCGCGGCCGAACTCGTGCAGCTGATCGTGCGCAGGCACGTCGAGCGCTGCGTGCACGAGAGCCACCTCACCGAGGGTTTCATCTCCGACGGGTCCTCCCTACAGGAGTGGATCTACGGCGCGGTGCGGGTCATCGTCGGCATCAACCCGAACGCCTCGATCCTGCTCGGTGACCTGGAGACTGTGGAACGCACCGAGGAGCTGCGGTTCTTCGAGGAGATCATGGCCCAGCTGGGCGTCGCCATCAAACAGCATGTCGGCGACACCTACCAGGCGTTCGTGCATCTGCCCAACGAGCTGACCCTGGCCAAGGACGGGCACCGGCCGGTCAACGAGCGGTTCCGGTCGATGGCCGACGAGGCCATCGGGCGGGAGATCGACGCGCTGGGCATCCCCCGTTACGTGATCGGCGGCAGCCTGCCCGAGCGGTTGGGAGGAATCGTCGAGCAGTTCGGCTTCGAGGTGACGATGACCGTCGAAGAGGCGATCGCCCGCGCACAGGAGGAATACCGCGCGGTCGACATGACCATCGAGTCCGACCGCGCCTGGGCGACGAACACGGAGGAGCCTGTCGCGGTGTCCAGCGGGAGCCCGGCATGACGGCTGCCGCGGTGGTCACCGGGATCGGTTCCAGCGTGCCGGACCGGGTGGTGACCAATGACATGCTGGCGCAGCGGATGGACACCTCGGATTCCTGGATCCGGTCCCGTACCGGGATCGTGCAGCGCCGGCAGGTGGAACCGGGGATGGCAACCAGCGACCTCGCGGTGGAGGCCGGCAGGCGGGCACTGAAGTCCGCAGGGCGCGACCGGGTGGACGCGGTGGTGCTGGCCACCACCACCCCGGACTTCCCGTGCCCGGCGACCGCGCCGAGCGTGGCCAGTCGGCTCGGTTTCGGCGGTGTGCCCGCCTATGACGTGTCCGCGGTCTGCTCCGGGTTCCTCTACGGTCTTGCCACCGGCGCCGGCCTGCTCGCGGTCGGGCTCGCCGAGACCGTGCTGGTCGCCGGGGCGGAGGCCTTCACCACCATCATCGACCAGCAGGATCGGGGTACCGCGCCGATCTTCGGTGACGGCGCGGGCGCGGTGGTGCTGCGCGCGGGGCGACGCGAGGAACCCGGTGCGGTGCTGGATTTCGACCTCGGCAGCGACGGTGACCTCGCCGAGCTGATCATCGTGCCGGGCGGTGGATCACGGCAGCGCGGTTCGGGGCGGCCCGCCGCGGCCGGCGACGAGTTCATGAAGATGCAGGGCACCACGGTGTTCCGCAACGCGGTCGCGCGGATGGCGGAGTCGTCGAGGACAGCGCTGGCCCGCACCGGATGGCCTGCGGACTCGGTTGACCTGCTCGTCGGCCACCAGGCGAATGTCCGCATTCTCAACGCGGTCGCCACCGAGCTGAACCTGCCGCTCGACCGCGCGTTCGTGAATCTGGACCGCTACGGCAACACCGCTGCCGCGTCGATTCCGCTCGCATTGGCCGACGCGGCGGAGCGCGGCGCGGTTCACGCGGGTGACCGGGTGCTGCTCACCGCGTTCGGCGGTGGCGCGAGCTGGGGCGCGGTCACCCTGACCTGGCCCGACCTGATCCCCGGCTGAATCCCTGCTGAATCCCCTGCCAGTCAACAGATCCTACCAATCCTGGAGTTGTGACCACAATGGACGTTACATCGATAAGCGTCGCACTGGAACTGATCGCGAACAAGGCGCAGCTGTTGCCGGAAGAGATCGACCTCGACGGCACGCTGGAGGACGCCGGCCTCGACTCGCTGCACCTGATGGAGATGGCCATGGCCGTACAGCGCGAGTACGGCACCGAGGTCCCCGAGGGTGACCTACGGCTGGACCAGACGGTGACCGAGGCGATCGCCTATCTCGATCTGAAGATGCGCTGAGCCCGATGCCTTCCCGCGCGGCGTTCTTCGACCTCGACGGCACGCTGACCACCGTCACCAGCATCTTCCGGTTCCTCGCTTTCGATCTCGCGCATCGCGGCCGACCGGAGAGTGACTACGCGGATGCCATGGCGGCGCTTGCGGCCAGCAAGGCGAGGGGCGCCACGCGGGAGGCCACCAATCGCGCGTTCTACCGCAACTTCGCAGGCCGCCCGATCGCCGAACTGCTGGCGGTCGGCGAGCGGTGGTTTCACACCGAGCAGGCCGCCGGGTCGCTGTGGCGGCCCGAGGCACTGGCCGCGCTGCGCGAACACCAGGCCGCCGGGGAACTGACCGTGCTGGTGTCCGGGTCGTTCACGCCCTGCGTGCTGCCGATCGTCCGGTTCCTCGGCCTCGACCTGGCCCGGTGCACCGAACTGGTGGTGCGGACCGGGGTGTGCACCGGCGAGGTGGCGGTGCCGATGGTGGGCGAGCACAAGGCGCGGGCCGTGCGGGAGTTGGCGCGGGCCAACGGCCTGCGCCTCGCCGACTGCACCGGCTACGGCGACGACGCCTCCGACCTGCCGGTGTTGCGCCTGCTGGGCAAGGCGGTCGTGGTGGGCGATGACCCGCTGCTGCTGGCCAACGGCGGCCGGCCCGGCTGGCGCCGGCTCGAAGAAAACCGATACGTCATCACTGAGGGGCTGACATGACTGATATGACCGTGTTCGCGACCACCGCGATTGGTGGACCGGAGGTGCTCGCACCGGCCGAGGTACCGCGACCGGTGCCGCTGTCCAACGAGGTACTGGTCCGGGTGCACGCGGCCGGGGTGAACCCGGTCGACTGGAAGATCCGCGCCGGCGTCTTCCCGGATGGCGGCCTCGGCCGGCCGCCGTTCGTGCAGGGCTGGGATGTGGCCGGGGTGGTCGAGTTCGGGCCGAGGGTGACCCGGTTCGCGCCCGGTGACGAGGTCTACGGCCTGCTCTGGTTCCCGCGCCAGGCAGGCGGCTACGGCGAGTACGTCGCCGCGCCGGCCCGCCAGTTCGCGCGCAAACCGGCCGGGCTGAGTTTCGCCGAGGCGGCCGCGCTGCCGCTGGCCGGGCTGACCGGCTGGCAGACCCTCGTCGATGTCGCGGACCTCCAGCCGGGCCAGCGGGTGCTGATCACCGCCGCGGCCGGCGGAGTCGGCCATCTGGCCAGTCAGATCGCCAAGTCTCGCGGGGCGATCGTGACCGGCACGGCCACCGCCGCCAAGCACGAGTTCCTCGCCTCCGTCGGCGTCGACCATCCGGTGGACTACACCGAGGTCGATGTCGCCGCCGAGGTCGGTGGGCAGGACGTGGTGCTGGACATGCTGGGCGGTCCGCACAGCGTGGCGCTGCTGCGCACCCTGCGGCCGGGCGGTCTGCTGATCACCGCGATCGGGCCGCTGCGCGCGGAACTCGCCGCCGCCGCTGAGGAACTGGGCGTGCGGGTTCGTCCTTTCATCGTCGAACCGGATCAGGTCGGCCTTGCCGGCCTGACCGGGTTGGTCGAGTCGGGCCGGTTGCGGGTGCACCTCGACCAGGTGTTCCCGCTCGCCGAGGTGGCGAAGGCGCACGAACTCGGCGAATCCGGTCGGACCACAGGAAAGATCGTGCTCTCGGTGATCCCGGAACAGGTGGCTACCCAACATGGCTGAACACACTGAGGTACTGATCGTCGGCGCGGGCCCGGTGGGCCTTGTCCTCGCCTGCGAACTGCGCCAGCAGGGCATCGAGGTGCGCGTCATCGACCGGCGGGAACGGTACGAGGGCGCCGGCAGCAGCCAGTCCCGCGCGATCCTGATCTGGCCGCGCATCCTGGAACAGCTGCGCAGGATCGGCGTCAGCGACCGGATGGTGGCGCAGGGGCATGTGCTGCCCTCGGTGTCCTACTTCTCCACCGGCCGGTTGCGCGGCACCGTGCACATCGACCGGCTCGCCGACAGCGCCTACCCGTGCATCCTCACCCTCGCCCAGAACGACACCGAGGCCATCCTGCTGGCCCGGCTGCGCGAACTGGGCGGCACGGTGGAGACCGGGACCGAGCTGACCGAGATCCACGATCCGGACGCCCATCCGACCGCGGTGCTCAAACACGCCGACGGGCGGACCGAGACGGTGCGGCCGACCTGGTTGGTCGGCGCGGACGGGCCGGGCAGCAGCACGCGGCGGCTGTTGGACATCGAGTTCACCACCGATCCGATCGACGTGACATACGGTATCGGCGACTTCCCGATCGACGGGGAGGTGCCGAATTCCGTGCAGTACTACTACTCGCGCAACGGGATCGGCGTGATCGTGCCGTTGCGCGACGGGATGTACCGGATCGCCGGTAACATTCCACACCGGGAACCCGGTGACCTTCGACCGCCTGCCGCGATGTACCAGAGCATGCTCGACCAGCGCACGAAGCTGCCGATCCGGCTCGGCGAACCGGCCTGGACGAACTCGTTCCGGCCGAGGTGCGGGGTGGTCCGGCAGTACCGGCGCGGGCGCTGCTTCCTGGCCGGGGACGCCGCACACGTGGTCAGTCCGGCAGGCGGTCAGGGCATGAACATCGGCTTGCAGGACGCGGTGGAGCTGGGCTGGAAGCTCGGCGGCGTCCTGCGCGGCCGGTTCAACGAGTCCATTTTGGACACCTACGAGCCGGAGCGGACGTCAGCGGCGCGGCGGGTGGCCGACACCTCGGCGGCGCAGATCCGGTTCGGTGCCGCGCGCACCCTCCGGCGGATCCTGGTCAGGGACACGCTGTTCGCCTCGGCCGACCGGATCGGTCTGCTCCAGCGCCGGTTCGCGCCGCTGCTGGCGCAGACCGACTTCACCTACGGCACCGAGCCGAGCGGTTCGCTGTTCTGGGGCGTGCGCAAGCCGGCCCAGGTCGGCGACCGGCTGCCGGTGTTCGCCCCGCCCACCGTCGCGGCCGGCCTGCCCAGCCTCGACCTGCACGACTACACCATCCTGTGCTGGCAGGGCGGGTTGAGCAACGCCCAGTGGAAGCCGCTGGCCGCCCAACTCACGACGGCCTTCGCCGCGCACGGCACCGTGCACGACCTGTCCGGCGCGATCGGCAGGGCAGGCTCGGCCATCCGCGAACTGCTCGGCGGTTCCGCCGCCGTACTCGCGGTGCGGCCGGACGGCCACATCGCCTGCCGGGTCGCCCCGCACGCGGCCGGCGAACTGGTCAGGTTTCTGACCAACGCCCGCCCGACCGGTACCGCGCACACGACCGAGCGGCCGACCACGCTGGCCGCCGTCGCCGACTGACCGACACCCCTCCCCCAAACGAAGCAGACCATGCCAACTGTCCACAACAGACAAGAAACTTCGGAGTTGACGAGATGACAGAGGCACCGACCGTTACCAGTACGAAGGACACCATCACCGAGTTCTTCACCCGATTCGGCGCAGGCGACCGGGACGGCATGCTCGCGCTGTTTGCCGAGGACACCGACTTCCTGGTCGCCGGTTCGGCCACCGTGCCATGGACCGGCCGCCGCGAGGGCGCCGTAGGGATCCGCGCCTTCATCGACAGCGTCTGTGACGACGTCGAGACCAAGCGGTTCGATATCGACACCATCGTGGTCGACGGCGACGACGGCGTGGTGCTCGGCTCGTTCGCGCATCTCGTACTGCGCACCGGCCGGATCTTCACCGGCCCGTTCGCCCTGCACATCGCCGTCCGGGACGGGCGGATCCGGGTCTACCACATGTTCGAGGACAGCCACGCCGCCTCGATCGCCTTCGCCGAATGAGGTTCTGACCTGCGGAAGGGGGCCTCACCGGTACGGCGGTGAGGCCCCTTCCGCGTTGTGCGGTCAGTCGGCCGATTCGGGGTCGCCGAGGACGGCGGTCGCCGGATCGGCAGGCTGCCGGTCGTTACCCCAGCTGGACAGCAGACGCAGCGCGTCATCGGTCTCCGAGCCGGGTTCGGCGTTGAACACCATCACGAGCTGGCCGGAGTCATCGGACTGGCGCAGGGTCTCGTAGCTCAGTGTCAGCGTGCCGACCAACGGATGGCGCATCCGCTTGACACCGTAGCTGCGGTCGGCGACCAGTTGCTCCGACCACAGCCTGCGAAACTCCTCGCTCTTGATCGACAGCTCGCCGACCAGGGTGGTCAGCTGCGAGTCATTGGGTTTGCGGCCGGTGTTCAGCCGCAGGTAGGCCGTTGTGGTGCGGGCGATCTCCGGCCAGTCGATGAACACCGACTTGGCCGCCTCGTCGAGGAACACGAACCGCGCCATGTTGCGCGCCTCGGCCGGTTTCTCGGTGACCGCCTCGAAGATGAGGCCGGCCAGCCGATTCCAGGCCAGCAGGTTCATCGCCCTGTCCAGCAGGTAGGCGGGGCCGTTGTCGATGTCGGTGACCATCCTGGTCAGGGCCGGTCGCACCGACCTGCCGGCCGCCGGAGCGGCAGAGGTGCGCCGCGTCGGCTTGGTGGACACCAGATTGCGCAGGTGCGCGCGTTCGTCGTCGTCCATCCGCAGCACATCGGCGACGGCGTCCAGCACCGAATCGGAGACGTGCTGGGTCCGACCCTGTTCCAGCCGCACGTAGTAGTCGCTGCTGATCCCGGCCAGTTGGGCCACTTCCTCGCGCCGCAACCCCGCAACGCGCCTGCGCCCACCGGGGCCGGGCAGCCCCAGCTCCTCCGGGCGCAGCCGGGCGCGGCGCGAGCGGAGGAACTCACGAAGCTCACTGCGCTGATCCATGCCTCCAGTATCCACACAAACCCCGGAATTACCGTGGTGCTGCGAGACCTAGGATCCGACAGCCCAGGAAGAACCTGGCCTTGTTGGCGGCTTTGCGCTTGGCGACGATGAGTGTCGAGTCCGATCGGATTCCACGACTGCCAATCATATTGGGGTATCTCATGTCGACGTCGGAAGACATCGCTTCCGTGCCGCGCGAGGCGGTGGTTGACGAGCGGATCGACGGCCGGGGGAAGATGCGGCTCGCGGTATTGCTCGTGGCGCAGTTCACCATCGCGCTGGATTTCTCCATCCTCAACGTCGCGCTGCCGGACATCGGAAAGGCGCTCGGTTTCTCGATTTCCAACCTGCAATGGGTGGTGACGCTGTTCGCACTCACCTCGGCGGGCTTCACCCTGCTGTTCGGCCGCGTCGCCGACCTGCTCGGCAGGCGAAGGATGTTCCTGACCGGTGTCGCCCTGCTCGCGGTCGCCTCGCTGGTCGGCGGCCTGGCCGGTAGTGCCGAGGTGCTGTTGATCGCTCGCGTGTTGCAGGGCCTTGCCACCGCGATCGTGGCCCCGGTCGCGATGGCCCTGCTGACCACGAGCTTCCCGGAGGGCCCGCAGCGGCAGCGCGCGCTGGGGCTCGGCGGCGCGATGCTCTCGGCCGGGTTCACCGTCGGCGCCGTGCTCGGCGGCGTGCTGACCGGCCTGCTGAGCTGGCGCTGGGCCTTCCTGATCAACGTGCCGGTCAGCGTGATCGTGCTGATCGCGGCGCCGATCCTGATCACCCAGAAGGACCACCGGTCCTCGGCGCGCCTTGACCTGTGGGGGGCGCTGACCATCACCCTCGGCCTGCTCAGCCTGGTGTACGGGATCACATCGGCCGGCAACAACGGCTGGGGCGACCCGGTGACGCTGATCTCGCTGGCGGCCGCGGTCGTGCTGCTGACCGGGTTCTGGCTGATCGAAATGCGCGTCACCGCGCCGCTGGTCTCGCTGCGGGTGTTGCGCACGGCGACGGTGAAATGGGGCAACAGCGGTGGGCTGCTGACCTTCACCATGTTCAGCGCGGTCATCTTCCTGATGACCCTGTATCTGCAACGGGTCCTCGGCTACTCGCCACTGATCACCGGCCTTGCCTTCGGCGTGCAGGGGGTCACCGCGTTCTTCGCCGGTATCTTCGCGCCGAGGATCATCGGCCGGATCGGCAACAGCAGGACAACGCTGTTCGGTGCCCTGCTGTTGCAGGCGGTGGCGACAGGTGCGCTGTTCGCCCTCGGCGACGGCCGGTCCTGGCTGGTGCTGGTGGTGATCGCGACCGCGATCGGCGGGTTCGCGCACGTGCTGTCGGTGGTGTCGTTCATGGTCACCGCGACCTCCGGCCTGTCCGACCAGGAACAGGGGCTGGCGACCGCGATGACCACATTGACCCAGCAGGTGGGTATCACCCTCGGCATCCCGATCATGAGCGCGATCGCGACCACCCGGATCAACGCGCTGGCCAGCACCCGCTCGCCGGCCGGATCGGTGCTCGGCGGCACCAGTTTCGCGATCGCGATCGACGCGCTGATCGTGCTGGCCGGTGCCCTGCTGATCGGGTACTT
This sequence comes from Pseudonocardiaceae bacterium, assembly GCA_036268955.1. Lineage (GTDB taxonomy): Bacteria > Actinomycetota > Actinomycetes > Mycobacteriales > Pseudonocardiaceae > CAJCJE01. Next base: position 134,013 of record DATATE010000111.1, read on the forward strand.
CCTGCGTAGGGCCGGCCGCGGCGCGACGCGGCCGGGCAGCGCGGCGTCGAGCCCGGCGACCACAGCCGCGAGCTGAGCCGGGCAGCACCAACCGGAGGGGCCGCCGCGGGGCGTTCAGGCGGCCGGCCCCTCCGGCATCGGCAGCAGGTCCAGCAGCTTGCCCTTGACGTCGGCGGCGGGCAGGTAGAGCACCAGCGAAATGCTCTCGTAGCCACGCAGCTGCCAGACATGTGTCTGGAACGTCATCAGCCCGGCCCTCGGATGCCGCACCTTCTTGAGCTTGCTCTGCATCTCAAGGACTTCGTGGCTGTGCCAGAGCAGGTCGAACTCCGGGCTGCGCTCGGAAAGGTGCGCGGCCAGTTCGGCGAACCTCGGACTGTCGAAATGCCGGGCCATGTTGGCTCGGAACTGCGCGACCGACAGCTTCGCCATCATCGCCGACTCGACGTAGCGGCTGCGGCAGTTCTCACTGGTGAAGAAGGCGATCAGCAGGTTGTCGTCGGCCTCGGTGAGGCCGAACACCTCACGGGCGACATCGTTGCAGGCCAGCAGGTCCCAGAACTCGTTCAGGACGAAGGCCGGATTCGGTAACCATTCGTTAACGACACTGTCGAAATCGGAATTCGCATCCGCCCCCGGCGAACCACTGAGATCGCCAACAGATCCAATTTCCAACAGTCGATAGAAATAGGTACGCTCGGATTCGTTCAGCCGCAGCGCCTTGCTCACCGCATGGGCGACCGTTTCCGAAACTTTGATATCCCTCCCCTGTTCCAGCCAGGTATACCAAGATGTACCGACCCCGGCGATCACCGCGACCTCTTCCCGTCGCAACCCCGGTGTCCGTCGCCGCCCCGACGTGGCCAACCCCACATCGGACGGCGACAGCCGGGTTCTTCGAGTTCGAAGAAAGTCACTTAACTCCATGAGCCGCCGCTCATTTCCCCCACGAGTACGCATGTAAACATGCTGTCCAGCAATAGAGAAGCTGTCAAGGTGATTGCAAATTATTAGCCGCCAGGCAACATGTGCAGGTTGGCGACCAGGGTCATTTCAAAGTCTGTGATCTTGGCGTGAAGTCGTTGACGGCGTGGCCTACCCGGGGGTGCGCGCATAGAAGTGGCCTCTGGCCTGCGATGATGCTGGTTCTCACGCCATGATCATCACAGAACAAGAGGCCACC
>DATATE010000112.1:0-37483 GCA_036268955.1 Pseudonocardiaceae bacterium
GGTGTTCACCCGGGTCGCGCAACGGCTGCTGGCCATGGCCGCCGCCATCTGGCACAACTGGATGACCGGTGTGACCAGCAAACGATCACTCATCGCCTACGATCATTAACATCAACTTCACCGCATCAATCATCTAGAGCGCGCTCTCGTTGTTCGGCTGTCCCATCGCGGTACCGGCGGCCGGATCCATCGGCACATCACGGGGTATTCCGCTGCCGTACCGGCTGTGGCCGTACTCGCCGTTGTCGTAGTCCACCTTCGGCAACACCCGCAGCCGAGCCTCCATCTCACCGGAGCGCGGCCGGGTCTCGAGATCGGCGGCGATCTCCTCCTCACGCTGTCGGCCGAGCATCCGCAGCGCGACGCCGTACACGGCGGCCAGTGCGATCAGCAGAATTCCGGCCTGGATCAGGAAGACCTCGGGGGTGCTGCCACCGATGGGCAGCGCCGCGATCAACGCGACGATGCCGAACGTGAGGAGGTGAAACAGCACCGCGAGCAGCGTGGCTGCCGACGCGGCGGCACCACCGTTGTTCGGTGCGGTATTGGCCAGGTAGCGACGACCTGCGCTGATCAGCAGCTGGCCGACCAGGATGACCACGATCACGCCCACGATCACGAAGCCGACGTGCTCCGAGTCCATTCCGACCAGCCCCTTCCACCTTTCGGTACGGGCTGGGTACCCCAGTGGTCGAGCCGGAAACACCAGGTAAGGGGAAATTGTGCGCCAGGTACCGAAGCAAGCGGCGGCCTGCTCGGCGCGTTCGTGCGCTATTCGGCGCCGGAACGCCAACGGGCCCGGTAGCGCCGCGCCTCGTCGGCATGCTCGGCGCGGTAGCGCTGCTTGCGCATCGCAGTGCCGTAACCAGGTGGAAAGCCATACCTGGTCAGCCTGCCGTTCACGCTCTCCACCGAATACGTCAACACGAACCGCAGCATGCCGAGCAGACCGAGCACGACCGCGCCCACCGCGAGCGGCCAGGAACCGCCGAACACCAGAAACGCCGCCAACAACACCACCGCGACCGGCAGCACCTGCACGAACCCGCGCGCGAACACCCGCAGCAGCCAGGTCCGGCAGGTCCCGTCGTGCAGAACCCAGTCCCGATACCGATCGGGCAGCCGGCCACCGTAGGAGTAGTAGACCCACAGCAGCGGATTCGGCCGCCTGATCGCCATCGAGCCGCTGCTCAGCCGCGTTCGATCAGGTGACCGACCACGTCCGGTCCGGGATGCGCGGCACCGGAACCATCCCTGCGGATGTCCACCTCCGGCAGTTCGACCGGGGCACCGTTGTCCGTGACTCCGGCAGGGCGAGGCCCGATCCAGGCCAGCCGCAACCCCGTCTCCCCCTTGAGGAACCGCTGTGCCCGAACCCCACCGGTCGCACGACCCTTGGCGGGGTACTCCGCGAACGGCGTCACCTTGACCCCGATCCCGGTCGAGGTCACCACCATCGGCTCACCGTGCTCGGTGTCGTCGGTCCTGATCGCGCCGAAGAACACCGCCTGTGTGTCGGCGCCGAGGTTGATCCCGGCCATCCCGCCGCCCTTGAGACCCTGCGGCCGAACCAGCGACGCGGCAAACCGCAGCAGCGAGGCTTCGGAGGACACGAACGCCAACGTCTCGCTGCCGTCGGTCAACCAGGTCGCGCCGATGACCTCGTCGCCGTCCTTGAGCCCGATCACCTCGAACTCGTCCGAGCGCACCGGCCACTCCGGCGAACAGATCTTCACAACACCCTGCCGGGTGCCCAGCGCCAGACCGGGGGAACCGGCGCCGTCCTCGCCGAGCGGCGCGATCCCGACCACCTTCTCGCCGCTGTCCAAGGAGGCGAGTTCATTGGCCGCCATCCCACCGCTGAGCGAGACCGTGCCGGCCTGATCCGGCAACACCGGCAGCGGCAGCACGTCGATCTTGAACGCCCGGCCCCTGCTGGTCACCAACAGGATCTGGCCCCGCGCGGTGGAATGCACGAGGGCCGCGACAGCGTCGTGTCGAGCCCGGCCACTGCGCTTGCGCGCCTCCGACGACTCCTCCGACTCCGCCGCCGTCCGCGCGACCAATCCGGTCGCCGACAGGATCACCTGACACGGATCGTCGGCCACCTCAAGCGGACCGGCCGGCACCGAAGCGGCCAGCACCTCCTTGAGGTCGCCGTCGATCAGCGCGGTGCGCCGCTCCCCCGCGAGATCCTTGGCCACCTTCGCCAACTCGTCGGAGACCAGCTTCTTCAGCACGCCGTCGTCATCGAGAATCGTGCTCAGCTCGGCGATCTCGGCCCGCAGCTGGTCCTGTTCGGACTCCAGCTCCAGCTTGTCGAACTTGGTCAGCCTGCGCAGCGGCGTGTCCAGGATGTAGCTGGCCTGGATCTCGGAGAGCTTGAACCGCTTCATCAGGCCGTCCTTGGCGGCCTGCGCGTTCTCGCTCGCCCTGATCAGCGCGATCACCTTGTCGATGTCCAGCAGCGCGATCAGCAGACCCTCGACGAGGTGCAGCCGCTCCTCGCGCTTGCGCCGCCGGTAGCGGGTGCGCCGGGTGACCACCTCGTAGCGGTGTTTGAGGAACACCTCGAGCAGCGCCTTGAGCCCGAGCGTCTGCGGCTGCCCGTCGACGAGCACCAGGTTGTTGATGCCGAAGGACTGTTCCATCGGCGTCAGCCGGTAGAGGTCGGCCAGCAGCGCGGTCGGGTTGACGCCGACCTTGCACTCGATGACCAGCCGGGTCCCGTTCTCCCGGTCGGTGAGGTCCTTGACGTCCGCGATTCCGGTGAGCCGCTTGGACTTGGTGACCTCGTCGGTGATCTTCTCGATGATCTTCTCCGGCCCGACGCCGTAGGGCAGTTCGGTGACGGTGATCGCCTGCCGGCCGCGACTGCCCTCCAGCGGACCGGTGTCGGCGCGGGCCCGCATGCGGACGACACCGCGCCCGGTCTCATACGCCTTGCGCACCTCGTCGAGGCCCAGCAGCATGCCGCCGGTCGGCAGGTCGGGGCCGGGAATGCGCTTCATCAGGTCGTCGAGCGTGGCGGCCGGATGGGTGATCAGCCAGCGCGCCGCCGCGATCACCTCACCGAGGTTGTGCGGAATCATGTTGGTGGCCATGCCGACCGCGATCCCGGAGGTCCCGTTCACCAGCAGGTTCGGGAAAGCCGCCGGCAGCACGGTCGGTTCGAGTTCCGAGCCGTCGTAGTTCGGCCGGAAGTCGACGGTGTCCTCGCCGAGTTCGCTGACCAGCAGCATGGCCTCATTGGACAGTCGGGCTTCCGTGTAACGCGACGCGGCCGGGCCATCGTCTTGCGTACCAAAGTTTCCGTGCCCGTCGACCAGTGGCGCGTTGAGCGAGAAGTCCTGGGCCAGCCGGACCATGGCTTCGTAGATGGCCAGGTCACCGTGCGGGTGGTAGCGGCCCATCACGTCGCCGACCACGCGGGAGGACTTCACATAGGCCGAATTCGGCCGATATCCCTGCTGGTGCATCGAGTAGAGGATGCGACGGTGCACCGGCTTGAGGCCGTCCCGCGCGTCCGGCAGAGCCCGCGAGTGGATGACCGAGTACGCGTACTCCAGGTAGGAGTCCTCGATCTCGGTGGTCAACGAGTTGTCGAAGACCTGCGCGCCAGCGGAGTCGAAGGCAGCGGGGTCGATCTTCTTGACCGGGGGCCCCTTGCGGCGTGCCATTTCTCAATCTCTCCTTCAGAACCGAAGCCCTTGCTCAGATGTCGATGGAGTCCTGGTCGACCCGCGAGGATGATTCGACCAGCCAGTTGCGCCTCGGCTCGACCTTCTCGCCCATCAGCAGTTCCAGCGCGGCTTCCGCGGCTTCCACGTCGTCCATGGTGATCCGGCGGACGGAGCGGCTCAGCGGGTTCATCGTGGTCTCCCACAACTCGTCAGCGTCCATCTCGCCGAGGCCCTTGAACCGGGGTACCGGCTTCGCCACCGTCTTGCCGGCCTTCTCCAGTCGCGTGACGGTCGTCTCCATCTCGCGCTGGGTGAAGGTGAAGTGCGTCTCGGGGTTGCGGCCCTTGGTGACCACCTTGTGCAGCGGCGGCATGGCCGAGTACAGCCTGCCGTCCTCGATGACCGGCCGCAGGTACTTGGCGAACAGGGTGATCAACAGCGTCCTGATGTGCGAACCGTCCACATCGGCATCGGCCATCAGGATGACCCGGCCGTAGCGCATCGTGCTGAGGTCGAAGGTGCGTCCACTGCCCGCGCCGAGCACCTGCACGATGGTGGACACCTCCACGTTGCGCAGGGTGTCGGCGAGGCTTGCCTTCTGCACGTTGAGGATCTTGCCGCGCAACGGGAGCAGCGCCTGGTATTCCGAGACCCTGGCCATCTTGGCCGAACCCAGCGCGCTTTCACCCTCGACCAGGAACAGTTCGCTGCGCGCGATGCCGTTGATCCGGCAGTCCACCAGTTTCGCCGGCATGGCCGCGCCCTCCAGCGCGGTCTTGCGGCGGGCGGCGTCCTTCTGCTGCTTCTGGGTCAGCCGTACGCGCGAGGCGTCGACGACCTTCTGCAGCACCGTCTTGGCCTCGGTCTTGGTCCTGCGGTCGTCGACCCAGGCCTTGACGTGCCGCTCGACCACGGCCTGGATCACCTTGGTGATGCCGGAGGTGGACAGCTCGTCCTTGGTCTGCGAGGTGAACTGCGGTTCGGGGATGCGCACGTGGATGACGGCGGTCATGCCTTCGAGGACATCGTCGAGCGTCGGCGGGTCCTCTTTGGGTTTGAGCAGGCCTCGGGTGCGGGAAATGGCTTCCTGGACCGACTTCAGCGCGGCCCGCTCGAAGCCCTTGCGGTGGGTGCCGCCGTGCATGTTGCTGATGGTGTTGGTGAAGCACTCGACGGTGCGCTCGTACCCGGTGCCCCAACGGAACGCGACCTCGATCTCGGCCCGTCGCTCCACTTTGGACCGCATGACGCCGTTCTCGTCGGCCGCGTTCTCGTAGTAGATGCCGTCGCCCTTGGCCAGCAGCGTGCCGGAGACCGGGCGATCACTGTCCGGGGTGAGGAAGTCGACCATGTCGAGCAGGCCGTTGGCGAAGTGGTAGGTCTGCTCGTCGATCGCGTCCTCGGTGGCCTGGCGCAGCACATAGGCGACGCCGGGTACCAGGAACGCGGTGTTGCGCAGCTTGGCCCGTACCACCTCGACGTCCAGCGCGGAGCCGGTGTCGAAGTAGCGCGGGTCGTACCAGTAGCGGATCGAGGTGCCGGTCGACTCGCCACGCTTCATCTTGCCGACGATGCGCAGCCCGGACTTCTGGGTGAACGAGGCCTTCGGCCCAGGACCGTCGAACTCACCGGGCACGCCGTGCGCGAAGGACAGCTGGTGGACCTTGCCATCGCATTTGACGGTCACGTCGAAGCGGCGGGACAGCGCGTTGACCGCCGAGGCGCCGACACCGTGCAGGCCACCGGAGGTCTTGTAGCCGGAACCGCCGAACTTGCCGCCCGCGTGCAGTCGGGTGAGCACGAGTTCGACACCCGACAGGCCGGACTTGGCGTGCGTTCCGGTCGGGATGCCCCGGCCGTCGTCGTCGACCTGGATGCTGCCGTCGAGGTGCAGGGTGACCACGATCCGGCTCGCGTGCCCGCCGATGCCCTCGTCGGTGGAGTTGTCGACGATCTCGGTGAAGAGGTGGTTGATGCCCCGGCTGTCGGTCGATCCGATGTACATACCGGGTCGTTTGCGTACCGCTTCCAGACCCTCCAGATGGGTAAGGTCGTCGGCCCCATAGTGGGTCTCAGCAGTCACCGGGTCGTTCTCCCCAAGTCGCAGCAGGCAGATCCGGGGCTCGCGCGCAATGGGTCACAACAGGGACTCAGGCAGGCGAACCACCGTATTGGAGGTTATCCGCAGGGTACGACATCCAGAAGATTGGTCCTGGCGTATCGACCGCACGGCGTGCCGTGACGACGGTTGCCGGGTGTGGTCGACGCAGGTCAGCGTGGGTGAGCCTGGCCAGGTTCTGGCGTCGACACCGGTGTCGGGATCTAGCGTGCCGGCCGGCTGCGGTGACCTGGCGCACGGCCGAGCCCACGGTGACGAGTGCCTCGTCGACCTCGCAGAACGGACAAGTCCTGACGTCCTCTTCGGCCTGGATGAGCGGCCGAGGACTTACGGCAGGGCGGCCGGGGGCAGCGTCGCGGGGTCGCCGACCGGCCACTGGCGCGGGTCGCGGGGGAAGGCGGCCAACTGGGTGATCTGGTCGAGGCACCATGGCGAAACCGCGCGTTCGCCGGCGATCACCGCATCGACCAGGGTCGACCAGTCGACCCACTCGAAGGCGTCGACCTCGGCCGGGACCGGGTTCGGGTCGGCCTCGGTGTAGGCGCGGAAGACCGGGCACATCTCGTTCTCGACGAGGCCGTTGGTCATCACCGCGCGGTAGCGGAACCGGGGCAGGGCGAGGGTCACCTCGAACGCGGCGGCGCCCAGTTCGTCGGCGAGCCTGCGGCCGACGGCTTCGGTGAGGCTCTCGCCGGGGGCCGGGTGGCCGCAGCAGCTGTTGGTCCAGACCCCCGGCCAGGTCGCCTTCGACGCGGCACGCCTTGTCAGCAGGAGCTGGCCCGCGTTGTTGAACAGGTAGCAGGAGAACGCCAGATGCAGCGGTGTGTCGAGGTGGTGAACGGTGGCCTTGTCGGTCACGCCTGCCGGCTCGCCTGATTCGGTGAGCAGGACGACCTGCTCGGTGACCGTGTCGGTGATCATGGCTCTCCTCCTCGTGGCAAACCAACCGTACAAGAACCGGACCGGTTACCTGTCGACAATCCGGCTATTCACTCACCTGTCCAGGTGTCCGGTTCGGTGGCGCGGCCCCATCGCGGGTCACCGTAGCGGTGTCGGCGGCAGGTGGTCAGGGGGATGGCAGGCGGCCGATGGCCGAGGTGAACGCGTCCGGGCCGACGGCGGCTCCGCCGGCATACGGGTCCTGCATCTGGTAGACGGCGAACAGCAGCAGGGCGATGGTGGCGGCGAGCGTCGAGACCATGATCACGTGCGGGACGAGCTTCGCGCCGCCGAAGAGGTAGGACAGGATCAGGGTCAGCACGCTGCCGACCAGCAGGGCCAACCAGACCACGATGCTGACGCCGCCGCCCGCCGAGGACAGGCGTTGCTGGCGGGCCTGGAAGACCTGCCAGAGCTGGTTGGCGGCGTCGGTCTTCTCGTTGAGCCGCCAGTTGTCGTTGTTGTCCACGGCGGCATCGGTGATCGCGGTGTGCAGGTCCTGCAGTTGCTGCCAGCCGGGGCCGGTGATCGAGGTCGAGCCGGCAGCCAACTGCGGCCACTCGTTGTTGATCACCGTGTTGGTGTACTCCTGGCACAGCTGGTGGATCCGGTCCTGGCTCGCGGCGGGCAGGGAGTCGGCGTCCCAGGAGATCGCGACGATCGCGTTGGCTTCGGTGTAGGAATCCGCCGACACGGTGCTCACGTTGTCGAAAAGGGAAATCAGCACGAATGCCAGCAGCACCGCCTGGAGTCCGCCGACAATCGTGAACACGTTCCCGGCGGAATCGTTGTTACCCGCCCGCTTTTCGGCCGGGTGGCGGCGGTGAATAAAGATGGCAATCAGGGCGGCTACGGCTCCCATGCCCAGCACCCAGATCAAGCCGTAAATATAGATGCTCATTCAACACTGTCCTCTCTGGCGACGTATTAGATCACGGGCTACCGTGAGACCCATACCCCCAAGTTGCTGAACTCAAGTTGATCAGCCAAGGAGAACCGGCGGCTCGTGACAAAGCAACAACCTCGCGCCCTATCACCGTGCCTACTTTCGCGCATTTACCCGATAGCGGGACTTGCCTGCGCCTTTCTGGTGATCGCGCTGTCCCTTTTGTCCGCGCGACCGGCCGGCGCTACCACCAACTGTGTGGCCCTTGAGGTCCGAACGGCTGAATCTGGCGACTCGACCAGCACGCTGCTTCGGGTGGACACGAGCACCGGTTCGGCGACCGAGATCACCCAACTCGGTTATCAGGTGAACGCGATCGGCTATGCCAGCCAACAGAATCTGGCCTACGGGATCGCGACGAGGGACGGGCGGCACGGCTTCGGCGACGGCGGGCATCTGGTGAGCATCGGTCCGCAGGGCGCACTGGTCGACCTCGGTCCCGTGCACGGTGGCTTCGGCCGGCTTTCCGACGCGGTGGCCGGTGCGGTGATCGGTTCTCAGTTGTATCTGCATGCCGACGGACTGCTGTACTCGGTGGGGATCGATCCGAACGGGAGCGGTTTCCGCAGCGTGACGCGGGTGGTGGGGTTGCATCCCGACTGGTTGGCCGATGGGATCGACGACTTCGACCTCGATACCGCCAACGGCCTGCTCTACGGGGTCGGTACCGCTGACGGATGGCATCCCGCGCTGCTGAGTGTCGATCCGAGTTCCGGCACGGTCCGGCAAGTCCGGACGTTACAAGGACTTCCGGCACTGGCGAGTTACGGTTCCGTGGTACTGGCCGGCCAGGTCATGTACGCCGTTGCCGATGAGGCCGGCGGCCGTGCGCGGCTGTACCGGATTCCGCTGGACGGCTCCGGTTCGGCCACCGAGATATCGGACGGACCCCCGGCGAGCGTTACCGACATGGCCGGCTGTCTCGACACGCCGACGATCCCGACGACCATGCCCACGGCGCCGGCACCGACGACACCACTCCCGCCACCTCGGCCCGATCCGCCGAAGACTCCGCAGGCCCTGCCGTCGCCGGCCGCGGCCGCACCGACACCGTCAATGCCAGCCGCGACAACGACGACACCGGCCGCACTCGTGCCACCGGTGCCGCCGACGACGGCGCCACCATTCCCACTCCCAGCAGCGAGAACGGTCGCGCAGGCAGCCGAAACGGAGCAGACGACGCAACGCAGATGGGCGTTGACGACGGTGGTGATCATCTTCGGCGGCGGTGCCGTCGCCGCTCGTCGCGCGAGCGCACGGGCCCGACGCGGATAGTGATCGCCCGAACAGAGTAATGCCGAACACCAAGGACCCACCGGGCCGATGAATTCCGACCTGACCGTGTGGACCATTGGTATTGACGAGTGAATGACATCGAAAAACCTACCCCGTTACTGCGGCCATTCGGGTGACGGGTTGACATGATCAAATGGGCTGGATAGCTGGTGGCGCAACCCATTCGGGCGACTGTTGGCCTGCGAACGGCGGTGCTAGCGTCGCCTTGTCAACAATGTGGCTGCTATTCGAGACGATGTGGTTTCACATAAAAACGTAGCAGGTACGTGCGGAACATGTCGCGCGCCTATCAAGTTCTTCCTCCGTTAGCCAAATCTTAACCGGCCTGTCAGTGACAGATCCGGCTCCGAATAGTGCCCTTCGACAGGTCCGTCAGCCAGCCCGATTCGCCCAGATCACGATTCCCGGAAACCCCGGTGGCCGGATACCGCATGAGGAGTGTGTTGTGACTGAAGTCCAGTCCGATGTCAACGGTGGGAATTCACAGCCACAGATGAGCCTTGGTACCGCCGCGGCGCGGAATCTGGCCACGACGACCAAGTCCGTGCCGCAGATGCAGGGCATCTCCTCGCGTTGGCTGCTGAAGATGTTGCCGTGGGTGCACGTGCCCGGCGGCGCGTATCGGGTGAACCGGCGGTTGACCTACACGGTCGGCGACGGCCGGGTGACCTTCGTGACCACCGGTTCCGAGGTCAGGGTGATCCCGGCCGAACTCGGTGAACTGCCGGCGCTGCGCGACTACGACGACGCCGATGTGCTCAGCGCGCTGGCCGGTCGGTTCCAGCAGCGGGAGTTCTCGCCGGGGGATGTCCTGGTGGCCGAGGGCGATCACGCTGATCAGGTGTTCCTGTTGGCGCACGGCAAGGTCAACAAGATCGGTGCCGGCAAGTACGGCGACCAGACCGTGCTGGACGTGCTGACCGGTGGCGACTACTTCGGTGAGCAGGTCCTCGTCGACGCGGAGACCAACTGGGAGTTCACCGCCAAGGCGCTGACCAGCGGCACGCTGCTGGCGCTGCCCCGGCGCGCGTTCGAGGAGCTGACCGAGCAGTCGGAGACGCTGCGGGCGCAGATCGTGCTGTTCCAGGCGAGCGCGGCGGTGGAGGCCAACCGCAATGGTGAGGCAAGCATCGACCTGGCTTCCGGGCACACCGGTGAAACGGAACTGCCGGGCACGTTCGTCGACTACGACGAGTCCCCTCGGGAGTACGAGCTCAGCGTCGCGCAGACCGTGCTGCGGGTGCACAGCAGGGTCGCCGACCTCTACAACGAGCCGATGAACCAGACCGAGCAGCAGTTGCGGTTGACCATCGAGGCGCTGCGCGAGCGCCAGGAGTACGAGCTGATCAACAACACCGACTTCGGCCTGCTGCACAATGCCGACCTTGATCAGCGCATCGCGACCTATTCCGGTCCGCCGACCCCGGACGACCTCGACGAGCTGCTGGCACTGGTGTGGAAGGAGCCCGCCTTCCTGCTGGCCCACCCGAAGGCCATCGCCGCGATCGGCCGGGAGTTCAACCGCCGAGGCCTCTACCCGGACAGTGTCGACGTCAACGGGCACAAGGTGCCGGCCTGGCGCGGGATCCCGATCTTCCCGTGCAACAAGATCCCGATCACCGAGCAGCGCACCAGCTCTATTTTCCTGCTGCGTACCGGTGAACAGAGCCAGGGCGTCATCGGCCTGCACCAGACGGGTATTCCGGACGAGTACCAGCCGAGCCTCTCGGTGCGTTTCATGAATATCAGCGAAAAGGCCATCATCTCGTATCTGGTCAGCGCCTACTATTCGGCGGCGGTACTGGTACCGGACGCTCTTGCCGTTCTTGAGGACGTCGAAATCGGCCGCGAAGGCTGAGGAGATCATGCAGCCCTTCCAACTACCGGATTTCTATGTGCCGCATCCGGCGCGGTTGAATCCGAATCTGGCGGGCGCACGGACCCACAGCAAGGCGTGGGCGCGGGAGCTGGACATCATCGGCTCCCCCGCCCAGGTCGGCGAGCCGCCGATCTGGGACGAGGCCAAGTTCGACGCGATGGACTACGCCCTGCTGTGTGCCTACACCCATCCGGAGGCGGATGCGGCCGAACTGGACCTGATCACCGACTGGTACGTGTGGGTGTTCTTCTTCGACGACCATTTTCTCGAGGTCTACAAGCGCACCCATGACCTGGCAGGCGCCAAGGCGTATCTCGACGGGCTGGCCGCGTTCATGCCGATGGATCTGGACACGCCGATCCCGACGGCGACGAATCCGGTCGAGGCCGGTCTTGCCGACCTGTGGCTGCGTACGGTGCCGGCGATGTCGCCGGACTGGCGGCGCAGGTTCGCCACGAGCACCGAGAACCTGCTCAAGGACTGCGTCTGGGAAATGACCAACATCAACAACGACCGGGTGCCGAATCCGATCGACTACGTCCAGATGCGCCGCAGGGTCGGCGGTGCGCCCTGGTCGGCCGATCTCGTCGAGCACGCGGTCAACGCCGAGGTGCCCGCCGCGATCGCGGACACCCGGCCGCTGCGGGTGTTGAAGGAGACCTTCTCCGACAGCGTGCACCTGCGCAACGACATCTTCTCCTACCAGCGGGAGACCGAGGAGGAGGGTGAGGTCAACAACGGGGTGCTGGTGTTGCAGCGGTTTCTCGACCTGTCCCCGCAGGAGGCGGCGAACGCGGTCAACGACCTGATCACCTCGCGGCTGCACCAGTTCGAGAACACCGTGTTCACCGAACTGCCCGCGCTGTTCGTCGAGCACGGCGTCGATCCGGTCGATCAGGCGAGGGTGGGCAAGTACGTGCAGGGCTTGCAGGACTGGCAGTCCGGTGGCCACGAGTGGCACCTGCGTTCCAGCCGTTACATGAACGAGGGCGCGCGGGCGGTGCCGGGTCCGACGAGACTGCTCGGCGGCCCCGTCGGACTGGGTACCTCGGCCGGTCGGATCGGCGCGCTGTTGGGCAATGCCCGGCACGCGGTGGCGTGGTAGGCGAAGGGAGGGATGGCAGATGAGGGCACCGTTCGAACTACCTGAGGTCGGCACGCCCTTCCCGGTGCGCGCCAACCCGCACATCGAGGCGGCCCGGCGACAGCTGAAGGACTGGGTCGCCGCGCTCGGCCTGCTTGCCGACGGTTCGATCTGGACCGAGGCCGATGTCGACGCGGCCGACTACGCCCGGTTCGCCGGGCTGGCGCACCCGGATGCCGGCCGGTCCACCCTGGAGTTACTGGCGGACTGGCACACGTTGCTCTACTACATCGACGACCTGTCCGCGAAGGTGTTCAAACCGTCGGGAAACCTGGCGGCCGTCCGGTTGTTCCTGACCCGGTTGGCCGCGTTCATGCCCGAGGACGGCAGGCCGGCGCCGACCCCGACCACGTCGGTCGAGCGCGGCATCCTCGATCTGTGGAACCGTTCGGTGCTGTCGATGAATCCGCGACTGCGCGGGAAGCTGCCTGGGCTGGTGGCGGAGATCGGCGAGAGCACCTTGTGGGAGATGGCGAACCTGCTCCAGGGTCGGACGGCCGATCCGGTCGACCATCTCGAGATGCGCCGACGGAGTGTCGGCGCGGACTTCTCGGCCACGCTGGCCCAACACGGCGCCGGGGTGCTCCTGCCGCCCGAGGTGGCCGACGCGCGGCCGATTCGCGCGCTGCTGGACATTTTCGCCGACGTCAAGGGCCTGTCCAACGACATCGTCTCCTACGCGAAGGAGGCCGCCGACGGTGAACTGCTCAACAACGGCATCGAGATCAACGCGGCGTTCCTCGACACCGACCTGCCGCACGCGGTAGCGATCCACGCCGACCTGATGAACTCGCGCTTGCGGCAGTTCACCGACATCGCCACGAACGACGTACCCGGACTGACCGCCGAGTTCGACCTCGGCCCGGCCGCGAGCGCCGCGGTGGGCCGCTATGTCGGGATGCTGTCGGACTGGTTGGCCGGCTATGTCGCCTGGGCCGGCGACTCCGGCCGCTACCCACAGGCAGTGGCCGTCCCGTCGGCGACGGACCTGCCCGGCACGGCACCGAAGCACGTACCGGACCCGGCCGGGCTCGCGTCCGGTCGGAGTTTCCGTGGCCCGACCGGCCTTGGTACCTCGGCCGCCGCCCTGTTCACCTCCGCTGTCACCTCGCCTCATCCCGTTGCTCGCTCGCTCGTCGGAATAGGAGTTTTGATCGATGACTGAGACCGTTCAGCCAGCCGCCGAGACGGACAACGGCAACGGGCAACTGAGTCTTGGCACCGCGGCCGCGCGGAAACTGGCCACGACCAGCAAGACCGTGCCGCAGATGCAGGGCATCAGCCCGAGGTATCTGCTGCGCCAACTGCCCTGGGTGCAGGCTGCCGGCGCGGTGTACCGGGTCAACCGCAGGCTCACCTACACCGTCGGCGACGGCCGGATCGAGTTCACCAATGTCGGCTCGCGGGTGCAGGTGATCCCGGCCGAACTCGGTGAGCTGTCGCTGTTGCGGGATTTCACCGACGAGTCGGTGTTGACCGCGCTCGCCGAGCGGTTCGTTCAGCGCGAGTTCGCGCCGGGCGACGTGCTCGTCGAGACGGGCGCGCCTGCCGGTGAGGTGGTCCTGATCGCGCACGGCAAGGCGAACAAGACCGGCGCCGGCAAGTACGGCGACGATACGGTGCTCGGCACCCTCAGCGACGGCGACCACTTCGGCGGCCACACGCTGGTCGCCGACGAGAGCCGCTGGGAGTACACGGTCAAGGCGGTGACCTCCTGCATCGTGCTGAGCCTGCCCCGGCGGGCCTTCGAGGAGGTCTCCGGCCAGTCCGAGGCGCTGCGGGCGCACGTCCAGGAGTTCCTGGCCAGTCCGAAGCAGGCGCAGAACAAGCACGGCGAGGCCGAGATCAGCATGTCCTCCGGGCATGCCGGCGAGGTGGACCTGCCCGGCACGTTCGTCGACTACGACCTCGCCCCGCGTCAGTACGAACTCGCGGTCGCGCAGACCCTGCTCCGGGTGCACAGCAGGGTCGCCGATCTGTACAACAACCCGATGAACCAGACCGAGCAGCAGGTCCGGCTCACCATCGAGGCACTGCGCGAGCGGCAGGAGTACGACCTGATCAACAACACCGAGTTCGGGTTGCTGCACAACGCCGACCTCAAGCAGCGCATCCCGACCAGGACCGGCCCGCCGACCCCGAACGACATGGACGAGCTGCTCGCGCGGCGCCGGCAGACCAAGTTCTACCTCGCGCATCCGAAGGCGATCGCCGCGTTCGGCCGGGAATGCAACCAGCGCGGCGTCTACCCGGCCACGACCGTGGTGGACGGGCGGCCGATGCAGGCCTGGCGCGGGGTGCCGATCCTGCCCTGCGACAAGATCCCGATCAACGCCGACAACACCACCTCGATCCTGGCGCTGCGGACCGGCGAGGACAACGAGGGGGTGATCGGCCTGCACCACACCGGCATCCCGGACGAGGTGCAGCCGAGCGTTTCCGTGCGGTTCATGGGGATCAGTCCGAAGGCGATCCTGTCCTACCTGGTCAGCGTCTACTACTCGGTCGCCGTACTGGTACCGGACGCGCTCGGCGTGTTGGAGAACGTCGAGCTGGGTCGCTGACCAACCAGCGGGTGGGAGGACCGGCGCACACGCACGCGCCGGTCCTCCCCTCATCGAGCATCTGGGCCCGCGGGGTCAGTTGGCCTCGGCAGCCGGGTCGGCGACCGGCAGGTCGGCGGCGGGCTCGGTGGCCTGCCAGCTGGCCAGCAGCCGCATCCGCTCGTCGGTCGGAGAGTTCGCCTCGACGGTGTAGGCGACGATCAGCTGGTCGGAGTCCCCCGGTGGGGCGAGCGACTCGTACTCGAATTCCAGCTCGCCGACGATCGGGTGGTTGATCAGCTTGTGGCCGTGGATCTTCTCGCGCACGTCGTGCCGGGCCCACAGTTCGCGGAACGGCTCGCTCTTCATCGACAGCTCACCCACCAGTGCGGCGGTCAGCGGATCGTCCGGGTAGCGGCCTGCGTCAAGGCGCAGGACGCCGACGGTCTCGGCGGCGACGGTCTCCCATTCGGGGTAGAAGTCACGGGCGGCGGGGTTGAGGAACAGGTGCCGGCCCGCGTTGCGGTAGGCGGGTTCCTGCGTGCTGTAGCCGTAGACGGCGTCGGCGAGGGCGTTCCAGGCCAGGACCTCCAGCCGGCGACCGAGGATGAACGCGGGTACCCCGGACATCATCTCCAGCAGTCGCCGCACCTGGGGCCGGACCTGCTGGGCACCCGCCGCGCGGCGGGCGTCGCCGACCGGCCGGACCAGGTCGCGCAGGTGCGCCTGTTCGACGCCGTCGAGGCGCAGCGCCCGCCCGATCGAGTCGAGCACCGAATCGGACACGGTGGGGCTGCGTCCCTGCTCAAGACGCACGTAGTAGTCGACGCTGACCCCGGCGAGCTGAGCGAGTTCCTCGCGCCGCAGGCCGGGGACCCTGCGGCGACCGTAACCGCTGACAAGGCCGACGTCCTCGGGCTGGATCCTGGCCCGCCGCGACCGGAGGAATTCGCCGATGTTCTGCTCCACGAATCCGAGTATGCCTCGGACACCCGGATCCAACCTGGTTGTGCCATACCTAGGTTAAGTACGCCGTGGCACGCCTGCCGAGCCGCTCCCAGGCTGGGGCCATGACCACTTACGAGAACCTGAGCAACCGCGTCGCCCTCGTCACCGGAGCCGCCAGCGGCATGGGCGAGGCAACCGCCCTGCTGCTGGCCGCGTCCGGCGCGAAGGTCGCGCTGCTGGCTCGCCGGCTCGACCGGCTGACCGAACTCGCCGAGAAGATCACCGCGAACGGCGGCCAGGCCATCGCGGTCGCGGCCGACGTCGCCGACAAGGCGGCCGTCTCGGCCGCCGCCGAGCGGGTACACGACCACTTCGGACCGGTGGACCTGCTGGTCAACGCGGCAGGCGTGATGCTGCCCAACCCGATCACCGACGGCCGTGACGACCAGTGGACCCGGATGATCGACACCAACCTGACCGGCGTCCTGCGGGTCACCGACGCGTTCCTGCCCGACCTGCTTGCGGCGGCAGAGGCGGGCCGGACCGCCGATCTTGTCAACATCTCCTCGGTCGGCGCGCACCTCGCCTTCCAGAACTACGCGGTGTACTGCGCCACCAAGGCCGCGCTGACGCACTGGTCGGCGAGCATTCGTACCGAACTCGGTCCGAAGAACGTCCGGGTGACCAATATCGAACCCGGCCTCGTCGACACCGAACTCGCCGACCACCTCGACCCGAAGATGGCCGAGGAGCTGGCCACCATGTTCGACGGGATGGCGGGGCTGTCGTCCACGGACATCGCCGACCTGATCGGTTTCGCCACCAGCCGGCCGAAGCAGGTGAACCTGCGCCAGGTCATGGTGCTGCCGACCAACCAAGCGTGAAGGTCTGTCGGTAGCGGGTTCTAGACTTGCGCGGGTGAACACCGACCAAGATCACCCTGATCTGCTCGACGCACCAGTGGCCGCGGCGACCGGCGCCGGCGAAGGGCCGGCTGCCGGCGACGCGGCCGAGGTGCTGCACCGGGTCTTCGGCTACGGCGCCTTCCGGGGCCAGCAGCAGGAGATCATCGATCAGGTGATCGGTGGCGGCGATGCGCTGGTGCTGATGCCCACCGGTGGCGGCAAGTCACTGTGCTACCAGATCCCGGCCCTGGTCCGGCCGGGTGTCGGGGTGGTGGTCTCGCCGCTGATCGCGTTGATGCAGGACCAGGTCGACGCGTGCGCGGCATTGGGGATTCGGGCCCGGTTCCTCAACTCCACGCAGGACCCGGACGAGCGCCGCGAGGTGGAGAACGCCTTCCGCGCCGGTGAGCTGGACCTGCTCTACCTTGCCCCGGAACGGTTGCGTGCCGAGTCCACGCTGCGCCTGCTCGACCAGGGCAAGATCGCCTTGTTCGCGATCGACGAGGCGCACTGTGTTTCGCAGTGGGGCCACGATTTCCGCCCGGACTACCTGAACCTCTCCACCCTGCACGAGCGCTGGCCGGAGATTCCCCGGATCGCGCTGACCGCGACGGCCACCAAGGCGACGGCCGAGGAGATCGCGCTGCGGCTGAACCTGCAACAGGCCCGGCATTTCGTGTCGAGCTTCGACCGGCCGAACATCCAGTACCGGATCGTGCCGAAGAACGAGCCCAAGCGGCAGTTGCTGGAACTGCTGAAGACCGAGCATTCCGGGGACGCCGGGATCGTCTACTGCCTGTCCAAGGCCTCGGTGGACAAGACAGCGGAGTTCCTGGTGCAGAACGGGATTCCCGCGCTGCCCTACCACGCCGGACTGGACACCCGCACCCGCGCGGTCAACCAGGCGCGGTTCCTGCGTGAGGACGGGCTGGTCATGGTGGCCACCATCGCCTTCGGGATGGGCATCGACAAACCCGACGTGCGGTTCGTCGCCCATCTCGACCTGCCGAAGTCCGTCGAGGGCTACTACCAGGAGACCGGGCGCGCCGGCCGGGACGGCCTGCCGTCGACCGCCTGGCTGGCCTACGGGCTGCAAGACGTCGTGCAGCAACGGAAGATGATCGACTCCTCCGAGGGTGACGCCGCGCAGCGGCGCAAACTCGCCGCGCACCTTGAGGCGATGCTGGCATTGTGCGAAACCGTGGAGTGCCGGCGGACGCGGCTGCTGGACTACTTCGGTCAGCAGGGCGTCGCCTGCGGCAACTGTGACACCTGCCTTTCCCCGCCGGAGTCCTGGGACGGCACGATCGCCGCGCAGAAGTTCCTGTCTGCGGTGTTCCGGCTGGCCAAGGAGCGGCGACAGAAGTTCGGCGCCGGCCAGATCATCGACATCCTGCTCGGGAAGAAGACCGCGAAGGTCATCGAGCACGACCACGATTCGCTGACCGTGTTCGGCATCGGCGCCGACCTGTCCGAGACCGAATGGCGCGGGGTCGCCCGGCAACTGCTGGCCGAGGGCCTGCTCACCGTGGAGGGCGACTACGGCACCCTGGTCCTCACCGAGGCCAGCGGCGAGGTGCTCGGCCGGCAGCGCACGGTGCTGCTGCGCCGCGAGCCGGAACGCACCCGCGCCGCGCGGCCGGCCCGCTCCGGCTCGGGCAAGGCCAAGGCCGCCCCGGTCGAACTCCCGGAATCGGCGGTGCCGGTGTTCGAGCAGCTGCGTTCCTGGCGAGCGGCGACCGCGAAGGAACAGGGCGTGCCGGCGTACGTGATCTTCCACGACGCGACCCTGCGGCAGATCGCCACCGAGATGCCCTCCACGCTGGCCGCGCTCGGCACGATCAGCGGGGTCGGCGAGAACAAGCTGGCCAAGTACGGCGAACAGATCCTGGCCGCGCTGGCGCCGGCGGAATCGTAGCTCGCCCTGCGGTCTAGCTCGTCGGTGTCATGAAGGACCAGAGCCGGTTCTCCAGGTCCCGGACGTCGTATTCGCGGACGCCGTAGGGCATGTCGGCGAGTTCGTGCACGATGGTCGCGCCGCAGGCCTTCACGTGCAGGTAGTGCGCGTCGACGTCGTCGACCAGCACCGAGAGGCCCGCGGTCTCCACGCCGGTGTGCAGTGGTGAGTCGAGGCCGAACTCCGGCGCCACCCGGTGCAGCCAGATCACGCCGTCGCCCGCGGTGACCTCGCCGTGCACGACGGTGCCGTGCTCGTCGCGGTCCAGCCGGCCGGGTTCGAGGCGGAACACCTCGATCAGATAGGTGTACGCGGCCTCGATGTCGGCGTAGACGAGGCCGGGGATGCGGCGTTGCACGGTGCTGTCAACCATGGTCATCTCCTCCAGTACGGCAAGAAATTCCTGTGTGGACGGGGTCTTGCTCGCCGACAGCGTGTTGGCGATCGTGGCAAGGCCCTGCCGGAGCCGGTGGCCGACCGCGAGCTGGCGGTCGAGCTGGTCGAGGTGGCGGCCCAGCGCTGCGGCGAGGTGCCAGTCGGCGTCATCGAGGGCGTGTCCGATGTCCTCCAGCGTCATGCCGATCTTGCGCAGCCGCAGGATCCGGTACAGCCGTTCGAGGTCGGTGGCCGAGTAGAGCCGGTAGCCTGCCTCGCTGCGGTCGGACGGGACGAGCAGTCCGATCTCGTCGTAGTAGTGCAGGGTGCGCACGGTCAGCCCGGTCGCCCGCGCCACCTCGCCGACCCGTTTGCCACCGTCGGCCCGCTTGTCCGTTTCCCGCTCCATACCGGCCACGTTATGGCCTCACGCCACGTGAGAGACAAGTCCCGTCATCCGATTCGGTGATCGCCGCCGGCAGGAAGACCAGCGGCGCGGGTGGACCGGCGCCGACCTTGACCCTCCGCCTCGCACCCCCCTAAAGTCAGTACGCCGTTCACCAGTCTGATTTTGTCCACATACATGAACAGACCTTCAGGGAGCAGGTATGCAGGCAGGAACCAGACAAGGCGGTCCGGGAAACCGGCGCCGGTCGGCTTTGGGGCTGGGCGCGGTGGCGATCACGGTGGCCGCGCTGCTCGGCGCACCCGCGCTCGCCGCCCAGGCCGCGCCGCAGGCCAACCCGGTGATCACCATCGACCCGACGCAGACGACGACCTCACTCAACGCGAACTCCGAGGGCCTTTCCATCGAGGCCTCCGATCTGGCGATCCCGTCCTTCGGTTCGGGCAACCTCGCCCAGTACCTCAAGACGCTGGGCTCCTCGGTGCTGCGCGTCGGCGGGAACACGGTCGACGAGTCGTTCTGGACCTCGACCGGTGAGACGCCGCCGTCCTGGTCGCAGGCCACCATCACGCCGGCCGACCTGACGAAACTGGCCAACCTGGCCAACGCCAGCGGCTGGAAGGTGATCCTCGGCGTCAATCTCAAGCAGTACGACACGGCCCGTGCCGCCGACGAGGCGGCGCATGCCGAGCAGACGCTCGGTTCGGCGTTGCAGGCCATCGAGATCGGCAACGAACCGGACTTCTACTACAGCTCCACCTCGACGTACTACACCGCTTTCGAGGCGTACTCGAAGGCCATCGAGGCTGCCGCGCCGGGAGTCGCGATCGAGGGTACGGACACCAGCCAGTCGCCGACCGGCTCGTTCGAGACCGGGTTCGTCGACAACGAGCAGGCCCATCCGGACGTCACCGAGCTGACCAGCCACTACTACCCGCTCAGCGCGTGCAGCAGCGGCAGCAACCCGACCATCGCGCAACTGCTCGGCACGACAACCCGCGACAACGAGAAGGCGACCGCCGACGCGATGGTCACCGCGGCGGCGAAGCTGAATGTGCCGGGGGTGCTCGACGAGGGCAACTCGGTGGTCTGCGAGGGCCAGAACGGCGTGAGCAACGTGTTCGCCTCCGCGCTGTGGGAGATCGACGACCAGCTGGTGACGGCGCGCGAGGGCGTTGCCGGTGACTACATGCACAGCACGGTCGTACTGTGCAACGGACCGAAGCCGCTGTACATGTACTACACACCGATCTGCGCGCCGACCACGGCCGATGCCAACGAGGGCAATGTCGCCGCGCAGCCGGAGTACTACGGCCTCGCGCTGGTGCACCAGATCGGCACCGGGCGCTTCGCCAACCTGGACAACCCGGCCTGGGCCGACGTCCGCGCCTACGCGGTGGTCAACGGCGGCACGATGAAGGTGATCCTGGACAACGTCGACGATCCGGCGAGCAACGGCGCCACCACGCTCACCCTCGATCTGGGCGCCACCTACACCTCCGGCACCAGGGAGGACCTCACCGCGAGCGGGTTGACCGCGACCACCGGGATCACCCTCGGCGGGCAGACCGTCGCGGCGGGCGGCACCATCGCCCCGCCGACGACCACCCCGGTGAGCGTCAACGGAAGCACGATGTCGGTCACCATCAACCCGGCCAGCGCGGCCATCATCACGCTGAGCTGACCAGCAGGTTTCCGGGTCCGCTCCGCTCGGCGGAGCGGACCCGGAAACCTGGCTACAGACCCAGCAGCGCCTCCGCGTTGCGGTGGCTGATCTTCGCCTGTTCGTCGGGACTCAGGCTCAGGCCGTCAAGGAAGGCCCTGCCTCGGGTATTCGTGCTGTACGGGTAGTCCACCGAGAACAGGATGCGGTCGACCGACACCGTGTGCAGCGCGGCGAGAAACGGCGGCTGGGTGAAGAAACCGCTGGTGGTGATGTGGAAGTTGCGGTGGAAGTAGTCCGCGACCCCGAGTTCGAGATGCCCGGCGGCCGGGGTGAGCCGCTCCTCGCTGCGGGCCAGCATGAACGGGATCATCTCGCCCATGTGCCCGATGATGATCTGCAGTCCGGGCAGTTCGTCGAAGACGCCCGCCATGATCAGCCGCAGCGAGTGCAGGCCGACCTCGGCGTGCCAGCCCCAGGCTGCCGTGCCCAGCGCGAAGTTGGTGGCCTCGTCGAGGCCGGTGTAGTAAGCCGTGCGGACCGGTTCGGGCGGCAGGCCGGGGTGCAGGTAGATCGGCACGCCGAGGTCGGCCGCGGTGCGTAGGACCGGCCGGAACCGCGCGTCGTCCAGGAATCGGCCCTGGGTCATGCCGTTGACCATCGCGCCCTTGAAGCCGAACTCGATCACCGTGCGGCGGAGTTCGGCGGCGGCGAGGTCCGGTGTGGCCATCGGCAACGTGGCGAATCCGGCGAACCGGTCCGGGTGCGCGCCAATGGCCTCGGCGAGTTCGTCGTTGGCGGCGGTCGCGAACCTCGGCCAACGCCGCTCCCAGTCCGCTCCCCTGTCACCGAGCACATTGTGGCTGAGTACCTGCACGTCGATGTCGGCCTCGTCCATCGCCGCCAGCCGCCCCGCGCCGAGATCACCCAGCGCCTCGATCACCCCGGCGGGCAGACCGACAGTCAGGTCCGGTGGCCGGAACTCCTCTGCGGCAAGGAAATGCTCCTCGAGTGCGATGGTGCGCATGCGGCCTCCCCGGCCTCGCCCTGTCACTGCCGCTGACCATACGCGGCGAGGCCGAAAGGCTCCGCGAGGACGACGAACCCCGCAGGCCCAACGAATCCGCCGGATCGGGTTCGGGGTGACGCCGCGAACTCCCGCGCTGCTCCCACCAGGGCCGCTCGACGGTTGGTGGAACGCTAACGGAATCATGTTAACATCGATTAATGGGCGAGGAAGCGCTTCCCACGAAGGACAGGATCGTGCGAGCGGCCGCCGCGCTGTTGGCCGACGGCGGCCGGGACGCGGTCTCGACCAGGGCGGTCGGCGCGGCGGCCGGGGTGCAGGCACCGACGATCTACCGAGGCTTCGGTGATATGCAGGGCCTGTTGGACGCGGTCGCCAGCTACGGGTTCCGCGATTACCTTCGCTACAAGGTCGAACGGCGGCATCCCGAGGACCCGGTCGACGACCTGCGCGAAGGCTGGGACCTGCACGTCGGCTTCGGGGTGGACAACCCGGCCTTCTACATCCTGATGTACGGCGAGCCCCGGCCGAACTCGGTGCCGGCGGCAGCGCTGGAGGCCGAGGAGATCCTGCACCAGCTCGTCGGCGCGGTCGCGGCGGCGGGCCGCCTGCGGGTCGGTGTCGAGCGGGCCGCGCAGATGGTCCACTCGGCCGGCTGCGGGGTGACCCTCACCCTGATCGCCACCAAACCGGCCGACCGCGACCCGGAACTCTCGACGCGGGTCCGGGAGGCGATCATGGCGGCCATCACCACCGACACACCGAATCCGGCCGAGACGAGCCCGGCAAGTCATGCGATCACACTGAAGGCGATGCTGCCCACCGCGGACTCCGGCCTCACCGACGCCGAAGCGGCCCTGCTGGTCCAGTGGCTCGACCAGATCGCCCTGCGCAACCGCTGAGTCGGCGGCGTGCATCAGAGTCAGTGGTGTGACGAGTCGGCGTGCGGCTGCCAGCCGGTGCGCTCGGCCCAGCCCTCCGCGATACCGATCACCAGGTCCACGACCGGATCCTTGACCTCGGTGTAGCCGCCGAGATCCGGACACACCCCGGCCAGTACGCGCTTGAACTCCGCATAGCCGGGCACCGATTCCGGATGGGCGCGAAACCAGTCCCGGAACAGCAGGGCGAGCCGCTCGTTGGGTGAGCCGACCAACCGGACATGCAGGTTGACGTCGCCGCCAGGATGCCCACGCCGCGCCCAGGCCCGCTTTCCCCAGTTCGCCGGCGAATCACTGCTGCCGGCCGGCACGTGATCATGGTTGAACGGACGAAGAACGAAGCCGAGTCCGGCAAGGCCCGCGTCGAAGTCCGTTTGGGCGATGGGCAGATCGAGCACGGACAGCTGTAGGTCGAGGACGTCCTTGGCGGCCATGCCGGGAATCGCGGTACTGCCGATGTGGTCGGCGTGCACCACGGCGGGCCCGAGCACCTCGACGATCTCCGTGAGCAGCGCCTCAGCCCGCGACGGCCAGGCCGGATCGGCTGCCACGACACGTACTTCGGTGGTGATCGGCTGCGAAGTCATTCAACCGACCCTACCGGAATCGCCTGGAACGCCGAGCCATCACAGCGGCGGCGTCATCGTCGCCGGGCGAACACCGCGCCTGACGACCTGTCAGCTGAGCAGCGCCGGGAAGGCGGCCCGGACTTCGGCGAACAACATCGGACAGGCGTCGCGGCCGAACGCAACCGCGGCATGCCAGAGTGCACCGCAGGCGGCCTGGAGCGGATCGGGGTCGATCGCGGCCAGAATTGCCGGCAGCGCCATTGCCTGCTGTCGCATGTTGTCGTGCCGACCGTCCAATGAGGTCACTGTGGTGCGCGGGACCCGCCGGTCGTTGAGCAGCCGGTCCCACAGCGACGGCGAGTCGTCGAACGGGGCGGGCAGTGGTTGGTCGCGCTCCAGCGCGGCGAGCGCGGGCGCGATCCAGTCGATGTCGGCCAGTTGTGCTTGCACATAGGCGCGTTTCACCACCCACCGCGCGATCAGGCGTAGGTCCGCCGGGTCGAGTTCGGCGAGGGCGTCGAGGAGCGGCCGGTCGAGCCGGGCGAGGGACAGGGCACTGCCGCGTGTTCGGCGAAGCCGTTCACCGGGCAGTCGGCCGCCCCACTCGCGTTCCTCCCTGCGCAGCGCCGCCAGCTTCGCCTGCTCCTCCTGTTGTTCGCGCTGCCGTTCACGTTCCGCACGCTGCTCACGTTCAGCGGCGGCGCGTTCCTCGGGAGTCGGCGGCAGGGGTTGTTCGCTGGCAACGGCATGCCAGTAGACGCCGTACCGACTGGTCTGCTTGACGACCGCATCCGGTGCGGGCGGGCTCGGCCAGAACTGCAGCAGATACCTGTCCAGCTGAGGCTCGTCGTCCAACCGGGTGTCCTGTTCGCGCGCGGCATCCATGCCGAACGCGCTGTAGCGGACCCGGTAGTCGACGTCCTGCGCGAGGTCCAATGGCCAGGAACCCTCGCCTGCCCAGTACACCAGCGAGGCCGGCCCCTCCGGCCGAAAGGACGCTTCGACCACGTCCTCCCAGGCCTCGTCCGGCGGCGGCGCCTGCTCGTGCAGCTCGACGGTGAAGCCCACCTCACCGGTGTGCAGCCCGGTCGTCAGGAACAGGTATCCGGGTACCGCCGCACCGCAGAGTCCGTTGCGCTGGCCGGCAAAACACTCGGACAGCTCTGGATAGACCGGCGCGCTCTGCACGTAGATCTGCGAGTAGGACACCCACGCCGCACCGCTCATCAATGTCCGCATCGCGCCCCCTGCCGAACATCTACCCTGTTGGAGACGCGATCCTAGTCGTTGGGCGCGGGACTCTCGCCGGTGATCTCCTCGGCGGGCAGCGCGGCGAGGGTGGCCAGCGAACGCAGGAACGCCTTTCGGTCGGCCGGTGGGAGCCTGGCGAGTACCCGTTCCTCGCCACGCTGGATATCGGCCCGCACCGCGTCGCGCAGTGCGCTGCCGGCGACGGTGATGTCCAGCAGATGGGCCCTGCGGTCGGTGGGATCGGGAGTTCGTTCGATCAGACCGCGCTGCTGCAGTTCGTCGAGGACGCCGATGATCCTGGTCTTGTCGGCGCCGATCGCCTGTGCCAGCGCGGCCTGGGTGCGCACCGGCTGTTCGATCAGCGCGTTGAGCACCACATAACCCCACATGGACACCTCGTGGGCACGCAGGATCGGCAGCTCAGCGGCGATCAACGCGCGGCTGAGCGGGGTCATCATCGCCGCGAGGTCTGCCCGGCTGGGTTCCGGTCGCGGTGCGGAGCGCTGCGCCATGGCTGACAAAGTACGCCTTGACGTACCGTACGCATGAGCACATGATATGCACATGCCTACTACTATCGTGGAACTGGACAGCAGAGCGGTGCGGGCCAGCATCGCCGTTGTCGAGCGGGTGCAGTTGGAGGAACTGGCCGCGCCGACGCCGTGCGCGCAGTGGACCTTGGGTGAGCTGCTGAGCCATCTGACCGCGCAGCATCGCGGTTTCGCCGCGGCGGCTGGGGGTCGCGGCGGCGAGACCGAGGTGTGGCGCGCACCTCCGCCGGGTCCCGATCCGGTTGCCGACTACCGCAAGGCAGCCGAGGAGGTGTTGGCCGCGTTCGCCGAGGATGGTGTGCTCGACCGAGGGTTCCTGCTGCCGGAGATCGTCCCCGACCAGCCGTTTCCGGCCGAGATGGCGATCGGCTTCCACACCGTCGACTATGTCGTGCACACCTGGGACGTGGCCCGCAGCATCGGCGTCGACGTCGAGTTCGACCAGGAGCTGCTCGACGTGACCGGCGCGATCGTGGCCAGAATTCCGGATGGTCCCGAACGGCTGGCGCCGGGCGCGTCGTTCGGGCCGGCCGTAGCCGTCACCGAGGGCAGCGGCGAGCTGGGCACGATATTGGCCGCGCTCGGCCGCTCTCCGCGCTGGCCCGGTTGATGCCGGCGCGGAGAAGACCAAACAGCGGCTAGTCGACGCGTTGGACGGTGACCTCACCGGCGGCGAAACTGGCACGCAGCGGCTTCTTGTCGAACTTGCCGACCGTGGTCTTGGGGATCTCGCCGACGAAGGTCCAGTTCTCCGGCACCTGCCAGCGAGCGACCCGGTCGGCGAGGAAGGCGGCGAGTTCGGCCGGGGTGGGGCTGGCACCGTCACGCGGCACGACGAAGGCGAGCGGGCGCTCGTCCCAGCGGGTGTCCGGGATGCCGATCACCGCGGCCTCCAGCACAGCGGGATGCCCCATCAGGTGATTTTCCAGCTCTACCGAGGAAATCCACTCCCCGCCGGACTTGATGACGTCCTTGGCCCGGTCGGTGATCTGGAAGAAACCCCGGCTGTCGATGGTGCCGACATCGCCGGTACGCAGCCAGCCGTTGTCGAACTTCTCCGGCGCCGGGTCGCGGTAGTAGGAACCGGTGATCCACGGTCCGCGCACCTCGATCTCCCCGGCCGACTCACCGTCCCAGGGCAGTTCCTTGCCCTCCTCGTCGACAATGCGCATCCGCACACCGGCGGCGATCCGACCGGATTTCATCCGCCAGTCGAGATCCTCGCCGGTGCCGGGCTCGACGCCGGGCGGCGGAAAGGCCATCCCGCCCAGCGGGCTGGTCTCGGTCATCCCCCAGCCCTGGATGATGCGCAGGCCGTAGCGCTGCTCGAACCGTTCGAACAGGCTCCTCGGCGCCGCGGCTCCGCCGGAGGTCCCGGCCCGCAGCGAGGACAGGTCGATGTCGTTGGCCTCGCCGTAGTTGAGGATGGCGTGCCAGATGGTCGGCACCGCGGAGGTGACCGTGGTCTGCTCGGTCGCGATGAACTTCGTCAGCGGCTCCGGCTGCAGGAACGGGCCGGGCATGTGCAGGGTCGCGCCGCCGAGGAAGGCGCCGTAGGGCAGGCCCCAGGCGTTGACGTGGAACATCGGCACGATGGCCAGTACGCGGTCGGCCTCGGTGATGCCGACGAGACTGGCCGAGAGGACCGCCTGGGCGTGCAGGAAGGTGGAGCGGTGCGAGTAGACGACGCCCTTCGGGTCGCCGGTCGTACCGCTGGTGTAGCACATCGCGGCCGCGGACCGTTCGTCCAGCTCCGGCCAGTCGAAACCGGGCTCCTCGGCGGCCAGCAACTCGTGGTAGCGCAGGACCGTGACCTCGCCGAGAGCACTGGCGTCGCCGTCACCGACCACGATGAAGGCGCGCACACCGGTCAGTTCGCCGACGACCCTTGCCAGTAGCGGCAGCAGTGTGTCGTCGACGATGACGATCTTGTCTTCGGCATGGTTGATCACCTGGGAGAGCTGTTCGGGAAACAGCCGGATGTTCAGCGTGTGCAACACCGCGCCCATGCACGGCACGGCGAGGTAGGCCTCAAGATGTTCCTGGTTGTTCCAGGCGAAGGTCGCGACCCGGTCGCCCGCTTCGACGCCGAGCCGGGTGAGGGCGGCGGCGAGACGTTCGGCATTGCGGGTGATCTCGGCGAACGTGGCGCGGCGGGGCGCCGCGCCGGTCCAGGTGACGCACTCGCTCTCGCCGTAGACGCTGGCGCCGTGCCGCAGGATCGCGGTGACGGTGAGCGGGAAATCCTGCATCGTACTGGCGATCACGCGACCTCCATTGGTCATCAGCTGCCCTTGATCATCGACGGCCCTTGATCGCTCATTGGTCGTCAAGGACCGAACGGCGATCGGATCAACGTAATACCAACCAGTTGGTATGACAAGGTCCGCGGTCGGCCTCGACTCGGCGACGGCAGGTTTTTCGAAGCTTCCGCTCGGAAGGTCAGAGGAAATCGCGCCAGAACGGCACGGTGGCCGACGGCTGCCAACTCTGGTCGGGTGACTCGAAGTGGGAGTCGCGGAACTCTCGGTAGACGTAGTCGGCGAGATCCTTGCCGTAGTAGATGATGTCCGTCTGCCGCACCGAGAGCACCGGATGCCCGAAGCTGCCCGACCCGGCCGGCAGGAAGCGGTGCCCGTAGACCGGGACCAGCTTCGGCACCGTGGCCAACTCCTGCCGAGCCTTGGCCAGCCGCTCGGCCGCCTGCTCGGGGCGCGGTCCCCAACCGTCGTACCAGGTCGAGTTGTGCTCGACATCGAACAGCACGCCCTCGATCGGCCCGTCGAGGCGTCCGCGCAGCACGGCGGGATCGTCATCGCGCCAGTCCGGCCAGGGTTCGCGCCAGGTGTGGATCACCTCGGGCGTCGACGTGGCCGGACGGCTGCGCGGCAGGCCGGCGGCGAGGAAGGCGCGATGGTCGGCGGCGAACTCGAACCCGTACTCGTTCTCGATCCGAGCGAATTCGGCCTCGGTGAGACCGGGGCCGATCGTGGTCTCCCGACCGTGCACCGCGACGAGCCGACGGGCGGCCTCCCGACCGAGTGCGACCGCCGTGTTCTCCGCCATGACCACGAACGGTAGCGGACGAACCAACCGGATGCCGATCGCAGACCGGACAACCCAACCAGGTCGCCCCGCGTCTGAAACAACGTGACATTATCCCGATTCGCGACCGCCGCCGTCGCGGCGGTAACCGCTGCCCTGTTGTTCGTATCGGCCGGCGCCGCCCAGGCGGGCGCGTCCTCGCCGGTACCGTCCCCGGTGCCGGCCGGCTTCCAGCCGGCCTCGACGAGCTGGCTGACCGCGCGGCACGGCTTCGTCTTCGGCTATGCGGCCTGCAGTTGGTCGCCGTCGTGTGAGTACCTGTTCGACACCACCGACGGCGGGAGCAGCTGGCAGCAACTGATCGCGCCGCCGATCACGTTGCCGGCCAACTCCAACCACGTCCAGCTCACCTTCGCCACCGACAAGATCGGCTTCGCCACCGACGGCGAATACCTCTACGCCACCCACGACGGCGCGGCGCACTGGTCGACGGTCTCGCTGACCGGACTCAACCCCACCAACCAGATCAACATCTCCTCGGTGACCGTGTTCAACGGCCGGGTGTTCGCCGTCGGCAGCAGTTTCGGCGCCGCCGACAGCACCAGGATCTACGCCGGCGCGGTCGACGCCGACACCCTCACCCCGGTGGCCGCGCTCGCACCGGCCGCGAAGGCGCCCGCCTTCGACTACGGCCAGCTCACCGCGGTCGGCGGCGTGCTCCAGGTCGCCGTCGGCACCTCGTACCAGGCCGAGCACTACTGGCTCTCCCGCGATGGCCGCACCTTCACCCCCGCTCCGCTGCCCTGCCCGGTCGCCTCGTCCACCCCGACCCTCGGCGGCATCCAGTCCGGCCAGGTCCTGGTGATCTGCGCCGCCGACCCGGCCGACCCACAGCCCGGCCAGCAGACCAAGCAGCTGCTGACCGCGCCTGGCCTCGGCAAGCCGTTCACCGCGGCGACACCGTTGCCCACCGCCGGCTACCAGCAGGACTTCGCCACGATCAGCGCCAACAACGCCACCGCCTCGGCGCAGGCGGCCGACATGAACCTGCTCTACGCGACCTTCGACGGCGGCCACAGCTGGAACACCACCCTGCAGGTCCCGGACCTGCTCGGCCTCTGGGATCTCGCCTTCCCCAGTGCCACCGTCGGCTACCTCGTGGCGGGTCTGCCGCAGGGCCCGACCGGCGCATCGAAGCTCTACCGCAGCACCGATGCGGGCCACAGCTGGGCACCGTTGGTCGTCAAGTAGTTCCAGATCAGGTGGTTATGGATCAGGTGGTTGCGGTGCCGGCGGGTTCGGTTCGGGTGCTCTTGCGCAGGAACCACCACAACACCCAGCCGACCGAGGCGACAAGGACCCAGCTGATCAACCGGTAGACCACCACAGCGGCGATCGCGTCGTCGGCCGGGGTCCGGCCGGCGACGAGACCGAGGATGAGCGCGCCGTCGACGACGCCGAGACCGCCTGGCACCAACGGAATCGTCGAGGCCGCCATCCCGGCCGCGTAGGCGATGATCAGCTGGCTGACGCTGAGGTGGTGGGCGTCGACGGCCAGGCAGGACAGGCCGAAACCGACGGCGTCCAGCGCCCAGTTCCCGATCGCCCAGCTCGTCGCGATCCGCAGGTCCGAGCTGCGCATGTGGACCGAGGACAGTTGCGCGACAAAGGATTCCACCCACTGCCGGCCCTGTTCGACCGGCTTGCGCAGCACCCGGTAGACGAGGTTGATCCCGAAGATCGCCGGCCGCGCCAGCCACTGCGGCCGTTGCGCGATCACCCGCACCACCGCGGCGATCGCCAGCACCGAGACGATCGACTCGACCGGCGCGCCCGCCCCGCCGGATCCGCTGGCCAGGAACGCGGCGAGCAGACCGATCATGGCCAGCGCGGCCGTTGACAGGATGCTGCTGAGCGCGACACACCACGAGGCGATCGCGGCCGAGGCGCCGAAGCGCTGCATGTGCTCGAAGTTGAACGCGGTGGAGAACACCGGGCCGCCGGGCAGCGAGATGCTCAGCGAATGGGCCGCGTAGGCCAGCGCGAGCGCCTGTTGGATCTGCACATCGGTGCCGGCGGCGTGCAGCAGCCGTCGCTGCATCCTGGCGAACATCCCCATCGAGATGCTCTCCGCGAGCACGACGAGGCTCAGCATGCCCCAACGCGGGGTGCGCAGATGATCGAGTGCGCTGGCCAGGTACGGCCAGCCGAGGCTCAACTCGACGATCAGGATCGCCGCGGTGATCACGCCGATGACCACTTTGGTCCGTCGGGACATGCCGGTGCGGACGGGTCGGCCCGCGGACAGTTCGACGTCCTCCGGTTCCGCCCCCGGTTCCGCGCTGCTCACGGCGTCCATGCTCACCCACCGTCCGCCGTCGCGCTCGGTCACCCCGTCGCGGGGAGGATCGAACGACAGGAATTGACCTCGACAATAGTTGAGGTTCTAGCCTGCCGACAGCAGGCCGGTACCGACGCCGACCAGGACAGAGGTGGGGATCGCGATGACCGCGAACGGGACGGACCGGCCGGCGGGCAACGGCGCCGGTCGGATTCTGGTGACCGGCGCGACCGGCAAGGTCGGCAGGAGCCTGGTCACCCGGCTTCTCGAACGCGGCGCGCCGGTCCGGGCCATGGTCCGCGATCCGGAGACGGCCGCGCTGCCGGCCGGGGTCGAGGTGGTGCGCGGCGACCTGACCGAACCGAGGTCGCTGCCCGCCGCCCTTGCCGGCGTCGACGACGTCTTCCTGCTCTGGCCACTGGCGACCGCGGACGGCGCGGCCGAGGTCGTCGACGTGATCAGCGGACATGCCGAGCGGCTCGTCTATCTGTCCACCATGAACGTCCGGCCGGACAGCGAGGAGCAGGCCGGCTCGATCGTCGCCTTCCATGCCGCGATCGAGCGTCTCGTGCGCGCGAGCGGTCTGCGCTGGACCTTTCTGCGGCCAGGTGGGTTCGCCGGAAACACCCTCGGTTGGGCCGAGCAGATCCGCGCGACCGGGGTGGTTCGCTGGCCCTACGCCAAGGCGGCCCGGTCGCTGATCCACGAGTACGACATCGCCGCGGTCGCCGCGCTGGTGCTGACCGATAGCGGGCACGACGGCGCGGCGTATCCGCTCACCGGCCCCTCCGTGCTCACCCAGGCCGAACAGGTGGCCGCCATCGGCGCGGCGATCGGCCGCGACCTGCGGTTCCTTGAGGTCACACCGGAAGCCGCCCGCGCGCAACTGTTCCCGGGCTGGCCCGCCGCCGCCCTCGACGGCGCGCTGAGCTACTGGGCCGGTCTGGTCGAGGAACCCGAACCGGTGACCGACACCGTCGCCGAGCTGACCGGTAGGCCGGCCCGCACCTTCCAGCGGTGGGCGCGCGAGCACGCCGACGATTTCCGCTGATCCGCTGGTCCAGGTGGTCTCGGTCTCGTTGTCGCACGGCTCTCGTCGAGGACGGTGCCCTCGCATGAGCCTCGGGGTAGCCGGGCACCGGGTGAGTTGTTCATCTTGCGGTGCGCTGCGGTTGGTTGGATAGTTCGCGCCTGGCCGACCTGATCCGGTGTGCTTGGCACGCCCATTTATCGGACAACGAGGTGATCTCGTGGACCCCTCGCTCGCCGCAACCGAACCGATCGCCGCAGCAAGCACGGCCGCGCCGCTGCTCGGCCCCGAACGAGGCGTTGCCGCGCACGTGATGGTGTACCTGTTCGTCGTCATCCCGGTGCTGGCGATCGTCGCGACCGTGCCGGTGGTCTGGGGTTGGGGCCTCGACTGGGTCAACGTGATCATGGCCGTCGTCTGGTACACCGTGACCTGCCTCGGCGTCACCGTCGGCTTCCACCGCTACTTCACGCACGGTGCGTTCAAGGCCAAGCGGTGGGTGCGGGTGAGCCTGGCCATCGCCGGCAGCCTCTCGGTGCAGGGCCCGATCCTGCACTGGGTCGCCGACCACCGCCGCCACCACGCCTTCTCCGACCGCGACGGCGATCCGCACTCGCCATGGCGCTTCGGCACCTCGCCGGTCGCGCTGGTCCGCGGTTTCTGGCACGCGCACCTCGGCTGGGTGCTGGAGCGGGACCTGACCAACCAGCGTCGCTTCGCCCCCGATCTGCTCGCCGATGCCGACATCCGCCTCGTGCACCGCCTTTTCGGTCCGTGCACCGCGATAACGCTGCTCGCGCCCGCGATCATCGGCGGCCTGATCACCTGGTCCTGGTGGGGCGCGTTGACCGCGTTCTTCTGGGTCGGCCTGGTCCGGGTCGGCGTGTTGCACCATGTGACCTGGTCGATCAACTCGATCTGTCACCTGATCGGAACGCGCCCGTTCACCGCGCGGGACCGCTCGGCGAACTTCTGGCCGCTGGCGATCCTGAGCATGGGCGAGTCCTGGCACAACCTGCACCACGCCGACCCCACCTGCGCCCGGCACGGCGTGCGACGCGGCCAGATCGACGTGTCAGCGCGGGTGATCTGGCTGTTGGAGAAGGCCGGCTGGGTCCACGACGTCCGCTGGCCAACCCCGACCCGACTGGCCCGCCTCACCGCAGGCTGACCGAGGCGCCGCGCCCTCCGCTGCGACGACCCGACCTCCGGTACGACCCGGCCTCAGGCTTGTTCGGTCATCGAGGCCGGTTCGGGCTCCTCGGTGAGGGCGCGCTTGGCGAGGTGGTCGGCGAAGGCGGTGCGCAGCAGGACACCGGTGAAGTGCGGGACGAGGTCCCTGCTTCGGCTGACCAGCCAGGGGATGCCCTTGACGATCAGCCAACCGACGTGTTGCCAGGTGCTGGTGACCAGTCCGCCCGCGCAGACCAGGGAGACCTCGCCGGCCGGTAGACCGGCTTCGGCAAGGCGGGTGGCCAGTGCGTTGGCCAGGATGCGGTGGCCGAGTTCGGAGGGATGCAGGCGGTCGATGCTCCAGGCGGTCTTGTGATAGATGCCGGGGAGTTCGCCGAGGTCGACGATGCGGGTGTCGTGCCGGCGGGCGACCACGTCGAAGAGGGCGTTGAGTTCGGCGATCCGCTCGGTCAGCACGCGGCGCAGCGGACCGGGAAGGCGGAACACCCGGCCGTGGTCGTGGTAGCGGATGGTCACCACGAGCGCGCCGGTCTCGGTGAGGCCGGTGATGATCCGGTCGAGGTCGGCGTGCAGTCGGGCCGGGTCGAAGTCCGAGCGCATGGTGTCGTTCATGCCGGCGAGCACGATCGCGACATCCGGCCGCGCCGCGACCGCGGCGGGGAGTTGGTCGCGGCGCACCGAGCCGAGTCGGGCGCCGTTGACGGAGAGGTTGACCAGCTTCGCCGGGGCCAATGCCTCGGCGAGCAGCGGTGCGAATCCGCGCCAGCCCTTGTCCGGTATCGGATCGCCAAGTCCGACCCCGACCGAGTCGCCGAGGACGACGAGGGTGCCCACCGTCCTGGACGAGGTTTCCGGCGCTGTCCTGTCGTCCACCAGCACAGAAGTGATGATCCAGGCCAAATGTGGCATCCGGGGTGAGCATCGATGACCGAGCGGCGACGACGAGGCCAAGACTTGTCCATCGGGCCCCGAGGCATCGCAGGCCACGGAACCCCGCATCGCCGGCCGCTGATCCGCGCGGCCGACCGGCCCAGCGGCCGGTCTCGGCGCGCTGGACCGGTGCCCCGCTCAGATACTCAGGTCCGGCTTGACCTTGTTGATCCGCCATTCCCGTTTGCCGGCCACCACGACGGTGGTGAGGATCAGCGCGGCCACCAGGAAACCGGCCAGTACCAAGGTGTCCCGCAGCAGATGCGCGCCGTTGCCGCCGACCGTGGTGACCCGAAGACCCTCGACCAGATAGCTCATCGGCAGCAGCGGATGCAGCACCTTGAACGGCAGGGGCAGCGTTTCGTAGGGATAGGTGCCACCGCAGGTGGTCAGCTGCAACAGCAGCAGGACCAGGATGACCGCGCTGGCCACCCCGCCCAGCCAGGTTCGCAGCAGGTGCGCGATCGCGGTGAACGTCGCGGCGGCCAGTACCAGCAGCCCGATCGTCTGCCATGGATGGACCGGATCAAGGCCGAGGGAGAAGTCCACCACCAGGTACAGCACCACCCCGGCGACGATGCAGCAGACCGCGGCGGGCAGCCAGCCGGAGACCGCGACGAGCACATTGCTGGCCCTGCTCGCCAACGCACGGGTCGAGAACGGCCGCAGGATCAGGAATGCGGTGATGCCGAAGACGAACAGCGCGATGGAGAAGAAGAACGGTGTCAGGCCGACGCCATAGGTGTTGGCGGGATGCAGGTTGGTCGTTGCCACATTGACCGGCGAGGCCAGGGTGTTCGCGTTGTCCTTCTCCTGGGTCGGCGAGAGCACCGGCAACTGTCCCTCGGCGTTGGTCAGACCGCTGGCCAGTTTCGTCGCACCGGACTGCAACTGGGTGATGCCCGAGTTGAGTTGGGTGGCTCCGGTGGACGCGGTGCCGAGGCCGGTGTCCAGTGCCGAGGCACCGCTGGCGACCTGCGCGGCGCCGGTGGCCAACTGCTGGATCTGGGAGGCGGCACCGCTGACCTCGGCCTGTAGTTGTGGTGCGTCGTTGGCCAGCGTCTTCGCGTTCGCCGCGACCTGCGCCGTGGTGTCCCTGACGTTGTCGGCGGTGGTGTTCACCTGACCCGCGAACCCGGCCGCCTGGCCGGCCAATGAGACCAGTTGCTGATAGGTCGGGTTGGACTGGAGGCTCGGATCGTCCTGACCGAGCTGAGTGATCTTGCCCTGCACGGTGTCCGCGCCGCCGGAGATCGCGCCGCTGGCCTGCGCCGCGGTCGAGGCGAGCGAGGCGGCGGTGCTGGCCGCCGAGGACGCCGAGGCGGTCACACCGGGAATCGCGGCGGCGATCTGGTTGGCTGCGGGCACCACCACGTTGGCGATCTTGGTCACGCCGTCGGAGACCTGCTGCGCGCCGGGGGCGAGCTTGTCGGCGCCGGTCTTGAGCTGGCCGATGCCGCTGGCCAGGCCGGAACTGCCGCTCGCGGCGGTGTTCAACCCGTCGCGTAGCTGCCCCGCACCGTTGGCCGCCTGGGTGATGCCGTCCCGAAGCTGTTGCAGGTTACCGAAAACTGATTCGAAGTATGCGCTCACCGCCGCCGCGCTGATCTTGTTCTGCAGTTCGGACTGGACGGTCTCGGCCATCTTCCCGACGATGTAGCCGTTGGCGTCGTCGAGGGTGATCAGCATGCCGGCGCGCTGCGGGGTACCGGTCGAGCCACTGGCCAGTTTCGCGGAGAAGTCACGCGGCACCGAGATCTCGAAGTAGTAGTCGGTGTTGCTCAGGCCGGTGGCGGCCTGCGCGTCGCTGACGAAGTGCCAGTCGAAGATCGGATCGGCCTTCAGTTCGTCGACGAACAGCTTGCCGGCGTTGACCTGCTGGTTGTTCACGGTCACCGGCTGGTCGTCGTTGACGACCGCGACCGGGATCTGGTTGAGCCTGCCGTACGGGTCCCAGTTGGACCACAGGTACAGACCGCCGTAGAGCAGCGGGACGAGGACGATGAACAGCAGCGCGAGCCGTTGCAGCGGGGTGCGGAACCGCTTGATCTCCAGCAACGCCAACTTAATCGGACGCATCGGTGCTGTCCTCCTGGACAATGGGCGCCGTCGGGTCGGCGATCCGGGTGGTGGACTCGGCGGTCGATTCAGCGGTGGTCGGCTCGGCAGTGGGCTCGGCGACGGATTCGGCGGCGGGCTCGTGAGCGGCGATCTCGCCGAACTCGCCGTGCACCGGGAGGGTCAGCAGGCGGGCGCCGTGATCGGCCGCGATACCGCCGTCGACCGTGCTGGCGACCACCGCGATCCCGGCCGAACGCAGGCCGACCAGGGCGGCCCAGATCCGGTGCTGCTGGTCGGGGGTCGCGCCGACATCGGCGTCGTCGAGAACGAGCAGCTTCGGCTGCCCGGTCACCGCGAGCGCGACCGCCAACAGCGTCGCCTCGTCCGCGCTGAGATCGCCGACGAACGTGGTGCCGTCGGCGGTGAAGCCGACGAGTTCGGCGGCGTGCCGGTAGTCGAGGGCGCGATGGCTGAGCAGTTGCACCTCCCGGACGTGGTCGATCACCCGCAGGTCGGGTTCGAGTTCGACCGCGCCGGTGATGCGCGCCACCGAGGCCACCGTGCGGATCCTGCCTCGCCGCGCGGCACCGGCCACGTCGAGCGAGCCGGAGGTCGGTTTGGCTCGACCGGCCAGGGTGAGCAGCAGCATGCTGCGCCCGCTGCCGGCCGGCCCGGCCAGCGCGAGGGTCTCCCCCTCCCCCAATGTGAGGTCGACATCCCGGAACACCCAGCCGCGTTTGGTACGCAAGCTCAGCTGCCGCGCCGTGACGACCGGATCGGTCGCCAGTGGCAGGTCATCACGTGTTATCGCCGCCGTCATCGGTTGACCCCGCGCTCCCGTCGTGCCGACGTGCCCACACCACCAGTGGCCGGACAGTAACCCGACCGCCGACGGTGTTCTCATCGAATAGTATTCCCTATCGGATAGGGAACGCTATCATCGGGTTCGGCACACCGTGGTGCGGCAGAAGGGACGATCATGCCGAAGTCACCGACCAAACGGCGACCGCGCACGGTCGCCGCCCTGCTGGACGGTGCGCTGCACGCCTTTGCCGAGCGCGGGTTCGACGGCGCGTCGATCGGCTACATCTGCGAGCGGGCCGGGTTGACCACCGGCGCGTTCTACTCGAACTTCGCCAGCAAGCAGGAGCTGTTCTTCGCGCTGCTGGAGGCGCGGGCCGCCGGCGTGCTGGCCCGTTTCGAGGAACTCACCGGTCAGGTGGAGAGCCGGCCGGAGCTGTTGGACCAACTGCTGGGCGAGGCACTGGAGCCGACCGAGGACGCCGCCCAGTGGAGTCTGGTGACGCTGGAGTTCCGGCTGTTCGCGATGCGCCACCCCGACGCCGCCGACGAGTTGCTCGCCCATGAACTCCGGCTGCGTAGCCATATCGCCGGTCTGCTCGGCAGGGCCCTGCGTGCGGCGGGCCGCAGGTCCGCGATCGACCTGGACGAGCTGGCCAGGCTGGTGATCGCGGTGTACGCGGGGTTGGCGCTGCGGCACGGCAGCCGCCCCGAGCCCGGCGAGCCGGAGGAGTTGGCCGCCAGGATCATGCCGACCCTGCTGCACGCCCTGTCCAGCGCGCCACCCGCTTCGCCGCAACCCTAGATGATTGATGCGGTGAAGTTGATGTTAATGATCGTAGGCGATGAGTGATCGTTTGCTGGTCACACCGGTCATCCAGTTGTGCCAGATGGCGGCGGCCATGGCCAGCAGCCGTTGCGCGACCCGGGTGAACACCC
>DATATE010000113.1:0-2913 GCA_036268955.1 Pseudonocardiaceae bacterium
TGGGAATTGGACGGCGTTCCCGCCGCGCTGTTGCACGCCTTCTCCCGACGGGCACAGCAGGTTGAGGCCGAACGGGCCCGACTGATCGTCGACTTTCGCATGGCCCAGGGACGCGAACCAACGCCGAAGGAGGTACTGGAGATCGGCCGGCGTGCTCAGTACGGAACTCGCGCAGCCAAGCAAGCGCCACAAAGTCTCGCCGACCACTGCCGTGACTGGCGTGCATTCGCCGAGACCGTCGTCTCTACTCAGCTACTGGACGACCTCACCAACCGGGTGTTCGACGGCCCCGTCGAACCACTCTCACCGATCGAGATCGGCCAACTCGCGGCCGCGACCCGACGCGTTGTGTCCGACAACTACAGCCACTGGAACCGCTGGCACGTCCAGGCGGAGGCCCATCGTCAGACCGCTCACCTCCGAGTACCCGCCCACGACCGCGAAGCAGTTATACGACGGGTTGCCGACACGGTCATCAACTCCGGCGACACCATCGCACTACAGGCGCCCGCCCTTGCTGACGAACCGAAGTCACTGCGCAAGCTGTCGGGCGAAAGCGTGTTCGAAGAACACAACGCACAGCGCTACACCACGGAACAGACCCTACGAGAGGAAGCAGCTCTGGTTGCCTTCGCCCGCATCCCGGGAGGCCAGCGGCTGACATCGGATGCAGTGCAGGCAGCGATCGGCTCGACGGTGCTCAACGCCGGTCAACGCCGGATGGTCACCGAATTCGCCCGATCCGGGCGAAGACTGCAACTGGCTCTCGCACCGGCCGGCGCTGGCAAGACAACCGCCATGCGCATCCTGGCGGACGCCTGGCGCTCAGCCGGCGGCCGGGTGTACGCCTTCGGCCCATCCGCGCGAGCCGCCCAGGAACTCGGCCAGGCCATTGGCGCACCACCCCACACTCTGCACCAGGTCACTACCGCGCTGCGAGCCGGCACGACGCCACAAGCCTTCGCATTCCGGGCCCGTGATCTCGTCATCGTCGACGAAGCCGCCATGGCTGGCACCCACACCCTCCACGACGTGGTGGAGTACGCGCTGCACCGTGGCGCCGACGTCCGACTCGTCGGCGACGACAAGCAGCTCGGTCCTGTCGAGGCAGGAGGCGCCATCCGACTCATCGCACACGACGTGGGCGCTGTGACCTTCTACGAGGTCGTTCGGTTCCACGACCCCAGCCAAGCAGCTGCATCTCTGCGCATTCGCTCCGGCGATAGGGCGGGTCTGAACTACTACTTCGACAGAGGTTGGGTGACCGGCGGATCGCGGGAGACCATGCGAGATGCTGCCCAACGAGCCTGGCGCCAGGATCTCGACCTCGGCCGCCAGAGCCTGCTCATCATGCCTACGAACGACGACGTCGTCTGGCTCAATCTCCAGGCACGCGCACAACGCATCAGCCGCGGTGATGTCCAGGACCGCAGACCGGTCCCACTACACGACGGCACCCACGCCTCGGCCGGTGACTGGATCGTGACCCGACTGAACAGTCGCCTCATGCCCATCTTCGGCGGCCGAGACTTCGTCAAGAACGGCGACACGTGGACCGTGACGGCCGTCCGCCACGACAACTCCCTTGAGGTCACGCACAAGGCCCACCAGGGCACCACGGTGCTCCCGGCCGACTACGTGGCCATCCACGTCGAGCTCGCCTACGCCACGACCGTCAACCGAACTCAGGGCATGACGTCCGAAGGCAGCGCCCATGTACTCGTGCCCCAGGCCATGACCCGCGAACAGCTCTACCCGGCGATCACGCGAGCACGGTACGACAACCGGCTGTACGTCGAGACCCACCAGCACGTTGTCGATGACCATCGAGAGACACCGCTTGACCGCACTGAACGGGACGTGCTGACTGCGGTGCTCAGTCGAACCGACACCGAGTCGGCCGCCACCGAGGAACTACGTCGATCCCTCGCCGCGGAGGAATCGCTCGCAACGCTGGTCACACGTTACGACTACGCGGCTCGGCTCGGCTCGGCCGAACGGCTCCAGGCCCTGGTCGCCCAACACGCACCGACCGCAACAGATCAGCCCGCCGAACCCGCACTGATCCAGACTCTACGCAATGCCGAAGACCTCGGATGGCGGGCGGAGCATCTCCTCGATGCGGCGCTTGCCGCCGGTCCGCTCACCGGCTCACACGACCCGGCGGCGGTCCTCCAGTGGCGCATTAGCCAGACGATCGATCGTCATGAGCCGTCCGCTCCAACCGCGGCACCTGCCTTGCCATGGCTAGCCGCGTTGCGCCACGACGAACCCGAACTGGCAGACTACCTGGTCCAAGTCAACGGCGCGATCAGTGACCGCGTCGCTGAACTGCGTCGTCAGGTCGCCACCAATCCTCCACCGTGGACCATCGCCCTCGGTCTACGCCCGACGGAACCAGCCACAGCCGAACGGTGGGACTACGTTGCCGGCCTTGCCGCCGCATACCGCGAGACCTACAACATCACCACCAACGACAGTGCGACACCCATCGGGCCACAACCCGATTCGATAGGGGCAAAAGCCCGATCCTGGCAACACATCACCAGTCAATGGAGCCCAGCGATGTCACCACCCGACGACCAGCTACGCGCGGAGAACCAACGGCAAATCGATGCCATTCAAGACCGGGAACCCTGGAATCTGCCGGCACACGACACGGCCTCGCAGGACTACGCCTACGACGATGGGAACCAGGAAGACGAGGCCTCCGACCTCGGTAGTCACCTCAAGCCGTGATGGTGAGGTGGCGGTGGGGCTACGCCGCGCCGAACACCGTGTAATCGACACCGATCGCACGATCGCCGAGGTCGCCCGCGAACTGGGCATCGACCCAGGAATGTTGAGCACGTGGGTCAAAGACGAGCGGCGCAGGACCACCGCCGCCGAGGTCCACGGGGAGAAACCCCTGGA
>DATATE010000114.1:0-27674 GCA_036268955.1 Pseudonocardiaceae bacterium
GTACTACCCCGGCACCAAGGCAAACGCAGTGATGGCCGAACTGGCCGAACTGCGGGCCGAGGTGGACCTCACACGCCGTCAGATGAGAGGTGACCGATGATCGCCGTCGCACTCGACGTCGCCTACTGGGCGATACCCGCCGGCATCGTCGCCGCACTCATCGTCCGCGACGAACGTCGCATCCGCACAGCACGCAGACACTCAACCCCGAAGGAACCATCGTGATCCCACCGCGCTCCGCGCCCGCATCCGACAAAGACCGCGAGCGACTCGCCGACGTAGTGGCCGGCGCACACCAGAACTTCGCTGCACCACCCGTACCCATCCACCGCATCGACCGCGCCGACATGGTGATCACCAGCCGCACCACCTGGACGCAAACCGCACCCGAACACACCGTCGTCGACAACGGCATCGTGATGGACGACACCGAGATACACCGCGTCATCGCGCGGGAAGCCTCGGCGACACCAAACCCGATCCGGGACCTGGCCGCCGTGCTGACCCGGTTCGCCGACCAGCTCGACACACAAGGCGTCGTGCCGCTCGGCATCCACGTGTGCACCGCACACGTCCCCGATCACAGCACGTTCGCCTACTCCTACGAACCCCGCCTGATCGCACAGGTCGTCACCACCATCCGTGGTGTCCGTCGAGAATGGATCGAACAGCACCACGCGGTGGCCGAGCCAGCACAGGCACGCGCGTGCGGTGAATACAAGACGCTCGACAACGGACAGCGCATCCACTGCACCGTCCCGGCCGAGCCCGCACACAACTACCACGAGGCCAAGCACGCTGGCGAAACGGTGACCTGGATATGAGCCAATGGTCGGAAGCCGACGTCGAGCACGCACTGCTCGAAGGCGCGATCCGCGACCTCGGTGCCGTGCTCGGCGACGAACAGGCACACCGACTGTTCCTCACCGACGCCACGTTCAACGTCGCGGTCACCGCGTTGTTGCGTACCGGTTGGTGGCCACACAGCGCGGACATCGAGACACGCGGGAAGTGGGCCGCCGAGCAACAGCGGGTCGTCGCGCTGTGGGATCAGCTGCGACGGATGCCGATCACGGTTCCAGTGGAGCTGCTGTCGTGACCGAGGACCTGACCGCCCAGCTACTCGCCGCGATCGAGGAGACCGAACGCATCGCGAGTGCCGCGACCAAAGGACCCTGGGAGTACCACTCATCGCAGTACCGCGTGGTCAACGGCGACGGCCTCGGCGTGGTGTCGCAACGGGACTACGCGCTGCCTGTGCTCGACGGCGACGGGCGCCACATCGCGCACCACGACCCGCAGGCCGTGACGCGTCGCTGCGCAGCCGACCGGAAGATCGTGGAACTGCACTCTGGCGCGCACAGCTGTCGCGAACTGTCGACGGGCACCTACCCAGCCGACTGGCCACCGTCCGCGTCTTATGGTTCACCGGGCGCGGAATGGCGGCACGGAAACGACGAGTACTTCGAGGGGTCGTGCCCCACATTGCGCCTGCTCGCCGAGGCGTACGGCATCACCACCGAGGAGACGAGCACCGATGCCTGAGCAGCCAGATCCCGCGATGACGTTCAGGCAGCACAAGGCGCGGGTCGAC
The DNA here is from genome assembly GCA_036268955.1 of Pseudonocardiaceae bacterium. Lineage (GTDB taxonomy): Bacteria > Actinomycetota > Actinomycetes > Mycobacteriales > Pseudonocardiaceae > CAJCJE01. The sequence continues at coordinate 1,595 of DATATE010000114.1, forward strand.
GCCCATGCCAAGCTGCTCGCCAACCAGATGAGTGAGGCGCTGGACCTGCCGGACGGCGTGTGCATCGAGTACAGAGCGGTCGGCGCAACCGAGGAGGCCGCCCATGGCTGACCGCCAGATCGAAGTCTCGGCGCTCGACAACGACGGCAACACCAAGGCGCTCGACGCAGTCACGCCAGACGGTCACCGGGAACGCGTCTGGGAACAGTGCTACTGCCGCACCAGTGACCCCGACATGCTCCACTACCCGTACAGCATGGGGCACCCCTGTTACAGACCCAGCACCACCGAGGAGACCACGTGACCGACCCGCGCGCACTGCTCGACGCCTACGCGGCCGAAGATCCCGCCGACGGCGACTACGGCCGGGTCACGCGAGAGCAGGTGGCCGAGAAGGCGTTCGCCGTGATCCGCGCCGTGCTCGACCTGCACAAGCCGGAAACGACCGAGGTGCCGCCTGATGAACCGGCAGACGCCTGGACGGAACGCCTCTGGTGCACCGAGTGCAGCCACTACATCGGCTCCGACCCGTGGCCGTGCCCGACCGTGCAGGCCGTGACTGCCGCGCTGGAGGCGAAGTGACCGACGACCTGGTGGCGTTCCTGCGCGCCCGAATTGCCGAGGACGAGCAGGGCGCGCTAGCGGCGTGCGGCGTACGCGGTCAGCGCGTGCCTGCTGGTGGCGAGCACTGGCGCTGGGAGCGCTCGCACTACAACGATCCCCTCGCAGACACGCCCGTCGACATCGAGGCAGGCGCGGCCGCGAGGGACGAGTTCCTGGCCGAAGGCGCCGACGTCGGCCTTCGGTCCATCGAGGAGTACCCGTTCCTCGCGACCCCGGGCAGCGGTCCGCATCTGGTGCTCTCCGGTACGGAGGAGGTGGAGGTCGGTGTTGGCGTGCATGTTGCTCGTCATGACCCGAACCGTGTGCTCCGTGGCGTCGAAGCCAAACGGCAGATCGTGGAGGCGTGGCGCGCAGCGAAAATCCGCAAGGTGACCAGTGGGCGCAACTACGGGCGGTGGACCGACGGCCAGCCAGACCGCCAATACCCCGTGCTGAGCAGGCTCCCGACGTACGCGACCGAACGCGAACTGCTCGGACTGGAACTCGCACTCCGCCTGCTCGCCTCCGAATGGTCCGACCATCCCGACCACCGACAGGAGTGGACACCGTGATCCACCACAACCATCCACACCTGACCTACAGTTAAGTCGAGGTTTGACCAGCAGGGACCGGGGGCATGAGCTTGCGACCGGTCGCGATGGCTGGGCTCGCGCGTGAGGGAGGTGGTCGTGTCAAACGCTCCGATCACGGATGCCGGTTTGGTTGGAGGCGCGGCGGTGTCGACTGACCTGACCGAGCAGCTGCTCGCCGCGATCGAACACGCCGAGCAGACCGCACGCGACGCCGAAGCCGAAGCGCCCACGCCCTGGATTCGCGGCAGCATCTACGGCGGCTCCCGTGAGGACACCCCTGGTGAGTCGCAGATCTACGACGCGCGCCACGATGTCGTCGTCTACGACGAAGGCAGCCCTGGTGCGGCCGTGGCCGCGTTCATCGTTGGCCAACAGCCGGGCGTGACCCTGCGCCACTGCGCGGCCGACCGGAAGATCCTCACCGAGCATGGACAAGCCGACTTCGGCGCCTACGGCGACCGGCTCTGCCGACGCTGCCGGTACGAGAACGATGAGCTGGAGCCCGACGCGCTGCACCACTGGGTGGTCTGGCCGTGCCCGACACTGACCGCACTCGCCGAGGCGTACGGCATCACCACCGAGGAGACCACGTGACCACGCACGAAGCAGCGGGCGCCCAACCGGTTACTGCGCCAGCCCAATCCCGATCAGAGGGTTCGTGTTAGACGCCGACATCGACGGCAACGTAGCCGGGGGCACCGTGTACGTGCCCGAGGCCACGAGCCAGCGCGGCACCCCGTTGGTGACGTTCGGGCCGCTGCTACCGCCGGACAGGTTGGTGCCGTAGAGGCGCCCGGCGATCAACTGTGGGCCGGTGCCACCGCTGTAGTTGTTGATGATCCCGAGGTAGATCTGCTGACCCTGAGCCAGACCGGTGATGGGCGCGGCAGACCCACCGGACATCAGCGGCTCCAGCACGAACGCGCCGCCGACCGTCGTCAGGAACGTCCCGATGTCGGCGGTCGCGCCGAGCAGCGCGCCGCTGGCCGAATAGACCACGAGGTAGCTGTTGGCGTCCGTCACTCCAGCGCTGGCCGAGTTGTAGGCGACGTACATGTTGTTCGCCGTCGCCGCGAGATCGACCGTCACCGGGCACACGAACAGCCGGCCCGTCGTGATCGCGGCCTGTGACGGCGCCATCATCAGATCACAGGTGGCGGCGATGACGCCCTGCTGCGACGGAGTCCACAATGGCCTCGTCGAGAACGTCCACCCAGGGTTTTCGTCCACGTAGCAGCCCGTGAGAGTGCCCACCAGGTTCGCGCCCCCGGTGAGGTTGCCGCGCATGTCGTTGCCGACGACGTGCCCATTCGTCACCGTCGCACCGCTGGACACCTGCAAGCCGTACGCCTGCTTCTGAGTGCCCCCGTCGTCGTAGAACCGGCAGCCGCTGATGGTCAGGCCGCTCACGGACGCGCCGATCGTGACGCCGTTCTTCGACGTCGACGACGTCTGCCCGTTCGCCGAGGCGCGGCAGGCGAGCAGATGGACGTTGTTGCTCGGGTTCTGGACCTGCCAGCCCGACGCGCCGTTATCGTGCGCGGTGCACCCGGTGTACGTGACACCGGAAACAGGGTGGCTCGCCGCCGAGTTGATGTTGAACCCGAGCGACGTGTTGCCGTAGCTCTTGCACCCCGAATACGTGATGTTCCCCGCGCCCGCCACCGAGGTGCTGTTGTTCGCCGTCGGCTGGTACGAGAACCCGTAGCGCGTGTTGCTGATGGCCTCGCACCCGACGTACGTGGAATTGCCCGACGGCTGGGCGGTCGCCCCGACGGTTCCGTTGTCGATACTGAACCCATCGAACTGCCCGGCCTGCCCGTTCAGGTACGCGACACAGCTCGCGAACACCGCCCCGGACAGGCCAGCATCACCGAACCCGTGGTTGTAGTTCAGGGTCGCGAAACAGTTACTGATCCGCGCACCCGTCGACGTCGTCCCGGGCTGCGACTCGAACAGAAACCCGTACCGGCCGTTCGTAGACGCAAAACAGTCCGAGACGACGAAATCCTCAACCGTGTACTGCCCCGTCCCGATCCCGATCCCGGACGAACCAGCACCGCTGCCGCCACCCTGGTTCAACCGGCCGTTCCCGATCGCCCGCACGTTGTGCACCACGGTGCCGTTGGTCAGGAAGTCACACCCGAACCCCGTCGCGACACAGTTCGAGATCACCAGGTCCTCGAACGTGCACTCGGACAGGTACTGGCCAAAGATCCCCTTGTAGCCGACGTTGAACACCGCGCCCTGCTGGGTGCCGTCGATGCTCAGGTGCGCGACCGAAAACCGCGTCAGCGGGTTGTTCTTGGTGTACGTCCCGGACAACGTCGAGTTAATCGCCGAGACGGCGCTACCCGCCAGGATCACCGTGTTCCCGCAGCCCGCCCCCACAAGCGCGACATTGCTGGCCGGCACGATCCCCGTGTTCACCAGATACTGGCCGGGCGGGAAATACACGGTGCCGCCGTTGGTCGCGGCAGCATTCACCGCATTCTGGATCGCGGTAGCGTCGTTCGTACTGCCGTTGCCGACCGCGCCATAGTCGCGGACGTCGAAGACCAGCGCACCCTTCGCTACGCCACCCAGGTTGCCGAGCGCGACCGATGCACTCGCGACGTCGGCGAGATTCTCGTCGATAGCCAGCGCCCCGACCTGCGCCGCCGTGTAATCCCCGCTGGCCGGCGCCACCGCGCCCCTGCGGCCGTCGAACGAGACGACGCCGTTCCCGAGCTGGCCAGCCGGGACATTCCCAGTACCGTCCAGAGTCGCCACGCCATCCGGCTGCCCAACCGTCGACGCCAGCACGTACGTGTCGACCGGCGTCGCAGGCGGAGTCGAACGAGACGCCGTCGACAAATCCAGCGTGCCCGACGTCGGAATATCAACCACATACGGCAGCGGGTTGACCGCCCCCACCACGTTCTCCGTCACCGTGGCCTGAAGACCAGACTCACCGTTCGTCCAAAACGAACCGAACAGCACACCATTGCCGAACCGGCACGTCACCGGCACCGCAGCGACAGTGACCCCACTGCTGACCGCCTCGCCAGCCAAAGCGAGCTGGACAGAACCCTCCGCCGGTTCGTTATTCGGCGCGTACACCGACGAGCCATAGGTGACCGTGATCTCCGCCAACGACATCGCAACCCGCTCCCATCGCGCCCAAAACTGAGCCATCCCCCGCAGGTCAGCCTAACAACGCGGCCCCACCTGACCTACAGTTAAGTGGAGGTTTGACCACCAAGCTGGCTGACCGGTCAAGATGGGTCCTCGTGCGTGAGGGGGTGGCGATCGGATGCACAGCAAGCCGCTCACGGACGCCGAGGTTGAGCAGATCCGTGTGCTGCACGGGCAGGGGATGAGTCGGAACGAGATTGCCGCCCAGGTCGGCCGCAGCGTTGGCAGCGTGACCAACGTGGCCAGCCGGTTGGGGCTGTCGTTCGACCGGACGGCGACGAAGGCGGCCACCGCGGCGAAGGTCGCGGACGCGCGATCCAAGCGAGCCGAGGAGATGAACGCGCTGCTCGACGACGCCCGGCGGCTGCGGTTGCAGCTGTTCGAGCCGTGTCTCGTGCACAGCTTCGGCGGGAAGGACAACACCTACGCCGAGGCCCATTTGCAGCAGCCGCCGTTCGCTGACCAGGCGAAGATCATGCAGGCGTACAACCTCGCGATGAGCAACAGTCTCCGGCTGGACCAGCACGACGGCGACGGGTCGGTGGAACAGATGGGCTCGCTGCTCGGGTCCATGCTGGACACGCTCGTCGAGCGGCACGCCGCGCCGGCCGACGATGGCGACTGAGTTGCGGCTCTCGCCGAAGCAGGAGCAGTCGATCGGCCAGTCGCTGGCCCGCATCAACGTGTGGGAAGGGTCGGTCCGGTCCGGGAAGACCATCGCGAGCCTGCTGCGCTGGTTGATGTACGTCGCCCGCGCGCCCCGTGGCGGCGAGCTGGTGGTGTGCGCGAAGACGTTGGACACCGTCGCGCGGAACGTGTTCGCGCCGCTCCAGGATCCCGCGGTCACGGGGCCGGCGGCACGGCTGGTGAAGTACACGCGGGGCGCGCCGACCGCGACGATCCTGGGCCGCACCGTTGAGGTCATCACCGCGAACAATGAGCTGGCCGAGGGCCGTATCCGAGGGTTGACGTGTGCGGGCGCCTATGTGGACGAGGCGACGCTGATTCCGGAGTCGTTTTGGACGCAGCTCCTGGCGCGCCTGTCGGTGCCGGGCGCCCAGTTGTTCGCGACGACCAACCCGGACAACCCGAACCATTGGCTGCGGAAAAGATTCCTCCTGCGCACCGGCGAACTGGACCTGCGGTCGTGGCATTTCACCATCGACGACAACCACAGCCTCGACCCGAAGTACGTGGCGTCGCTGAAGGCCGAGTACGTGGGGCTCTGGTATCGGCGGTTCATCCTCGGCAAGTGGGTCGCGGCCGAGGGCGCCGTGTACGACATGTTCGACCCCGACGAGCATGTGGTCCCGTTCGAGCGGGTGCCGATCGTCCGGAAGTGGCTGGGTGTCGGCGTCGACTACGGCACCCGCAACCCGTTCGACGCGCTGCTCGGCGGGATCGGTGTGGACGGCCGGATCTACTTCGTGTCCGAGTGGCGGCACGACTCGCGGCAGGCACAGAAGCAGCTGTCTGACGTCGAACTCTCGGCCGGCCTGCGCACGTGGCTGACCACCGTCCGCTACCCGCGTTCCCAGCTGCGCGGCATCACACCCGAGGTGGTGTGTGTGGACCCGTCCGCCGCGTCGTTCAAGGTCCAGCTGTTCCGCGACGGCCTGCCGGCGATGAACGCGAACAACGACGTCCTCGACGGGATCCGCACCTGGTCGTCGCTGATGGCGGCCGACAAGTTCCGGGTGGTCGACTCCTGCAAGTGGCTCGTCGACGAGCTGCCGGGCTACTCGTGGGACGACAAGGCCGCGAATCGTGGCGAGGACGCGGTGATCAAGGTGGACGACCACTCGGTCGACGCGGGCCGGTACCTGCTCCACACGACACGGTCGCGGTGGCGTGGCGAGGTCCTACCAGCACTATCGGAGCAGGCCGCGGCGTAACCTTCACCTAACTGGAGGTTTGGGAGGGCTGATGATCGAGATCACCAACGACCTGCTGCGTGACGTGCTCGCCACGCTGAAGTCGATCGACGGGAAGCTCCCCGACCCGCCGAAACCGCCCGAGCGCGCGCCGTCGCGCATCAAGCGCGCGGGCCGCGTGTTCGTCAACGGCCAGATCATCCCGGTCGACGTCGACCTCGTGATCGGCGCGGCCGGCATGCGCTGGAAACGGATCCTGATCGACGGCGAACCATCCGATCTGTGGACGCCGCGTGACGTCGGTGGTCTCGAACTGTCCTCGAACGACCTCCTGGCCCGCTGCGGCCACGTCACCGAGGTGCCGGACCCGACCGCCGAGGAGGGCTGAGACGTGGAAACCAGTAGCGCGAGCCAGCGTCGGGAGCCAGCTCCGGTGATCATCCGCCTCACCTCGGACCAACTCCGGAAACTGGCCGACCAGGTGGACGCACACACCGCGCTGAAGCAGGCCGGCGCGGATCATCCAGCACCGAACACGACACTGAGCGTCGACGGCGAGAAGCTGGCCTATCTGCACTGGTGGCAGAGCGGCGATTCCCACATGGCCGAGTTCACCAGTTTTGTTCCCGGTGACGCTGAGCCGCTGGCGTTCCACGAGGTGAATCCGTGAGCGTCCTCGCGCCGCTCGAAGACCCCACCTACGAACCGGCCTACCGCCCACAGCGCGGGTTCATCCCGCCGGTCATCGCGAAGTGGGGACCGCGCAGCCAGCTCCGCTGGTTCCGACGGTTCGAGCGCGAGATCGGTGAGCAAAAGCCGGACGTGTGGGCCCGGTTCTACTGCTCGTCCGAGGCGCACCGAGGGACCTGCTGCAACTCGTGCATCGGCGACTGGGAAGAGGGCTACGACGACAGGCCCGAAGGCATGTGCTGTTGCAAGGCCGCCCGCGAGGAGAGCTCATGAGCGCGCCCGTCGTCGTCGACCTCAACCAGTTCCAGCCGCGCGTCGAGCACCAATGCGTCCTGTGCGAGACGCGCATCCCGGAACCACCGCTCGGCGTGACCCAACGGGAACAACGCGACGCCGCGCTCACCGGGAGCCTCAACGGCTGGATCTCCAGCATCACCACGGCCGCGCTCACCCGGCAGGCCCAGTTCATGAACGCAGCGGTCGCGCTGCACCTGCAACAGCACACGACCGAGAGCGAGGGCTGACGTGACCGACGAACCTGACGGCGCCGACATGCGCGACGCCCTGAACGCAGCCATCGCCGAGGTCGTGCGCGAAAAGGAACACGGCCTCGTCACAAAGTGGGTCGCGCTCGTCGAGTCGATCGACGAAGACGGTGAACGCGGCATGTGGACATGCGCCAGCGACGGCATCAAGCGGTGGGAGTCAATGGGCATGCTGCGGTACGCGTTGACGCTTGACGAAGCGCACGCCGCGCGAGCGGACATGGACGAATGAGGAGCTGGCCGTGACGCGCTCGATCCCCGGCATCATCGACCCCAACTACGGGCCCGGCGGTGGCGCTACGAACATCACCGCGCGGCCGGTCGACAACCGGATGATGACCCGGCTCCCGGTCGTCAACCAGCCGTGGCCACCGCCCGAATACGAGCCCGTCTCCTACATGCACCGGATCTGGGACGCCTGGTGGACCGGCGACAGGCAAAGGCTCGCCTGGGTCTACTACAACCTCGGCGCCAACTCGCCCGTCGGGCGCTCGTTCTTCTCCTCGACCGGCGAGGCCGGTATGCCGACACCGCGGCCCGGCCAGTTCCGCGGCGGCCTGCTCGGCTCGATCGAATACAGCTTCTGGGGCAACCCGACACCGCCCGGCGAGAAGCGCACCCGGTCGCACGTGCCGATCGCCGGCGACATCTCCCAAACCTCGGCGTCGCTGCTGTTCAGTAAGCCGCCCGTGATCCGATCCTCACTGGACGGTAAGCAGGCCGCACTCAACAACGCCTGGTTCGAGCAACTCCTCGACGACTCGACGCATCGGCGCCTGCTGGAAGCGGCCGAGATGTGTTCCGCGCTCGGCGGCGTCTACCTGCGGACCGTGTGGGACCTGGACGTCCAGGCCACGCCGTGGTTCGTCGCCGTACCGGCCGACGTCGGTGTTCCGCTGTTCACCTACGACAAGCTCAAGGCCGCCACGTTCTGGCAGGTGCTGGAAGACAACGGCGACGAGGTGCTGCGGCATCTGGAGATGCATGTCCCCAGCCAGAACGCGATCTTCCACGGCCTCTATCAGGGCACTCAGACTGACATCGGCGAGCGGCTGCCGTTGGACGCACACGCCACGACGTCGGCGATCAAGTCGACGATCCAGGCGATCAACCCGGACGTCGTCGGCGACACCATCGTGTTCCCGGACCAGCCGCTCGACGCCAGCAGCGTCGTCTACGTCCCGAACCTGACGCCCAACAGGATCTTCCGCGACCTCGGCCCGCAAGCTTGGCCAATCGGGCGCTCCGACTTCTCCGGCGTCGAGAACCTGATGGACAACCTCGACGAGGTCTACAGCTCGTGGATCCGGGACGTGCGCCTGGCCAAGTCGCGGATCATCGTCCCGCCGCAGTACCTCGACAACATCGGCCGCGGCAAAGGCGCGGTGTGGGAGCCCGAGCGGCAGGTGTACTCGCCGATGAACATGCTGCACGACGACTCGTCGCCCGCGATCACGCTGAACCAGTTCAACATCCGCTGGCAGGAGCATCAGCAGACCTGCACCGACCTGGTGAACAAGATCGTGCAGCAGGCCGGCTACTCCAGTCAGACGTTCGGGGACTACGAGCAGGGTGGCGGCGCGCTCACCGCGACCGAGATCAACATGCGTGAGCGGCTCACGATGATGACCCGCTCCAAAAAGATCAACACGGTGCGGCCGGAACTCGCGAACATCATCTACAGCCTGATGGTCATGGAGGTCCAGAACTTCGGGAACCGCGCGATCACGCCAGAACGGCCCAACATCGAGTTCGTCGAAACCATCGGCCCCGACATCACCACCCTCGCCCAGACCGCGCAGGCTCTCGAAGCCGCCGCCGCCGCGTCCAAGCGGGTCATCGTCCAGCTGGTGCATCCCGACTGGTCGCCGGAACAGGTCGACGAGGAAGTCACCGCGATCTTCTCCGAGACCGGCGCCGAACTCGCCTCCCGCGCCCGTATCGCGCTGGCCGCACCGATGGGCGAAGACCTGGGCCAGGAGATCGACCAGATCGCCCAGACCTCGACCGTTCCGCCGGTTCACGGGCCGGTGCCGGGCGACAACCCGAACGAGCCCTCGACCGGCGGTGCGGATCCGAATGCGTAGCCCGCGATGACTGCCGCCGCGCAGCAGACGCCCGGCGGCCGGCGCGAGGACACCGCGCTGGCCGTCGCCGCCGCCGTGGCGGCCGTCATGGTTGGCGCGCAGCTGATGCTGCTCGGCCAGCTCGGCGAAGCGGTCCGCCGGGTCTTGCAGAGTGCCAACCGCAGGAAGGTCGCAAGGGAGCTGCACGCCGCCGCGGCCGCCACCATGGCCGGTGCGGTCACGCGGACGGACCGCACCCTCGCCGCGGCGCAGCAGCGGATCCTCCGCGAGACCACCGCGGTGCTCAACGACAGTCTTCCGCCGGTGCGCACACTGTTCGGCGTTCCCGTCGGGCAGCCGGCCAAGCCGTTCGCGGTGCCGGACGTGTCGGTGTCGCCGGGGTGGCAACAGTTCCTCGTCCGCATCCATGACGGCGCCGTGTTCGCGGTCGGCGAGGTCGACGACGTGTTCCGTCAAGCCGCTGACGCCACCCGAGGCAGCGAGCCGGCGCTGGCCGCGCAGAAGATCATGGACGACACGGCCGCGCACGGCCTCACGGTGCTCACCGACACCGCCGGGCGCCGCTGGCCGCTGCCCGTCTACGTGCAGATGGCCACCCGCACCGCGTGCACCAGGCTCGCCCTGGCTGCGCAGTACCAGCTGATGGCCGGCCACGGCATGGACCTGGTGATGGTCGACAAAACCAGCCTCGGCCAGTCGTGCCCGAAGTGCCTTCCGTTCGAGTACCGGGTCCTGTCGCTGTTCGGGTCGACGCCGGCCGGGTCGATGGTGACCGCGGTTGATTCCCGTGGCGTGCGGCAGTTGCAACCGGTCGCGGCCACGGTCGCCGAGGCGGTCGCGCGCGGGCTGCTGCACCCGTCGTGCCGACACTTCCTGGTGCCGTTCGCCGACGGCATGAACATGATGATGCCGCCCGCCGCGTCCGGGCCGTCCTACGCGGGCCAGCAACGGCAGCGTGCCCTGGAACGGTCCGTGCGCCGGGAAACCGCCGGCCGCGCGGTCGCGCTCACACCGTTGGCGAAAGCTCAAGCTAACCGGAGGTTGACGGCGGCACGGTCCACCCTGGACAGGCACGTTCGGACGTACCATCAGGCACCACGGCAACCACGGAAGGCAGGCTGACCATGGCGGGTCGGTACAGGAAGAAGCCGGTCGAGATCGAGGCCATGCGCTTCGAGTCGGTGAACGACGGCTCGGTCATCGCCACCTGGTGCGGGGGCGCCAACGAGAAGAGTCCCGAAGGCATCGACATTCCCACTCTCGAAGGCACCATGCGCGCCAACCTGGGCGACTGGGTGATCCGAGGCGTCGCGGGCGAGTTCTACCCGTGCCGAGATGACATCTTCGAGGCGACCTACGAGAGGGTGAGTTGACCATGGCGACACCGAAGAAGACCAGCGGCAAGCCGGCGGCGAAGTCGACGCCGAAACCGGCGGCGAGCAAGACCGAGACGATCTCCTCGCCCGGCAAGCAGCCCATCTCGTTCAAGAAGGGCGGCCTGCACCAGTCGCTCGGCGTCCCGGCAGGCAAGCCGATCCCGAAGGCCAAGATGGACGCGGCCGCGGCCGGCAAGTTCGGTCCGAAGGCGCAGCAGCAGGCCAACTTCGCCCAGAACGTCCTCGCGAAAGGCCAGAAAACCGCAGCGAAAAACGCGAAGAAAGGGAAGTGATCCAGGTGGTACCGAGCGTGGGACGGATCGTCCACTACCGACTTGCCGGCATGGACGTCGAGCAGATCAACAAACGCCGCGCCGGCGCGCGCAACCTCAATGCCGCCGGTGTCACCCTGGCCAGCCAGGAACTCGGCGCGCAAATCCATCATGGCAACGACGCCCGCACCGGGGACGTCTACCCAATGGTGATCGTTCGCACGTGGGGCAACACCGTCGAGTCCTGCGTCAACGGTCAGGTCCTGCTCGACGGGAACGACACCCTGTGGGTCACGTCGCGCTCGCAGGGCAGCGGCGAAGCACAGTGGTCCGCGCCGGAGCGCGTGTGATGGCGAAGACGGCTGGCCGCAAGAATGTCCGCTCCCAGCACGGCACCACCCGCAACCTCGACCTCAACGCCGCCCGTGCCGCGACCCGTGCGGGCGGCACGATGTCCGACATGGACGCCGACGACGGCGTGCCTACCGGCGGCTACACCACCAACGACACCGGCCTCGGTGGCGCGTCGAACGGCGTCAACGCCGCAAGTCAGCCGGCCAGCATCACCAGCCTGATCCGCCCTGGTGGCGGCAACACCCCGTAGGAGACCACGATGACCGTTCCGGCCCCCGCGCAGGCCGTCACCGACCCGGCCGCTGCGCCGGCCACGCCGCCCGCCACACCACCGGCCGCTCCCACCCCGCCAGCGCCCGCGCCCGCACCCAGTGCGGCGCCGACCACTGATGCGGTCGCGAAGCTCCAGTCCGACCTCGACGCCGCCAACCAGCGTGCCGCGCAGATGCAGGCCGAGGCCCGCAAGCACGAAGACCGGTGGAAGCAGCGCGACGGCCAGCTCGACGAGCAGCAGAAGACCCTGAAGCTGCTCGCGGACAAGATGGGCGTGCAGATCGACGACAAGCCGGACGCGGGCAAGCTCGCCGAGCAGGTCACCCAGTACCAGAGCACCGCACGGCAGGCCGCGACCGAACTGGCCGTGTTCCGCGCCGCGCAGGCCGCTGGTGCCGACGCGAACGCGCTGCTGGACTCCCGCGCGTTCATGGCGAAGACGTCCGGGCTGGACTCGTCGGCTGCCGACTTCGCCGACCAGGTGAAAGCGATCGTCGCCAGCCAGATTGTCGCGAACCCGTCGCTCGCCGCACAGCAGCCCGCGAAGGCGCCGGACGCACCACCGGCGCCCCAGCAGCCTGCCGTCACGCCGCTGCCCGCGTCGTCCGGCCCGGTCGTCACCGCGCCGTCAGTGACCGGACAGCAGTGGACCGAGGCCGACCTGGACGCCGCGTCACCACAACAGGTGTCGGACGCGATCAAGCAGGGGTTGCTCGCGAATATCGGCATCGGGAAACCGCGCCAGTCCCGCAACCGGTAGCCACACGCCACGAAACGCCAGACCTCCACATACATAGAGGTCTGGCGTTTCGCATGCCGTGAGTTACCATGGCGACGAGACCGCCCGCACGGGCGTCGAGCGCCACCCCGACCCGCATGGGTCAGTCGAGGACCGCCCGCACGGGCATGTGACACCACCGTCCCGCACGGGGCATCTGATGAGTCCGCATGGACACGATGCCCACGGAAGGGGCACTGGACGTGTCTGTCCTCAATTTCAAACCGACAGTGTGGTCCAAGGTGATCCTTGCCGCACTTAAGAAGTCCCTCGTCTACGGCTCGCCGGCCATCTCCAACGACGACTACGAAGGCGAAATCGCCGGGCCCGGCAACAGCGTGCGCATCACGCAGCTCGGCGACCCGACCGTCTCCGACTACACCCCCGGCGCGGCAATCCAGTACCAGGCCCTCGTCGACTCCGCGCAGGACCTGCTGATCGACCAGGCGAAAATGTTCGCCTTCGAGGTCGACGACGTCGACAAGCGCCAAGCGGCCGGCGACATGCAGACCTACCTCGAAGACCGCGGCGCGTACAAACTCGCCGACACCGCCGACCAGTTCCTCGCGAACTTCTACACGCAGGTCGCGCAGCAGAACATCCTGGTCGGACCGTCCAACACGACCTCGACGAGCCTGACGGTCGGCAACTATGTGCTGCCCCAGCCGTTCCTGAGTGCGACGTCGCATCCGGCGGACTTCTACACGCAGGTGCTGCTGCCGCTGTCGGTCGCGCTCGACGAGGCGAACGTCCCGGAGAACGGCCGCTACTGCACCGTGCCGCCGTGGGCCGAGGCTCTCGTCAAGCAGACCCTCGGTTTCGTCGCGGTCACCGACATGCAGGGCCAGCCGTCCCAGGTGTTCCAGAAGGGCCTGATCGGGATGGTCGCCGGCTTCAACATCTACAAGACGAACAACAGCATCCAGTTCGACTCGACGCCGTCGACGCAGGTGATCTCCACTGGCCCGAACGCCGGCACCTATTCCTACCAGGGCGCGTGGGCTGTTCAGGCCGGACACCCGATGGCGCTGACCTACGGCGAGCAGATCAGCCAGACCGAGGCCCTGCGCTTGCAGACCACGTTCGCGGATGCCGTCCGCGCGCTGCACGTCTACGGCGCGAAGCTCGTTCGCCCGGACTGTATCGCGGTCGCCGGTGTCGCCCGCCCGGTCGGGATCTGAGGGAGGACAACAGAAATGGCACGCACTACTTTGACCCCGGTCGCCCTCGTGCGCGACGCGGGTGTCGCCATCGGCTCGGGCGCGACCCCGGACGCCGTGAACGGCAACATCGTCGCATCGCCCGGCCCGTACCACGCCAAGATCATGGTGAAGAACGCCGACAGCGCAACGCACACGCTGAAGCTGCGCTCCGCCAGCTACACCGGCGTCGCGTCCGGTGCGGCGAACAGTTCGATGCTGGCGCCGCAGAACACCGTGTTCACCCAGGGCACCGTCGGTGACCTGTCCGTCACGGTCGCAGCCGGCGCCACCGAGGTCGTCGAGATCACCACGACCGACCGGTTCACCCAGGTCGACGGGTCGATGTGGCTGGACTGGGATGCCTCCACGTCGATGACCGTGTGGGTGCTGACCGAGCCGTACGTGGTGGCCTGACCATGACGCACGTCGAACTGCTGCTGCCGGGTGGTGGGCGGATGACCGCGAGTCTTCCGCTCAACGAGCACATGCAGAAGCAGGTCAACAGCGGCCAGCTCCAGTACGCCGAGCCCGAGCCGGCTCCCCAGCCGGCTGGGCTCGACGGAGAGGGCGGGGAGGGCGGCGTCGAGCGCGTGTCGGCGCCGCCCACCACCCCGGCCGTTCCGCCGGTCGCCGTCGAGGAGCCGGTCGCGCCGGAGAGTCCGGGTCAGCCGGTCGATGGCGCGTCCGAGATGCCGGCGCCGGCCGGCAACGCCAGCCGCGAGGAATGGGCGGCGTTCGCGGTCGCACAGGGCATGCACCCGGACGAGGCCGGCCAGTTGAAACGCGACGAGATCAAGGCCCGGATCGTTCCCGGCGACGACACGCCAGAGGCATAAGGAAGAGGTGACGGCCGGTGGGCACGCAGGCGCTGTACCCGAATGCGTCATCGGCCGTCTGGCCCGGTGGCCAGTTCACGTTCGCGGTGGTGTTCGAGTCCTTCGTGGACTCGAACATTGGTGTGGCCGCATCCGACGTGACGATCGGCATCGCGGCGTCCGACGCCGTCGACAGCGGCACCGGAACACCGCTCCCCGCAACCTCGACGGGTGTCCTCGCGCAGGGAATCGGCTCCTACCAGTACGTGTGGAACGTCGCCACTACTGTCGCACCAGGCACATACACGGTCACCTGGACCGGTGTCCGTTCCTCCGACGACACCACGGTCACCTACGTCCAGAACGTGACCGTGATCGCCGCACCAGCACCCGAACCGGTGCCCGGCGTCTACGCCACCGCCCTCCAGTACCAGACGCAGACCGGCGATACATTCACCCCAACCGCGACCGTGGCGCAGTGGCTTCGCCTGGCGTCCCAGGACATCGACGTCGCCCTCGTCGGCGCCGTCTACTCCGTCGACGCCGACGGGATGCCCACCGACCCTGGTCTGATCGACACGCTGGTGCGCGCGACCTGCATGCAAGCCCAGTACCTCGTCGCGAACAACGACCCGACCGGCGTCAAACGCGAGTACGTGTCCACCAACGTTGGCGGGGTCAGCGTCACCCGCGCGGCCAGCATGCAAGCCCCGGCGCTGCCACCGCTCGCACCCCGCGCACTGTCCATTCTCCGCGTCGACGGCGTCCTGCCGTCTGCGCCTCTCGTGAACTGGTGAGGAAAAACGATGAGTGCACCCTTGGCGCCCGGCGGCCCGGCCAGCATCGGCTACGCCCAGTCGGCTGTTGCGGCGCAGCCCGACTCGACGTACGTGCTCGCGGCGAACGCTCTCGCTGAGTCCGTCCCCGCGTCCGCATGCTCGGCAGCGCTCACGCTGACGACCGGCACCGCCGTCCTGGTCGCCGTGCACCTGGCCGCTGGCACCCTCGTCTCCAACGTCGGGTTCGTGTCCGTCGCCGCGTCGGTGACGCCTACCCACGGGTGGGCCGCGCTGGTCGACCAGTCCGGGACCGTCCTCGGCGTGAGCGCCGACCTCACCTCGACGGTCATCGCGGCCACGACATGGAAAACCCTCCCCCTCGTCGCGCCCGCGACCACGAAGTACACCGGCCTGCACTACGTCGCCGTGATGGTCGCGGCGGCCACGGAGCCGTCCCTGGCCGGCTCGGCAGCGGTGGAAGCCGCGATGTCGAGCGGCACGGGTGCGCCGTCGCCGGGGATCGCCGTCACCTCGACCGCGTTCGCGACGGTCCCGCCGACCGTCGGCGCGTCGATGGGCTCGCTCACCGCGGCCGGCGCCGTGGTCACCCCGTACGTGTTCGTGAGCTGAGACGCGAGGAATGACCGTAGTGGACCGGGTTCGGCGCGCAGGGAAGGAGTCACGCGATGGTCGCTGAAGCAGCCAACGCCACCGTCACGATCCTGCGCGCCACCGGCACCACCAAATACGGTCAACCCGAGGCGTGGACGACGCTCTACTCCGGTGTGCCGGCGATCCTCGTGGACGACCTGCGTGGCAACCCGAACACTGCGGACACGACCCCGACCGGCACCAGGTCGGTCGAATGTCACCTGCCGACCTCGGTCGGTCTCGTTGCCAGTGACCATATTCAGGACGAGGCGACCGGGCTTCTATACCTGGTCGGCACGATCACGCAGCCACCGTCGCTGATTGGCGCACCCGTGGACACCAAGGTGACCTTGCAGTTGGTGACGCCATGAGCCTCGACGTCGAGGCCCTCATCGACGCCGTCCGCGACCTCGCGCTGGAAACCGGCCTGTTCGGGGTCATCAACGGCCACGAACCGGCCACGCCCATCCCGGACGGACTCGACGCGGCGGTGTGGCTGCAATACATCGGGCCGTGCCACCCCATTTCCGGTCTGTCGGCCACCGCCGCGGCAGTGACGGTGTGGATGCGGGTCTACTCGAAGTCGTTGAGCAACACGGCGACGCCGGCCGATCTGGACGCGATCGACCCGGCGATCGGTGACGCCACATCACAGATGATCGGCCTGCTGTCCGGGGATTTCACGTTGGGCGACTTGGTGTTCGCGGTCGACCTGCTCGGAATGGATCAGGTCATGTTGTCCGCCAAGGCCGGAAACATCGACGTTTCCGGAACCGTGTATCGAATCATGGACATCACGATCCCGCTGCTCATTGATGCCGTGTGGACACAGGCTCCGGGCTCGTGACGAACTGGAAGGACAGCCGCTGATGTGGAAGTGCGAAGCGTGCGGCACGCAAGGGATCGCCGGGGACCTCGAAGCATGCCCGGCGTGCCGGGCGCCGCGCGGGTCACGGCCTGCGAAGGCGGCCGCTGACACCAAGCTGGTGACGGCACCGGTCGTTGGGGCGCAGCCCATCGCCACGACGCCGCCAGCAGGCGCCGACAGCCCACGGCCAGCAGCGGTTCCCGCGCCGGCATCGGCCCCAGTTCAGGCCGCCGCGCCCACGCCGCCGTCCACCCCGGACACCAGCAGCCCCGGCGGGACACCCTGATGGCCAACGTCACCTTCACCGGGCCGTTCTTCGACAGCTCGGGTTCCGGGCTCCTCGCCGACGGGATCACCGCTGCCCGACACGCGGTCGCCGACAAGGGCGTCGAACTCGTGCGCGAGGCGTTCGACGAGCACATCCGGGTCAACAACGGACGCCACACCTCGACGATCACCACCGCCGACGAATCCCGGACGTACACCTCGGACGGCGGCCGGCACTCCTACTCGATGGACATCGACGTCCCCGACGACACGACCGCGGTGACCACGAGCAACGCGACCTACGGGCCGTGGCTGTCCGGCACCGGTTCCCGCAACCCGGTCACCCGGTTCAAGGGCTACCCGGCGTTCGGGGAAGCCGCCGAGCAGCTCGACGAGCAGGCCACCGGGATCGCCGAGGAAGCCCTGGCGCCCTACATCGACAAGTTGAACGGGTGAGGCCGCGATGAGCAGTCCGCGTGTGCGCATTGAACTCGGCCAGCACCCGGCCGGCAACCACATCTGGGTCGACGACGTGGACATCGCCAACCGGGTCCTCGCCGTCCACATCGAGGCTCGGGCGGGCCGCGTGCCGTCCGTGTCCGTCGAACTCGTTGCCGACGAGGTCCTGGTCGACGGCGAACTGGTCGAGGCGATCCAGCCGGTCCTCGTGCGCCGCGAGGAGACCCCGTGAGCCGGCCGCTGTGGCACCTGCATCCGCACGTCCGGTCGGGCGACCAGTTGCTGTTCCGTGAGCGTGCCGCCGACGTCCTCAAGCGCGCGTTCGGGACCTGGTCCATCCTCGGCATCGTCGCCCTGATCATCGCCGTCTGGATCGTCACCGGCGGACTCGGCACCGACCCCATGCCGTTCATCCTCTTGAACCTCTGCCTGTCCTGCCTCGCCGCGGTGCAGGGCATCATCCTGCAGATCGCCGCGAATCGTGGCGACCGGCAGGCATCCGAGCTGGCGCTGTCGAATCATGCGAACGGCGAGCAGCTGCTGGCGATGAACAAGCAGCAGCTGGAAATCCTGACCGAGCTGCGCGAACTCCGCGCGCTCCTGGGCACGCAGGGCGGTGCTCAGTCGTGAAGCGCCTGTCGTTCACCGCGCTCCCGTCACTGCACCTGGCCGTGCTCACGCGCTCCGTGCGGACCGCCGTCGCGACGGACAACCTGATCGCCGCGCGCGCCCAGGCCGGTGTCCAGCTCGACCAGCTGCGCGCACAGCTCGCCGACAGCGAGGCGCAGCGATGAGCACCGGTGCCGAGCGGTTGGCCGGCGTCCTCGCGCAGATCGTCGAGCACGACACCGACTACGACGTGCGCTACCCGCTCGTGTTCGAGGCCCTCGCGCTCGCCCTGGACCTCGACATGCGCGCCGGTATACGCATCGACCCGTCCGAACCGGACTGGCCCGTCGTCTACATCGAACTGCCCACCGGTCAGGTGTCGTGGCATCTACCGCAGCACGGCCGCGAATGGGACCAGCACTCGACGGACGAGAAGCACCAACGCATCGAGCAGTTCGTCAACCAGGTGCAAGCCGAGACGCCCAGCGCACCAGCCGGTGCGCGCCCGGTCGACGTCGCCGGCCTCACTGACTGCCCCAACACGCCGCCCTGCGAGCACCCCGCGCTCGTGCACGACAACGACGAACTCAACCAGCCACGGCCCATCTGCTGGGCTGTCGGCTGCACCTGTGGCAGGACCGAGTCCACGAAGGACGGTGAACCAGTATGAGCAAGACCACGGGTCTCGCGTCCCATTTCTGGGTGGGTGCCTACGACTTGTCCGGCGACACCAGCGCGCTGGACATGATCAAGGGTGGCCCGGCGCTGCTGGATATTACGGGCCTGAACAAGTCCGCGCACGAACGCATCGGCGGCCTGCGCGACGGCGACATGCAGTTCACCAGCTTCTTCAACCCCAGCGCGAACGCCGAGCACATCGCGCTGTCGCCGCTGCCCACCAGTGACACGATCGGCACGTTCATGAGCGGCGGCACGCTCGGCAACCCGATGGCGTCGATCAACGCGAAGCAGATCAACTACGACCCGACGAGGGGCACCGACGGCTCGCTCACCGAGAAAGTCGAGCTCCAAGCCAACGGATTCGGGCTCGAATGGGGCGTGGCACTCACCGCCGGGCCGCGCACCGACGCCACAGCGACGAACGGGACCGCAGTCGACAGCGGCCAGGGATTCTCCGCCCCGGCGGTGCCAGCCTCGACGACCCCGGTCACGAACACGTCGCCGCTGCCCGCGTCTGTGGTCATCTCGGGCGGCACGCTCACCAACGTCAGCGTCAATGGTGTCACGGTCGGTGCTGGTGACGGCACCTACACGGTCCCGGCGGGCGCGACGATCGCGATCACCTACTCGGTCGCTCCAACCTGGACGTGGACGCTCGGGACCTCATCCGGGGCGCAGGCGTACCTGCACGTGACCGCGTTCACCGGCACCTCGGTGGATGTCGCGGTGCAGCACTCGGCGGACAACTCGACCTGGTCGAACCTGATCGATTTCGGGTCGATCGCCGCGGTCGGCGCGCAGCGGCTCACGGCTACGGGCACGGTGAACCGGTATCTCCGTGCGATCACTGGCACGGGCACGTTCACGAGCATCACGTTCGCGGTCAACTGCTGCCGCAACCAGATCGCGGTGTCGTTCTGATGAGCGGCATGGTGCAGGTGCCGTTCGGCCACACGTTCATCAATCGGACCGCTCCCGTCGGGCCCCCGCAGGCGTACAAGACCTACGGGGCATCGATGCCGCTGGAGACGCACTGGGTTCCGGCGACATGCGATGAAGTCGACTGCGAGCCGTTCCTGCACGGGTGGTCCATCAACGTCGCCCCCTTGTCTGAACAAGACATTGCGACGATCAAACAGCACGGCTACCGCTACCAGGTCCTGGCGGTTAGTGCGGAAGAAATCCTGTGGATCTTCGATGCTGGGCAGCCGTGTTTCAAATCCTCCGAGCACCGTATGGAGACGGGCCGGCCGCCGGTGTTTTACACGCGGCCGGGCGACTGGCGCGGTGACCCGACGGGTCGACGCCCGTACGTGCACGACAGCGCCGAAAACTGGGTCGACGACATGGCGACCCACCTGGACCGTCTCCGGACGGAAAACGAGAGAGGTTGAGCCATGGCCAAGGTTTCAGGTCTCGGGGCAGCGATCAAGGTGGCGGACGCCTCCGGCACCCCGCAGACGATCAGCAACGACATCACCGACTACAACTTCGCGACGCCCCGCGCAGTGCAGGACACCACCGGCGTGGACAAGTTCTCCCACGAACGGCTGCTGCTGCTCGCCGACTACACGGTGACGTTGAAGGGCGTCACGAACTACGCGGCGAACATGAGCCACGCGGTGTTCTCCACGATCAGCTCGACCAGCGTGCAGCGCAGCGTCGAGATCGACCCGATCGGCACCACCTCGGGTAACCCGAAGCTCGTCGTCAACTGCGTCCTCACCGACTACCAGTTCACCCGCGCGAACACGGGTGCCGACACGTTCTCGGTGCCGGGCAGCCTCGCCGACGGCAACACGCCGACCTGGACGACCAACTGAGCCGGGAGGGTGGGCTGCCGCAGCCCACCCTTCCGACCCAATCGCGAAAGGAGACGGCCGTGGGATTTCGGATGGAACGCACCGTCTACGAGCTTCCGTTTGACGGCACCGAATTTGAGGGCCTGAGTATTCGGGTCAAGGCCATGACGATGGGGCAGCGACTGAACACGTTCTTCGACCTGGCGCCGACCGAGGGCGAGAGTGCCGAGGCGCGCAAGGAGAAGAACGATCAGCGGCTCGACATGTTCATCGACCACGTCATCGAGTGGAACGTGGAAGACGAGCACGGCGAACCTGTTCCGATCTCACTGGACGGCCTGTACAAGGTGGCTGAACCCCAACAGGTCGGCGTGATCATGGGCGTCTGGGCTTCGGGGAGGATGAGCGTGCCGGCCCCTTTGGAACGGCCATCTCCCGCTACCAGGCTGTCGGAAATCCCGATGACTGTCCAGGAGAGTACGCCCGTTCCAGCCTAATTATCCGTCTGTTGAAACGGTTCCCCGCCTACACGTTGTCCACGTTGCTGGCGGAATCGGAAGACCTGTTGTGGCACATGGCCGTCGCCGACTACGGGAAGGGAGGTGAATAGCACATGGGCAACCAGATCCAAATCGACGTCACCCTCAACGACGGCACCGCGCCCACAAAAGCCGCGATCATGGCCGGCCTCGAAGAGTGGGCTGCCGGGTTAGAGCCGATCGAGATCAGGGCGACCAACCCGATCAACGAGGCGTTCGCCGCCCAGGTCGAGGAGGGTCTCGGTTCGCTGGAAGGGGAATCCATTGAGATTCCCGTGGCGATCGACGCGGAACAGGCCACGGCGCAGCTTCAGGAGGCCCTGGACGCCGCGCGGGAAACCGCGTCGATCGAGGTGCCACTCCAGGCGGGGAACACTGACGCGTTCAACGCTGACGTTCTCGGCGACGTCGAGGCGTTGCGCGCCGAAGTCGGGTCGATCGTCGTCCCCGTCGAAACAGATTCAGCCGGCTTGGCGCAGGGCTCGCCAGGGGTGGCTGACCTGACGCCAGAGTCGGGCACGTCGGGCGCCGGCTCGTTCCAGCCTTCGTATTCGCCGGCGCCCCTGTTCGGTGGCGGCGAGGACCCGTATGCGGCGGCACGCGCCCAGCTCGCGAACGAGGCCCCCCTCGAACTGCCGGTCCGCGCGGCCAACCCGATCGATGACGCCTGGATCGCGCAGGTGAGGTCCTCGGTCAAGTCGATCGCGAGCGACGCCGTGGCGATCCCGGTGAACCCGGACTTGGAGGGGTTCCAGTCGCAGCTTGAGTCGACTCTCGCGGAGCTGGCGACGACAACGCGCGCTGACATCCCCGTCGACGTCGGGGACGCGATGATCTTCCGCGAGCAGGTCTCGGACCTCGTCCAGCAGGTCGAGAACTCGGTCAAGGCCGTGATCGACGTGCAGGTCAACAACGACGGTGATCTGACGGACCTGCAACAGAAGACGGTCGCCGCGTCGCAGGCGACCCTGGACATGGTCAATGCGGAGCAGAAGCTCAACGAGGCCATGGCTTCCGGCGACGAGGAGCAGATCGCGAAGGCCCGCGCCGACGTCGTCACCGCGACCACGCAGGAATCGGAGGCATCCCAGGAACTCAGTACGGCCATGGCCGCTGCCGCCGAATCCGAGACGGCCGCCGCTGGGGCGGCGGACGGCGCGGCATTCTCGATGCGCGCCCTGAATGAGGCGATGGGTCCGCTGTGGATGGTGATGAACGTCGCGCAGATCGCGATGATGGGTCTGTTTTCGAGCAGCGGGCAGACGTCGACGGCGGCGCAGGACCTGTCGCAGCAGCTGATCGGGTTGGGCGAGTCCGGGAGCAACGCCGCCCAGCAGCTCACCGGCAACGACGCTCTCAAGTCCATCGCGAGCGACCTGACCGGTGCGGGGACGTCGGCCGCGGCGTTCGCGCAAGCCTATTCGGGCTCGCTCACCGACGCCGAGTCCTACACCCAGCAGCTGGTGACGTCTCAGCAGCAGGCGGGCGCCGCGACCCTCACCCTCAGCCAGGAACTGGCGAGTGGGTCGGCGGGCGGCAAGGCCGCGGGCGAGAGCATGGCGGCGTCGCTTCAGACGACGTCGGTCGGTGTCCAGCAGCTTGCGGAGAAGGTGTCCAGCGGCTCGATCTCGATGGGGTCGCTGTCGCAGGCGAACCAGGACGCGGTCACCCACTACAACCAGCTCACCAATTCGGTGAACGCCGCCAAGCAGGCTCTGTCGGACATGCAGCAGGCTCAGGAAATCGCGCTGGGACAACTGGAGTCGTCGTCCGGCGCGTTCGCGACCGAGGCCCAGGGGGCCAGCGCATACAGCCTGTCTCTCAATGACGTCGAGCAGGCCTACGACGGGATCAAGGAGAACAACGGGAAAGACACCCTCGACCAGGTGTCGGCGGCGTTCAACTCGGCGATGGTGTCCGCGAACCAAGCCGCGACCGCGATCACGACCTCGTATCAGCAGCAGGTGCAGGCAGCAGCTCAGGCCGCGACCGGCGTTGACGCCGCCGCCCACTCGTACGAGCAGGCTCAGCAGTCGGTCGCCGCGGCCGACTACGGCGTGCAGCAGGCCGAGCAGTCGCTCGCCCAGGCGCAGCACGGTGTCCAGACCGCTCAAGTCCAGTACACCGATTCGCTCGATGCCGAAAAGACCGCCCAGGAAGCTGTCGCGACGGCCCGGCAGCAGGCCGCGCAGCAGCTGGTGTCGCTCGCATTGCAGCAGGCCGACGCGTCCGCGTCGGCGCTGTCGGCGAACGTGTCCCTGTTCGACGCGCAGACGGCGGCCGGCGCGCTCGGCGTAACGCCCGGCAACGCGCAGGCCATCGCCAGCGAACAGGTCACCTCGGCGAACGAGGCGCAGGTCAAGGCCGCGATCGCGCTGATCCAGGCCCAGAACCAGCTCGCCGACTCCCAGAACGCCAGCACCACCGCGCAGCAGAGCCTGAACACCGCCCAGCAGCAGGGCATCGACAACAATCCTGGGGTGGTGTCGGCGCAGAAAGCGCTGGAGCAGAGCACCGAGCAGGTGTCCTCGGCGCAATACGCTTTGCAGCAGGCGCAGGAGCAGGTCACCAACGCCGAATACGCGGTCACGCAGGCCCACGAGCAGGTCACGAATGCCCTGTATTCGCAGCAGCAGGCCGCGATGGCGGTCACGACCGCCCAGAACGCTCTGAAGACCGCGCAGCAGACCCTGGCCGACGAAACGAACCTCGGCACCGTGGCGGGCCAGCAGAACGAGCAGATGATCTTGCAGCTCGCGAGCACGCTGAAGTCGACGATGCTGCCGCAACAAACCCAGGTGAACGACCTGATCCAGGACACGGCCGTCCTGTTCGGTGGGTCGACGACCGCGGCCGAGAATTTCCTCAAGCAGATCGGGGCGATTCCGCAGACGTCCAAGTTCACTATGAGCGCGGTCGCGCAGGTGGACTACAGCTCGATCGAGGCTGACCTGCACGCGCAGGGCGTCTACATCAACCCGGCGACGGCGACGCAGAAGGCAGACGGCGGCCCGATCAGCGGACCGGGCGGCCCGCGCGGCGACAAGATCCCCGCGATGCTGTCCGACGGCGAGTACGTCATCAACGCGGCGAGCACCAGTCAGCACCGGGACACACTGGACGCCATCAACGCCGGCCACTATGCCGACGGCGGTCTGGTGGGCACGAACGCACAGCTGGGTGTGATGGGCGCCGCCTATCAGACCGCGGTGGATGCGCTGACTGTGGTGGGGATGCCACACCCTGCTGGCCTCCCTGCGTATGTGGCACCAGCCAACCCGACGGTCGGTATCGCGGGTGGCGTGTCGGGCAGTCGGGCAGGCAACGAGGCGATCATGCAGTCGGTGTTCGCGTCGATGTTCGGGTGGACCGGGCAGCAGTGGAGCGACGCCTACCAGCTGGAAATGATGGAGGCCGGGTTCAACAACACGGCCCAGAACCCCACCAGCACCGCCTACGGCATGGGCCAGTTCCTCAACAGCACCTGGGCCAGCTACGGGATCGCGAAGACCAGCGACCCGACGTTGCAGTCGGAAGCGATGGGCCGCTACATCGCGGCCCGCTACGGCAGTCCGGCGGGCGCGTTGAGCCACGAAAACGCCTACCACTGGTATGCGGCCGGCGGACCGACGTCCTACGGCACGGTCGGGATCAACGACGGCGGACCCGAGGCGGTCCAGCTGCCCAACGGATCGACGGTGATGCCGGCCGCGAACACCGCCGCGCTCATGCAAGGCGCGGCCCCAGCGACCGACGTGACGATGACGTTCGCCGGGGCCGTCAACAACGGCTTCGCGACCCTGATCATGAACCTCATTCGCACCAACCAGATTCAGCTCAACGTCAACGGCCAACGGGTACGGGTCGGATAGGAGGATTTGTGGGTCTGCATAGGTATGTGGCGTACAACGCGCCGATCACTGCCGGCACGTGGACATCGGTCTCGACGGGCACGTCCGTCAAGACCATGCTCCAGCTGGCCACGCCGTCGTCGCGCATGCTCCAGGTGGTCAGTTGGGGATTCTCCATTTCCGGTGCACAGGCAGGCACGGTGAGCCTGTGTGCGGAGAACGCGGGCGACACGGTGACCGCCCACGTCGCCTCGGGACTCATGCCGATGGACGGCAACCTGCCGGCGTCGCTGCTGACGCTGGGCACGACCGCGACCGGGTATACTGCTTCCGCGCAGGCATCGCCGACCACGGTTCGGATGTTCGACTCGCAGCTCATTGCCGGCACGGCTGGGGACAACGAACTCAACTACAGCTACCAATTCCTGCCCGACGAGCAGCCCGTCGTCAACATCAGCTCGTGGCTGAAGATCAAGGCGTCGTTCTCCGTGGCCGTCAACATGCAGTGCTACATCAACTGGGCTGAGTGACGCATGCCCGGCATCGCCCCACAACTCGCCGCGCGGCGCACGCAGCAGACGCGCGGCGTGGTGGTGCCTGCCGCCCCCTTGGTGGACGGTAGTGGGCCGACGCCGGGCGTGCCGATCCTCCTCAACAGCAGCGCTACGCTCGCCGGCCCGGTCAACCTCGTCGTCGAATTCGCGTGGGGCGCGCAGATCACTACCCCGGCGACGCCGTGGACCTGGACCGAGGTCACCGCCGACGTCCAGTACTCCAAGGCCATTTCGATCACCATCGGCCGGTCGGACGAGTCCGCGAACCCGCAGCCCGCGCAGGCCGCGTTCACGTTGCTCAATACGAGCGGCGCCTACTCCTACGGGCCGGCGTCGCCGAACTATCCGAACGTGAAACGCAACGTGCCCTGCCGGATCTCG
>DATATE010000115.1:0-21984 GCA_036268955.1 Pseudonocardiaceae bacterium
CTCCCTCCAAAGAGGCTCTTGACACCCCGCTCGGCCTGACGGGTCTCCCCGACAGACTGGGGCCTGCTACCGGGCGCTCCGGTGCCTACCCGGACGGGACTTTCACCCGCTGGCCTGGTCCAGCTTCCAGGACGCAACATGCCGCCCAGCATAGCTTTCGTGCCGCCAAATACCGCCTTTGCCGACCTGTCCACACGCGACTTATCTTCCGGGCGAGCGTGATCTCCACTCGACGCCAGCACGTGTGACGCAGGAGGTGACCGTGGGCAAAGCTGTCGACCCCGAACTCACGTCATCCGAACGCCGCGCCGAAGTCGTCGACCTCTACCGGCAAGGCCTCACGTTCCAGGTCATCGGCGATCAGCTCGGCTTCTCCCGCCAGCGCGCCCACCAGCTCTACTGGGAAGCGATGCGCGCCGTCGTCGAGGAAGCCGTCAGCGCCCACCGTGCCGCGATGGTCGAGGAGATCGCCGAAATCATCCGCGTCGCCAGCCAGGTCATGCACGGCCAGCACTACGCGCACTCCAACGGCCGCGTCGTCACCGACCCCCACACCGACAAGCCGCTGCTCGACGACGGACCCAAGCTCGACGCCGCGCGCACCATCATCGCCGCACAAGCCCGGCTCGCGAAGGTCCTCGGCGCCGATGCTGCAACCAAGGTCGAGTCGGACGTGTCGCTCAAGTACGAAGTGGTTGGCGTCGAGGTGAGCGACCTTGTCTGACACCACATTCCAACTCCCCGGCAGCCGCGAACTGGCCATCCAGCTTGGCGCGCGCACCCTGCTGGCCACGGACGCCGCCATGTTGGGCACCGGCCACCAGCTGAGCCTCACCCCGGAACGGGCGCGCGAACTGGCCGAGCAAGCCGTCGACGAGGTCGCGCTATGACCGACTTCAGCGAGAACCGCATCGGCAACTGGGTGTTCACCGCCTACGGCCTCACCATGCCGCTGCCCGCCGACCTCACCCAGCGCGTCAAGCAGCCGGTGCCCAACCGCAGCGAGCGACGCCGTGCCGCGCGGGAGGCGCTGCGAAACCTGCGCGCAGCCCAGCCCGCGACCCCGGCCATCGTCAAGGCTCCCGAGCCAGCCGACCTGATCGGCGACGTCAGCAACTGGCAGCCGACCGGGCTCCGGCCGTGAACGGCGACGGCATCTTCACCGGCATCCTGGCGTTCGAGTCGCGCGGCGAGTCCGACGGCACCGTTATCCGCTGGTACGTCGAGACCGCGCCGACTCGCCGCAACCTGATCGCCTCCGCCAGCCGGCGCCATGTTCGCTTCCACCGCGACGACATCCCGGCCCGCGTCCGCGACGCCGCGCACGGCGCCCACCGCGAACTCGCCGGCAACCCGAACGCCGACATCCGGCACTACCTCACGCCGGCCGCCGAGGTGACCCCGTGACCAACCCGCGCGTCCGGATCGAACTGAAGCCGATGGACAACCACGTCTGGATCAACGACGTGGACATCCGCAACCTCGTCACCGCGGTCCGCATCGAGTTCGAGGCGAAAGATGGCCCCTTCGCCAAGGTTTCACTGGACCTCATGCCCGGCGCCGAGATCATGGTCGACGGCGAGCTGATCGAGGCGATCCAACCGGTTCTCGTACGCCGCGAGGTGACCCCGTGATCGCCGGCCTGCTGCACATCCTCGGCATCGACGACGTATCCGGCCGCTGGTACGCCCTGTGGTCAGGATTTGGCGGCGACCTCGGCCTCATCGGCGCTGCATACGCGCTGCTCCGCAAGCACAACTGCCACCAGCAGTGGTGCCCGCGCATCGGACGCCACCCGCACGGCGACTGGATGCTGTGCAGCCGACACCACCCGCTCGGCGCACCCACCGCGACGGACGTCACCGACCGCACAGACCGCCAGGCCGAGCTACTCGCCCAGGTGGTCATCGAACTGCGCGAGGTCAAGTCCACCATCCAGCGCGGCGGACTCGGCGTTCCCACCCGCATCGGTGGTGCGTCGTGAAGCGCCTGCCGTTCACCGCGCTGCCGTCGATGCACCTGGCCGCGCTCACCCGTTCCGTCCGGATCGCCGTCGCGACGGACAACCTGATCGTCGCCCGCGCCCAGGCCCGCATCCAGCTCGACGAGCTGCGCCGGCAGGCAGCCGAGAGCGAGGCAGGCCAGTGAGTACCGGCGCCGAGCGTCTCGCCGGCGTACTCCAGCAGATCGTCGAGCACGACACCGACTACGACGTCCGCTACCCGCTCGTGTTCGAGGCCCTGGCGCTCGCGCTCGACCTCGACATGCGGGCCGGCATCGCCATCGACCCGGCCGAGCCGGACTGGCCCGTCGTCTACATCGAACTCCCCACCGGTCAAACGTCGTGGCATCTGCCGAAGCACGGCCGCGCCTGGGATCAGCATTCGACGGACGAGAAGCACTACCGGATCGAGCAGTTCGTCAACCAGGTGCACACCGAGGCGCCCAGCGCGCCGGCCGCGCGCCCGGCCGACGTCGCCGGCCTCACCGCATGCCCGAACACGCCGCCGTGCCCGCATCCCAAGCTCGTCCACGACATCGACGAACTCAACGCCCCACGGCCCACGTGCTGCGCCGTCGGCTGCACCTGCGGCAGGACCGCATGAGCACCACCATGGCCGCCCGGCCGACACACGCAACGGAGGAAACCCATGAGCACGCCGACCGCGCCGGACGTGTCCATTCACGACTTCACGCTTACCGTCGACACCGAGGCGACCGCAGCAGCGCAACGCGAGGCGCGCGACAAGGTGATCTGCCGGCTCGAACGGGACGGCGAGTCGATCACGATGGAATGCTCCGCCGCCCAGCTGGTGTGGGTCATCGAGGACCGCGACCTGTTCACCGGCTGGTACGCGCAAGCCATCGCGCAGCGCGCGGCGGCAGCTGCTGCACCGGAACAAGTCACGGCTGGCTGATGACCGCGGCCGTCGTCGACGCGGCCAACGAGCGCATCGTCCGATATAACCCGCGCGGCGCCGCTGTCGAGCTGATGCAGAGTCGCGTCAAGATCGTCGCGATGAGCGGCCCGGCGGGTACGGGCAAGAGCCTGGCGGCACTGTTCAAGCTGCACCTGGCCGCGCTGGCCATGCCGGACCTGCGGGGCCTGATCGTCCGGCAGACGCACGTTTCGCTCACCTCGACGACGCTGATCACGTTCGAAAAAGAGGTCGCCGCCGCCGCGCTCGAAGCTGGCGTCGTCACCTGGTTCGGCGGCTCCGGCCGGCAGCCCGCCGCCTACCGGTACGCCAACGGCTCCACCATCACCGTCGGCGGCCTCGACAAGCCGGTCAAGTTCATGGGTGGCCAGTACGACCGGATCGTCATCGACGAGGCGACCGAGATCACCGAGACCGCGCTGGAACTGCTCAGCACTCGGCTTCGCGCGGACACCCCGACGTACAAGCAGCTGATCATGTGCTGCAACCCGGACGCGCCCGGCCATTGGCTGAACCAGCGCGCCGCCAAGGGCGCCATCCCGATGTTGCAGTCCCGGCACCGCGACAACCCGGCCTACTTCCGGGCCGACGGCACCATGACCGCCCGCGGCGCCGACTACATGGCCGTCCTCGACGCCCTCACCGGCGTCCGGCGCCTGCGCCTCCTCGACGGGATCTGGGCGGCGGCCGAGGGCGTCATCTACGACACGTTCGACACCTCCGTGCACCTGATCGACAAGCCGACGTTCAGCAAGAACACGCCGCTGTGCTCGGCCGGCCTGCCGTGGGATTGGGCGCGTTACTGGTCGATCGACTTCGGGTTCACGCACCCATTCGTCCTGCAACGCTGGGCGATGGACGGCGACGGCCGGCTGTACCGGTACGCCGAGATCTACCGCACCCAACGCCTCGTCGAAGACCACGCCGCCGACGTGCTCGCCGAGGTGTCCCGCGAAGGCACCAAGGCCGAAGGGTTGGCCGGGAAACGGTTCTGGACCGAACCCCACCCGCAGGCCGTGATCTGTGACCACGACGCCGAAGGCCGGGCCACGTTCGAGGAGAAGTCAGGCCTGGCCACCGTCGCCGCACGCAAGGCCGTCAAGGAAGGCCTCCAGGCCGTGCAGTCCCGGTTGAAGCTCGCCGGCGACGGTCGGGCGCGCCTGTTCCTGATCCGCGACGCCTGCGGCCGCAAGGACCAGTCGCTCGTCGACAAGGCGTTGCCGGCGTGCACCGAGGACGAGATCGGTGGCTACGTCTGGGACGGCACGAAAGAGCAGCCAGTCAAGGAAAAAGACGATGGCTGCGACACCAAACGCTACTTGGTCATGCACGTCGATCACGGGCGCCGACACAGGATCAAGTGGGTCTCATGACGGTAATCAACGGTGCCCGGCCGATCGTCACCCCGCGCGGAAGTGTCCTCGGCGCGTTCATGCCGAAGCCCCGCGCCACCATCCAGGTGGAAGCTGCCGAGCGGACGCCGCACCGTCGGCTGCGCGACCGGCTGGCCGGCCGTGGCCGCCAGATCAAGGACGGCATCGTCGCCACCGCAGCGACCGCATCCGGCTGCGTCGCCGCGTTCGACTGGCACCCGTGGGCGGGCTTCCTCGCGATCGGCCTGTCGCTGGTGTTCATCGACCACGCGGTCGACCGGCCCGAGGCGGTGATCGACGATGAGTGTGTGGAATAACCTCACCCGCCGGCGCCCGCGCACCCGGCCGCGCAACGCTGCGGCGCCAGCCACCCCTGGGCCGCGTGTGCCGATGGTCGGCCGATTCCCGTCCGTTCTCGCGTCCCTGACCGGTACGTCCGATCCCGAGCAGCAGATGGAAACGTTCGGCCGGTCCGGCACGCTCCACTCGGTCGTCACCCTGGCCGCGTCCTCGTTCAGCCAGGTCCAATGGCGGCTGTTCCGTCAGGCCGACGGCCGTGGCCGTATCTCCGGCCCGGACCCCGTCCGCGAGGTCACGTCGCATGCCGCGTTGGACATGTGGAACAAGCCGAATCCGTGGATGGCCGGCCAACTGTTCCGTGAGTCCTACCAGCAGCACCTGAAGCTGACCGGGCTGGCGTACTGGGTGATCAGCTACGTCGGCAGCATCCCGGCGTGGATGTGGCCGGTGCGCCCAGACCGGATGATGCCCGTGCCGGACGCCAAGACATTCATCGCCGGATGGGTCTACACCGGACCGTCCGGTGAGCAGATCCCGCTGGAAAACAAGGAAGTCGTCTGGCTGCGGCAGCCACACCCGCTCAACCCGTACGGCGGCATGGGCGCGGTCGAGCCGCTCATGCCCGACATCGAGTCGGCCAGCTACACCAGCCAGTGGAACCGGAACTTCTTCAAAAATTCCGCCCAGCCGGGCGGCCTGTACATCTTCCCCGACCGTGTCGGTGACGACCAGTGGGAGGAAATGGCCGAACGGTGGGCCGAGCAGCACCAGGGCGTGCAGCGCGCGCACCGGGTCGCGTTCTTGGAAGGTGGCGGCCAGTGGGTGCCGGCCACCTACTCGATGAAGGACATGCAGTTCACCGAGTTGCGGCAAGACGGCCGGGACATCATCTACGAGGGATACGGCACCAGTAAAGGGATGTTGGGCGTCGTCGACGACGTCAACCGCGCCAACATCGAGGGCAGCGAGTACATCTACACCAAATACCGGCTCGGCGTCGACCTCGCCCGCACCAAAGACGTTCTCAACTACCAGTTCCTGCCGCTGTTCGGGTCGTCCGGCCAGGGCGTCAGCTTTGACGCGGACAACCCGGTTCCGCGCGACTGGCAGGCCGACGCCGCGACTACTGCGGCGAACGCGAACGCCGCGATCGGACTCGTACAGGTCGGGTTCGATCCCGAGGAAACCCTGAACGCGATGAGCCTGCCGGCGATCAAGCACACCGGGGCCATCCCCTCCACGGTGCAGCCGCCGCTCGCTGCGCCGGCCAAGACGTACGAGCCAGCCGAGACCGAGGCCGCGTGATGGCGACCCTGCAACGAAGGGGGCGATGACGATCCCCGCCATCGGAATCCACCACACGTCCACCGAGGACAGTCCTTGGGACGGCCCGGCTGCGGTCGCGGCGATGCCTGCCGAGTACGCGACTCTGCACTACTGCCACGCCTGGTGGTCGGCGGACGCGGCAGCGTCCAGCCACACCGCCGGTGACGACGACGCCGACGACAAAAAGTCGGCCTACTCCTTCCCCCATCACAAAAAGGACGGCGGTCCGGCGAACGTTCCTGGCTGCCGCAACGTCCTCGCCCGCGTCGCGAACAGCAGCATCCCGGCCGGCGACAAGGCTGGTGTCCGCAAGCACGCCCAGGCCCACCTCGACGACGCGAACAAGAAGTCGAACAGCGGCAGCCGGCTACTTCTGCCGTCCGCGATGCAGGCGACGTTGCGGCGCATCCACAACCTGACCCCGCCGTCCGCACGGAAGTGGTATCGCTTCACCAACGCGGCCGAGGCCGACGACGGCAGCTCGACGCTCTACATCTTCGGGCCGATCGGCGGCTGGTTCGGCGCGAACGCCGAGGACTTCGTCGAGGACCTGGCGCAGGTGTCGGGCCCGCTGAACGTGCACATCAACTCTGGTGGCGGTGACGCGTTCGAGGGCATCACGATCTCGAACCTGCTCCGCAACCACCCGTCCACCGTGAACGGCATCGTCACCGGCATGGCCGCCAGCGCCGCGTCGATCATCGCGATGGGCTGCGACAGCCTTACCATGTCGCCCGGCAGCCAGCTGATGATCCACCGCGCCGCGACCAGCGTCTACGGCAACCGCGACGACATGGCCGAGGTCATGGACATGTTGGAGCGCATGGATACCTCGCTGGCCGGCCTCTACCAGTTGCGCGCCGGTGGCGACCTGGCCGACTGGGAATCCGCGATGCAGGCCGAGACCTGGTACACGCCCCAGGAGGCCGTCGACGCAGGCCTGGCTGACCACATCGCCGAACCGCCGAACAAGGCCGGCGACGACGAGGACGAGGCAGCCGGCAACGGCGCCACCGGGTGGGGTAACACCACGCGCCGCGACACCGCCCCGGTGGCGGCCGTCGACGACGCCGACACCAAGTGCCCCAGCTGCGGCAAGTTCAACAAGGCCGACGCCGACACCTGCACCGAATGCGGCGCCGACATGGGCGGCGACGACGGTGACGACGAAGACGGCGACACCGACGACAAGGCTGCCGCAGCCACCACTACACAGACTCCGGTGCTGGAGCAGCCGCGCGCGGCAGCTGCCCCGGCACCGGTCCCGCCACCGGTTGTACCCGCGCCGCAACCGGTGATCGATCCGGAGGTTGTGCGTGCTGCTTTCCGCAGCGCGTTCTCCGCTCACAAGAAGGAGGCGCGGTAACGATGACCGCACCCACCATCCCCACGTCCTCCCAGGAGCTGGAGGACTTCATGCACGACGAGGTCAAGTGGGGTGAGATCGTCACCCAGCTGACCACCGGGAACAACGGCCCGTTCAGCGACTTCATGGGCAAGTACGCCGCTGCCCACACGGCCAAGAACATCGACACCGCGAAGCAAGTCGAGGAGCAGACGCAGAAGGTCCTGCGCGACTTCCTCGTCCAGAACGGCCAGGACATCACTGGCAAGCTCGACATGCGCGACGTGAACCGCGCCAAGGCCTCCAGCTCGGGTCTGACCAACCGCGACAAGGGTCAGATGTACAACGCGAAGGCGCCCGGCGCGAAGCTGGACAAGGCGTTCGCGAACCACGCCGAGTTTTTCCAGGCCGCGTGGCACCGCAACAGCCAGCTGCCGAACATCGACGACCTCCGCAAGAAGATGGAGAACCACAGCAAGATCGTCCGCGAGCTCCGCAACGCGGCCGGTTCGACGGTTCCGTCCGACGGTGGTTTCCTCATCCCGGAAATCCTGCGCAGCGACATTCTTCAGCTGGCCCTTGAGGGCGCGGTTGTCCGTCCTCACGCGACGGTCATCCCCATGGACTCGCTGACGGTGCCGATCCCGGCCGTCGACGAAACCAGCCGCGTGACGAACATCTATGGCGGCATCCAGTTTTACTGGACCCCAGAGGGTGGCCTGGGCGTCGACAGCTCGGCGAAGTTCGGGCAGATCAACCTGGTCGCGAAGAAACTGTTCGGGTACAGCGGCATCCCGAACGAGCTACTCGCCGACGCGGCAGCCTTCGTCGCCTGGTTCGGGCAGGCATTCCCGTCGGCCTACGGCTGGTTCGAGGACATCGCGTTCCTGACCGGCGACGGCACCGACAAGCCGCTCGGCGTGGAGAAGGGTCCCGGCGTGGTGACCACCACCCGTGCGGGTTCGGGCCAGTCGGCCACCATCGGCTACGACGACGTCGTCCAGATGTTCGCGCGCATGTACCCGGCGTCGATGCGCAACGCCCGGTGGGTCGCGAACATCAGCACCTACCCGCAGCTCGCCGAACTGTCCTTCACGCCAGCCGGCGGGTCGACCCCGGTGCCGGTGATGTTGTGGCAGATGAACGCGATCGGCCAACCAGAGCAGACGCTTCTCGGTCGCCCGATCGACTGGACGGAGAAGACCTCGGCGTTGGGCACCACCGGTGACCTGATGCTCGTCGACTGGTCCCAGTACCTCATCGGCGACCGGCAGGCCATGTCGCTGGAGTCCAGCAACGACTACCTGTTCGGCACCGACAAGACCGCGTTCCGCATCCT
Organism: Pseudonocardiaceae bacterium; assembly: GCA_036268955.1. Classification (GTDB taxonomy): domain Bacteria; phylum Actinomycetota; class Actinomycetes; order Mycobacteriales; family Pseudonocardiaceae; genus CAJCJE01. Next base: position 8,623 of record DATATE010000115.1, read on the forward strand.
CGGCCGCCTCGACGGCCAGCCGTGGCTGCGTTCCGCGATCACCCCGCACAGCGGCGGCCCGACCCTGTCCCCCTACGTGATCCTCGGCCAGAACACCTGATCCACGCCAGCCGCACCGAAAGGAAACGATCATGGCTGCCGCCGCAACGTTCGCGCTGGACTCCACCGGACTGATCTACGTCAACCTGAACACGGTTCCGGCGTTGACCGTCCAGGGGTCCAGCACCACGTGGCGGATCGCCACGGCCCAGAGCGGCGGCGCCACGTTCAGCACCGTCTACGCCTCGAAAGCCTTGGCACTGGCGGCGATCGTGACCTACGTCGGCACCGCGGTCGTGCTGTAACCCCGGCCGGGCGTGGCATAGACGCCACGCCCGGCCCTCAACCCACCGAGCACCTTTGTTCCCCCGGAACTAAAACGGAAGGCACCACATGTACAAGCTCGGATACACCGTCGACGCTGGCCCGGTCGCTGCCGTGCAGGACTTCCACACCGGCGCGGTCACCGGCAAGCGCGTCATGCTCCGCAACGCCCAGTCGGTGATCTTCCTCATCACCATGGCAGCCGCCGCCAGCGGCACCGACGACCTCGTGTTCACCCTCAACGAGCACACCGCATCCTCGGGTGGCACCACCACCGCGCTGGCCAACATCACCACCTGGTGGCTGAAGCAGGCCACCACGCTGGCCGGCACCGAGACGTGGACGAAGGAAACCCAGGCCGCAGGGTCGACGCTCACCATCCCCGGTGCGTCGTATGCCACCAAGCAGGTCATGGCCGCCGTACAGGTCAACACCAAGGACCTGGACGACGGCAACGACTACGTCAGCCTGTCCTGCGCGGCCACCGCGGCGGTGTCCCGGTTCGGGGCGATCAGCGTGCTGCTGACCGACCTGGTCACCAAGCGCGACCCGGCGAACCTCGCCGCGACGCTGTTCTGATCGGAGAGTCGTCATGACGAGCGCACACCCGCCGATCGAACACAACCCGCACGTGTGGGCCGACATCGTGGTCACCGACCGGAATCTGTCGGTACAGCCACCGATCCCGGTGGTAACCGACCCGACGGTAACGGTCACCCAGGCCGGCACGTCCACCACCGTGCCGGCGGTCACCGAGGGAGGTGAGCAGCCATCAGTCAGCCCACCGGAGACGGCGGCATCGGCTGGTACGGACTCCTCGGCCAACTCCAGTCCGGCCGCGAAATCCGACGCCAGTTCCGCGAAGCCGACCCCGTCGCCTGCCCCAAGTGCGGCGAGCCCGTCCGCGCCGGCGGTGAAACCGGCGAAATCTTCTGCCGCTGGGGCCACTGGCACTGGGACGGCTCAGTAGAGGACGCGCAACCGCGCAACAACTAGTTCGGGAGGAGGGCAGCATGAGCGCGATCGGCTTTACGAGCGGAGATCCACGGAAAGTCAGCGTTTCCGGCGACACGATGACCGGCGCGCTCGTGCTGCCCGGCAACCCGGACGCGCCGTTGCAGGCCGCGCCGGAGCAGTATGTGGACGCCGAGACCACACGCGCCGAGGCGGCCGAGGCCGGGCGCAAGATCGTCGCACCCGTCGCGCAGATCAACCGCGGCCGCGCGAGCGTCATCACCACCTACGCCAGCGGTCACGGCTGGACGGCCAACGGGTTCGCCAGCAGCAACGTCAACGACACCAGCGACGGCCGGCTGTCCGGCCAGATGCTCACTGGCACCACCACCGGAAACGCCAGCGCGTTCCCGACCTTCACCAAGACCGGTGCCTCGGCGATCAGCATCGCCGGGAACTGCCTGCGCGTGTGGGTCAAGGTCGACGTTCCGACGAACGTCACCGCGATCACGCTGCGGGTCGCGGACACGGGCGGTATCGCGGCCGGCCGCTACATCAGCTGGACCGCGCTCGCCTCCTCTGGCGGCACCTACCGCACCAACGGCCTGATCATCCCGCCGAACACGTGGACCGAGCTGTCGTTCAGCCTCGGCTCGGCGTTCACGGCCGGCTCGCCGAACCTGGCCGCGCTCACCGAGTACCGGTGGATCTGCCAGGACAACGGCACCGCGTTCACTGCGCACTTCGGCGGCATCGAGATGTACCCGGCCCTGGCTGGCCGCTATCCGAACGGCGTCGTCTGCCTCGGATTCGACGACTGCTACGCCGGCCAAGCCAGCTTGGCGATGAATCTGCTGTCCAGCTTCGGCTACACCGCAACAATCTTCCCGATCATCGACCAGATCGGGCAGTCCGGCAGCTGGACGCTCGCCCAGTTGCAGCAGATGGCCAACATCGGCTGGGAAGTCGCCCCGCACGCCCACACCCTGGCCAACCACACCGGATGGAACAGCCTGACCACCGCGCAAGTCGCCGCAGACGTCGCCGCCAGCAAGGCATGGATCGCCGCCAACGGGTTCGGGCTGTCCGGCATGTTCGCCTACCCGCTCGGCGGGTTCAACGACGGGTTCGACGCTGCGGTCGCACCGCTGGTGCAGGTGGCGCGCACGATCGACTCGACGCTGATGACCGAGACATTGCCGATCGGCAGTGCACAGCACCTGCGCTCGGCGGCAGGCGTCGGTGGCAGCGGCGGCATCGGTGTCAGCACGTACACCACGGCGAGTACCGGCGTGCTCGCGCTCGCCAAGGCCGCGGGCGCGCTCGTCCCGATCACCATCCACGACGTGTCCAGCGGCGCGTCGGGCAACATCAACCAGATCAGCATCGCGGACCTGACCACGCTGGTCACCGCGATCAACACGGCCGGCATGGCCGTCGCCACCTACGGCGAGGTGCTCGCCTACGCGATGCTCGGCGCGACACCGGCCGCGCCCATCTCCGCCGCCGACGCGACGATCACCATCACCGGCGCCCAGAACGCGCAGCAGGCCAAGGTCACGGCCGGCACGTTCGTCACGCCGTCCGGCGGCAGTGCGACCGTCGCGCCGACGACCGCGTACGCACACCGGCGGGACACGCTCGCGAACTGGCTGGCCAACAGCGCACTCGTCCTGGCTGCCGGCGAGATGGCGTACGAGACCGATCTCAACTGCGCCAAGGTCGGCGACGGCGCATCCACCTGGGCAGCACTTCCCTACCTGCGCACGCCTGGCGTGTGGACGGCATCCAGTAGCGGACTGGTCGCCGCGACCGGTGATGGGTCGATCTTCCCGAGCCAAGGTCCGCCGACGACCGGGCGGCCGATGTTCTTCCCGGTGCGCATCGACCAGAACGCCGCGATCACCAATCTGATCACCGGCTACGTCAACGGCTCGACACCCACGCTGCCGACCGGCTCGTTCCTGGCCATGTACGCGTGCTCGACGCCCGGCGCGTCCGGCGGCGCGCTGCTCGGCGCGACGGCGGACTTCTCGGCGGACGTGACCCCGACACAGCTGGAGCTGGTGCTCCCGATCGCCAGCAATGCCGCCGGTGCTGCCTCGTCGATTCCCGCTCAGCCGATCGGCGCCTGGGTGTACTTCATGCTGCTCACCTCGTACACGGGGTTGACCACCGCTGCGGCCCAGTACGTCGCTGGGCGCCTGTTCGGCACCAACCTTGACGGCCTGGTTTCCGGCATCACTCCGCGCGTCTACACCAACAGCGGCGGCGCGACGATGACGACGCCGCCGCTCGCGGTGCCGACCCTGACTCAGTCGAACATCAACGTCACCAGCTGGATGTGTGCGAAATGACCACCGTCCAGCAGGGACAGTCCCTCACGCTGACCGCCCAGTTCTTCGAATACGAGTCCGGGCCGGCGCAGGACGTCACCGACCTGACCATCACCATCACCGCACCCGACTCCACAGTGGACGTGGCCACGACGTCGACGGGCATCACGCACGTCACCACCGGCACCTACCAGTACGTGTGGGCCGTCCCGGCTGACGCGGTCCTCGGCGACCACCTCGTCGCCTGGGTCGCGAACGAGGCCTCCGCCAGCGAACTCGTCACCGTCACCACCAACGTCCCGTCCGGCAGCACCAACGAGGTCTGGTACTGCACCCGCGAGGACGTCAAAGCAGCTCTCGACGTACCCGAGGTGTCCTGGCGTGACGCGCAGATCGACCGCGCCATCGAGGGTGCTTCCCGATCGATCGAGGGCGACCTCGGCCGCTACTTCTACCCGCAGTACGCCGTCGAGACATTCGACTGGCCAGACCACCAGTACAGCGCCGCATGGCGGCTGTGGCTCGACCAGCGGGAACTGACCTCCGTCACCTCGGTTACCACCGCCGGTATCGACATCACCTCGTCGGTGATGCTGCGCCCGGACGATGCTCCGCTGCGCGGGTTTCCGTACACCAAGGTCGAGATCGACCTGTCCAGCAGCGCCGCGTTCTCCGCTGGCCAAACGTTCCAGCGCAGCATCGCGATCACCGGCACGTTCGGGTTCTGTGCCGGCGAAACGACCGGCGGCACCATGGTGTCAGCGTTCTCGGACACCACCGGCACTACCGGCACCGTCTCCGATGCCAGCCTGATCGGTGTCGGCAACATCATCCGTGTCGACGCCGAACGCATGATCGTCACCGGGCGCGGTATGGCCAGCACCAGCCAAACGCTACTGGCGCCCGGCCTGACCGCGCTCAACAGCAACAACACCGTGCCCGTCACCACCGGCGCCGAGTTCGACACAGGCGAGATCATCCTCATCGACAGCGAACAGATGCTGATCACCACAGTCGCCGGCAACAACCTCACCGTGAACCGGGCCTGGAACGGCAGCGTCCTCGCCGCACACACGGCCGGCGCCACGATCTACGCACCCAGGCTGCTTACGGTCCAGCGTGGCGTGCTCGGTACCACCGCGGCCACCCACTCCGCCAACGCCGCCGTCAACGTGCACCTGGTGCCACCGTTGATCCGGTCCCTCGCCGTCGCCGAAACCCTCAACTCGCTCGTACAGGAACGCCGCGGCTACACCACGATCGTCAAGCGCAGCTCGGGCACGTCGTCCGCGCCCGGTGACCCCCTGGACGTGTCGACCGCGCTCGACGACCTACGCAAGCGTGCCGCGGCCCGTTACAAACGGCTGCGCACCCGGACCGCTGCGAGGCTCGTATGAGCTTCGACGCCAACGGCATCCTCAACCAGCTCATCTCGGTCGCACAGGCGTCCGGCCTGTTCGACCAGGTGAACGGCCACGAACCGGCCAGCATCCCCGCCAGCGGTGTCACCGCCGGGGTGTGGTTGCAGAGCATCGGTCCGTCCAAAAAGGTGTCCGGCCTGGCGTCGACCGCGGCACGGGTCGAGTACCTGATGCGGCTCTACACGCCTGGCATCACGGGAAACCTGGACTGGATCGAGCCGAACATGACCAACGCGGCAGCGGTGATGATCGGTGCGCTGTCGGCCGAGTTCACGCTCGGCGGCGAGGTGTTCGCGACGGATCTCCTGGGCGCGTGGGGGAACCCACTGGCCGGAAAAGCGGGCTGGGTGGACCAGGCCGGGCAGAAGATGCGGATCATCGACATCACGGTGCCGTTCCTGGTGGACAACGTCTGGGAGCAGGTGGCGTGATGGCGGAACTAATCCTGTCCGGGCCATGGTTCGACGACGCCGACGGCATCATCGGCGAGTTGGCCGAGAACTGCATCCACGCGGTGTCCGGGCAAGCGAAGGACGACTGGTCGAGCAACCTGCACGACAACCTCCAGCACCCGACTGGGAAGTACGAGTCGCGGGTGCACGTCGACGAGTCGCCGGACCGGGACGTGTTGAACGACGACCAATCGGTCTATGGGCCATGGCTGGAAGGCACCGGCAGTCGGAATGCGCCTCGCACAAGGTTTGAGGGCTACCAAAGCTTTCAGGACATGGTCGACGCGCTTCCGGGCAAGATCAGCGACGTGTGCCAGCCGCACGTGGACGAGGCGGTCGGGGAGCTGAACGCATGACCGTGCAGCTGCTCGAATGGCTGATCGACGCACTCGGCTTGGTGTCCGGGTGGCTGCTCACGAGCCGAAGCCGCGCCGGCTGGTGGTTCGCGCTCGCCGCGCAAGCCGTGTGGCTGGTGGTCGCGGTCGCGACGGGCCAGTGGGCATTTGTGGCGGCGAGCGTGGTGTACGGCGGTATCGCCGTGCGCGGCTTGCTCAGTTGGGGCCGTCACGTGGGCTGCCCGGACCTGACTATCCAGGAAGGACAGACCTGATGACGCTTCCGACCCCGCTGGAGCAGGCCGAGGCCGGCTACACGGGCTACGCCGAGGCGACCGGCGGCAAGACGTTCGACGGCCGCGACATGCCGGCGTGGCAGGACCTTCCCGAGCACACCGTCCAGGCGTGGACCACTGCGGCCGGCGCGATCCGCTCGGAACTGCCGGAGGTCCGAGTCCTGCGGCTCCAGCCGGGCGACGAGCTCGTCCTGGCCGTCGACCACGCGCTGGACGACTCCGAGGCCGAGGACATGAACGAGCTGCTCCACGCGCTGTTCCCGGATCACCGCACCCGCGTGGTCTCCGGCGGCGAACTGACCGTGGTTCGAAAGGACGGTGAGTGATGACCAAGCAGTCCGGCCTTGGCGATAACTGCTACGTCGGCGGCTATAACCTGTCCGGCGACATCGGCCAGATCAAGACCATCGGGTCGCCGATGAAACCGATCGACACGACCGGGATCGACAAGTCCGGGCACGAACGCATCCCTGGGCTGCGGGACGGCATGTTCGAGTTCATCGCGTTCTACAACCCATCCAGCAACCAGGAACACCCGGTGCTGTCCGTGTTGCCGACGATCGACGTGTCGGTGTACTACGCGCGCGGCACCACCCTGGGTGCGCCGGCCGCGTGCATGATCGGCAAGCAGATCGACTACAAGCCGTCGCGCGGCAGCGACGGCAGCTTCACGTTCGACGTCCAGTTCCAGGCCAACGGGTACGGCCTGGAATGGGGAACCCAGCTGACGGCCGGCATCCGGACGGACACGGCGGCAACGAACGGCGCGAGCGTCGACGGCGGCAACGGCTTCGCCACCCCTGCGGTGGCCGCCACGACGATTCCGGTGACCAACACGTCGCCACTCCCGGCGACGGTGGTCATCAGCGCAGGCACGCTCACCAACGTCTCCGTCAACGGCGTCACGGCCGGCACTGGCGACGGCACCTACACCGTCCCGGCCGGCGGCACGATCACCCTCACCTACTCGGTGGCGCCGACGTGGACATGGGCACTACAGACCTCGAACGGTTGGCAGGCGTATCTGCAGTTGTTCGGGTTCACCGGCACGGACGCGACGGTGACGTTGCAGGACTCGGCGGACAACTCGTCGTGGACGAACATCGCCTCTGGCGCGTTCGCCCAGATCACCGCCGGCCGACAGACGCAGCGGCTCGCAGTCGGGAGCACCGCAGCCGTGCGCCGATACGTGCGGGCAATCACGAGCACCTCGGCCGGCTTCAGCAACCTCGCTTTCGCCGTGATGCTCAACAAAAACCAGGTAGCGACCGGCTTCTGATCGAGAGGACCACCGTGAACGAGCCATATCACTTGCCCTCGGCCGGGCCGGCCGAGGAGTACCAGACCTACCAGGTGAAGGCACCGAAGACGACGCACTGGCGCCGCGCAACGTGCGAGGAAGTCGACTGCCCGAACTTCCTGCACGGTTTCATGGTGCTGTGTGACGAGTCCAGTGAGGACGGACAGCGCCGCGCAGCCTATATCCGGCAGGACAAGAGCCGCGAATGCCGGGAACAACGCGGTTTCGACCACCCGGACCACCAGATCCCACCGTCGGTGACCGTGTTCATCTACACCCCCGGCCAAACCTGCTTCGCCGCCGGCGAGCACCGCGTACCCAACGGGCGCCAAGAGCTGTACCTCGTCCGTGGCGGCGACTGGCGCGGCAACCCCCGGCAGATGTTGCGTCGGCACTCCGGTGCGCAGGCGTGGCTCGACGACTTCGGCGAGCACCAGGAAAAGATCGCCGACCTGCTACAGAAAGGCTGACAGAGATGGCAAAGCAAAGCGGGCTCGGCTGGACCACGATGTCGGTGGCCACCTCCGGCGGTACCCCCACTGACATCCGCAACGACTGCACGCAGCTCGACTTCAGCACGCCGAAGGCTGTCCAGGACATCACCGGTATTGACAAGTTCGCGCACGAGCGCCTGCTGCTGCTCGTGGACTTCACCCTGAACTTGCAGGGCGTGTTCAACCCGGCCGTGTCGCACACCGTGTTTTCCGACATCTCCTCGACGTCGGTGAACCGGGCGACGTCGATCGTGGTTGGCGGGAAAACCCTCGGCCCGGTCAACGCCGTCTACACCGACTACCCGCTGACCCGCGCCGCCGGCGGTGACCTCACCTGGAAGGTGACCGGGAACTTGGCGGACGGCGCAGTACCTACTTGGAGCTGACCATGGACCGGTTTGTGGTGCCTCGCACCATCTATAAGCTCCGCTTCACCGACGACCAGTACGCGGGCCTCGTCGTGCGTGCGCGCCGCATGGACCTCGGCACGGTGCTGCGCGGTGGCACGGACACCTCGTGGACCGCGAATGAATCGCTGACCCCGGCCGAGCGCGTCGAGCGACTGGACAGCCTGCACCGGACGTTCGTCGAGCACCTGGTGGACTGGAACCTCACCGAGGAGGACGGCAGTCCGGTACCCGGCACGTTCGACGGACTGCGCTCGCTGGAAGGCGAGTTTGTGTCCGCCCTGATCGGAGCGTGGCTGTACACGCCAACTTCGGTGGACGTCCCTTTGGACAAGCCCTCCAGCGATGGCGATCCGTCCCTGGAGGCGTCGATGACAACGGTGACCCTGTCACCAAGCCTCGCGAGCTGATCGAAGCGGAACAGGTCATTGGCCTGTGTGACCGGTTCCGTTGTCTACCAAGCCAATTGTTCGCCGAGGACGCGCAACTGCTGCGTTGGCTGGCGATCGTGAACTACGGGAAGGACGGTGACGACTAGTGGGCAACGAAATCGAACTGGTCGTCACCGCCAGCGACGCAACCAAACCCACCCAGGATGCGTTGAAGGCCAGCTACAACGAGTGGGCGAAGTCATTCCAGCCGATCGGCCTCACCGCGACGAACCCGATCAACGACGCGTTCATGGCCCAGGTGAGGGCGTCGATCAAGGAACTGTCCAGCCAGGAACTGCTGATCCCGGTCGAGCCGGACACCGAGGCGTTCCGGGAACAGTTGCAGGCGCAGGTACAGGAGATCGCGTCCGTCACGAAGGCCGACATCCCGCTGGAGCCGGCGAATGCCGACGCGTTCCGGGCGGAGGTGCTGGAGCAGGTCGAGGCGATTTCCGCGCAGGCCCGCGTGGTCGTCGAGGTCGACACCGACGAGGCATCGCTGGCGGAGGCGCGCGCGGCGATCCTCTCGGCCGCCGATGCGTCGCAAGCCGAGGTGCAGGCGCAGCAAGACCTCAACGACGCGCTCGCGAAGAACAACGCCGACGACATCGCGAAGGCCGAGGAGGACCTGGCAGCCGCGCAGAAAACCTCGGCCGACACCGCCGAGGCACAGGCTGCGGCGATGGACGTGGCGGCCGAAGCCGAGGCGGCGGCGAGTGTCGCCGCCGAAGCCGCATCGACCTCATTCCGCGGCATGGGCGCGGCGATGGGCCCTGTATATCTCCTCATCAACGCCGTCCAGATGGCGATGTTCGCGTTCGGTGGGAGCTCCAGCTCTGTCGCCGCGGGCGTTCAGGACATGTCGCAGCAGCTGATCGCGCTCGGCAGGGACGGATCGAGCGCGGCGAGTTCCCTGTCTGGCAACAGTGGCCTGGCGGGCATCAACACTCAGCTGGATACCATCGGGTCGAGCTCGGCGGCGTTTTCGCAGGCATTTTCCGGCTCGCTGCAAATGGCGAAGGGTTATGTCGAGAATCTGACCAGTGCGCAGTCGGCGCTCGGCGCTCAAAGTGTTGTCGTCGGCCAGGAAATGGTCAGCGGCAGCAGTGGAGGAAAGGCCGCCGGCGAGTCGCTCACCGAAACGTACAAGACGACCACGCAGACGATCGCCCAGCTGACCCAGCAGGTCAATGACCACAAGATCGCGGAAAGCAGCCTCCCGCAAGCCGTCCAGGACAACATCACCAAGTACAACGCCTACAACGACGTCATCAACCAGGCGACGAAGGCGTACAACGACGAACAAGCCTCGCTGCTCGTCATCACACAGGATCTCGCCCAGCAGGGGATTGTGCTGTCGTCCGCGCAGCAGGGATGGAACTCGATCGGTCAGGCGGTCGCCGGCACCGTGTCGCAGTACAACACCGCGACCGCGGGCGTGAAGGAGATCACCGACGCGACGGTCGCGGCAGCGGCGGCGAACATCTCCGCGACCACCCAGTTCCAGCAGCTCGACCAAGCCGTCACCTCCTCGGCGAACTCGCTGGCGCAGGCCGAGCACGGGATTGTCTCCGCGCAGCAGGGTGTCGCGTCCGCACTGCAGGGCATCCAGTCCGCCCAAGACGGGGCGACGCAGGCTGAGCAGGCCTACCAGAACGCGCTCGGGCAGGAAACCGTCGCGCAGCAGGCTGTGGCGGCCGCTCGCAAGGCGGCGCAGCAGAACCTGATCGATCTCCAGTTGCAGGCCAACGATGCCGCAGCGGGGACGCTGAATGCCGGGGTGGGTCTGTTCGACGCGACGACGTCGGCAGCCGCATTGGGGGTGAACGCCTCCAACGCGCACTCGATCGCCGCCGGGCAGGTCACGGCCGGGAACGAAGCCCAGGTCAAGGCCGCTATCGCGCTGATCGAGGCCCAGAATCAGGTCGCGGACGCCCAGAATTCGAGTGCTCAGGCACAGAGCGGCCTGACCTCGGCGCAGCAGCTCGGGATCGACGGCAACGCTGGCGTGGTCTCGGCGAACCAGTCGCTGGTCAATTCCTCCCAGCAGGTGGTGTCCGCTCAGCACGGCGTCCAGACCGCCCAGGAGGCCGTCAACGCGGCCAGCTTGGCGTTGTCGAACGCCCAGTATGCGGTACAGCAGGCACAGCAAGCCGCCCGGCAGGCGTCGGAGGCGTACACCACGGCCCAGCAGGACGCGTCCCGGAATACCGATATCACCACGGCGGCCGGGAACCGCAACTACACGATGCTGGAGGGCCTGTACGAAAAGAACTACTCGGCCACTCAGTCGGTCCAGGACGCGACGGCCGCGACCGAGGCCGAGGGCGAGAAGATGGGGTTCACGGCCGGCCAGATCGACGGCGTCATCAGCGCGGTGACGCGCATCCCGCTGGTGACGAACTTCTCGATCGTCGGCACACCGTCGCTGAACCTGGCGACCTTGTTGCAGCAGGCGTCCGCCCAGGGCATCAGTCCGTATTCGCTCGGTCTGCCCGCCAGTCAGGTCGACTTGGCGCAAGGCGGCACCCACTACGCGCAGGGTGGCCCGATCGGCGGCGCTGGTGGCCCTACCGCCGACGATCAGCTGATCTGGGCGTCGTCCGGCGAACACATGTGGACCGCCGACGAAGTCCAGGCAGCCGGCGGCCACCAGGCCGTCGCGGCGCTGCGACGCTCAGCGAAGGGCTATGCGAGCGGTGGGCCGGTCACCCCACAGCAGGCGATGGGCGTGAACCTGCGACTGGCCGGATGGGACGCGTTCCTGCAATCCGTCTCGTATGGGCTGCAGGGAATGGGTGCGAAGACACCGAACCTGCCGACAGGGACGCAGAAGGTCGACCTCGGCTCGTTCGGTGTGCCGACGGTCGGTATCACGGGCGGCGTGTCGGGCAGCCGGGCGCAGAACAAAGCGATCATGCAGCAGGTGTTCGCGTCGATGTTCGGCTGGACCGGGCAGCAGTGGGCGGACGCCGTCACGCTGGAGATGATGGAGGCCGGGTTCAACAACACCGCCCAGAACCCGACGTCGACGGCCTACGGCATGGGCCAGTTCCTGAACTCGACGTGGGCGGGCTACGGGATTCCGAAAACCTCCGACCCGACGTTGCAGTCCGAAGCGATGGGCCGCTACATCTCGGCCCGGTACGGCAGCCCGGCCGGCGCACTGTCGCATGAAGACGCCTACCACTGGTATGGGGCCGGCGGCCCCGCTGGCGGCGTGGTCGGTATCGGCGACGGCGGCCCCGAAGCGGTACGGCTGCCCAACGGTTCCACGGTGATGCCCGCCGCGAACACGGCCGCGTTGTCGCAGGGCGCGGACCAGATCACCAAGATCGAGGTCATTTTCGGTGGCAACACTGATGGTGCTCTCGCAACCGCGTTCATGAAACTCGTGCGCGGCAACGAAATCCAGCTCAACGTCAACGGGCAACGAGTCCGGGTCGGATAGGAGACAACGTGCACAGGTACAAGTGTTGGAACGCCCCCATGCCGACCACGGGCAACCTGGCCGGATCGTCGGGGATCGCTGGCACCAAGACGTTGCTGCAACTCGCGACACCGACCAACAGGCAGCTGACCGTCATCTCGTGGGGGTACAGCATCCAGACGCTACCCACCACGGTGGGCGGCGGCATCATCGACCTGGTGTCGCAGAACGTGGCGGACACGGTGACCGCGCACATCGCGTCAGGTCTTCAGCCGCTCGACCCGAACTTGCCGGCGAGCCTGCTCCAGTTGGGGACCGCCCTGTCGGGATACAACGCCAGCGCGCAGGGCGCGGTGACCACGAGCCGCGCGCACGACTCGAACTTCGTCAACAGCGTCGCAGGCACGGACGAGCTGACCTACGAGTATCAATTCATGCCCGACGAGCGGCCCATCGTCGCTATCTCATCATTCTTGAAAATCCGCGCCACCGTAATGGCAGGCTCCAGCATTATTTGCTGGGTTGTGTGGGATGAATAGGGAGAGAAATGGCCACGGCAGAAACAGCTATTTGTACGGCGCTCGGCTACAGCATGGACGCGAGCAAGATTCTTGCTTGGACCAACAACGTCACCACTGGGCAGCTTGAGCTGATCTACGACGGTGCGCCCGGAGTTGATTCCGAGAACATCACCGTCGCCGTATTCAATGCGCATGCTTCTGAGTAGATAGAGGAGGATCGACGATGGGCGTTGCGCCGTTCGTTGCGGCTTTCGGTCGACGCTGGCCGAAGCAGTTGGCCGGACCCCTGGGTCCGATCAACGCGGGCAGCGGCGCAACGCCGGGCGTGCCGATCCTGCTCAACAGCAGCGCCACCCTCGCCGGCCCGGTCCACCTCGTCGTCGAGTTCGCGTGGGGCGCGCAGATCACTACCCCGGCGACGCCGTGGACCTGGACGGAGGTCACCTCCGACGTCCAGTACGCCAAGGCGATCAGCATCACGATCGGCCGGTCGGACGAGTCCGCGAACCCGCAGCCCGCGCAGGCCGCGTTCACGTTGCTCAATACGAGCGGCGCCTACTCCTACGGGCCGGCGTCGCCGAACTATCCGAACGTGAAACGCAACGTGCCCTGCCGGATCTCG
>DATATE010000116.1:0-10339 GCA_036268955.1 Pseudonocardiaceae bacterium
TCCCGACCCATCCCCACCCGCTGCGAACCCTGACCAGAAAACACAAACACCACACCACGATCAACAACCACACCACGCGCAACCTCACCACCCGCAAGCAACACCGCACAATGCTCGAACACCGAACGACCAGTCACCAACGAATAACCAACATCCACCGGAGACAAGTCCGTCACCGCAGCAAAAGACCGCAACCGCTCAACCTGACCATCCAAAGCCACATCCGACCGCGCCGACACCACCCACGGAGCCACCCCATCCACCACAGAACCAGCCACCACCCCAACCAACGGCACCTCCTCCAACACCACATGCGCATTAGTGCCACTGATCCCAAACGACGACACACCCGCCCGCCGCACACGACCAGTCTCAGGCCAGGTAACCACATCGGTAGCCAGCCGGAGAGCACCCGTTGTCCAGTCGATGTGCGCGGACGGTGCGTCAACATGCAAGGTAGGGGGCACGATCCCGTGCCGCATGGCCATGACCATCTTGATGATCCCGGCAACACCAGCAGCAGCCTGCGTATGCCCGATGTTCGACTTGATCGATCCCAACCAGACCGGCCGATCCTCGGCACGATCATGACCGTACGTCGCCAACAACGCCTGCGCTTCAATCGGATCACCCAACCGGGTACCAGTACCGTGCGCCTCGACGACATCGACATCACCAACCGACAAACCAGCCTGCGCCAACGCCTGGCGAATAACCCGCTGTTGCGAGGGACCATTCGGCGCCGTCAAGCCATTCGACGCACCATCCTGATTCACCGCAGAACCCCGCACCACCGCCAACACCCCATGACCCAACCGCCGAGCATCCGACAACCGCTCCACCACCACAACCCCAACACCCTCCGACCAACCCGTCCCATCAGCCGCATCCGCAAACGACTTACATCGACCATCCACCGCCAAACCACCCTGACGACTGAACTCCACAAACGCCCCCGGCGTCGACATCACCGTCACACCACCAGCCAACGCCAAATCACACTCCCCCGACCGCAACGCCTGCGCCGCCAAATGGAGTGAGACCAGGGCCGACGAGCAGGCTGTGTCGACGGTGACCGCTGGACCTTCCAGGCCCAGGGTGTAGGAGATCCGACCGGAGACGATGCTGGCCGCGGTGCCGGTCGCGGCGTGGCTGTCGGTTTCGGGGCCGGCGTGCGCCAGGACCGTCGCGTAGTCCTGGCCGTTGGTGCCGACGAAGACACCGGTTCGGCTGCCCCGCAGCGACATCGGATCGATGCCGGTCCGCTCGATGGCCGTCCACGATGTCTCCAGCAGCAGCCGTTGCTGCGGGTCCATCGCCAGGGCCTCACGCGGCGAGATCCCGAAGAACTCGGCATCGAACTGTGCCGCGTCGTCCACGAAACCACCGCGCCGCGTGTCGCTGGCGCCCTGGCCCTGGCCGTACAGAGTGTCCAGATCCCAGCCGCGATCGAGCGGGAAGTCGCCGATACCGTCGGTGCCGGTGACCACCAGATCCCACAGGGTCTCCGGCGAGGTGACGCCGCCGGGGAAGCGGCAGTCCATGCCGACGATGACGATCGGGTCCGCGCCCACATCGCGCGGGGGCAGGTCGGGAAGCAGGTCGGCAGGGCCGTCCAGCAGCTCGGCGAGAAGGTGTTCGGCGAGGGCGCGTGGCGATGGGTGGTCGAACACGACGATGGAGGACAGGGACAGGCCGGTGACGGCGGTGAGGTCGTTGCGCAGTTCGACGGCGGTGAGGGAGTCGAAGCCGAGATCACGAAACGCGCGGTCCACCGGCACCGCGTGAACCGAGGTATGGCCGAGCACTCGCGCCACGGCGGCCCGCACGATGTCCGAGATCAGCGGGAACCGCTCGGCGGCCGGGACGACGCGCAGGCGGGCGGCCAGGCCGGCCGCCTCGGTGGCAGGCGCGGGGACGTCGCGGTATCCGGGGATGGTGGACAGTAGCCGGCTGGGTCGGGCGGTGGTGAATGCCGGAATGAGGCGCTGCCAGTCGACGTCCGCGATGGTGATCACGGTGTCACCGTTGGCGATGGCCTGTCGCAGCGCGGCCAGAGCCGGGCCGGCGGCCATGGGGATCATGCCGCTGCGGTGGGCGCGTTCGGTCACTCGGGTGTCGGCGACCATGCCATCGCCTGCCCAGCCGCCCCAGGCTACCGAGAGGCCGGGCAGGCCCGCGCGGCGGCGGGCCTCGATGATCGCGTCGACGGCCGCGTTGGCGGCGGCGTAGTTGGCCTGTCCCGCATTGCCAAGGGTGCCGGCGATCGAGGAGAACGCCACGAAGAAGGCCAGTTCCCGGTCGCGGGTGGCCTCATCGAGTCGTAGCAGGCTATCCACTTTGGACCGGACGACCTGCTCGATGTCTGCTGGGGCCATGCCGTCGAGCAGACCGTCGTGCACGACACCCGCGGCGTGGATGATGCCGGTGAGCGGGCGGTCGAGATCGGCGAGCGCGGCTGCCAACGCATCGCGGTCGGCGACGTCGCAGGCCACAACCGAAGCATGCGCACCCAACTCCGCGAGTTCCGCGACCAACTCGGCGGCACCGGGCGCGGCCGGACCACGTCGGCTGACCAGCAGCAGTCGGTCGACCCCGACTCCGATCAGCCAACGGGCAACGTGCGCACCCAGCGCGCCGGTGCCGCCGGTAACCAGTACTGTCCCTTGTGGACCTAGGTCCGGCTCCAGCGTGACGCCGGTGGGGGCTGGGACCAGTCGCCGGGCCCATGTTCCGGTGTCGCGGATGGCGACCTGATCCTCACCGTCGCCAGCTGCGAGCACGCCCAGCAGTCGGGTGATGGCGCTGTGGTCGGGCGCCTCGGGGAGGTCGACGAGTCCACCCCAGCGGTGCGGATGTTCCAGGGCCGCGACCCGACCGAGGCCCCAGATCCCGGCCTGTGTGGGGTCCGGGGCGCGGTCGGCCGGCTCGGCGGCGACCGCGTCGTGCGTCAGGCACCACAGTGGGGCATCGACTCCCGCGTCGCCGAGTGCCTGTATCAACGCCAGTGCCTGCGCGGAACCCGTTGCCGGATTCACATCGTGGCCGGCGGCGAGGAGGATGATTCCGGCGACCGATGCGTTGTCCTGCAACCGGTCTGCGAGTGTGGTGCGATCCCACTGGTCGACCGAGAGCGTCAGCGCCTCGTCGGCGGCGTTGGTCAGGGCGTCGGCCCAGTCGGTCGCTGGGTGTCCGGTCGGGGTGATCAGTAGCCAGGTTCCCGGCAGTGTCGAGCTGGTGGCGCGGGTCGCGATGGGGGTCCAGGTGATCTGGTAGCGCCACTTGTCGATGGTGGCGTGCTGGTGGTGTTGCCGGCGCCAGGACAGCAGTTCGGGCAGTACCGCGTCCAGTGCCTTGTCGTCGACGCCGAGCAGGGCCGACAGATCCGCGTCCCGGTCTTCCAGTACCGACCACAGGTCCGTGTCGACCCCGCCCTCGGCGGGGTCGGCGGTGGGCAGGTGCGGCGGCCAGAACCTCTCGCGTTGGAAGGCGTAGGTCGGCAGGTCCACCTGACGGCCACCGAGGCCGGCGACCAGGGCGGACCAGTCGAGGGGTACGCCGTTGACGTGCAGTCGGGCCAGCGCGGTCAGAACGGTGGTCTGTTCGTCGCGTTCGGGTCGTAGCAGCGCGGTCCACACCGTGTCGGCGCCCAGGATCCGCGGGGCGAGCGCGGCCAGTCCGCCGCCGGGGCCGACCTCCAGTACCGCCGACTCACCTTGTTCGCCGGCCCAGGACAGGGCGTCGGCGAACCGGACAGTCCGCTCGACCTGTTCGACCCAGTACTCCGGCGAACACCAGCGGGCGTCGTCGATCGGTGCGCCGGTGACCGTCGATACCATCGGAATTCGCGGTGGCGCGAAGGACAGGGTGTCCACGACGGCGCGGAACTCGGCCAGCATCGGCCGCATCAGCGTGGAGTGGAACGCGTGGCTCACCCGCAGGGTGGTGACTGTGCGGCCGCGCTCGGCCAGCTCCGCCGCGACCGCACGAACCGAATCCGCCACTCCGGACAGGACGACCGCGTCGGGACCGTTGACCGCGGCGAGACAGACGTCCTCGGTCACCAGGGGCAGGACTTCCGCCTCGTCTGCTTGGACCGCGACCATCACCCCGCCCTCGGGCAGGGCCTCCATCAGGCGGGCACGGGCCGACACCAGCGCACAGGCGTCCTTGACGGACAGCACACCGGCGACGTGCGCGGCGGCGATCTCACCGATCGAATGCCCGATCACCTGGTCCGGGTGCACGCCCCAGGAGGCGAGCAGCCGGAACAGGGCGACCTCGACGGCGAACAGCGCCGGCTGGGCCCAGCCGGTCCGCTCCAGTGGCCCGCCGTCGAACACGGCCGCGCGCAGCGAAGGATCGAGGTGCGCGCAGACCTCGTCGAAGGCGGCCGCGAATACCGGGTAGCGGGCATACAGTTCGCGGCCCATCCCGGCGCGCTGCGAGCCCTGGCCGGAGAACACCAGGACCAGACCGCGAGTGCCGTCCGCGACGCCACGGGCGACTTCCTCGCCCGCGAGCAGGACCGCGCGATGGTCGAAGGTCGATCGGCCCGACACCAGGGAGAACCCGACATCGACCGGGGACAGTCCGTCGGCGGCCGCCCGCAGCCGTTGGACCTGGTCGTCCAGTGCCGCTGCCGAGCGGGCCGAGACCGGCCAGGCAACGACCCCGTCCGGCTGGGGAGTGGCAACGGGTTCGGGGTGTGCGGGCTGTTCGAGGATGACATGGGCGTTCGTGCCGCTGATGCCGAACGAGGACACCGCCGCGCGGCGCGGGTGGCCGGTTTCCGGCCATGGCAACGGTTGGGTCGCGAGCCGGACCGCGCCCTCGGTCCACTCGACCTGAGTCGAGGGCGTGTCGACGTGCAGGGTCGCCGGGACGATGCCGTTGCGCATCGCCAGCACCATCTTGATCACCCCGGCGACCCCGGCGGCAGCTTGGGTATGGCCGAGGTTGGACTTCACGGAGCCGAGCAGCGCGGGCCGGTCGGCGGGCCGGTTGCGGCCGTAGGTGGCCAGTAGTGCCTGGGCCTCGATGGGATCGCCGAGCCGGGTGCCGGTGCCGTGTGCCTCGATCGCGTCGATCTCGGCGGTGGTCAGCGCGGCCTCGGCAAGTGCCTGGCGGATCACTCGTTCCTGGGCGGGGCCGTTGGGTGCGGTGAGGCCGTTGGAGGCGCCGTCCTGATTGACCGCGCTGCCGCGCAATACCGCGAGCACCTGGTGGCCGAGCCTGCGCGCGTCGGAGAGGCGTTCCACCAGCAGCATTCCGACGCCCTCCGCGAAGCCGGAGCCGTCGGCGGCGTCGGCGAAGGACCTGCAACGGCCATCGGCGGCGAGGCCGCCCTGCTTGGCGAACTCGACGAAGGTGGTCGGGGTGGACATGACGCTGACGCCACCGGCGAGCGCCAGATCGCAGTCCCCCGCGCGCAGGGCCTGCGCGGCAAGATGCAGCGCCACGAGTGAGGAGGAGCAGGCCGTGTCCACGGTGACCGCCGGACCTTCCAGGCCCAGGGTGTAGGAGATCCGGCCGGAGGCCACGCTGCCCGCCGTGCCGTTGCCGACGTAGTCCTCGACGCCTTCGGGCAGCGTGACACCGCCGGCCAGGTAGTCGTGGTACATCACGCCGGCGAAGACGCCGGTTCGGCTGCCGCGCAGGGACATCGGGTCGATCCCGGCGCGTTCAACGGCTTCCCAGGAGGTCTCCAGCAGCAGCCGCTGTTGGGGGTCGGTGCCCAGCGCCTCGCGCGGCGAGATACCGAAGAACTCGGCGTCGAAGTCGGCGGCATCGTGCAGGAACCCGCCCTGATAAGGGGACTGGCCCCAGCCGCGATCGATCGGGAAGGCGGAGATGGCGTCCCGGCCTGCCGCAAGCAACTCCCAGAGCTGTTCGGGGGTGGTCACGCCGCCCGGATACCGGCAGGCCATACCGACGATCACGATGGGGTCGCGCTTGGCGGCTTCCAGTTCCTTGACCCGCTCCTTGGCGTGCACCAGTTCGTCGATGACCCGCTTGAGGTAGCTGCGGAGTTTGTCCTCACTACTCATGTGTCCGGTTACCTCATCCGTGGTGTCGCCGTGAGCGGGCATCAGGTGGGCCTGCGTCAGGTGAGTTGGTCGTCGACGAAGGAGAAGATCTCGTCATCGGTGGCGGAGTCGAGGGCGATCCGGGCAGGCGGGCCGTCGTCGTCGGGGATCAGTCCCGCGACGCGGCCGGCGAGGGCTCGTAGCCGGGTGTCGATCGAGGTGAGGTCCTCGTTGTCGGGATCGAGCGAGTCGACCGCGATCTCCAGTCGGCCGATCTCGTCGAGCACCGACCCGGTCACCCCGGCACCGGCGCTGTCGCCGAGCAGCGTGAGTACGCGGTCGGTGAGCGCGGCGGGGTTGGGGTAGTCGAAGACCAGGGTCGCGGGCAGTCGCAGTCCGGCCGTGTGGCCGAGCCGGTTGCGCAGGTCGACGGCGGTGAGCGAGTCGAATCCGAGTTCCTTGAACGTCTGTTCCGGTCGGACCGTGTCGGTCGAGTCGTGACCGAGGACGGCCGCGACCTGACCGAGGACGACCTCCAGCACGACCTGGCGGCGTTGCGTTCCCGCGAGGCCGGTCAGGCGGCCGGCCAGCGTCGCTGGGGTGTCGGTCGGGGCCGCCGCCGCACGGCGACCCGGCCGCACGAGCGCGGACAGCAGCGGTGGGATCACGTCCTCGGCGCGCAGCGTCTCGGTGTCCAGCCGCAGCGCGGCGACCGTGGGATGGCCGGCGGCCACGGCGGCGTCGAACAGGGCCGTGCCCTGGTCCTCGGACAGCGGCAGCACACCCGAGCGAGCCATCCTGGCGAGGTCCGCGCCGTCCAGTGTCCCGGTGAGCGCGCTGCGGCGTTCCCACAGTCCCCAGGCCACGGCGGTGGCCGGCAGGCCGAGGGCGTGCCGGTGGGCGGCGAGGCCGTCGAGGAAGGCGTTGGCGGTGGCGTAGTTCGCCTGCCCCGCCGCGCCCAGGGTGCCGGCCAGAGAGGAGAACAGCACCAGCGGCACGGCACCGGTGAGCTGGTGCAGATGCCAGGCGGCGTCGGCCTTCGGCCGCAGCACGGTGTCCAGGCGGTCGGGCGTGAGCGCGGTGAGCACTCCGTCGTCGAGCACGGCGGCGGCGTGCAGGACGGCGGTGAGCGGATGGTCGGCAGGGATCGTGGCGAGCAGTGCGGCGAGTTGGTCGCGGTCGCCGACATCGCAGGCCGCGACCGCGACCTCGGCACCGAGCAGGCCCAATTCGGCGACAAGGTCGGTGACACCCTCGGCGGTGGCACCTCGGCGGCTGGCCAGCAACAGCCTGCGCGCACCGTGCGCGGTGACCAGATGGCGGGCCAGTACGCCGCCGATGCCGCCGGCCCCACCGGTGATCAGCACCGTGCCCTGCGGATCCCAGCCGGTGAACGGCGGGCCGTCGACCGGGACGGGGAGGAGCCGGCCGACGCGGACGGTGCCGGCGCGAAGGAGCAGTTGGGGTTCGGCGGAGCCGAGGGCGGCGGGCAGGGCGAGCACCGAGGCGATGTCCTCGTCGAGGTCCACGAGGGTGAACCGGTCGGGGTGCTCGGCTTGGGCGGCGCGCAGCAGACCCCACAGGGCGGCGGCGACCATATCGACCGGATCGCCGGGTTCGGCGGCGATCGCGCGACGGGTGACCAGGACCAGCCGCGACCGACTGAACCGGTCGTCGGCAAGCCAGTCGCGTATCCGGCCGACCAGGGTCTCGGTGGCCGCGCGCAGCAGCGCGGGAATGTCGTCGTTCGCCCCGGTAACGGCGGGCACCGAGGTGAGTGCGACCTCGGGCATGATCTCGATGGACCGACTGTCCGGGTACTGCTTGAGCAGCACGCCCGAACTCTCCACTGTGGACACCAGGTCGAGCGGGTCGGCGCCGAGCAGCGCAAGGACACCCGACTCGGCCGTCGGCGGTTCGGTGCTCTCGGGCCAGGCCAGCCGCAACAGGCCCTCGGCGGCGGGCCGCGCGAACGCGGTATCGGTGACCGGGCGCAGCACGAGGGCGGCCACGGTGAGCACGGGGGTGCCTTCGGGGTCGACGGCCGTGAGCGCGACCCGGTCCGGGCCGCTGCGCGTGATCCGCACCCGTAGCGCCCTGGCTCCGACGGCGTGCAGGGAAACGCCGGCCCAGGAAAACGGCAGCCGGCCGTTGGGGGCGTCGTCAAGTCCGGCGAAGGAGATGGCTTGCAGCGCGGCGTCCAGCAATGCCGGGTGCAGGCCGTAGGAGTCCGCGTCGCCGACCGACTCGGGTAGGGCGACCTCGGCGAGGACGTCCGCACCCACCTGCCACACCGACCGCAACCCGTGGAAGACCGGGCCGTAGGAGAAGCCGGTCTCGGCGAGGTCGGCATGGAAACCGGTCAGCGACACCTGGTCCGCTCCCGGTGCGGGCCAGGCGGCCGGAGCGGTCGCAGTGGTGGTGACGGCGGTGCGCAGCGTGCCGGTGGCGTGGCGCACCCAGGTCCGTTCGCCGTCGCGGCGGGCATGCACGGACAGCGGGCGGGCGCCCGTCTCGTCCGGGCCGTCGACGGTGACCTGGACGCGCACCGCGCCGGAGGGCGGCAGCACGAGGGGTGCCAGGATGGTCAGTTCCTCGACGCGGTCGCAGCCGACCTCGTCGCCCGCGCGGATCGCCAACTCGACGAATGCGGTGCCGGGCAACAGGACCGTGTCACGCACGGCGTGGTCGGCCAACCATGGCTGAGTGCGCACGGACAGTTCGCCGGTGAGTACCACTCCTCCGGAGTCGGGCAGTTCGACCGCCGTACCGAGCAGGGGATGCCGGGCGGCGGAGATCCCGAGGCCGGTGGTGTCGCCGGAGCGGAGCGCCGGATCGGGCCAGAACCGCTTGCGCTGGAAGGCGTAGGTGGGCAGTTCGATCCGCCGCGCGCCGGGGAACACCGGGGCCCAGTCGACCGGCGCGCCGACGGTGAAGGCCTCGGCCAGCGCGGTGCGGAAGCGGTCGAGGCCGCCGTCGTCGCGGCGCAGCGAGCCGACGGTGCGTATCCGGTCGCCGGTCTCCTCGGCGGTCTGCTCGACACCGAAGGCCAGCACCGGGTGCGGGCTCGCCTCGATGAACAGGCGATGTCCCTCGGCGAGCAGGCCGCGGACCGCTGGTTCGAATTGAACGGTGTTGCGCAGGTTGCGGTACCAGTATTCGGCGTCCATGGGGGTGTCGCCGAGCCAGGTCCCGGTCACGGTCGACATCAGCGGCGTGTCGGGTCGGCGCGGGCGGATGGGGGCCAGGTCGTGCAGCAGTCGGTCGTGCAGGCGTTGCACCGCAACGGTGTGGGAGGCGTAGTCCACCTCGATCCTGCGGACCCGGACGCCTTCCTCGGTGAGGAGTTCCTCCCATGAGGCCAGGGCCGCACCGTCTCCCGCCACGATGACCGAGGCCGGTCCGTTCACCGCTGCGACGGAAAGGCCGTCGGCGCGAGCGTCCAGTCGGGTCCGGACTTCCCGCTCCGAGAGCGCCACGGACAGCATTCCGCCGTGGCCGGCGAGTTCGGCGGCGATCGCCCTGGCGCGCAGCACGACGACGCGCGTCGCGTCGGCCAGTGACAGCGCGCCCGCCACGTGAGCCGCGGCGATCTCACCCTGGGAATGACCGAGCACGGCATCGGGTCGCACGCCGTGCGCGCGCCACAGCGCGGCAAGGGCCACCATCACGGCGAACGAGGCGGGCTGCACGACGTCGACCCGGTCGAGCGAAGGTGCTGTTTCGGTGCCACGTAGGACGTCCAGCAGTGACCAGTCGACGTGCTCGGCGAGCGCGGTGGCGCAGTCGGCGATGGCGGCGGCGAACTCGGGGCTCTCCTCGATCAGGCGGGCGCCCATCCCGACCCATTGCGCGCCCTGGCCTGGGAAGACGAAAACCGTCCTGCCGCCGAGGTCTGCGACTCCCCGCACGAGGTCGGTGGCGGGTTCGCCCTCGGCGAGGGCGGCGAGGCCGAGCAGCATCCGGTCGCGGTCCTGCCCGACGATTGCCGCCCGGTGGGCGAAGGCCGGTCGGGTGGTGAGCAGTGAGAACCCGGTGTCGGCGGGCGTCGGCGCGGGATCGCGTCGGAGGAAGGACAGTAGCCGGCCGGCTTGGGCGGGTAGCGCCTCGGCGTGCTTGGCCGTGATCACCCACGGGATCGGCGTCGTTGCCGGGCCGGTCGTCGGCGTGGGTTCCGTTGGGATGGCCTGTTCGAGGATGAGGTGGGCGTTGGTTCCGCTGATGCCGAAGGAGGACACGCCTGCTCGGTGGGGGTGGTTGGTGTGTGGCCAGGTGGTGGGTTGGGTGAGGAGTTGGACGGTGCCTGTTGA
>DATATE010000117.1:0-39923 GCA_036268955.1 Pseudonocardiaceae bacterium
AGGTACTTTCGGGCAAGGGTGGTCGGGAGTTGGCCGTTGTCCATGGGGGTACTGGGCTGTATCTGGTCAGGGTCAACTTCATCATCGGCCCTCGTGAGGATCCGAGGACCGCTTTGTCCTCGCAGGTGTATCGGTGGGAGAGCGGCCAGTTCGTGGTGGTGGCGGAGTTCCCGACCGCGGGTGGGACCGATGTCGCGGTGTACGCCGAGGGCGATGACATCCTGGTCGCCATCTCCAACAGCCTGACCCCCGACATCCAGTTCAGCACCGACAGCATCATCTACCGCTTCAACGAATAAGAGCTACCCACTACAGTCACCGAGAGCGATTCAACCGCGGCCCTGCCATCGACGCCATCGTCCGATGTTGCATCGTCAGGAGGACTGGTGATCCGTTTTCGGGTTCTGGGATCGGTAGAGATCGAGTTCGCTGGTCGAGCGGAGCCGCTGGCTGGTCCCAAGCAGCGAGCGGTGCTGTCCGCGCTGCTGCTCAGCCCGAACGCCGCGGTGTCCACCTGCCGACTGTGCGATGTGCTGTGGAACGGCGCGCCGCCGACCTCGGCGAACGCCAACCTGCGAAACTACGTCGCCGGGTTGCGCCGAGTCCTGCACACCGCCGGTGAACACCCACGCCTGTGCACCGGCCAGGACGGGTACATGTTGGAGGTCCGTACCGACGAGTTCGACCTGGCGCAGTTCAACGCACTGGCCGCCGATGGACGGGCAGCGCTCGACGTCGGCGATTATGCGCTTGCGGTGCAACAGTTCCAGCGGGCCCTCGCGTTGTGGCGAGGGCCCGCCTTCGCCGATGTTCCGCACCTCGGCGCGCTGCAGATCGCCGCGCAGCACGCGGACGAGGCCAGGACCGCTGTCATCGAGGACTGTTCCGAAGCCCAGTTGGCCCTCGGCCGGCACACCGAACTCCTCGGGCCACTGCGGACCCTGGTCGCGGAGCACCCGCTGCGCGAACGGCTGTGGCGTCAGTTGATGCTCGCGCAGTACCGCTCCGGACTGCCGGCGGAAGCCCTGGACTCCTACCGCAGGGCCCGCGCCGTGTTGTCGGAGGACCTCGGCATCGAACCGGGACCGGAGTTGCGCAGGCTGCACGTGGCCATGCTGGAACGGGATCCGGCACTCGACGCGCGTTCGCCGAGGCACCGACCGGTCGCGAGCCTGTGGCCGATCTGCCAGTTGCCCCCGGACATCGCGGACTTCACCGGCAGGACGGTCGTGCTCGATGCGGTCGAGGCCGTACTCGCACCCGGCAGGACCGTGCCGATCGTGACGCTGACCGGTCTGCCCGGCGCCGGCAAGACCACACTGGCCGTCCGACTGGCACATGCGCTGCGGTCGGTTTTCACCGACGGGCAGTTGTACCTCGCACTCGGCGGCGGATCGGCCAAGCCGCGCGAGCCCGCGGCGCTGCTCGGCGACCTGCTGCGTGCGCTGGGCATCAAGGGGTGCGCGATACCCGACTCGGTTTCCGAGCGCTCGGCGCTGATGCGATCGCTGTTGTCCGACCGGCGGGTGCTGGTGGTGCTCGACGACGCGACGGACGTCTCGCAGATCGAACCGCTGTTGCCCGGTACCGCGGGCTGCGCGGTACTGGTCACCAGCAGGAATCGGCTCAGTGGTCTGCCCGGCGGGCACCTGGTGGATGTGGGGCTGTTACCCGAACCGGACGCGCGGGAGATGCTCGGCCGGATCGTGGGCCCCCGCCGGCTCACCGCCGAGCCGGCGGCGACCGCGCGGGTACTGACCAGGTGCGGCGGACTCCCACTGGCGATCCGCGTCGCGGGCGCCAAGCTGGCCGGTCAGCACGCCCTGCCGGTGCGCTGGCTGGCGGACCGCATCGGCGACGAACACGACGCCCTCCGGGAGTTGGTTGTCGGCGATCTCGCCATCCGGGGGAGTGTCGCGCTGAGCTACCGCGGCCTCGGGTCCACCGCGGCACGGGCGTTTCGCGCATTGGGAATACTGCCGCTGTCGGAGTTCACCGGCTGGGCCGTCGCGGCACTGCTCGGCGTCCCGGACACCGAGGGTGCGGTCTCCGACCTGTTGCACGCCAACATGTTGCAGGTCGTCGGCGTCGGCCCGGCCGCATCACCGCGCTACGGGGTGCATGACCTGCTGCGCTCCTGTGCCGAGGAACAGTGCCATGCCGACGACGCGCCGGACTGGCGACGAGCCGCTGCCGGCAGGGTGCTGGACGGCTACCTCACGCTGGCCAGGGCAGCCCTCAACGGTATATCGGGCACCTCGGGCATGAGCGCGGCGGTCGTGGGCGGCAACGACACCGGCGTCCCCCGATGGTCGCCCGGTCCCGATGCGGTGGCCAGCGCCCGAACCGAGGCCGTCGAATGGCTGGAAGTCGAACGCAAAAACCTGATCGCGATGGCGGAGTTCGCCATCACCGAGGGCTTCGACGAGCGGGCCGGCGCGATCACCTCGGTCGTCGACGACGTCTGCCACCTGCGTAGCTGGTGGGACGACTGGGAGCACGTCGCGGGCGTCGCACTGGCCGCCGCCTCCGCCCGCGCCGATCCGGTGGCGCTGGCAACGGCGCAGGGCAGTCTCGCCAGGGTGCGCTGCGCGCGTGGCCACGCCGACGACGCGTCGGCGTTGTTCACCGCCGCCATCGAACAGTTGGCCGCGCTCGGCGAGGACCACCGGGCCGCCGCCCTGCGGGTGTAT
Source organism: Pseudonocardiaceae bacterium (assembly GCA_036268955.1). Taxonomy (GTDB): domain Bacteria; phylum Actinomycetota; class Actinomycetes; order Mycobacteriales; family Pseudonocardiaceae; genus CAJCJE01. The sequence goes on from DATATE010000117.1 coordinate 2,694, forward strand.
CGCAGCTTCTGGATCAACGACCTCGGCTTCAGTGAACTCGCGGAGTCGGACGCGACCAGCGCGGCGGCGGTCATGCGCCGGTTCGGTGACCGCGATGGGCTCGTGCTGGCGCTGCGCGGCCTCGGCCGGTCATTGACCGACCAGCGTCGATGCGGCGAAGCCGTCACCGTCATCGAGGACGCCCTGCGTATCGCGGCCGACCTCGACACCCCGCTGACCGCGGCCGATCTCACCCTGTCCCTCGCGATCGCCGAGACCAACCGAGGCCGACTGGCGGCTGCCGCCACCCACGCGCAGACCGCCCTCGCCACCTACCGGCTACTGGGACATCGTCCCGGCGTGGCATACGCGCTGCTCGCCCAGGTCCGCTGCGGTGGGACGCTCGTCGGTCCCGTGGGGGCCTTCCCGAAGCTGGCCACGATGATGGGCCTGTTTCGCGACCTCGGCGACTGCCGAGGTGCGGCGCACACGGTGATCGAGTTGGGTCGGGCCTACGCCACCCTCGGTGATCTCACCCGCGCCCTGCACTACCTCACCAAAGCGCATGATGCGTTCCGCCGGTTGCACATCGCCCGGTGGGCGGCGCGGGCCCAGGACGAGAAGGCGCGCGTGCTCGCCCGTCTCGGCCGGCGGGAGACCGCCTCGGCAGGACATCCCGCATAGCACCATATGCGTCTTTTATGCACTGTCTGTGCGGGCCTTCAATATCGTTGGCGGTATGACAACCGTGGATGCGTCGGTAACCGATAGGTTCATGGAGATCCTCGACCGGCTCAGGGAGAAGTCCATCGAGGGCTACTACAATCCCTACCGTATGTTCGCCTGGCCGGAGACCATACCGGACGACCAGCCGTGGATGAGCGAGGACCTGATATCCGTCCACGGCACGGACCTCGTGGCGGAACTGGGGCCGGAAACGGTACAGCGGCTGTCGCGCTGGGAGAGCGTGAACTTCTACAGCCTCAACGTCGACGGCATCCGGGAGTTGATCGTCGAGGTCGTGCACCGCGTGCACACACCGGGCTTCGAGATCCCGTCGGACTTCTTCCATCACTTCATCGGCGAGGAAAACGAACACATGTGGTTCTTCGCCGAATTCTGCCGGCGCTACGGCGGCAAGCTCTACGCGCAGCCGAGACTGCGCTCCACCGAGAGCACCGATCCGGAAACCGGCAACTTCCTGGTGTTCGCGCGGATCCTCATGTTCGAGGAGATCGTTGATTTCTACAACGCGCGGATGGCCGAGGACGAGACCCTGCACCCGACGATCCGGCAGGTGAACCGGGTCCACCACGAGGACGAGTCGCGGCATATCGCCTTCGGTCGAGAGCTGGTCTCCCTGCTGTACGCGAATCTCCGGGACCGCCTCGACGAGCAGCGGCTGCGCGAGATCGAGCTGTACCTCAAGCGGTACCTGGTGTTCAGTCTCAGCTCCCTGTACAACCCACACGCCTATCGGGACGCCGGCGTCGCCGACCCACTTGGCCTGCGGGACCGGTTGCTGGCCGATGAGCGCCGCCGCGCGGTCGAGCGGAAGGTCATCCGCAAACCCATGTCGTTCCTCCGCAAAACCGGGATCATCAGCGATGACATCCTCCCCGCGAACTGACAGCGACACGGGCCGGCTCAGCACGCTGGGCCCGGAAGCGACCCTGCTGATGCAGCGACTCGACAGCGTCTTCACGACGTGGGCGGCTGATGTCGGTGCGCTGGCCATGACCACGCCCGCCCTGCTGCGGGTCACCGACCTGGCCAGGTTGGACGTGCTGGACAACTTCCCGAACCAGGTGGTGCTGGCGACCCCGTTGGATCTGGCGGCGTGGCCCGCGGCACGCACCGGCGACGTCGAGGCGATCGCGACCGAGGCACTGGAGCCGGCCGCCCTCGCCCTGCCGACCGCGGCCTGCTACTCGGTCTATCTGCACTACCAGGGCGAGAGCATCGCCGACGGGACAACGGTCACCGTTCTCGGCCGCTGTTTTCGGCGGGAGCAACGGTATGTCGAGCTTCGCAGGCTGCTCGCCTTCCACATGCGGGAGGTCGTCGCCCTCGGCAGCCAGGAGTTCGTACTCGAACACCTGAGCCGGTTCGATACGCGGATCACCGCGTTCTGCGCCGCGCTCGGCCTTTCGGTGCGCAAGGAAGCGGCGACCGATCCCTTCTACCAGGGTGAGTCCCTCCGGAAGCGGTGGCAGCAGATCGACCCGGTCAAGCACGAGTTCATCGTGGACGATCTTGCCATCGCCTCGGTCAACCGGCACCGGAACTTCTTCGGCGAACGCTGCGATATCACCTTGGCGGATACCACGAAACCCGTATTCACCAGCTGTGCCGCGTTCGGACTCGAACGCTGGTTGTCCGTCCTACTGGGCCGATACGGTCGGTGGGATGCCGCGCTGGCCGCGCTGGAGACCGTCACGACACCTCATGGGAAAGGATGAACCGGTGAATTCCGCGCTGAACAAGGTCAAGGAATTTCTCCTCGGCAAGTGTCCTGGTCTCGACGATATCGACGAGGATTTCGAGCTGATCGAGAACCGGGTGATCGACTCCCTGTCCTTCGTGACATTCGTGTTCCTCATCGAGGAGACCAGCGGCGAGTCGATCGACATGAACGCGCTGCGGATCGACGACTTCCGGACGTTGCGCCGCATCGGTGAGCGGTACTTCGGCCGCAGCCCCGAGACGGTGCCCGAGCGGGTACTGCGAGTCGAGCGTGCCAGTCTGCTGCCGATGCTGCGAGGTGCTCCCGCAGACGCCTTCGACCGGCCGACGGTGTGCGTCGGCTGGTCGGTCCGGGATGTGCTCGCGCACTGCGCGGGCGCCCTCACCGGGTTGGCCGGCGAACCCGACTACGTGGCAAGCCACGAACGGAATCAGTCGGATGTCGAGCTGCGCAGGGCGCGCCCGGTCGGACTCGTGCTCGACGAACTGGAGCACGGTCTTGCCACGGCCGGTCCGGTCATCGCCGCGGCCGGGGGAACGAAGGACCTCGCCGCGCTCGGCACCTGGATCCATGGCGGCGACGTCCGTGACGCGCTGGGTGAACCCGATGCCTACGCCAGTGCCGGTGCCGACGACGCCCTCACCTTGTTGGTCAACTCCGAACGGGTGGCGCGCACTCCGCTGGTTCGGCTCACCCTGGCCGACCGGGAGATCACCCTGGGCATCGCGGCGGCCGACCGAGGGCCGGCGAGCCTGTCCACCGATCTGGCCACCCTCTTCCGCCTCTACACCGGGCGTCCCGCCAAACCCGACCGCTACGAGTTGCGTGGTGCCACGCTCGACGAACTCGTCAGCGCGGACTGGTAGGCCGGATGCGCTACCTCGAAGACTTCCGGGTCGGGGATACCTATGATCTGGGTGCCGTCGTCGTCGACGCGGACGAGGCGATGTGGTTCGCCCGCAGGTTCGACCCCCAGCCGTTCCACATCGATCCCATTGCCGCCAAGGAATCCTGGTTCGAAGGCTTGGTGGTGAGCGGGTGGTTCGTCGCGGCGCTGTTCATGCGCCGGTTCGTCGACGTGCTGCTGGCCGACTCCGCCTGCGACGGCTCGCCCGGCGTCGACCAGATGCGTTTTCACCGGCCGGTCCGCCCCGGTGAGCGGCTCACGGCACGGGCCACCGTCATGGCGATCACCCCGTCGCTCACCAAGCCAGAAACCGGCATCCTGCAACCCCGGTGCGAGGTGCTCGACCCGGCAGGCGCGGTGGCGTTCAGCATGATCCTGCACAGCATGTTCCGACGCCGTAGCGAGGAGGGTATTCGTGGATCCGGTATGTGACACAGCGTTGTGGACGGCTGCCGTCCGAGCAGTGGAATCCGAGCGACCAGACCGCCTTTTCCATGACGGGTATGCGCGGAAGGTCGCGGGGGAGCGCGGGTTCGCCCTGCTCGAACGGTACGCGGGCGCGGCGACCGCCGCCTTCGTCACGATCCGCACCGCGTACCTGGATCGCGCCATCATCCACGCGGTGGCCGAACGCGGCATCCGCCAGGTGGTGTTCGTCGCCGCCGGTATGGACACCCGGCCCCTGCGCCTGCCCTGGCCGGACGGCGTGACGGTCTATGAACTCGACCGTGCCGAACTGATCCGGGCGAAAACCTCGCTCCTGCCCGATGACAGGTACCCGCCGGCGTGCGACCGACGGCGGGTACCGGTGGATCTGACCGGTTCCTGGGCGACACCTTTGCGGGAAGCGGGTTTCACCGCGCTTGCGCCGACGCTGTGGGTGGTGGAGGGCCTACTGTTCTTCCTGGACGAGCAGGCCGTGCGGCAACTGCTCATCGGAATCCGCGAACTGTCCGGTGTGGACGGTTTGCTGGTCGGCGATCTCGTCAGCCAGTCGACGCTGGACAATCCGCTGGCCGACCGGTTCCTGAAGACCCTTGCCAAGGACGGCGCCCCCTGGCGGTTCGGCACCGACCAGCCGGAAGACCTGCTTGCCCAGTGCGGCTGGAAGGTCGCGAACCTGCTGGAACCAGGGCAGGACGGCGCGAACTTCGGCCGGTGGCCCTACCTGGTGCTGCCTCGGGAAACCCCGCACGTGCCCCGGTCGTTCCTGTTCACCGCGGATGCCTCGTGACCGGCGCGGACCGGACCCGGCTGGCGCCGTTCCCGGAGGACGACTGGTCGTCCGGGTTGGCCGTGGTCGCACACCCGGATGACATCGAGTTCGGCGGCGCGGGCGCGGTGGCCCGCTGGACCGCCCAGGGCAAACGGATCACCTATCTGCTGGCCTCCCGTGGAGAAGCCGGCATCAACGGCCTCGAACCCGAGGCGTGCGCCGAGATCAGGATGGCCGAACAGTTCGACAGCGCCGCCGAGGTCGGGGTCGGCTCCGTCGAGTTCCTCGCGTACCGCGACGGCCTGATCGAGTACGGTCTGCCGCTGCGCCGCGACATTGCCGAGGTCATCCGCAGATATCGGCCGGAAATGATCTTCGTGGTGAACCATCGGGAGAGATACAGCCACGGCATGCTCAACATGGCCGATCACCGCGCCGTTGGCCAGGCGGCGATCGACGCGGTGCGGGATGCGGCCAACCCCTGGCTGTTCCCTGAGATCGGCCAGACGCGGGCGCGGACGTGGGACGGGGTGCGGCATCTCGCGGTGCTCGGCTCATCGTTGGCGACACACGCGGTCGACATCACCGACACCTTCGACGCCGGCCTGCGATCGTTGCAGCACCACGCCGTCTACCTGAAAGCGCTCGGCCCGGAATGGCCGGCACCCGAGATTCTGCTCCGCGAGCGGGCTACGGCGGTCGCGGAGCGCTTCGGAGGCAGACTGGGCGTCGCCTTCGAGATGCTGCGGTCGATCTGACGCCGAAGTCGCCACTGTGGCGGCGCGGCTGGACTACGGGTCAACCTCGAGTCGCTCCGCACGGCGGGTCGATCAGTCGGCCAGGATGGTCTCGCCCTTGACCAGCCAGGCGATCCCGAAGGCCATCACCGCGGCGGATTCCAGCCACAACACCAACCCGCCCACGTGGACGACCCACTCGATGATGCCGATGGTGATCAGGCACGCCAGCATGATCACCCCGCAGGTGACGTAGACAATGTTCCTCGCTCGTTTGCGGCCGGTAGGTTCTGTGGAGTCGCTACGGGTGAAAAGGAAAAGGCAGAAGATGATCAGTGCGGCGAAAAAGATCGCGGCGCTGATGAGGTGGACGGTTCCCACGGCGTGTGCGGCCTTGCTGGGCTGGCCGGTGAACGGCGTCGTCGGGAACAGGGCGACCCCGATCGCGCCCACCGCGGCGACATCGGCGGTGATGTCGTCGATGAGGCCGTAGCCGCGATAGGAGAACAGGAACACGCCGATCGCGGCCATCGTGCCGATCAGCACGCCGCGCATGTCGCTGTAGACGTAGTCGCTGATCGAGTCCAGCGGCGGACCGCCCTGTAGCAGGGTCTTGCCGATGATCAGCACCGCGGGCAGTGCCAGGCCCAGGATGCCGACGGCCCGTCGCAGGAACAGGTACGAGTGGACCAATGTGTCCTGCGTCGGAACCGTCGTATCCCGTAGCACCGCCATGTGAACACCATAACCACGGTGTGTGCTCAATCAGGTGAGTAGAGTGATGACGATTTGGCCAAGTCCCGAGGGATCGGCGCAGCGGTCCCCACCGTCATCCGGCTCTGTCGCCATGAGTTGGCCTAACCGATCCGCAGCACGAGTTTGCCGTGGGCGTTGCGCGACTGGCTCAGTTCGACGGCCGCGCGCCAATCCTCGAACGCGAACGTGCGGGCCACCGGTATCGCGAACCGGCCCTCCTCGGCCAACTGCGCGTATTCGCCAAGCACGTGGTTGCTCAGCTTGCCGTCTCGACCGCCATAGGCAGCGCGGCCGCGTCGACCGGATCGACCCCGGAAGGGCGCGGGAACCAGATGTCGAGTACGGCCTGGTCGGACGCGCCCGCGGTCGGTCCAAGGAAGGGGGCCGGGCCGAACACCGGGTCACCGATCTTGACGCCGGTCACGCCGTCGCCGACCGCGTCGATGGTGCCGGACACCTCGAGCCCGATGCCGCGCGGCAGGTCACCGGCGAACAGCCCGGTGCACAGCGCCCAATCGGCCGGGTTGAGCCCGCAGGCCTGGACCGCGATACGGATCTGGCCTGGTCCGGGTCGGGGAGAGTCGGCATCTTCGAGCCGCAGGACCTCGAGCGGGGCTCCGTGCTCGTGAAAGCGAAGGGTGCGCATGAGGTCTCCTGGTGAGTGACGACAGCATCTGCTGTCATGACCATGTTATCAGAGTGACGACAGCATCTGTTGTCGTTATGCTCGCGGCCATGGCACGATGGGAAGGTGACGCACGCGGACGACTAGAACGAGCGGCACTGGAGCTGTTCGGCGAGCAGGGCTACGACCGCACGACGATCGCGCAGATCGCCCGGCGCGCGAACCTCACCGAGCGGTCGTTCTACCGCTGGTTCACCGACAAGCGTGAGGTGCTGTTCGGCGGCGGCCAGGACCTGGAGAACCAGCTCGTGTCCGCGATCGAGGCCACCCCCGCCGACACCGACGCGCTGTCGGTGCTGCTGGCCGCGTTCGCCACCGCGCCGGAGGTGTTCCGGTCCCGCGAGTTCCTGCTGAAGCGGTCGGCGGTCATCGCGGCCAATCCGCCGCTCCAGGAACGCGAACTGATCAAGCTGGTCTCGCTGTCCGGGGCTCTCACCGCCGTCCTTGTCCGTCGCGGCTGCGACGAGCAACTGGCTCGACTGGCCACCGATGTCGGCATGGCCGTGCTCCGCCTGACCAGCGAGCGGTGCCTGGCCGACGAGCAGGCCGATTTCGCTCAGGTGCTGTCAGCCAGCGCGGCCGACCTGATCGCCGTCACGCGACTCCCGCTGCTTCGAGCGCTCGACGGGCTGCCCGCGTTCGATGAACATCGCGGGCCGCAGCTCGCGCGGGAGGTCGTGGCCCATCCCCGGATGGACGACTAGCGGGAACTGATGCGGATGCAGGGCACCCCACGGGTACGCGCGCCGGGGCTTGACCTGGTGTGCACTCCAGCTGGAAAGCTCGGCCCATGCGAACCGGAACGTTCGGACACACCGCGAAATTGACCTCAGCGCGACCGTATTCGGCTGCTGGGCGACAGGCGGCCCGTGCACCGCAACGCTGCGCGTGAGCGGTGACCGAACGATGGCGACGAGCCGACAACGGCCTGAGCCATCCCCGGAATGTGATCGACGAAGAACAACCGCGCAAGTCCGCGTCACCGAGAAGGAGTAGGCCATGGAGCACACGCGATTGGGAACGTCAGGGCTCAAGATCAGCCGGATCGCCTTGGGCTGTATGAGCTTCGGCGACCCCACCAAGAGGATGACCTGGGTGCTCGACGACAACGCTGCTGAGCCGATCTTCCGCCAGGCCGTCGAACTCGGCATCACGTTCTGGGACACCGCGAACATCTACGGCGTTGGCACCTCGGAGGAGATCGTCGGGCGGGCGCTGCGCAAGTACACCCGGCGTGAGGACATCGTTCTGGCCACCAAGTTGTTCGCGCCGATGCACGAGGGCCCAGGCGGGGCGGGTCTGTCCCGCAAAGCGATCATGGAGCAGATCGACGCCTCGCTGCGGCGGCTGGATACCGACTTCGTCGACCTCTACCAGATCCACCGTTTCGACCCGCAGACGCCGGTCGAGGAGACGATGGAGGCGCTGCACGATGTGGTCAAGGCGGGCAAGGCCCGCTATATCGGTGCTTCGTCGATGTGGGCCTGGCAGTTCGCCACCATGCAGCATGTCGCGCAGGTCCACGGATGGACCCGGTTCGTGTCCATGCAGGACCAGTACAGCCTGCTCCACCGCGAGGAGGAACGCGAGATGTTCGGCCTGCTCGCCGACCAGGGCGTGGGAAGCATCCCGTGGAGCCCGCTGGCCGGGGGAATGGTCACCCGACCCTGGGGCGAAGGCTCCACGCAGCGCGCGGCGGCCCACCCGAAAGTCGACGGGAACGGCAGGCCGCTGTTCCTCGACAGCGACCAGGCCATCGTCGAGGTCCTCCAGCGCATCGCCTCGGCACGGGGCGTGTCGATGGCGCAGGTTGCGATGGCCTGGGTGTTGAAAAACCCGGTGGTCTCCGCCCCGATCGTGGGTGCGACCAAGCCGCACCACCTCGCCGACGCCGTCGCCGCACTCGACATCACGCTCACCGCCGAGGAGATCGACTCCCTCGAAGAGCCCTACATTCCGCGCCTGCCAACGTACTTCTGACCCGTCCTCGCTGTCGATCGCACAGCACGTGTGACAACGAGGCCAGCAGGATCGGCGGGGCCGGCCGCCGTCATCGCGGGCGCAGCAGCGCACACCGCCGAATCACCCGCACATCATACAAAGGAGAGATGGCATGAAACACGTCCGCTTGGGCGACCTCGACGTCTCGCGCATCGGTCTGGGTGCGATGGGCATGTCGTTCGCCTACACCGGGGCCGGCAGCGACGACGAGGAATCTGTCCGAACCATCCACCGCGCACTGGATTTGGGCCTCACCTTCATCGACACCGCCGAGGTGTACGGGCCCTACACCAACGAGGAACTCCTCGGTCGGGCGCTCAAAGGCCGCCGCGATGGCGTTGTGCTGGCCACCAAATTCGGCGTCATCTCCCACACGCGCGGGGATGCGCCCCAGCCCTTCTCCGGGCTCACTCTCGACAGCAGCCCGGCCAACATCCGCGCCGCCGTTGAGGGATCGCTGCGCCGACTGGACACCGATCACATCGACCTTTACTACCAGCACCGGGTCGACCCCGAGACACCGATCGAAGACACCATCGGCACGCTCGTCGAACTGGTCACCGAGGGCAAGATACGCCACATCGGCCTGAGTGAAGCCGGCGTGAGCACCATCAGACGCGCTCACGCGGTACACCCGATCGCCGCGCTGCAGTCGGAATACTCGCTATGGACACGCGAACCCGAGCTTGCGGTGCTGCCGCTGCTTCGTGAGCTGAACATCGGGTTCGTGCCGTATTCACCGCTGGGGCGCGGGTTCCTCACCGGAGGAATCCGTTCGAAGGACGACTTCGACGCCACCGACCGGCGCAACACGAATCCACGATTCGTTGGCGAGAACTTCCAGCGCAACCTCCGTAGTGCCGAGGAGGTTCGGGCCATCGCCACCGAGGTCGGCGCCACACCAGCGCAGGTGGCAATCGCCTGGATACTCACCAAGGGCGACAACATCGCGCCAATTCCGGGGACGAAACGGGTCGAACGGGTGGCGGAAAACATCGCCGCCGACCAGCTCGAACTCTCCGTCGACCAACTCGACAAGCTGGACAACCTCACTCCGCCCGCCGGTGACCACCACGACCAGGAAGCGATGCGGATGATCGACCGATGACGACGAGCCCGACTCGACGTCCATGTGCATGTCTGCGCCAAGGGCGGTGAATGGGAACGCCGTCATCTGCTGTTTCGTGACTGGCTGCGGCACAACGAGCGGGATCGCGAGGCGTACGGGCGGCTGAAGAACGATCTCGCGCGGCGCGAGTGGACCGGCATGAATGCCTATGCGGCAGCCAAAGGACCGCTGATCGCCGAGATCACCGAACGAGCCGAGGAGTGGGCGCGTTCCGGCGGCTGGAGGCCGGCGGACTGACGGGCACGTTGCCAGCGATGTCCGACCGAGCCCTGGGTGTGGTCAGACGGAGATGGTCAGCTCTGCGGGGCCACGGACGTTGATGCGGCCGTTCCAGTGCATGGTGACCAGTTCGGGGGCGGCGAATCGCCGGACGAAGTGGGTGATGGCGATCTGGCCTTCCAAGCGCGCCAGGGCGGCGCCGAGACAGTGATGCATTCCGGCGCCGAAGGAGACGTTCTGGTGCGCGTCGGGACGGTCGATGCGCAGTTCGGCGGCGTCGGCGCCCCAGAAGTCCTCGTCGCGGTTGGCGGCGGCGATGCAGGCCAGCACCCAGGTACCGGCGGGGATTTCCTGGCCGTGCGCGCGGATCGGTTCGCGGGTGATCCGGCGCATCAGGTGCACCGGGCTGTCGTAGCGAAGGAGTTCCTCCACCGCGTTGCCGGCCAGTTCCGGCTGGTCCCGTAGGAGGCGGAGCTGATCGGGGTGTCGCAGGAGCGCGAGTATGCCGCCGGTGATGTGGTTCACCGTGGTTTCGTGCCCGGCGATGTACAGCAGCATCACCTGGGCGATCAGCTCGTCCTCGCCGAGGACGTCACCGTTGTCCTCCGCGGCCAGCAGGGCGTCGAGGAGGTCGGTACCCGGATTGGCGCGCTTCCAGGTGACCAGTTCGCGGACGATCTCGGTCAGTTCCTGGTTCGCGGCACGGATGGTGGCCTGAAGCTCCGGGTCGTTGAGCGGTTCCAGCCCGCGCACCAGGAGGCCGGTGAGATCACGCAGGCGGTCGTTTTCCAGCACTGGTATGCCCAGCATCCCGGAGATCACCTGGAAGGCGACCGGAAAGCCGAACTCGGCCACCAGGTCGGCGCGGCCGGCGTCGGCGATCTGCTCCAGTGCCGTGTCAACCAGCGTTTCGACGCGGGGGCGCAGCGCCTCGATGGCCCGAGGGGTGAAGGCCTTGGACACCAGCCGACGCAGCCGAGTGTGGTTCGGCGGATCCTGGTCGATCATGGAAAGGCCGTGCATCATCCGGTTTTCCTTGCCCAGCTTGGTGGAATCGCTTTTCCAGCTCGGCAGATTGGTCAGGTGCTGTTCGTCGACCGAATGGGTCGACCGCTGGAGTCTGCTCACGTCCTCGTATCGGGACAGTACCCAGAAACCGAGTGGGTGTTGGTAGGCGGGCGCGCGATCGCGCAGCTGCGCGTAATGCGGGTACGGATCGTCGGTGAAGCCCTCGGCGAACGGGTTGAACACGTACGCTCGCACGGTCTCGGTCATCTCAGCCCTCCTGGTTGGCTGGGCGGAGTTTCAGATTGCGCATGGTCACGAACGCGGTGGCGCACAGCGTCTCGGCGCCGGGCTCACCGGCCACCCCGTACACGTCGACGGCGGCGACCGTCATGCTCTGCCCGGCTTTGAGTACCCGGCCACGGGCGATCACCCGGTCACCCTTTGCCGGTGCCAGCAGCTTTATCGTGTAGTCGATGGTCATGTTCACCCAGCCGGGCGGCAGCAACGTGCCGGCCGCGCTGCCGCCCGCGAAGTCGGCCAGTGAGCCGAGGACACCACCTTGGAAGTAGCCGTTGTGCTCGGTCAGCTCCGCCCGGTACGGCTGGATGATCTCCACCTCGCCGGGGGCGATCCGGCCGAACTCGAAGCCGAGGTGTCGGGCGGCCGGCATGGTCAGCACAACGGCCTTCAGGGCCTGTTCGAACTCGGGGTTGGCGGCGACGGCAGTCACGTTCGGGCGTCCTCTCGGTTGGTGGTCCAGAGCTTGAAGTCGGCGGCAAGATAGCGTTCCCGCGCGGCGGCTCGCCTGATCTTGCCGCTGCTGGTCTTCTGGAGCTGGCTGGGTGCGGTCAGCACGATGTCGCCGACCGCAAGTTGGTGTTCCCTGGTGATCGCCGCCCTTATCGACGCGGTCACGTCGGCCGCGTCAGCGTCGCGTCGGTGGTCGCGGCCGATCTCCTGCACGACGATCAGCTTCTCGCCGTCGCGGCCGGGCACGGAGAAGGCGGCACAGCCGCCGGCGTGCAGCGCGGGATGCGCGGACGCCGACGTGTGCTCGATGTCCTGCGGGTAGTGGTTTCGGCCGCGGATGATGAGGAGGTCCTTGAGCCGGCCCACCACGTACAGCTCCTCGTCCACCAGCACGCCGAGATCGCCGGTGCGCAGGTAGCGCCGACCCGCCAGTTCGGCATGGAAGGTGGCGGCGGTGGCCTCCGGCCGCTGCCGGTAACCCTGCGCCACATGGTCGCCGGCCACCCAGATCTCGCCCACCGCGTCGGGTGGGCAGGGCAGGCCGGTGTCCGGGTCGACGATGCGCAGGTCCTCGCCGGGCAACACCGTGCCGGACCCGACCAGTGTCCGGCCGGTGCCAGGAACGTACCGGCGGCTGCCGAGTGCCTCGGTGTCCGCGTCGACGGTCCTGGCGCCGCGCTGCCTGCGGCTGCCGGTCACGATCAGCGTCGACTCGGCGAGCCCGTAGCACGGATAGTGCGCCCGGTCACTGAAACCGAACGGGGCGAACGCGTCGGTGAACCGGCGCAGCGTCTCGGCGCGGATCGGTTCGGCGCCGTTGAACGCCACCTGCCAGCAGCTCAGGTCCAGTTCCGGCAGGTTGCCCCTTGCCGCGCGGGCGGCGCACACCTCGTAGGCGAAGTTCGGGCCGCCGCTGGTGTGCGCGCGGTACCTGGAGATCGCCGACAGCCACAGGATCGGCCAGCGGATGAACGCGGTCGGCGACATCAGGATGCTGGTGGCGCCGACGTAGAGCGGTTGCAGCACATTGCCGATCAGGCCCTGGTCATGGAAGAACGGCGCCCAGCCGACCACCGTGGACCGCTCGTCGTGACCGAAACCGTACTTGATCATCTCCTGGTTGGCGATCAGGTTCCGGTGCGAGATCAGCACGCCCTTGGGATCGGCGGTGGAACCCGAGGTGTATTGCAGGAAGGCGATATCGTCCGGCGCGCTGGGCCTCGGCTCGAACGAGCGGTCCACTGTGGAGGAAAGCCGGTCGACCGGTAGCCAGTGCGCGCTCGGGCAGTGCGGCGCCAACGCGAGCCGGGCGGTGTCCAGCATGGCCTCGGTGGTGAGCACCACGGCGGGCGCGCAGTCTGCGACGATGCTCCGGGTGGCGTCCTGCACGCGGCCGTTGCGCGGCGGGTTGACCGGCACCGCGATGATGTTCGCGTAGAGGCAGCCGAAGTAGGCGGCGATGAAGTCCAGGCTTTGCGGGAAGACCAGCAGGGCGGTGTTTCCCGGAGCGCTGCGGTGGTGGAGCCGCTCCGCTATCGCGAGTGCGCGTTCGTGCAGGTCGGCGTAGCTGAGCACGGCCTTTTCGGTACCGTGTTCGTCGAGGAACACATAGGCCTGCCGGTCGCCGTGCCCGGCGGCGCGGTCGCGCAGGATCTCCGGAAGCAGTCGCACGGTCACCTCAACGCCTCGCTGATGTCGGCGGCGATCCTGATCCGGTGCCGCTGGTGGAAGAAGTGGTCGCCCGGCATGACATGCAGCGTGAACGCGGCGGCCGTATGCGCTCGCCAGTTCTCGATGTCGTCCCGGTCGACGATGGGGTCCTCGGTCCCGTAGAACGCGGTGATCGGGATCGGCAGGCCCGGCCTCGGCCGGTAGTCGTACTCTTCGGACAGCTCAAGGTCGGCCCTGATCAGCGGCAGCGCGTAGCGCAGGAACGCCGGTGGCCCGCCGGTACCGCCCATGTCCTGTAGCGCGGCGAGAAACGCCTGGTCCGGCAGCCGGTGAATCGGCGCTGACCCAGCCACCCTGTCCGGCGCGCGCCGCCCGGAGACGAACAGATGCGCCGGTGGGGTGCCGGCCTCGGTCAGCGTATGGGCCAGCTCGTAGGCGAGGAGCGCGCCCATGCTGTGGCCGTAGAGCGCGAGCGGCCGGTCCAGCAGCGGGGCGGTTTGCGGCAGCAGCGCGGCCACCGCGTCGCGCACCCGGCGTACCGGCGGCTGGGCCGCCGCGTCCTCCCGGCCGGGCAGCTGCACCCGCACCGCCGCGATGTACGGCGGAAACAGTCCCAGCCAGCGCGTGAACGAGGCGGCCCCGGCGCCGGCATGGGGCAGGCAGAGCAGCCGCACGGCCGGGTCGGCCGACTCCGGGTGCCGCAGCCACGGCATCGTGGAGAGACTGGTCACGAGGTTGCCTTGACCACGACCGGCAGGTGCTTGAGCCCGCGCACGATGAAACTGTGGTCCTGCCAGTCGAGTTCGTCGGTGACCGGCAGCAGCCGTTCGGGCCTGCGGAACAGCCGGTCGAACGCGATTTCGGCCTGAAGCTGGGCCAGTGCCCCACCGAGGCAGCCGTGCATTCCGTAGCCGAAGGCCAGATGCGGACCGGGCTCGCGGGTGATGTCGAACTCGGTCGGTCGGGCGAACACCTGGGGATCGCGGTTGGCCGCGCCGAGACACAGCAGCACCTGCTCGCCCGCGCCGATCCGCTTGTCGCCGATCTCGACGTCCACCGTGGCGAGCCGTTTGGTGAGCTGGAGCGGACAGTCGTAGCGCAGCGCCTCGGCCACCGCACCGGCCGCCAGCTCGGTCGGCCGGTCGTGCAGCAGCTCGGCCTGGGCGGGATGCCGGAGCAGGGCGAGCAGGCAGTTGCCGATCAGCGAGGTGGTGGTCTCGTTGCCGGCGACGAAACACATGATGCAGATGAAGACCAGTTCCTCCGGGGTGAGCCGGTCACCGCTACCGGTTTCGGCGGCGAGCAGCCGACTGATCAGGTCGGTGCCCGGCCGGGCCCTGCGCTGGGCGAGGATCTCCTCCAGCGCGGCGGCGAAGATCTCGGTCACCTCGCCGACCCTGGTGAAGTCCTCGGCCTTCATCAGTCCGGGTTCCAGCAGGAACCGGATGTCGTGCGTCCAACCGGCCACCTGTTCGCGCAGCGGCGCCGGCAGTGCCATCCAGTCGCACAGCACGGTGACCGGCAGCTGCGCCGCGAAGTCGGCGATGGCGTCCATGCCGCCGTCGTCCCAGGCGCGCTGGATCAGCTTGTCGACCTCGGCTTCGATGTTCGGCCGGAGGTTGCCGATCTCCTGCGTGGTGAACACCCGGTTCACCACGCCGCGTAGCCGGGCGTGGTCCGGGTTGTCGGTGAACACCAGCGATTTCCGGCCCAGCCTGCCGATCCGTGCCACCCGGTCGCCCTCGACCTCGGCCCCGGACACCCGGTTGGCCTGCCGGTTGACCAGTTCCGGGATCAGTCCGGCGCTGAAACTCCGGTCGCGCAGCACCGTGCGCACGTCGCGGTGCCGGGTGAGCACCCACATGCCCAGCGTCCTGTGCACCGGCCGGGTGTCGCGCAGGTTCTCGTACATCGGATACGGGTCCTGCCGGAACTCGGCGCTGAACGGGTTGAACCGGGTCGCGGTCATGTCGCGGGCGTTCCGCCGAAGAAGCTGCCGGTGTAGGGCAGGCCCACCAACCGGAGCAGGCAGATCTTGCCCATCCGGAAGCCGAGCGCGGAAAGCTTGAGGTAACGCTGGTAGCGGGCCACCACGTCCTTGCCGACCACCTCGACGGCCTCGGCGCGGTGTTCGCGCAGCCGACGGGCCCACTGTTCGCAGGTCCAGGCGTAGTCGAGCCGGTCGTTGCGCATCGACCGGATCTCGAAGATGCCCTCGGCGGCGGCCGTGATCTCGGCCAGTGTGGGCAGGTCCGCGTTGGGGAAGATCTCCTGCTGGATGAACTGGCTGGCCTCGTCGCGAGACATGTTGGCGTAGGCGATGGTCTGCAGGGACAGGGTGCCGTCCGGGTTCAGCCACTCGCGGCAGCGGGTGAAGAAGTCCCGGTACACGCGCACCTTGTCGGCCGAGGAGTCCTCAGGGGTGGCGAAGTGTTCGAAGGCGCCGATCGAGATGATGCCGTCGAACCGCTCCGTTGGTTGGTAGTCCAGCCAGTTCTCGGTCCGCACCTCGATGCCGGGGTAGCGCAGGGACCGGACGTACGCGGCCTGCTCCTCGCTGAGCGTCAGGCCGACACCGCGACGGACTCGGTACGTTTCGGCCAGCCGTCCCAGGATGGCGCCCCAGCCGCAGCCGATGTCCAGTACGGACTCGGCCCGCTCGGCGCGGATCGCGTCGAGGTGGTACCGGAGCTTCCGATCCTGTGCGGTGTCCAGATCCTCCTCGGCGTCGGCGCGCAGCGCGCACGAGTAGGTCAGCGAGCGATCCAGCCACAGCCGGTAGAAGTCGTTGCCGATGTCGTAGTGGTGCCGGATGGCCGCTGCGGCTTCGCTGGTGCGCGCCGAGTCGACGGACATCACCGCACCCCTGGCGGTTCGGCCGGCTGCGCGGGATGTTCGTGCAGATAGGCGGCCACCGCGTTGAGGGTGGGGTTGTCGAACAGCGCCTCCGGCGGCAGGTCGACGCCGTACCGGTCCTCGACCTCGATCAGCAGGGACACGGCCAGCGCCGAGTCGATGCCCAACCGGTCGAAGTCGGCGTCGAGGTCCACTGTGGCCACCGGCACCTCAAGCAGGTCGGCGACGTACTGCTGGCACCACGTGGCGATTTCTTCCCTGGTCTCGTTCACCACTTGCTCCTTGCGGCCGCGCTGTCGGTCGAGATCGAACCGGCGGACACGCGCTTGACCGCCATCCGGTCCGGGGTGGGCACCTTGAGATCGGAGGCGAGGCCGACCACGGCCAGCGTCCTGATCAGCCAGTAGCCGGGGTCGAGGCGGTACCAGTCCAGCCCGAACGACGGCGAGTCGGGGAAGGCGTGGTGGTTGTTGTGCCACGACTCGCCAAGGGTGATCAGCGCGAAGATGGCGCCGTTGCGGCTGTTCTCCCGTGATTCGTAGCGGCGGGTACCGAACATGTGCAGGAACGAGTTGATCGCCCAGACGATGTTTTCCAGCAGGAACATCCGCGCGACACCGCCCCAGAGGAAACCGCTCACCGCGCCCTGCCAGCTCAACGTGACAAGGCCGCCGATCAACGCCGGTAGCAGCAGGCCGAGCACCACCCAGTAGTAGTAGTACCGGGCGATCCGGACCAGCGACCTGCTCTTGATCAGGTCCGGCGCGTAGTGCACCACGTTCGGGTAGTCGTGCCGATGCATCCACAGGTAGTGGGAGTGCGCGAGACCACGCAGCGCGCCGAGGAAACCGTCGCCGGAGAGGTTCGGCGAATGCGGGTCGCCCTCGCGGTCGCTGCACTCGTGGTGCCGGCGGTGCAGTGCCACCCAGGACACCACGCCACCCTGCCCGGCCATGGAACCGAGCACCGCGAGCACCGCAACCACGGCAGGGTGCGCCTTGAAGGTGCGGTGGGTGAACAACCGGTGATAGCCGACGGTGACGCCCAGCCCGGTCAACAGCCAGAACGAGACCAGCAGCACGATGTCGGTCACACTGATCGGGCGTACCCACAGAAAGGCGATGGCGCCTGCGGTGCCCACAATAGGAAGAATATCGAACAACAAGAAGTGACGACGCTGTAAACGGTGGATATACGAATTGCTGATCGTCTTCCTGCGCGGTGGTGATCCACTGGCTCCGAATTCGAGCTCCGGAACGTGTGTAGTCATCGTTGGACCGCTCCCTGATGGGTGGCAAACCTGTGGGGTGTCGGTCGGACCACCTGTTGGGTATCAGTCAGACCAGCCGAAGCGTAACAGTGCGCCGCGCGGCGGAGAGTCGGGCGATTGGTGTTGCCTATCGGGCACCGCCGGACTTTTTATCGGGCGGTAGGACGTAATTCACTATTATGGATCCGTGCCGACCATCAGCGTCAACAATGCGACGATCGCCTACACCGATACCGGTGTGCCGGCCGAGGTTCCTGACGCGTCGACCATTGTGTTCGGGCACGGCCTGCTGTTCGGCGGCTGGGTCTTTCGCGAGCAGATCGAGGCACTGCGGCACCGCCTGCGGTGCGTGACGATCGACTGGCGCGGCCAGGGCGACACCCCGCCAACGCCGGACGGCTACGACATGGACACCCTCGCCGCCGACGCGGTCGCACTGATCCGGGAGCTCGGCCTGCCGCCGGTGCACTGGGTGGGCCTGTCCATGGGCGGCTTCATCGGCCAACGGATCGCCGCCCGGCACGGCGAGCTGCTGCGGTCGCTCACCCTGCTGGACACGAGCGCCGGTGCCGAGGAACCGGACAAGGTCGGTGAGTACCAGTTGCTGGCCAGGCTGTTGCTGCTGGTCGGCTTCCGACCGCTGGTTCGAACGGTCCGCTCGTTGCTGTTCGGGCCCACCTTCCTCGCCGACCCGGCAAACCGGCTGTTGCTCGCCGAATGGGCGACGCGGATTCGGCACGGTAATCGTGCGGCCATCCGGCGGGCCGTGCTCGGCGTGGCAGGCCGCGCCTCGGTCGAACCGGAGATCAGCGGGATCGGTGTGCCCACCCTGGTGGTGGTCGGTGCCGACGACCGGGCCACCCCGCCGGCCCGCGCCGAGCACCTCGCCGCGCTGATTCCCGACGCCCGGCTCCAGGTCGTCGCGCACTCCGGGCACACCAGCCCACTGGAACAGCCCTCGGTCGTCACCGGGCTGCTGGCGACGTTCCTCGACACGGTCGACGGGAGCTGACGGTGCGAATGCCCGATGCCGACGCCGAGCAGGCAGCGCGGGCCTGGCAATCGGCTGATGCCGATGTCGAATCGCCGGCCGTGGACCGGGCCTCGGCGCGCTATCAAGGACGGGTGTCTTCTCCGACGACGGTGATCTGGACGGACTTCGGCGGCGTGCTCACGCCGCCGGTGGATGACGCGCTGCGCCGGGTGGCGGACGCGGCTCGGGTGCCCCCCGAGGAGTTGTTGGGCGCGATCGGTCGGGTGGCCGCCGAGGACGACGCCGACCTGCTGGAACCGTTGGAGCGGGGGTGGATATCGCAGCGGGACTGGGGCCGTCGGGTGACCGTGGCACTGGCGCCGGGCTGGGTGCCCGCGATCGACCTCGGCAGCTTCGGCGACTACTGGTACGCGGACCGTCCGTTCAACACCGTGCTCTACGAGGCGCTGCTGGCGGCCAGGACCAGCGGGCTGAGGCTGGGCATGCTGACCAACAGCGTGCGGGAGTGGGAGGTGCACCGGGCCCGCATGATCCCGGATCGGACCGTGTTCGACCGGATCGTCAACTCGCACGAGGTGGGGGTGCGCAAACCGGATCCGGCGATCTATCGGCTGGCCGAACGGTCCTTGGGGGTGTCGGCGGGGGAGTGCCTGTTGATCGACGACCTGCCGGGCAACTGTGCCGCCGCCATCGCGTGCGGCTGGCGGGCGATACGGCACGTGGACACCGGCACCACGGTGACCGCCCTCGGTAACCTGCTGGAAACCTCCTGGTGACCGGCTGATTCCGGTCGCCCGACTGCCGGGTCGGAGCCAGCCGCGATTCACCGGTTGTTTGCTCGGGACCGCGACCATGGGCGTTGAACCCGGCGCGTGGAGGTCCCGATGGAGTTCAGGCACCTGCAGTCGTTCCTGGCCATCGTCGAGGAACTGCACTTCGGTCGGGCGGCGGCGAAACTGCACCTCACGCAGCCCTCGCTGAGCCAACAACTACAACGTCTTGAGCGCACCCTCGGCGTCGAACTGGTGGCGCGGACCTCGCACGAGGTTCGGCTGACCCAGGCCGGCAGGGCGTTCGAGACGCACGCTCGGGCGATCGTCGCCCAGGTGGACCGGGCGGCGCTCACCGCCAAGGAGGCCGCCGCGGGCCGCACCGGCACGATCAACGTGGGCTTCAACTATCCGGCGGCCCAGCACATCCTGCCGGCCACGCTGGCGAAGATGGGCGCCGACCATCCCAAGGTCACGGTGGGACTGTGGGAGAAGCGGACCGGCCCTCAGCTGACCGCCCTCGCCGCAGGCGACCTCGACGTCGCGCTGATCTACGGGCATCCGGTGAGCGGGGACTTCCGCTACCGCAGGCTGATGCGGGTGCCGCTGGTGGCGCTGGTCGGTCCGACGCACAAGTGGGCGGGCCGGCCAAGGGTGCCGTTCGCCGAGCTGGCGCACCAGTCGTGCGTGCTGTTCGGCCGGGACCAGAGCCCGGCGATGTACGACGCGATCCTGGCCGCCGCCCAGCGAAGCGGGATCACCCTCGACATCGCCCAGGTGGTCGACGATTCCGCGGCTACCGGCATCGTGGTGTCGGTGACCTCGCTGGTGGGGTTCACCTCGATGTCGCGGGGCCTGTCGGTGGGCCCCGCCGCCAGCGGGCTGCGGCCGGTGGTGGTGCAGCTGTGCGACCCGGTCCCGACCATCGACCTGCACGTGGTGTGGCGGGCCGGCGAGGACGCGCCCCTCGTGGCGGCGTTCCTGGACCGTGTCGAGCCGGCCAGGCCGTCGCAGGCGGCGCCGGTCCGAGCGGAGGCACGGGTCGGCCGATGAACATGGAGTTCCGGCATCTCCAGTCGTTCCTGGCGATCGCCGATGAGTTGCACTTCGGTCGGGCGGCGGCCCGGCTGCACCTGACCCAGCCCTCGCTGAGCCAACAGCTGCAACGTCTGGAGCGCGGCCTGGGCGTCGAGCTGGTGGCGCGGACCTCGCACGAGGTGCGGCTGACCCAGGCCGGGCGGGCGTTCCAGGCGGAGGCGCGGGCCATCGTCGCGCAGCTGGAGCAGGCCGTGCACTCCGTCCGGGACGCGGCGGCCGGCCGTACCGGTACCGTCCGGGTCGGCTACAACTTCCCTGCCGGGCAACACATCCTGCCCGCGACACTGGCCAGGATGCACGCCGATTGTCCCGATGTCGCGGTGCGGCTGGTCGAGCAGCACACCGGCCCGCAACTGGCCGCGTTGGCCGCGGGCGAACTGGATGTCGGGCTCGTCTACGGCTGCCCGGTGACCTCGGGTTTCGCCTACAAACAGCTGCTGCGGCTGCCGATGGTCGCGGTCGTCGGGCAGAACCACGCCTGGGCGAACCGGTCCGAGGTGCCGGTGGCCGAGCTGGCCGGGCAGCCGTGCATCCTGTTCGCCCGCGAGCACTGCCCTGCGATGCACGACACGGTCCTGTCCGCCGCCGAACGCGCCGGGGTCCGCCTGACCATCGCACACGTCGTCGACGATCCGGGTGCGATGGGCATCCTGGTGCAGGTGAAGGGACTGGTCGGGTTCGCCTCCTCGTCCCGAGCCATGTTCGCGGCCGCGGCGGTTGGCGGGGTGCGGCCGGTCCCGGTCGCCTTGCACGACCCGGTGCCGACCATCGACCTGTACGTGGTCTGGCGGGGCGAGGACGGCGACGGCGCGCGGACCGCGTTCCTGGACTGCGTCGACTCGGTCGGCCCGTTCCGGGTGCCTCCACTGCCGCGCGGCTGATGTCGATCGCGGCATCCGTTCACCGCCCGTTTCCCGCTGTGACTCGTTTGGGCGATTGGTTCTGGTAATCGCACCGGTATCGGGCGGGCGCGTCTGGCCCAATAAGACGGACAGCCGATACGAAAGGGTTGCGATGACCACTGACCTGAAGGCCACGGCCGCCACCGGCTTCGCGGCGGTGTTCGCCGGGCTCGACCTCGACAATCCCGACTATGACGGGCTGCGGAAGCTGATCGGCTCGCTGGTTCCGTTCGGCACCCACTCCGGGGTGGAGATCACCGAACTCGGCCGCTACCACGCCGTGGTGGAAATTCCGGACGAGCCGTATCTCGCCAACCACCTGCGCACCGTGCACGCCGGTGCACTGTTCCTGGCCGCCGACATCGCGGGCGCCTGCGCGTTCGTCGGGGCCGCCGCCAAGGGGCTGTCGAACGTCGGCTCGTTCGTCCTGCGTGACTCGCGGATCTCCTTCCGCAAGCCCGCGTTGGGCCGGATTCGGGCGGTCGCCACCATGGAGTCCCGCGATATCGACGCGGTACTGGCCGCCACCGGGCCACAGCGGCTGGACGTGGACGGTCGGGCACTGCTCTACGACGCGGCAGGCGTGCTGGTCGGCAAGGTCGCGTTGGACTACGTGTGCACGCTCGTCGGCGAGGGTGCCTGATGTCGGCCGATGACACCACCACGCTGGAGTCGATCACGGTCGACACCACCGACGGGGCCGCGCTCTCGCTGCGCCTGCTGCCACAGACCGACCCGACCGCGCCGCTGGTACTGATCCTGCCGGCCATGTCGCTGCCGGCGAAGTACTACCTGTCGCTGGTCAAGGCGCTGCACCTGGCCGGGCTGTCGGCCGCCGTGGTGGACCTGCGCGCGCAGGGCGAGAGCAAGCCGGAACTCGGCGCCGGAGCCGACTTCGGCTACCGCACGCTGCTGGAGGTGGACCTGCCGGCCGTGCTGGGCGCACTCGGCAGGCGGCTCCCGGCGGCACCGGTGCACCTGTTCGGCCACAGTCTCGGCGGCCAGCTCGCGCTGCTGTTCTCGGCCGCCGAACCGGACCGGGTGCGCAGCGTCACCACCATCGGCACCGGGTCGGTGTACTGGCGGTCTTTCCCGCGGCAGGACCGGCTGGTCAACCTGCTGCGTACCCAGTGGGTCGGGCTGGTGTGCCGGCTGCGCGGTCGGTGGCCCGGCGGCGGTGGCATCGGGCCGATGGCCGCCGGGGTGATGCTCGACTGGGCCCGGCATGCTCGCACCGGCCGATACCGGCCGCGCGGCAGCGCCCGCGACTACGACGGTCTGCTGGCTCGGCTGACCCTGCCCGCCCTGGTGATCTCGCTGGACAACGACCCCTTGGGGCCGGAGCCGAACATCAGCTTCCTCTGTGGACGGATGCCGTCGGTCACACCGACCCGCTGGCACATCGACAAGTCCCTCGGTATGGCGCACATCGGACATTCGTCCTGGTTGAAGGACAGTGCCGCGGTGGCCCCCGCCGTGGCGGCCTGGATCACCGAGGGGGTGGCGCCGGCCAACTGAAGCACTGCTGCTGTCTTGCTGCCCGACCGGGTTCATCGGTTGTTCGTCTGTGCCGGCCACAATGACATCACCCGCGTGGAGGTGGTGATGGAGTTCCGGCATCTGCAAGGCTTCCTGGCGATCGCCGACGAACTGCACTTCGGCCGGGCCGCTGCCAAGCTGCACATCACCCAGCCGTCGCTGAGCCAGCAGCTCCAGCGCCTCGAACGCACCCTCGGCGTGCAACTGGTGGCTCGGACCACCCACGAGGTCAGGTTGACCCCGGCCGGTCAGGCGTTCGAGGCGGAGGCCAGGGTGATCGTGGCCCAGGTCGAGCGGGCGAAGTGGTCGGCACGGGAGGCCGCCGCCGGCCGGGCCGGTGTGGTCCGGGTCGGCTACAACTTCCCCGCCGAACAACATGTGCTGCCGCCGGTGCTGGAAAGGATGCAGGCGGAGTTTCCGAACGTGACCGTCGAGCTGGAACGGAAACAGACCGGCCCACAGCTGGCGTCGTTGCTCGATGGCGCCTTGGACATCGCGTTCGTGTACGGCCGTCCGACCACGCCTACCCTGCTTTCCCGGCGGCTGCTGCGGTTGCCGCTGGTGGCGGTCGTCGGTCACCGGCACAAGTGGGCAGGCCGGCCGGGTGTGCCGTTCGCCGAACTCGCCAAACAGACCTGCGTGCTGTTCCGCCGCGAGCTGTGCCCCGCGATGTACGACACGATCGTCCAAGCCGCCACCGAGGCCGGCATCACCCTGAACGTGACGCACGAGCTGGATGATCCGGCCGCCACCGAGATCATCGTGTCGGCCCGGCACCTGGTCGGGTTCGCCTCGGCGTCGCGGGCGATGCTCGCCGGTTCCGTCGCGGGCGGCGCACGGGTGGCTCCGGTGCCGCTCTACGGTCCGGTGCCGCTCATCGACCTGTACGTGGTCTGGCGGGCCGACCCGAACAACCAGCCACAGGACTCCTTTCTGGAATGTCTGGACGCGGCGAGCCCCTTTTCCGCACCGCAGATGGTGGGCAGTCGGCCGCAGGCCCGGTGACCGAGGCGGTCATTGGATCGGTCAATCGCCCCATGGGTTCATTGTGGACATGGTGTCGGCATTCGCGGCCGGACCGAACAATGGAGTCCTAACCTCGCGAGCAGGGAGCTCAGCATGGTGAGCATGACAGCCGCGCCGCCGGTATTCGCCAGGGACGCGGCGTCGATCTACCAGGTACTGGCGACATTCGACCGACCTGTCTTCGTGGTTCGCGACGAGCAGGGCGTCGCGGTGACCACCGACGAGAACGCGGCCCGCCGGGTCCGAGTGCTGGCCGCGGCACCCGCGCTGCGCCCGGAGTCGGTGGGCGACAGCGGTTTCCGCGCCGCACACGGCGTTTCCTATGCCTACCACTCGGGTGCGATGGCCAACGGGATCGCCTCGACGAGGCTGGTCGTTGCGATGGCGAGGGCCGGGTTCCTCGCCTCGTTCGGCGCCGCCGGCACTGTCGCGTCCAAAGTGGACGAGTCGCTGGCCACGATCCGACGCGAGGCGCCCGCCCTGCCCTTCGCCTGCAACCTGATCCACAGCCCCAGCGAGCTGGCGATGGAACGCGCCACAGTGGACTCCTGTCTGCGGCACGAGGTGCGTTGCGTCGAGGCGTCGGCCTTCCTCGACCTGACCCCGCAGGTGGTCCGCTACCGGCTGGCCGGCCTCGGCCAGGACGCGCAGGGCAGGGTGGTGGCCCGCAACCGGGTGATCGCCAAGGTGTCGAGGGCCGAGGTCGCCGAGCGGTTCCTGCGTCCAGCGCCCGAGCATCTGGTGCGCGAGCTGCTGGCGGCCGGCGACATCAGTGCGGCACAGGCGGAGTGGGCGCGGCTGGTGCCGATGGCCGACGACATCACCGGCGAGGCCGACTCCGGTGGCCACACCGACCGCAGGCCGCTGGTGGTGCTGCTGCCGGAACTGCTCGCCGTGCGTGACCGGGTGCAGCGCGAGCTGGGCTGTCCGCAGCCGGTTCGGGTGGGGGCCGGTGGCGGCATCGGTACTCCGGCGGCGGCCGCCGCCGCGTTCACCCTCGGCGCCTCCTACGTGGTGACCGGGTCGATCAACCAGGCATCCATCGAGGCCGACCAGTCCGAGGCGGTGAAACGGCTGCTGGCCAGCGCCGGGGTGGCCGACTGCGAGATGGCGCCGTCGTCGGACATGTTCGAACTGGGGGTCGACGTCCAGGTGCTCAAGCGGGGCACCATGTTCCCCAGCCGGGCCAAGCGACTCTACGACACCTACCGCGCGCACGACGGGATCGAGTCGATCCCGGCCGCCGAACGGGCCGAACTCGAACAGCGGATCTTCCAGCGGTCGATGGACGAGGTGTGGACCGACTGCGTGCGGTACTTCACCGAACGCGACCCGGAGCAGATCGAACGCGCGGAGGGCAACCCGAAGCGCAGGATGGCGCTGATCTTCCGCTGGTACCTCGGCCGATCCTCGGGCTGGAGCATGGCCGCGACGCCGCAACGGTCGGCCGACTACCAGGTCTGGTGTGGACCGGCAATGGGCGCCTTCAACGAGTGGGTGGCCGGCAGCTACCTTGCCGCGCCCGCCAACCGGCACGTCGCCGAGGTCGCCGAACAGCTCATCCGTGGCACCGCGTTCGCACTGCGCGTCGCCGGACTGCGGGCCAGCGGAGTCCGGCTGCCGGCCAGCTGCGCCACCTATGTGCCGGCTCCGTTACGGGAGGTGACCCGATGACGGCCTCACGCGTTGCCCAGCGGCCGGCCGGATCGTCCTGGCTACTGTGTGCCGGCTGCGGGAAGATGCTCTACGGCAAGCGGTTCGTGCTGGCCGGCAACGTCTGCCCGGCCTGTTACCACCACGCCCCGCTGACCGCCCCCGACCGGCTGGCCGGCCTGCTGGATCCGGACTCGGTCCGCCTGCTGGAGCTTGCGGTGTCCGACAGCGACCCGCTCGACTTCACCGACACCCGGCCCTACCGCGAGCGGCTCGCCGAGGCACGGAAGCGGACCGGCCTTGTCGAGGCGGTGGTGTGCGCGCGTGGCCGGATCGACGGCAACCCGGTCGTGATCGCGGTGATGGACTTCCGGTTCCTCGGCGGCAGCCTCGGCGCAGGGGTGGGTGAGGCGATCACCGACGCCTGCGAGGTGGCGCTGCGCGAGCGCACCCCGCTGCTGCTGGTCACCGCGTCCGGCGGGGCGCGGATGCAGGAGGGAGTGCTGTCGCTGATGCAGATGGCCAAGACCAGCCAGGCGTTGGGCCAGTTGGACGAGGCCGGCATCCTCACCGTGTCGCTGGTCACCGATCCCACCTTCGGTGGGGTGGCCGCCTCGTTCGCCACGTCCACCGACGTGATCATCGCCGAACCCGGTGCCCGGCTGGGCTTCGCGGGCCCTCGGGTCATCGAGCAGACGATCAAGCAGACCCTCCCGGCAGGTTTCCAGACCGCCGAGTTCCTGTTGGAGCACGGCGTCATCGACATGATCCGGCCCCGTGCGGCGCTGCGCGGCACCTTGGGCCAGCTGCTGTCGATGGCCAGCAGGCGCGCTGGGCACCCGGCACCGGTCCAGCGGCACCTGTCGGAGCCGCTGATCACCGACCCTGGGCGGTTGCCGGAGCGGTCGGCGTGGGAGTCCGTGCGGGCGGCCCGCAAGCTGGATCGTCCATCCACACTGGACTACATTGCGCTGCTGCTCGAAGACTTTCACGAGCTGCACGGCGATCGGATGTCCTCGGACTGTTCGGCGCTGGTCGCCGGCATCGGCCGGTTCGAAGGCGAGCCGGTCGTCGTGCTCGGCACCCAGAAGGGACACACCGCCGCGGAACTGGCCGAGCGCGGCTACGGGATGCCCAGCCCGGCCGGCTACCGCAAGGCCGCAAGGGTGATGCGGCTGGCCGCGAAGCTGGGGCTGCCGGTCATCACGCTGATCGACACCGCGGGCGCCTATCCCGGCATCGAGGCCGAGAAGGCCGGTCAGTCGGTGGCGATCGCGGAGAACCTGAAGCTGATGGCCGGGCTGCCGGTGCCGGTGGTCGCGGTGGTGACCGGCGAGGGTGGCAGCGGCGGCGCGCTGGCCCTGGCCTTCGCCGACCGGGTACTGATGTTCGCCGACGCGGTTTACTCGGTGATCAGCGCGGAGGGCTGCGCCTCGATCCTGTGGCGCGACCCGGCCGCCGCGCCGAAGGCAGCCGAGGCGCTTCAGGTGGATGCCCGGTCGCTGCTGCGCCACGGCGTGATCGACGGTGTGATCCCGGAGCCGCCGGGTGGCACCGGTGCGGATCACCCGCACGCGGCGGCGGCGTTGCGGGCCGCGCTCGCCGACACTCTGGCCACGCTGCTGCCCTTGGACCAGATGACCTTGGTGACCAGGCGGCGGGCCCGGTTCCGTGCCTTCGGCTCGGCCGACTCGGTGCTGTTGGATTCTACTGTGGACGAATCGGAGACTGCGCGGTGAGTACGACTCTCGATGGGGGAGCGGTGTCCATTCCGGTACGGGACGTCGACGAAGTGGTGACCGTGCTGCGGGAGCAGGTGCTGGCCCTGTACGCGGGATCGGCCCACCCGCCGAGCCTGGTGCGGGTCACCGCACGGGACGTGGCCGTCGAGGCGGAGTGGCCGCAGACGGTGTCGGCCGTGCCGGCTGTCCTCGCGAGCCCGGCGCCGCTCCTCGCCGAGGTGGCGGCCGAACCCCGGCAGGACACCGGTGTCGCGATCAGCGCCCCGACCGTCGGCACCTTCTACCGCGCGCCGGAACCCGGTGGCGCCCCGTTCGTCGCCGAGGGCGATACGGTGCGCGTCGGCCAGCAGATCGGGATCGTCGAGGCGATGAAGCTGATGATCCCGGTCGAGGCGGACCACGCGGGCCGGATCGTGGAGTTCCTGGTGCCCGACGGAACCACGGTCGAGCACGGCCAGCGGTTGCTGGTGCTGCAACCGTGACCGGCGGCACGATCGGCACCGTGCTCGTCGCCAACCGGGGCGAGATCGCGGTTCGGGTGGTACGCACCTGCCGCGAGATGGGCATCCGCACCGTGGTGGCGCATTCCAGCGCCGATCGGGAGTCGGCGGCGGTGCGGTTGGCGGACGAGGCGATCCAGATCGGTCCGGGACCGGCCAGCGAGAGCTACCTGAACATTCCGGCGATCATCGAGGCGGCGCGGGCGCGTGGCGCGGACGCCATCCACCCCGGCTACGGCTTCCTGTCCGAGAACGCAGATTTCGCCGAGGTGTGCGAGGAGGAGGGCGTCATCTTCATCGGCGCCCCGGCGAAGGTGATGACCCAACTCGGCGACAAGTCCAGGGCCCGCGCGCTGATGACCGCCGCCGGGCTGCCGCTGCTGCCGGGCAGCCGCGATCCGCTGGACGCGGACGCGGCGGCCGCGCTGGCCGAGGAGATCGGCTACCCGGTGATCGTGAAGGCGGTCGCGGGTGGCGGCGGCCGGGGGATGCGGGTGGTGCGCTCCGGGGTCGAGTTCCCGCGTGCCTGGGCGCAGACCAGGGCCACCGCACAGGCGGTGTTCGGCGACGGCAGGCTCTACCTTGAGCGGTATCTTGAGTCGGCGCGGCACGTGGAGATCCAGGTGCTGGCCGACACCCACGGCGACGTGGTGCACCTCGGCGCTCGGGACTGTTCGCTGCAACGGCGGCACCAGAAACTCCTCGAGGAGTCCCCGGCGCCCCGACTGCCCGAGGCAACGCTGCGCGAGATGGGCGAGGCGGCGGTGCGCGGCGCGCTGGCCGCCGGCTATGTCGGCGCCGGCACGTTCGAGTTCCTCCTCGACGGCCAGGGACGGTTCTACTTCATGGAGGTCAACTGCCGGCTACAGGTCGAGCACCCGGTCACCGAGATGGTCACCGGCCTCGACCTGGTGCGCGAGCAGGTGCGGATCGCCGCGGGTGAACCGCTGGGCTACCGGCAGGACGAGGTGCTGCCGCGCGGCGCGGCCATCGAGTGCCGGATCAACGCAGAGGACCCGGCGCGCGATTTCGCTCCGGCTGCGGGTCTGCTTGAGCGGTGCTCGCTGCCCGGCGGCCCGTTCACCAGGGTGGACACGCACGCGTTTCCCGGCTATCGGGTGCCGGCACTGTACGACTCGCTGCTGGCGAAGCTGATCGTCTGGGCGCCGGACCGGGACGGCGCGATCGCCAGGATGCGCCGCGCGCTCGCCGAGATCGAGCTGACCGGTCCTGGCGTGGCCACCACAACGGGGTTCCTGTACGACGTGTTGGACCATCCTCGGTTCCGGACGGCACAGCACGATACGACGTTCATCGAATCGCTGTCGTGGCGCGACGACACGCCACGGCGGTGAGGACCGAGGAGGTAGCCGTGCCGGAATACCAGGTGCCCGCTTTGGTGCGGCTGGCCGACGGCGAGAGCCTCGCCACCGTGGTGTACGAGAAGGCCCGGTCGCATCCTGCGGACGTGGTGTTCAGCAGGCGCACCGACAACGGCTGGCAGGACGTGACCTACCGCGAGTTCGCCGATCTGGTGTACGGACTGGCCAAGGGGTTGCTCGCCGCCGGCATCGAGGCCGGGCAACGGGTGTTGATCTTCGGCCCGACCAGCTACGAATGGTCGGCGGTGGACTTCGCACTGTTGTCGGTCGGCGCGATCACCGTGCCGGTCTATCCCACCGCCTCGACCGAGCAGGTGCGGCACATCGTCGCCGATTCCGGTGCCACCGCGGGTTTCCTGGCCACCCCGGCACAACGCGACCTTGTGGTGGACGTCGCGGGCGAAGCCGTCGCGGAGCACTGCTGGCTGCTGGGTTCCTCGTTCGACGAGTTGCTCGGGCGGGGCGCGGCGATCTCGGAGGAGACCGCCGCGCACCGCAGGCGGGAGGTCGTCGCGGACGAGGTCGCCACGATCGTGTACACCAGCGGTACCACCGGACTGCCCAAGGGCTGCCTGCTCACCCACCGCAACATCTTCGCCGCCGCCGCGAACGTGGTGGCACTGCTGGACACGGTGTTCCGGGGAACCCCCGAGGACGCGGCGGCGACCCTGCTGTTCCTGCCGTTGGCGCACGTCTACGGTCGGGTCACCCAGTTCGGCTGTGTGTGGGCGGGGGTGCGCACCGGCCTGGTCGCCAGCGCGGCGGACCTGCTCGGCGAGTTGCCCGCGTTCCGGCCGACCTTCCTCGTCGGCGTGCCCTACCTGCTGGAGAAGATCCGCAAGGTGGCGGGGCAGGCCGGCGGCTCGGGACCGGCAGGCGCCCGCTACGAGGCCGCCGAGGCGGCCGCGATCGAGTACGGCCGGGCACTGCGGCACGGCACCGAGATCGACGCGGCGACACTGGCCGCGCACGCCGGCTTCGACTCGGACGTCTACCAGCGGCTGCGGGCCATGCTGGGCGGCCGGTTGGCCTACGTCATCGCGGGCGGCGCCTCGCTCGAACCGTCCACAGCGGACTTCTTCGCCGGCCTCGGTGTGACGGTGCTCGGCGCGTACGGACTGACCGAGGCGTCCTCCACGGTGAGTATGAGCGCGCCCGAGGCGAATCGGGCCGACGCGGTGGGCCGGCCGGTGCCCGGTACCACGGTGGCCATCGCGGACGACGGCGAGATCCTGGTGCGCGGCGAACAGGTGTTCACCGGCTACTGGCCGGACGGCTCCGGTGCGGCCGAGCACTGGTTGCCGACCGGGGACCTCGGCAGGCTGGACGAGGACGGCTTCCTGTACATCACCGGGCGGCGCAAGGAGATCATCGTCACCAGCGGCGGCAAGAACGTGGTGCCGGCGCCGCTGGAGGACCGGGTTCGGCTGCATCCGCTGGTCAGCAACTGCATGGTGGTCGGGGAGGGCAGGCCCTACGTCACCGCGCTGATCACGGTGGACCCGGCGGCACTGGCCCGCTGGGCCGAGCGCGACGGCGTGGCGCTCGGTGTCGCCGACTGGACGGACGACCCCCGGCTGCGCAAGGAGATCCAGTCCGCGGTGGACGCCGCGAACGAACTCGTCTCGCAGGCGGAGTCCATTCGTCGTTTCCTGGTGCTGCCCGAGGATTTCTCGATAGAGCTTGGCCAGGTCACCGCCTCGCTGCGGCTGCGGCGGAACGTGATCGAGGAACGGTTCGGCGACGCGATCGCCACGCTGTACACGTAGCGGATATCGCGCCGCCGAACCGTCGGGTCACTTGCCGGCGAGCCAGCAGAAATAGTCGAGGTCGATCTTGGCGACCAGCGTTTCCTTGTCGTCGTAGAGCGAGGCGTGGCCGGTGAGATCGAGCTGGTCCTCGGTCTTCCGGCCGACGACCTCGGCCAGCGCCGGTGAGGACACCGTGGCGCGGGCGCGTATCCGGCCGCGCGCCGGCTTCACGAAGCTCAGCCGGCAGTCACGCAACACGAAGGTGCGCACGTCCAGGATGCGCGGCGCGATCGCGCCGGAGAACGCGCCCGCGCAGGCCACCTCGCCGGCCAGGAACAACGCGCCAGCGTGGACGGTGCCGAGATGGTTGAGCATGTCCTCGCGGATCGGCACCTCGGCCACCGCGGAGCCGGGCCCCAGTTCGGTGATCCGAACCCCGACCAGGTTGACGAACGGCACGAGCGTGTCGACGGTCTGCCGGATCTGTTCGTAGTCAGGTGTCGTCGGACCGGCCAGCCGCATCAGCTGCTCCTGCGCGGCGGCAATTCCCGGTGCTGGCCCATTTACTGGCGTCATGCGTTAAACTCAGCCATGACAGGGAGACCAGTCCATGAATAACGACTGAATCGCGCGTAGCGGTTACCCGGCTGAACTTCGAATAATTCGTTTCGACTCGCCCCGCGATTAGCGTCGCGGATAAGGCGATCGACAAATCATATCCTGACCAGTTCGCGCCGGTCGGTCCGGTTGACTACGGCTGTGGTCGAGAAACCAGCGATTCGGCAGGAGGCGCCGTAATGTACGACGCGATCGTGGTGGGCGCGCGCTGCGCGGGGTCACCGGTCGGGATGCTCTTGGCGCGGCAGGGATACCGGGTTCTGGTGGTGGACCGGTCGACGTTTCCCAGCGACACCATCTCCACGCACTACGTCCAGCAACGCGGTCTTGCCCGGCTCGCCGACTGGGGCCTGCTGGAGCAGCTGGTCGCCACGGACGTGCCGGCCATCAAGCGCATGACGGTGTCCTACAAGGACATCGTCATCTCCGGCTTCGCCGATCCCATCAAGGGCATGGACGCCACCTACGCCCCCCGCCGGACCGTGCTGGACGCCATCCTGGTGGACGGCGCCCGAGCCGCCGGCGTCGAGGTGCGCGAGGGCTACACCGTGCGTGGCCTGATCATCGAGGACGGCCGGGTGGTCGGCATCGAGGGCAACTACGCCGGTCAGGACGTGCAACAGGACCGGGCGCGGATCGTGATCGGCGCGGACGGCCGCAACTCGTTCGTCGCGGAGGCGGTCGGTGCCGAGTTCTACCACCGGGTGCCCGCCGAGTGCTTCGTCTACTACAGCTACTTCAGCGGGGTGCGGACCGACTTCCACAGCCGGATCGGTGACCTCCAGCAGATCGGCATCTGGCCGACGCACGACGAGCGGACGCTCGTCGCGGTGATGCGCAAGGCCGACCGGCTGCCCGACTTCCGATCCGATGTCGAGGGCAACTTCCACGCCGTCGCAAGGGACATCGTGCCCGAGTTCGCGGCGGAACTGGCCGCCGACGGCAAGCGCGAGGACAAGTTCTACCTGATGCGCTATCCGGACAACTACTACCGCCGGTCGCACGGCGAGGGCTGGGCGCTGGTCGGGGACGCCGGCTACCACAAGGACCCGCTGACCGGTCTCGGCATCTCCGACGCGTTCGACTACGCCCAGTCGCTGGCCGACCGGGTGCACGAGGGCCTGAGCGGGCAGCGGCCGATGAGCGAGGCGCTGGCCGAGTACCAGAGCGCGCGGGACGGCAAGTCGCGGTCCTCCTTCGACTTCACCTGCTCGATCTCCAAGCTGGAGCTGACCCCGCAACTGCACGCGGTGTTCCGGGCTCTGGGAGACAACGCCGAATACGCCAAGGACTTCTTCGCGATGATCGGCGGCGGCATGACCGGTGAGGAGTTCTTCGCACCCGACCGGATGGCCGCGCTGCTCGGTGCGACGGCGCGGGCCTGACCACCGGTCACCCGAGGAAGGATGACATGTCGGAAGCCAAGCTGACGGTGTGCGGGGACAGCTGCGCCGAAGGGCGCGGCGGAACCGTCCGCCCGGACGGTTCGTTCGCCGGGTTCGTCGCGCAGATGGCAGAAGTCCTCGGCATTTCCGACGGGGTGGTCAACCTCGGCTCCTTCGGCGCCACCACCCAGGACGTCGTCGACCACCAGCTGCCGACCGCACTGCGCAACCCGGCGCCGCTGATGGGCGTGATCGTCGGCGGCAACGACCTCGTCACCGACTACCAGCGGGACCGCTTTCAACGCAACCTGCGGCACATCTTCACCAGCCTGGTCCAACCGGGACGGCTGGTGTTCACCACCAACTGGCCGAGCATTCCGGACCGGCTCCCCGGAATTCCGGACGCTCATCGCGTGGTTCTCCGGGGCCGATTCGCGGAGGCCAACGAATTCTTTGCCGAACTGGTGCAGGAACTGGGCGTGATCTGTCTCGACATGGTGAACGCCCCCATCTCCGCCGACCCAGCGATGTGGAGCGCGGACGGAATGCACCCGAGTTCGGCCGGCCACAAGGCGATCGGCACGGCCATGGCCGACCTGACGGACGAGGCCAGCGCCTTCCGAATTCAGCCAACGACCTCAGCGACTTTGTAGACAGGGGAAGGCACGTGAACCAGGTCGACCATGCCATCGGCACCCGACTGGCCGACAATCCGATCGCCATCGTCGGAATCGCCGGTCTGTTCCCGATGGCCCGGAACTTCCGGGACTTCTGGCAGAACATCGTCGACGCCGCCGACTGCACCTCCGAGGTGCCGGCGACGCGTTGGAACATCGACGACTACTACGACGAGGATCCCACCAAGCCGGACAAGACGTACTGCCGGCGCGGTGGTTTCGTACCCGAGGTGCCGTTCAGCACCACCGAGTTCGGGCTGCCGCCCAACCAGCTCGACGTGACCACCGTCGTGCAGTTGCTGAGCCTGCTGGTCGCCAAGGAGGTGCTCGGCGACGCCGGTGCCGTCGGCGCCGACTGGTACCGGCCGGACCGTACCGGCGTCGTGCTCGGCGTCGCGGGCCCCACCACCCTGTCGCATCCACTGGCCGCCCGGCTGTCCACGCCGGTGCTCAAGGAGGTCGTCCGCAGCTGCGGGCTCACCCAGCGGGATGCCGAACTGATCGCGGAGAAGTACGCGGCCGCGTTCGCGCCCTGGGAGGAGAACTCCTTCCCCGGCCTGCTGGGCAACGTGATCGCCGGCCGGGTGGCCAACCGGCTCGACCTCGGCGGGATGAACTGCACCATCGACGCCGCCTGCGCCAGCTCGCTGTCCGCGGTGCACGTGGCCATCGGCGAACTGGTGTCCGGCCGCGCCGACATGATGATCACCGGTGGCTGCGACACCGAGAACTCGATCTTCGGTTACATGTGCTTCAGCAAGACGCAGGCGCTGTCGCGGTCCGAGCGGATCAAGCCACTCGACGACGACGCCGACGGCACCCTGGTCGGTGAGGGCGTCGGGATGATCGCGTTGAAGCGGCTCGCCGACGCCCAGCGCGACGGCGACCGGGTGTACGCGGTGATCCGTGGCATGGGCGCGTCCAGCGACGGACGGTTCAAGAGCATCTACGCGCCGCGCGCGGAGGGCCAGCAGGCCGCGCTGCGCCGCGCCTACCAGGACGCGGACTGCACCCCGGACACGATCGAGCTGTTCGAGGCGCACGCGACCGGTACCAGGGTCGGCGACCAGACCGAGCTGACCGCGTTGACCTCGGTGCTGCGCGAGTTCACCGAGGAGAACCGGTACGCCGCGATCGGCAGCGTGAAGTCGCAGGTCGGACACACCAAGGGCGCGGCAGGTGCGGCCAGCCTCATCAAGCTCGCACTCGCCCTGCACCACAAGGTGCTGCCGCCGACGATCAACGTCAGCAAGCCGAACAGGGCGCTGGACACCGACGACTCGCCCTTCTACGTCAACACCCGCACTCGGCCGTGGATTCTCGACCCGCGCAGGCCGGTACGTCGCGCGGCGGCCTCGGCGATGGGTTTCGGCGGCACCAACTTCCACGCCGTACTGGAGGAAACCAGCTCCGACCGCGAGCACCTGCGCACCTTCCACCGCGCCGCGCGGGTCTGCCTGTGGCATGCGGCCACCCCCGCCGAACTGCTGGCCCTGCTGCGTTCGGACGCACCGGCGGCCGGCGACTCGGCGATCCCCGCCGACCACGCCAGGATCGGTTTCGTCGCGCGCGACGACCAGGAAGCCACCACCTTGCGGGAACTGGCCGCCACCGAACTGGCCACCGCCGCCGACGCGGCCGAGTGGTCGCATCCGAAGGGCGTCTTCTTCCGCCGGGCGGCACTGCCCGACCTGAAGATCGGCGCGCTGTTCGCGGGACAGGGCAGCCAGTACGCCGAGATGGGCCTGGCCGCCGTGCTCAACAACCCCACCGTCGCCACCGCGTTCGACGAGGCCAACGCCGTGTTCGCGGACTCGTCGCGTCCGCTGGCCACCGTGGTGTTCCCGGCGCCGGTGTTCGACCCGGACGCGCGGGAGGGGCAGGAGGCGGCGTTGCGGCGCACCGAATACGCCCAGCCGGCCATCGCCGCGCTGTCCGTCGGGCAGTACCGGTTCCTCGCCGAGCGCGGCCTGCGCTGCGCGGGCTTCCTCGGCCACAGCTTCGGTGAGCTGACCGCACTCTGGGCCGCGGAGGCGCTGGCCGATGGCGACTTGTTCGCACTGGCCAAGGCGCGTGGGCAGGCGATGGCCCTGCCCGAGGAGCCCGGCCGCGACCCCGGCACGATGGCCGCCGTCCAGGCCAGCCGGGAGCGGGTCGGCGAACTGCTCGACGCGCATCCTGGCGTGGCCATCTGCAACCACAACGCGCCCGACCAGATCGTGGTCGGCGGCGGCACCGAGGCGGTCGCGGAAGCGGTCGCCGGGTTGCGCAAGCGCGGGCTGACCGTGCGGGCGCTGCCGGTGGCGGCGGCCTTCCACACCGAATACGTGGCGCACGGGATCGAACCGTTCCGGGACGCGGTGGGACGCACCACCATCCGCGAGCCGAGGGGCCGGGTGTACGCGAACTCGGCCGGCGCGGAATACGGCGCCTCGCTGGAGGCCAACCGGCAGGTGCTCACCGAACAGTTGCTCAAGCCGGTCGAGTTCGTGGCCGGTGTGCAAGCGATGCGCGCCGACGGCTGCAACGTGTTCGTCGAGTTCGGACCCAAGGGCGTGCTCACCCAACTGGTGCAGCGGACCCTGGGCGAGGACGTGGTGGCCATCGCCACCGACCAGGGACCGACCGGGGACAGCGACATCGCGTTGAAGCGGGCCGCGCTCCGGCTCGCGGTGCTCGGCGCTCCGATCACCGAGGTACACCGACACGACGCGCCCGCCCTGGTGGCACCCGAGCCGACAGGCATGGTGGTCCGGCTCACCGGCCGCGACTTCGTGTCCGACTCGCGGCGGGAGGCGTACCGGCGGGGCATCGGCGAGCGCACCGTGCTGGAGGCCATCGCCAATGCGACCGAGGCAGCGACTCGGGCGGCCACCGAGGCGGCGCGGGAAACCACCGCACCCGCACCCGTCGCCGTGGCCGCGGCGCCCGCGTTTACCGCCCAGCCCGAGCCGGCCGGGTTCGTCCACAACGGACCTGGCTTGGACGTGGTCGCGGAGCGGCACCTGGACGTGCACAACCACTACATGGAGGGCCAACTCCAGGTCGCCGAGGGTTTGGTTGCCGTGTTGCGTGAGGCGCAGCAGACCGGGGAGGTGGACGACCGGTTGTACGCCACCGTGGCGGCGGTCAAGGAGCAGAGCCTGGCGATCAGCAGGTCGCACACCCGCGTCAACGAGATCCTGGCATCGCTGACCGACGTCGAGTTCGGTGGCGCGCCCATCCAGCCGACGCCCCGGCCCGCACCGCCTCGGCACGGCTCGAACGGTGTGCACGCGACGAACGGTGCCGTGGAGACCGGACTACCCGAACTGCCGGTGACCCCCGCGCCGCGCACCCCGGACAACGGACACGCCATCCCGTTACCCGAAGCCCCGGCCACCGCGCCCGAGCCCACCGGCGGTCCGGATTCTGTGTTGGTGGAGTCGGCGTTGGTGGGGGTGGTGTCGGAGAAGACGGGTTATCCGGTGGAGATGTTGGATTTGTCGATGGATTTGGAGGCGGATTTGGGGGTTGATTCGATTAAGCGGGTGCAGATTATG
>DATATE010000118.1:0-88383 GCA_036268955.1 Pseudonocardiaceae bacterium
CTGCTCGCGGAGGTCGCGGCCAGGGTTGTCGCGCTGGACTACGAGCCATTGACGACGGCCCACGTGCGCGCTCGCTATCCCAGGCTCGATGTGCTGCGCGGGAACCTGGCGACTTTGCCGATAGCCTCGGCGACCATCGACGTGATCGCGAACTTCCAGGTGCTCGAACACCTCTGGGACCAGGCCGGGTTCCTCGCCGAATGCCGTCGCGCGCTGAAACCAGGCGGGACGCTGCTGCTGACCACCCCGAACCGGATCACCTTCTCCCCTGGTCAGGACCGCCCGATCAACCCGTACCACACCCGCGAGCTCGACCAGGGCGAACTGCGCGAACTGCTCGTCGTGGCCGGTTTCACCGTCGAGTTCCTGGGCGGACTGCACCACGGACCGCGCCTGCGCGAACTGGACGCGACCTACGGCGGTTCGCTGATCCAGGCGCAGCTCGACGTGGTCATGGGTCACCTCCCCGGCGAAGCCGCCTGGCCGGAACGACTGCTCGCGGACGTGGATTCGTTGCGCGCCAACGACTTCGCCGTGCACGATCGCGACGTCGACGCCAGCCTGGATCTGGTCGCGGTCGCCGGGAGGCCGGCGTGACCGAGCAGCCGATCGGCACGTTCTGCCTGGTTCTGCACAGCCATCTGCCCTGGTTGCCGCACCACGGCACCTGGCCGGTCGGCGAGGAATGGCTCTACCAGGCATGGGCCAACTCCTACCTGCCGGTCGTGGACCTGTTGCGCCGCTTCGCCGATGAGGGCAGGCGCGATGTGCTCACCCTCGGCCTCACCCCGGTGCTGGCCGCGCAGCTGGACGACCCGTACTGTCTGCGCGCCTGCCACGAATGGCTCGGTGACTGGCGGCTGCGCGCTGACTATGCCGCCACCCGCTGGAATGGCCGTTGGCGCCCGAGTCAGGACCTGCGCGACCTCGCGGCGGCCGAGCACCGCGCGGCGGACGCGGCGATCGAAGAGTTCGAAACCCATTGGCGGCACGGGTTTTCACCGGTGCTGCGGCCGTTGCGCGAATCGGGCGTGTTCGAGTTGCTTGGCGGACCGGCGACGCACCCGTTCCAGCCGCTGCTCACCGACCGGGTGCGCGGCTTCGCCCTGCGCACCGGCCTCGCCGATACCAAGCTCCGCCTCGGCGAGGCGCCTGGCGGCATCTGGGCGCCGGAATGCGGCTACGCGCCCGGCATGGAGGCCGACTACGCGGCGGCGGGCGTGACGCACTTCCTGGTGGACGGCCCCGCGCTGCGCGGGAAAACCGGTGCGGCGCGGCCGGTCGGCGATTCGGGCGTGGTCTGTTTCGGCCGCGATCTCGAAGTGACGTACCGGGTATGGTCGCCGAAGGCCGGTTATCCGGGTTCGCCCGAGTACCGCGACTTCCACACCTATGACCATCCCTCGGGCCTGAAACCGAGCCGGGTCACCGGAAAGCGCGTGCGCGCCGAGGACAAGCAGCCGTATCGGCCCGATCTCGCGGCAGCGGCGGTGCGTCGCGATGTCGCGGATTTCGTGGACACCGTGCGCAAGCGCCTGCTGTCCCAGGACAAACCCGGCTTGGTCGTCGCCGCGTACGACACGGAACTGTTCGGGCACTGGTGGCACGAGGGCCCGGCCTGGCTGGAGGGCGTGCTGCGCGCGTTGCCCGAGGCGGGCGTGCGGGTGACCACGCTGCAGGGCGCGCTGGCAGCCGGCCATCTCGGTGCCCCGGTGGAGCTGCCCGCGTCGTCGTGGGGGTCGGGCAAGGACTGGCGGGTCTGGGACGGCGAGCAGGTCGCCGATCTGGTCGCGGACGGCGCGGAACTCCAGGGCGAGCTGCTCTCCACTGTGGACAAATATGTCGGCGCGTATCGCGATCCCGCGCTCGATCAGCTTGTTCGCGAGGCGCTGCTGGCGTTGTCGAGCGACTGGGCGTTCATGGTCACCAAGGACTCGGCGGCCGACTATGCCAGGCGCCGCGCGGAAACGCATCGCGAACGCTTCGCGGAAATCGCCAATCTGCTGCGCGATCCCGATCCCGCGCGGTTGGCTCGGTTGCGGGCCGAGGACGGTCCGTTCGGCCAGCTCGATGCCCGTGATCTGTAAAGGCCTGTGAGCCGTAAAGGAAGGCAATGCGTCTACTGATGTTGTCCTGGGAGTACCCACCGGTGGTTGTCGGTGGGCTCGGCAGGCACGTTCATGACCTGGCCAGGCACCTCGCGTCCGCCGGTCACGAGGTGGTCGTGCTGTGCAGGCACGAGTCGGGCAGCGACGCGAGCGACCATCCGACGACGGATTCGGTGATCGAGGGCGTGCGGGTGATCCGGGTCGCCGAGGACCCGCCGCACCTGGTGTTCGAGCGCGACCTGCTGGCCTGGACATTGGCCATGGGCCACGCGATGATCCGCGCCGCGCATCGCCTGCTGGGCAGGTGGCGCCCCGATGTCGTGCACGCGCACGACTGGCTGGTCGTGCACCCCGCGGTCAGTCTGGCCGAGCAACTGGACGTGCCGCTGGTCGCGACCATGCACGCGACCGAGGCCGGTCGGCACAGCGGTTGGCTGTCCCAGCCCCTCAACCAGCAGGTGCACTCGGCGGAATGGTGGCTGGCCAACAGAGCCGATGCGCTGATCGCCTGTTCGACGGCGATGCGCGCCGAGGTTTCCCAGCTCTTCGAGGTCGACCCCTGCGCGATCACGGTGATCCACAACGGCATCGAGTCGCACGGCTGGCAGGTCCGCGCCGCCGATGTGCGCGCGGCGCGGCAGCGCTACGCGCCTGCCGGCGAGGGACTGCTGGTGTTCTTCGGCAGGCTGGAATGGGAGAAGGGCGTCCAGGACCTGATCGCCGCGCTGCCCAGAATCCGCCTCGCCCG
Organism: Pseudonocardiaceae bacterium; assembly: GCA_036268955.1. Lineage (GTDB taxonomy): Bacteria > Actinomycetota > Actinomycetes > Mycobacteriales > Pseudonocardiaceae > CAJCJE01. Next base: position 2,857 of record DATATE010000118.1, read on the forward strand.
GCCCGGTACCCGGTTGGTCGTCGCCGGCAAGGGCAACCACGAGGCCGAACTGGTGGTCGCCGCGCGCCGGCACCGGGTGCGCAGGGCGGTGGATTTCGTCGGCCACCTCTCCGACCGCGAGCTGCGCGCCGCGCTGGCCGCCGCCGACGCCGTTGTGCTGCCGAGCAAGTACGAGCCTTTCGGCATCGTGGCGCTGGAGGCCGCCGCCGCCGGTGCTCCGTTGGTCGCGTCCACCGCGGGCGGGCTGGGCGAGGTGGTGATCGACGGCCAGACCGGCCTGTCCTTCCAGCCGAGCGACCTCAGCGGCATCGCCACCGCCGTGACCTCCGTACTGGCCGACCCCTCAGCGGCCAGGCGGCGAGCCCGCGCGGCGAAGGCGCGGCTGACCGAGGACTTCGACTGGGCCCACATCGCCGAGGCGACCGCCCGCGTCTACGCGAGTGCCCAGGTCGGCGAGCGGCCGGAGCTGGGCAGGCCGAAGATCGCCACCGGCAACGCCTTCAATTCCTGATCCGGGCACATTCCTGACCGGACCCGCTCACCAGGTGACCGGAAACGCGATCAGTCCGTCGTCGAGCGGGCTGCCGAGCCAGTGCAGATCCTCGGGCTTGCCGGCCAGTTCCAGGGTGGGCAGCGCTTCGGCGAGCGCGCGCAGCGCCTCGGCCAGTTCGATCCTGGCCAACGCGGCGCCGAGGCAGTGGTGCGCGCCGTGCCCGAAACTCAGGTGCCGGTTGGGTTCGCGCGTGAGTTCGAAACGGTCCGGGTCGGTGAACTCTGCGGGATCATGGTTGGCGGCCTCCAACCGGGCCAGTACCAACTCGCCCGCGCTGATCTGCTGTCCGTCCAACTCGACGTCGACCTGCGCCCAACGCGGCATCGCCTCCCCGGATCGGCCGGTCTGCTTGCGCAGCATCTCTTCGACCGCCGTCGCGGCCCGTTGTTCGTCGACGAGGGTGCCGAGCAGGCCGGTCGGCAGCAGGTGCGCCAAGCCGATGGTCAGCGCGTTCGCGATGGTCAGGTAACCGGCGGCGAGCAGCGCGACCGTCGTCGTGAGCAGTTCGTCGTCGCTGAGCCTGCCGTCCTGCTGATCGGAAATCCCGACCAGCACGCTGAGCAGGTCCTCCCCCGGCCGCGCCCGTTTCGCGGCGATCAGTTCGGCGATGAAACCGGACAGCTCGCCCCAGGCCTGTTCCGCGCCCGGCTGCTTGGCAGCCGGATCGAGCGGGTCCGGAACCAGCACGCCGAGCGAGGCATCGGCCCAGCGGCCGAACCGCTGTCGGTCAGCCTCGGCGACGCCGAGGATCTCCCCGATCACCGCCAACGACAACGGCCGCGCTACCAGCACCAACAGATCCGAACCCGGCCCGGCCTGCTTGAGCCCGGCGACGAGGCGGTCGGCGATATCCGCGATTCCAGTTCGCAGCGCGGTGATTCGGCGCGCGGTGAACGCGTGCGCGAGCAGTCGACGCAACCGCGCATGCGGTTCGCCATCGGTGAACAGCGATCCCATCCCGGCCGCCGGAGTCCCCGGTGGACTGATCCCGAACCGGGGGTCGGCAAGAACAACGGCCACCGAGGCCCTGCTGGTGACCAGCCAGGCAGGCGCGCCGTCCGGCGTCAGCACCTTGCTGGTCGGCGCACTCGCGCGCAGGGCCGGGTAAGCGGGCGGTGGTTGAAAGGCGTCCGGGCGCTCCAGCGGCAGTGTCGTCACCTGATCTCCTTCGCCTGTTGATATCATCACAGTGAATCTACCACATAGTGAATCATGTACGCGAAATGGTGATCCGTGCCCTCCTACGACGCCGCCTACGGCCGCCTGATGGAACTGTTCCTGCTGCTCAACGAGGACATGGAGCAGGGACAGGCCAAACACGGGCTCACCACGTCACGGGCGCATCTGGTCTGGGAGCTGTACCACCGGGGGGCGGTCACCCAACGAGTGCTCAGCGAGGCCCTCAAGGTCAGCTCGCGCAACATCACCGGCCTCGTCGACGGCCTCGCGGAGACCGGATTCGTCACCCGCGAACCGCACCCGACCGACCGGCGCGCCACCCTCGTCACGCTCACCGAGACCGGCAAGACCGTCACCGCGACGATGTACGCCGATCAGCAGGACTTCGCGAAAACCCTGTTCGGCGATTTGACCGAGGAGGAACTCGCCGGTTTCGTCGGCGGCCTCGGCAAGATCATCGCGCGACTCCGCGAGGTCGTCGCGGCACGAGCCGCCGAGTAGCCACGTTACCCCGGTCGGCCCGTCGGCCGCGCGGATCAGGACTCGTCGAGGGTCTTCTCCAGCGCGCGGGCGGCCTTGCGGGCCATGTCCGCGACGGCGGCGCGCTGTTCGGCGGCGGCCTCGTAGTCCGCCTTCCGGTCCCGGACCACCCGCGCCGGGGCGCCGACCGCGATGCCGTAGTCCGGGATGTCACCGCGCACCACCGCATGCGCGCCGATCACGCAGCCCCGGCCGATGCGGGTCCCGCGCAGCACGCTGACCTTGGTGCCCAGCCAGGTGTCCGGGCCGATCCGCACCGGCGACTTCACGATGCCCTGATCCTTGATGGGCTGGTGGATGTCGGCGGTCACGTGGTCGAAGTCGCAGATGTACACCCAGTCGGCGACCAGCGCCGCCGCGCCGAGTTCGATGTCCAGGTAGCAGTTGACCGTATTGTCCTTGCCGAACACGACCTTGTCACCGATCCGCAGCGAACCCTCGTGGCAGCGGATGGAGTTGCCGTCGCCGATGTGCACCCAGCGGCCTATCTCCAGCCTGCCGTAGCCCGGCCGGCAGTGGATCTCCACATTACGGCCGAGGAACAGCATGCCGTGCAGGATGATGTGCGGATTGGCCAGCCGGAACTTCAGCAACCGCCAGTAGCGCACCAGGTACCACGGCGTGTACGCCTTGTTGCGGATCACCCAGCGCAGCGAGTCGAGGGTGAGAAACCGCGCCTGCCCCTGTTCCCGACGAGAGTTCCGCCATGAGCCGACCCGGTCGGCCAGCGGTGCTCCCCACATCGACGTCATGGGCAAAGACGGTAGCCGCATCCCTCGGCCAGCCGGACACCACCTGTGTGCGCAGCGCGGCCGGCCGCGAACTACTCGGATCGGACCGCTTCGCAGAGGATCGCGGTCGGGGTGTCCCCGATCCTGGTCAGTACGACCGTCGCGGACACCGCACCGGCGAGTTTGAGCCGACGGCGCAAGGTGTTCGGGTCGACATCGAGGCCGCGGACGAGGATCTCCAGGGTGCCGATCGACCGGCTCCGCAGTACCGAGCGGAGGGTTTTCTCGCTGTATTTACCGTGTTCGAGTACCCGGAACGCCCGAATTCCCGGCGGTGGCGCGTCGCCGGTCAGGTAGGCGATGCGCGGGTCGAGCTGACCGAGGCCGTGCCGGACGGCGTAGTGCCGGACGAGGCCTGCTCGCACGACCGCGCCGTCCGGGTCGACGAGCCAGGCGCCGACCGGGCGTATCGGTGCGTCGTCCGGATCGGCGTCGGTGATCGTCCATTGCAGACGGTCGTGACGCAGTACCGTTGCCCTGCGGGTGATGCCGGTGCCGGCAAGCTCGCCCGTCCACAGGCAGGCTTCGCGGACGGTGCCGTCCAACGAGACCAGTTCGATCTCCTGGGCCCAGTCGACGGCGGCGAAGTCCAGGCCGGGCGAGCATTTCACCGCGAGGTCGCGGCCGGCGTACACCTCGGCGAGCAGGTCGAGCCGGGGCAGCAGGTCGGCGGGCTGCCAGCGGCGCCTGCCGGCCTCGTCGCGGCGGGCCGGGTCGGCGACGATCACGGTGTCGCGGCTGGTCGGGTGCAGGGCGTCGGCCCGCAGCAGGGCGGGCGCGACACCGGCCGAAGCGCAGTTGTGCTGGGCCATGGCCAGCCGGACCGGATCGAGATCGGAGCCGACGCACCGGCCGGCCACCCCCGCGATGACGGTCAGGTCCGCGCCGATCGAGCAGGTCACGTCGTGCACGTCCCGGCCGGCCAGCCGCAGCGCGCGATGCCGCGCGACCGGGCTCGCGGTGGCCTGCTGTAGGGCCGGATCGGTGAACAGCCAGTCGGCCGCGCCGTCCAGTTTCAGCGCGGCCTTCCGCCGCAGCATCGCGGTTTCCAGCACCACGGCGGCCATCGGACCGGCGAGCGCGCGGGCCCGCGCGACATCGGCGAGGCGGCTCGCCTCGGTCAACGGCTCCCGCGCGATCTCGGCGACGGCCGCCTGTCCGGCCGGGCCGCGCAGGTAGGCGACGTCGGCCGGGCTGAAGGCGTAGGACACCTAGCTTTCGCCGGGCTTGGTACCCGTGACCAGCACGTTGTAGAACAGCTCGCGCGGCACCACCTTCGAGAACAGCTGTTCGTCCAACCAGGACAGTCGCTGCCAGGCCCGATAGGCGAACATCGCCCAGCCGAAGCCGAGTTTCTCCTTGGGGACCGCGGCCTCGAAGGTGCGCACCGGCCAGCCGAACAGCGCGGCGGAGAACTCCTCGGTCACCGCGCGCACATTGTGCGCGCCGGCGGCCCGCGCGGTCCGCTCAAGGCCGGAAGGGGCGAAGGTATGAATGTCCACAACGGACTCAAGGGCGGCCGCGCGAGAGGACTCGTCGAGCTCGGCCTGTGGTCGGCGCCACGAACTGAGCGGGCCGAGCTTGGTCAGGTTCGTGGTCAGCCACCAGGTCAACTGGCCGAGCCTGCGCGCGTACACGTCGCCGATCTTGCTCGGCTCACCGGCGAAGACGAACCGGCCGCCCGGCTTGAGCACCCGCAGCACCTCGCGCAGGGCCGCGCCGACATCCGGGATGTGGTGCAGCACCGCGTGCCCGACGACGAGGTCGAAGGTGTCGTCGTCGTAGGGGATCCGCTCGGCGTCGGCGACCCTGCCGTCGACCGGCAGGCCGAGCTTCTCGGCGTTGTTCAGCGCGACCTTGACCATGCCCGGCGAGAGGTCGGTGACCGAACCCTTGGCGATCACCCCGCCCTGCATCAGGTTGAGCAGGAAGAACCCGGTGCCGCTGCCCAGTTCCATCGCCCTCGGATACGGCCAGGCGGTGTCCCCGGCGACCGCGCGGAAGCGGCCGACCGCGTAGTCGATGCAGCGTTCGTCGTAGGAGATCGACCACTTCTCGTCGTAGGTGCCGGCCTCCCAGTCGTGGTAGAGCACGTTGGCCAGCTTGGGATCGGCCCAGGCGGCCTCGACCTGTTCCGCGGTGGCGTGCGGGTTGGGCTTGGGGTCACTCATCCGTTGGTCACTTCCCGCTGAAGGTGGCTTTGCCGGGGCCGCCGGCCAGGAAGGAGCGCATGCCCTCACGCTGGTCATCGGTGGCGAACAACGCGGCGAACAGGTAACTCTCCAGCTTCAGGCCGTTGCCGAGATCGGTGTCCAGACCGCCGTCGATGGCCGCCTTGGCCGCGGCAAGCGCGCGGGCCGGGCCGTTGACGAACTGGCCCGCCCAGGTCTGCGCGGCGGAGTACACCTCGTCGGGGGCGACGACCTCGTCGACGAGGCCCATGGCCAGCGCCTCGTCGGCCAGCACGTAGCGGCCGGTGTAGACCAGATCCTTCGCCTTGGCCGGGCCGACCAACCTGGCCAGTCGCTGGGTGCCCCCGCCGCCGGGGATGATGCCGAGCAGGATCTCCGGCTGGCCGAGCTTGACGTTGTCCCCGGCGATCCGCCGGTCGCAGGAGAGGGCGAGTTCCATGCCGCCACCCAGCGCGTAACCGGTGATCGCGGCAACGGTCGGCTTGGGGATGCTCGACACCGCGCCGAGCGAACCGGACAGCGCGGCAACGTGGTCGGCCATGTCCACGTAGGACATCTGGGCCATTTCCTTGATGTCCGCGCCGCCTGCGAAGGCCTTCGGCCCGCCGTAGACGATGACCGCGCGGACGTCGGCACGGGTGGTCGCCTCGTGCACGGCCGCTTCGAGTTCGACCTGCAACTGCTTGTTCAGCGCGTTGACCGGCGGCCGGTTCAGCCGGATCGTGCCGATCCCGCCGTCGACCTCAAGGTTGACGAACTCACCCACCGCAGACCTCCCGGACCGATAAGGATGTTCCCAGCGCGGGTCACCTGCCCACCGCCGTCGCAGGCTACCGCGCGGTAGCTCGGCGGGCGAAGAAGCGCTCCCCGGACCGCTCCAACCGCAGCTTCTGCGCGAAGGTCGCCGACAGGTTGTCCTCGGTCAGCACGTCGTCGAGCAGGCCCTGCGCGACGACCTGGCCCTCGCGCAGCAGCAGCGCGTGGGTGAAGCCGGGCGGGATCTCCTCGACGTGGTGGGTGACCAGCACCGTGGCCGGCGCGTCCGGGTCCATCGCCAGCTCAGACAGCCGCGCGACCAGGTCCTCCCGGCCACCGAGGTCGAGGCCGGCGGCGGGCTCGTCGAGCAGCAGCATCTCTGGGTCGGTCATCAGCGCGCGGGCGATCAGCACCCGCTTGCGCTCACCCTCGGAGAGGGTCCCGAAGGTCCGCTCGGACAGCTGCGCGACACCCATCGAGGACAGCAGCGCCCGCGCCCGGTTGGTGTCCAGCGAGTCGTAGTTCTCCCGCCACCGGCCGAGCACCGCGTAACCGGCGCTGACCACGACGTCGAGGACCTTCTCCTCGTTGGGTACCCGGCCGGCCAGCGCGGCGCTGCTCAGCCCGATCCTCGGCTTGAGTTCGAACACGTCGGTCCGGCCCAGTCTCTCGCCGAGCAGGTGCACCGTCCCGCTGGTCGGGTGGAGTTCGGCCGAGGCGATCCGCAACAGGGTGGTCTTGCCGGCCCCGTTGGGCCCGAGCACCACCCAGCGCTCATCGAGCTCGACGGCCCACTCAAGTCCGGACAGCAGATAGGTGCTGCCCCGACGCACGCTCACTCCGGTCATGTGCACGACGAGATCGCGGTAATCCGCCACCTCACCGTTGCCCTGGGTCTGCTCGGCCACGACCGCCATTCTGTCGTCTACGTTCGGAGGAGATCCGCGCGGGCCAGCCCTACCGCATCGCCGGCCGGTTCACTCGAACGGGGGAAGGGCTGGACGGAAGGGAGAAAATGATCTCGTGACTCCTGCCGACCACCCGAAGCACGGCACCAGCGCGCCGTTCCCGCGCGACTCTCCGGTGATCGCCGGGCACCCGTTCCCGCTCGGTGCACATCCGCAGGCCGGGGGCGTGCGGTTCGCGGTCACCGCAGCGCAGGCGGACGCCGTCGAGGTGTGCCTGATCGACGAGAACGGCGGCGAGCGGCGCATCGAACTGATCGAGCAGACCTTCGGCGTCTGGCACGGCATCGTGCCCGGCGTAACCCCAGGTCAGCGCTACGGCTACCGGGTACACGGGCCGTACGCGCCGCGCCGTGGGATGCGCTGCAACCCGGCCAAACTGCTGGTCGACCCCTACGCGCACCGGATCAGCGGCACCGTGACCGACCTGGACGCCACGCTCGGCTACGCCGACGGCGAGCCGTTCGGCGCACGGCCGTCGCAGCGGGACTCGTTGGGCGCGGTACCGCTGTCGGTGGTGACCGCGCCGGTCCTGATCGACACCGGGACCCGGCCGAATACGCCGTTCGAGGAGACGGTGATCTACGAACTGCATGTCGGCAACTTCACCTCCGCCCATCCCTACCTGCCGGAGAACCTGCGCGGCAGCTACCTGGGCCTTGCCCACCCCGCGGTGCTGGACTACCTGGTCGGGCTGGGGGTCACCGCGGTCGAACTGCTCCCGGTCCAGGCCTTCGCCGACGAGCCGTCGCTGCTGCGTAGAGGCCGGCACAACGTCTGGGGCTACTCGCCGCTGGCCTATCTCGCGCCGCACGGCGGCTACGCGAGCCGGCCGGGCCGGGAGATCGAGGAGTTCCGCACCATGGTGGCCGCGCTGCACGGCGCGGGCCTTGAGGTGATCGTCGACACTGTGTTCAATCACACCTGCGAGGGCGGCCCGGACGGGCCCACGCTGAGCCTGCGCGGCCTGGATGCTCCCGCCTACTACCTGCACGACGGCCGGGGCCGCTATCGCGACCTCACCGGCTGCGGCAACACCCTCGATACCGGTTCGCCGACGGTGGTTCGGCTGGTCACCGACGCGCTGCGGCACTGGGCGGGCGAACTCGGCGTCGACGGGTTCCGGTTCGACCTGGCCAGCGTGCTCGGGCGGCCCGGCGGCGGTCGATTCGACGCGAACGCGCCGCTGCTCACCGCGATCGCCTGCGATCCCCTGCTGGCCAGCCGCAAGCTCATCGCCGAACCCTGGGACGCGACCGGCGACGGCTACCAGGTCGGCGGGTTCGGCGCGCAGTGGACGGAATGGAACGGCCGCTTCCGGGACACCGTGCGCGACTTCTGGCGCGGCGCCGCCGACGTTCGCGACCTCGCCTACCGCCTTTCCGGCTCCTCGGACATATACGCTGCCGGTCGCCGTAGGCCCTGGTCGTCGATCAACTTCGTCACCGCGCACGACGGGTTCACCCTGCGCGATCTGGTCTCCTACAACGACAAGCACAACGAGGCCAACGGCGAGGACGGCCGGGACGGCACCGAGGACAACCGGTCCTGGAACTGCGGCGTCGAGGGCGACACCGACGATCAGGGCGTACTCACGCTGCGCGCGCGGCAGGCCCGCAACCTGATGGCGACCCTCCTGCTGTCCACCGGGACCCCGATGATCACCTCGGGCGACGAACGCTGGCACACCCAGCGCGGCAACAACAACCCGTACTGCCTCGACGACGAGACCACCTGGCTGGACTGGACGACCGACCCGCTCTCCACCGACCTGCTCGCCTTCACCCGAAGGCTCATCGCGACCCGCGCCGACTGCCCTGCCCTGCGCCAGCCCGAGTTCTTCGAGGGCCGGCGAACCTCGACCGGTGAACCGGACCTGACCTGGCTGCGCCCGGACAGCGCCGAACTCACCGAGGCCGACTGGTTCGACCCCGGCCTGCGCAGCCTCGGCGTCTGGATCGACGGCTCCAACTGCCGGTCCAGGACCAGGACCGGCGAACTCGTCGAGGACCACTCCTGGCTGCTACTCCTGCACGCCGGCCCCGACGAACTCACCTGGACCCTGCCGGTGGCCGGCTTCGGCTCGCGCTACGAGCCCATCCTGGACACCTCCAGCCCGGACGGCGCCCCAGCCGACCCGACCCCGGTGGCCGCCAAGTCGACCCTCGTCGTCCCCGGCCGAACCGTCCTGCTGCTGCGCGCAACCTTCTGACCGCCTGACCGCTGCCACTCCGACCAAGGTGGTGAACGTGCAACATCCGGATGTGGCTGCCCATCACATCGGGATATGGCTACCCAGGACGTCGGAATGTGGATAGCCACTGGCGCCTGCAAGCCGGCGGCCCCGCCGCGACGGCGCCACGATCGGCTGAAAGATGGCACCGAAGGATTCAATCCGGCGGTGTCCCTCCGAAAGAGTCCCGTCGATCATTCGTATCAGGACACAATCATTCGCGCTGCCGCACAACACAGAATGTCCGTACATAATGACCGCACATTCGGCCGGGCATTGTTCGGAAAGCGTCGGTGTCCGAGCGGAAATATCAACAATTGAGAAGACTGGTCAGCGACCCGTGAGACTGTCACAGTAAGAGCGTGAGTCCTACCTTGCTCGCCTGGCGAGACCGCACGATCGACCTGGTGTTGGTCGCATCCAGTGTCTGTACCGGCGCGGAGTGTACCCCCGCGCGGATGAGTCGCTGAGGGACTTTTACCGCGCATTCTTATGCTGCGGCGTGCTTATTTCTTACCTCGGGTTCAGTCACGATCGGTAACGTCGCGTTCGTGACGATGAAAGTCGTTCCCCGAGTTGGCGCCGCGTCGTATTCCCCCGCGCACCACCACTTGCCGGCTATTCGGCACACCGATCAACGGCGACGCAGCCGCCAGAACGAGCAAGGAGAGCGAACCATGACCACCATCGAGCCCCGGACCAGGGCAGCCGCGATCGCGGACGACTCCGTCGACGTGCACCCGAATTTCGGCATCGGCGTCACCGATCGAGGCCTGGCGACCAGCCGCTCGCTGCTGCTGGAAGAGCTGCATCCGGAACGTCTGCTGTGGACACCGCGCGAACTGCGCGACCTGACGGCGACCGTGGCGACCGAGCTGACAACGCCGCTGCTGGAGATGGCCCGGTTCGAGCCCGCGCAGCGCTGGTGGTCACGGCTGGCGCTGACCGACGGCGTCGAGCTGTGGCTGTTGACCTGGCTGCCCGGCCAGCGCACCGAACCCCATGATCACGGTGGCGCGGCCGGCTCGTTCACCGTGCTGCTCGGCGAGCTGACCGAGCAGTACCGCTACCCCAACGGCCCCATCCGCGATCTCCGGCACCTGGTCGGCAACGCGCTCGGCTTCGGCGCGGGCCGGGCGCACCAGCTCGGCAACGCCGGCACCACCCCGGCGGCCAGCGTGCACGCCTACTCACCGCCGCTCACGCCGACCCGCGAGTACGCGAGCCTGCACGACGTGCCGGCGGAGATCCCGCCGCTGATCCCGGAACAGGTGGCCAGGTGAGCGCCATCGACGACTTCCTCGCACAGGCACGGGCCGAACTGGACCGGGTCGATCCGCATCGGGCCGAGCAACTGCGCAGGGCAGGCGGCCTCGTCGTCGACATCCGGCCCGAGGCGAATCGGGCCGAGGAGGGCGAGATTCCGGGTTCGGTCCAGGTGGAACGGATTCACCTGGAATGGCGCCTCGATCCGCACGGCGAGCACCGGATTCCCGGTTTCGCCGCAGACACCCCGGTCATCGTCGTGTGCAACGAGGGCTACGCCTCCAGCCTCGCCGCCCGCGACCTGCGCCGGCTCGGGCTGCGCAACGCCACCGACCTGATCGGCGGTTTCCGCGCCTGGGCCGCAGCCGGGCTGCCGGTGTCGGAAGGCCCGACACCGGCAGTGCCATAGGCAACACAGTTGTAGGCAACGCAGTCCCGTATGCCCAGTTCGACAGGCCGGCCTCAGCCGGCCTCGTGCCCATCAGCGACCTCGCGCACCGAGGGACGCTCCGCGCCCACGTGCTGCCCACTTGCCGTCCGCCGCTCATGCAGCTTGCACTCGAACTCGTCACGAGCCCGCGTGAGAACACCCACCAGGTCGGTAAACGTTGCCGGGTCTGACAACAGCAGGCGAACAGCACTGGACAGCCCCCGCCGCGACCCGATGGTGACCTCGACTTCCTCATCGATAGCCCGCACGTCATAGCTGATGTCACTGCCGGGCTCGACTTCGACGTAGGAATCGACTGTGATCATGGCTCATAGCCCTCTCGTTTGATCTGGCGAATCGATGCGGGTCGACCGAAGGGAACGTCAACTCGCGTTGAGGTCGGAACACACACGGCCGGGGACGAGTCGGCGGCTCACGATCCCCGGCCGTGCTGGCCGAAACGACGCGAACGCCGCACCTGCCTGTTGGCACACATCAAGGGCTGCGAGACGCGCCGTAGCCGCTGTAGCCGTCGCGTCCCGCTCCGCTACCCTCATATGACCAACGCATACAACAGTATCTTTCGAGAGTTGCAAATGGCTACTACCGAAAGGATGAATCCGGATCACGGATCGTGACCGGGCTGGTTAGGGTGATCGCATGGCAGTGGGAACCACGCGGGGCAAGCGACGACTCGGGCGCTACGTCAAGCCGATCCGGCTACGCTCAAAGCTGTCCGCCGAGGACGTGGCCGAACGGGCATCCTGTTCCGCGCACACCGTCTACCGTCTGGAGTCCGGCGAGGCGCTGCCCAGCCGCACCAGGGTCGCAGCCATTCTCGCGGTGATCGGCGCGACCGATGAGGAACGGCAGAGAGCCTTCGAACTGCGGGAGGTCGCCGATCTCGGCACGAAGCCGATCCAGCACTTCGAGGAACTGCCCGTCAAATATCGGCGGTTTCGGCTGGATGAGACCGAGGCCGTCATCGAGCGCACTCTCGACATGGTCATCATCCCCGGACTGCTCCAGACCGAGGACTACGCGCACGCCATCAGCGTCGCCGCACGGAGACTGATCAAGTCGGACAACTGGGATGAGTTCGCCGGTCCTGAACGGCGCGAACGTCAGGCGTTGCTCACTCGCGACCACAGTCCACTCTCCTACCACGGACTCATTGCGGAAGGGGCGCTGCGCAACATCATCGGCGGCCCCTCGGTACTGGCTGGACAGCTGGATCACCTGTTGAAACTGATCGAGCTATCCCAGGTCACCATTCAGGTGATCCCGTTCGGATTCGGCGCTTGCGGCATCACTTCGGGGCCCCTGTTCCTATTCGGCTTCGCCGATGAGGATGAGCAGGACGCGGCCTACGTGGAGAGTGCGCTGGGCATGGAAGCGGTGCAAGATTCCGCTGATGCCGCGGCGCTCGCAGCTGTTTGGGATGACGTGGCTTCCGCTGCCCCGTCACCTGAGCAATCGGCGGAAATGATCAGGGCAGAAAGGAAACGGGTCAAGAAAAGATGAGTAGCACTCAGATGACCTGGCGCAAGAGCAGTCGGAGCGGCAGTGGCGCTCAGTGCGTCGAGTTCCGTAGCGACAGGAAGGCAGTCCGGGACAGCAAGAACCCGGCTGGCCCCTTCCTGGTGGCCAACCTCGCCGCATTCACGGCCGAGGTGAAGGCCGGGCGGTTCGACGCCTGACCGAACACACCGAACCACGCCCCCGGCATCTACCCCCAAGATGCCGGGGGCGTTGCGGCGAAAAGTGCCTTGAGAGCCGGGTCGGTCCTGCCCCCATCAGTCGGCGAGGACGACCCGGCCCAGTTCGGCCGGTGAGGCGAGCAGGCCGTGTTTGGGTAGCACCCGGACGGTGTAGCCGAGCGAACCGGCGTGCGGCAGCCGCAGTTCGGCCGCGTACTGGCCGTCGCCTGCCGCGGTCATCGACGCGGTGACCACCTCACGCAGCTCGTCGTTGTCGTCGACCCTGCCCAGCACAGCCTGAACGTCCACATCGGCCGGTTGCAGCCCGGCGAGGTGCACGGTGGCCTTCACCGCGACCGTTGCCCCGATGACCGGGGGCTGGGCGCCCTGCACGGTCAGGTCGCCGCCGGTGACCCGGACGAACGGCCAGGCCGCCGCCGCCTTCGCCCGGTACGCGGCCAGGTCGCGGGCACCGGAGTAGGACTGTCCGCGTACCGCCGCCGCCGAGGAGGCCGCCGGCAGGTAGTAGGACTCCACGTACTCGCGGACCATCCGGGATGCTTGCACCTTCGGCCCGAGTGAGGCGAGCGTGTGCCGGACCATGGCCAGCCAGCGGGTCGGCACGCCGTCGGCGCCCCGGTCGTAGAACAGCGGTGCGACCTGGCTGCCCAGCAGTTCATACAGTGCGGTGGCCTCAAGGTCGTCGCGGCGGTTCGGGTCGCCGACGCCGTCGGCGGTGGGGATGGCCCAGCCGTTGCTGCCGTCGTAGAACTCGTCCCACCAACCGTCCCGAATGGACAGATTGAGCCCGCCGTTGAGCGCGGACTTCATCCCGGAGGTGCCGCAGGCCTCCAGCGGCCGGGTCGGGTTGTTCAGCCAGACGTCGCAGCCCCAGTACAGGTAGCGGGCCATCGACATGTCGTAGTCGGGCAGGAAGACGATCCGGTCGCGCACCTCGGGATCGTCGGCGAACCGGACGATCTGCTGGATCAGCGCCTTGCCGCCGTCGTCGGCGGGGTGCGACTTGCCGGCGACGACCAGTTGCACCGGCCGTTTCTCGTCGCGCAGCAGCTTCTTCAGCCGCACCGGATCGCGCAGCATCAGCGTCAGCCGCTTGTAGGTCGGCACCCGGCGGGCGAAGCCGACGGTGAGCACGTTCGGGTCGAACACGGTGTCCACCCAGCCGAGTTCCAGCGCGGACGCGCCGCGCTGCAGCCAACTCGCGCGCAGCCTGCGCCGAACCTCCTCGACCAGCCTTGACCGCAGGTCGCAGCGCAGGTCCCAGAGCAGCGCGTCGTTGACCGGCTTGTCGCCGTCGATGCCGCCGCCCAGCTCGGATTCGCCGAGTAGCAAGCTGATGTCGCGGGCTGCCCAGGTCGGGCCGTGCACGCCGTTGGTGACCGAGCCGATCGGCACCTCGGAGGTGTCGAAGCCCGGCCACAGCCGGCCGAACATCGTCCGCGACACCCGACCGTGCAGCGCGGACACGCCGTTGGCGCGCTGCGCGAGGCGCAACCCCATGTGCGCCATGTTGAACATGCCGGGGTTGTCCTCGGCGCCCAGCGCGAGCACGCGGCGCACCGAGACGCCGGGCAGCAGCGTCTCGTCGCCGAAGTAGTGCTGGACGAGGTCGACCGGGAAGCGGTCGATCCCGGCCGGGACCGGGGTGTGGGTGGTGAACACGGTTCCCGCGCGGACGGCCGAGAGCGCTTGGTCGAAGTCGAGTTCCTCGCCGGTGACGAGTTCCCTGATGCGTTCCAGGCCGAGGAAGCCGGCATGTCCCTCGTTGGTGTGGAAGACCTCCGGCTGCGGGTGGCCGGCAAGCTCGCAGTAGAGGCGCACCGCGCGCACGCCGCCGACGCCGGCCAGGATCTCCTGCCGGATGCGGTGGTCCTGGTCGCCGCCGTAGAGCCGGTCGGTGACGCCGCGCAGGTCCTCGTCGTTCTCGTCGATGTCGGAGTCCAGCAGCAGCAGCGGTACCCGACCGACCTGCGCCTGCCAGATCCGCGCCCGCAGCGTCCGGCCGCCCGGCATGGCGACCTGGACCAGGATCGGCGCGCCGGAGGGCTCGGTGAGCAGCTCCAGCGGCAGGCCGCGCGGGTCGAGTACCGGATAGTGCTCCACCTGCCAGCCATCCAGTGACAGCGACTGCCGGAAATACCCGGAGCGGTAGAGCAGGCCGACGCCGATCAGCGGCAGACCGAGGTCGGAGGCGGCCTTGAGGTGGTCGCCGGCCAGCACGCCGAGGCCACCGGAGTAGTTGGGCAGCGCCTCGGTGACGCCGAACTCCATGGAGAAGTACGCGATCGAACCGGGCGCCTTCACCGGCTGCCCGTTGCTGCTCTGCGCGGCGCCCGCGTCCTCCTGGCGCTGCTGGTACCAGCGCGGCCCGGTCAGGTAGTGCCGCAGGTCAGCGGCGACCGCCTTGGTCTTGGCCAGGAACGCCTCATCGGCGGCGAGCCGGTCCAGCACATCGGCCGGCACCTCGGAGAGCAGCCGCAACGGATCGTTCTCGACCCGCTCCCATACGGTCGGCTCGACCGCCGCGAACAGCTCCTGCGTCGGCGGATGCCAGGTCCAGCGCAGGTTCGTGGCCAGGGTGCGCAGATCGGCCAGTTGTTCGGGCAGACCCGGACGGACGGTGAAACGCCGCAATGCTCTCACGGGAGGCGACCATACCGGCGACGCCGGGTGGTTCCGTTCCCCGCCCGGTCACCTGCGGTTCTCCTGGCCGAGCCGGCACGTAAATAGTCGGTTACCGAACGGTCTCGGCGGGTAGCCCACCGTAGGTCGGCTCGATCAAGGAAGGCAGACTGGTGCGGTGACTGGGCGATTGGGCATCGACGACGTGACGCCGGTGATCGGCGAGGATCGCTATCCAGCCAAAGCTGTTGTCGGTGAGCATCTGCCGGTCAGCGCGACCATCTGGCGCGAGGGGCATGACGCGGTCTCCGCGACGGTGGCCTGGCGCGGACCGAAGGATCGGCTGGCGCGGGGCGTTCGGATGGTCGAGCAGGGTGTCGGCCTCGACCGGTTCGGCGCGGTGATCGTGCCGGATGTCGAAGGCTCGTGGACGTTCCGGGTGGAGGCCTGGAGCGACCCGTGGGCGACCTGGCGGCACGCGGTCGAGGCAAAGCTCGACGCAGGTCAGGGGCCTGCCGAACTCGCCAACGACCTGGAGACCGGGGCGCGGCTGCTGGACAGGGTCGGCCGCAGGCCGGACCGGCGCGCGGACAAGGCGGAGCTGTTCGCCGCCGCCGCGACCCTGCGCGCGGAGGAACGGCCGCTGGAGGAGCGGGTCTCGCTGGCGCTCGCCGAGCGCTGCACCACGATCATGTACGAGTTCCCGGTACGGGAGCTGATCACCCGCAGCAGGCCACACAAGATCTGGGTCGACCGGCCGAGGGCGCTGTTCGGCTCCTGGTACGAGTTCTTCCCCCGCTCGACCGGCGGCCTCGACGAGACCGGGCGGGGAGTGCACGGCACGTTCGCGACCTCGATCGGCGCGCTGGACCGGGTCGCCGAACTCGGCTTCGACGTGGTCTACCTGCCGCCGATTCACCCGATCGGTACTCGCAACCGCAAGGGCCCCAACAACACTCTGGTCGCCGGCCCCGACGATGTCGGCTCGCCGTGGGCGATCGGTTCGGCCGAGGGCGGGCACGACGCGGTGCATCCCCGGCTCGGCACGGTCGCCGATTTCGACGCCTTCGTCGCGCGAGCCACCGAACTGAAGCTCGAAGTCGCGCTCGACCTCGCCGTGCAGTGCGCGCCCGACCATCCCTGGGTGGCCGAGCACCCGGAGTGGTTCACCACGAAGCCGGACGGCACCATCGCCTACGCGGAGAACCCGCCCAAGCGCTATCAGGACATCTACCCGGTCAACTTCGACAACGACCCGACCGGCCTCTACGCCGAACTGCTGCGGGTGGTGAACTACTGGATCGCGCACGGGGTGCGGATCTTCCGGGTGGACAACCCGCACACCAAGCGGCCGGACTTCTGGCACTGGCTGATCTGGAAGGTCAAGCAGACCCATCCCGATGTGCTGTTCCTCGCCGAGGCGTTCACCCGCCCGGCCCGGCTCTACGGCCTCGCCCGGCTCGGCTTCACCCAGTCCTACACCTACTTCACCTGGCGGACCAGTAAAGCCGAGCTGATCGAGTTCGGTACGGAGATCGTCGAACACGCCGACGAGGCCCGGCCGAACCTGTTCGTGAACACCCCGGACATCCTGCACGAGAGCCTCCAGTACGGCGGGCCCGGCATGTTCGCGCTGCGCGCCGCGCTGGCCGCGACGCTGTCCCCGACCTGGGGCGTGTACTCCGGCTACGAGCTGTACGAACACGAAGCCGTCCGCGCGGGCAGCGAGGAGTACCTGCACTCGGAGAAGTACGAGCTGCGGCCGAGGGACTTCGCCGCGGCGCTCGCCGACGGCCGGTCGCTGGAACCGTGGCTGGGCAGGCTGAACCTGATCCGCCGCGCCCATCCCGCCCTGCAGCAGCTGCGCACCCTGCGCTTCCAGCACACCGACAACGACGCGGTGATCGCCTATTCCAAGACCGATCCGGCGAGTGCGGACACGGTCATCGTGGTGATCAACCTCGACCCGCACAACGCCGCCGAGACCACGCTCTGGCTGGACATGACGGCGCTGGGCATGGCCGAGCACGAGCGGTTCATCGCGCACGACGAGGTGACCGGGGCGACCTGGGACTGGGGCCAGGCCAACTACGTGAGGCTGGAACCCTGGCGCACCGTCGCGCACATCGTGCGCGTCCAGCGGCACTGAGGGCGGCAGTGGGGGCGGCACTGGCACTTCCACTTCGGCGGTTCAGCCAGCGGCCTGTTCCGCGACGACCTTGGCCTGCTCCGCCTCGACGATCCGGCTGACCCTCGGCACGATCACGGTGCGAAAGACGATGAAGAACAACACGAACAGCACGATCAGCGGCACCTGGGAGTAGGTGTTCGCGGCAAAGAACTGACTCGCGGTGAACTGGAACGCGGTGTAGACCCACAACGCGCAGCCGACGAACAGGACCAGGGTCAGCGCGATGGTCGCGCCGCGCATCATGCGGCGGAACGCGGCCGAGTTGTCCCAGGAGCGGTCGTAGGCGACGGCGCGGTGCGGATCACCGGCGACCGCCATCGGCCTGCTCACCGTGTACATCGCCGGCCTGCCACGGAAACAGGTGAGGGCAACGGCAACGGCGCCGACCAGGATGTAGAACACTGGCCGGACCGCGAAGAACCGCGGATCGTTGCTGGACACGAACGCCAACACGACACTCAGCCCCAGCTCGACGAGCACCAGCAGCGCGAACCCGTCGATCTTTCCCCTGCTCAGCACCACGGTCGCGACGCCGAGCGCCTGCAGGACCGCGCCGGCGACCACGGCGATCACCAGGCTGACGCCGAGACCGTGCAGCAGGAACATCAGCGCGATGGACAGCACGGTGTTGCCGAACAGCAACCAGTCCTTACCGGTCAGCCTTGGCCGGCCGGCATCGGCATCACCACCGACCTTGCCGACCCCTGCCTTGGCCGCGACGAGCATGCCGCCGGTGGACACGGCGAGCACGAGCGGCACACCGAGCGGGCGCAGCACCAGGTAGACGATGGTCGGCACGAAAATGTCCACCGCCATGTCGGCGAGGTTGCGCGCGAGGATGCGGACCTTGGTCCAGGTCTGGTTCGGCGGCTGGCCCGGCATCCGATTCGGTGGCTGGTTCGACATGGTGGTTTGTCCTTTCCGGACGGTCTGGTCGGTCATGCCACGTTCCCCTTTCCAGTGGTGATCCCTGTGGTGATCCCTGTGGTGGTCACAGTGGTGATGCCAGCGGTGATCACGTCGGCGAACTGCTCGCCGTAGCTCAGGGACCGCGCGACCGCCGCGGCGCCACGGGCTCGCAGCTCGGTGTCGTAGCCGGCGATCGCGGTCACCAGGTCGGCCTCGCCTCGATCGACGGTGGCCAGTGCCCGCGCCAGCAGCGCCGCGTCGACGAACGCGGTGTTCGCGCCGGTGCCGCCTGCCGGGCTCATGGTGTGGATGGCGTCGCCGAGGAAGGTGATCCGGCCGGGCGCCCAGGCCGGCACCGGCCGGGAGATCCGCAGGCCGACCGGGATGATCGTGTCGGCGTCGGTGAGCGTGATGAGCCGGCGCAGGCTCGGATGCCAGTCCGCGATCAGCAGGCCGATCCGCTCGAGAATGCCGGCCTGGTCGCGGTCGCTACCCAGCTCCGGTGCGGAGAACATCCACATCAGGTAGTCGTCGGGTTCACTGATGTTCGCCGTCGGCGCGTACTCGGCGACCGCGGCGGTGACGGGTTGGCGCGGCTGGAAGACACCGATCGCCAACTGCTCCCCGGCCGAGCCGAACACCCCGGCATACCGGTAGCGCACCGCGTCCGGCAGCCAGTTCCACATCGACGGCTCCAGCAAGGTCTTGCCCCAGCAACCCCGCCAACCGACATCGACCAGTTCGGCCGCCGGCAGCACCTGGCCACGCAGCACGGAACCCGCACCGTCGGCGGCGACCAGCAGGTCACCGGTCGCACCGCCGCCGTCGGCAAAGCGCACGCGGACGCCGTGCTCGTCCTGTTCGGCCCCGACCACCCGCTTGCCGAACCGGACGGCATCGGCTACCCCGGCAAGCAGGATCTGGCGCAACAGCGAGCGATCGACCGCGCTGTGCGAGCGAGGCGGATCGGGAGGGGCCGAGAGTTCCTTGCGGAACAACTCGCGCAGTCCGGGGTCGTAGCCGGCGATGACCGGCAGGCTGTAACGGTTGGAGGTGGCCAGGTACAGCTCGGCGAGATCCTCGGTCAGGCAGTCGAGCAGCGCGGCACCACCGGGCGACGAGATGTTGATCCGATAACCCTGGCCGCGCGCGAGGACCGACCTCTCGCGTTCGTGGATCTCGACCTCGATCCCGGCGCCACGCAGCGCGTTGGCAAGACACAGGCCACCGATGCCGGCGCCGGCGACGAGTACCCGAAGTGGACGGGAACGACCGGAAAAAGGCATGGCTGTCCTCCAGAAGGTGGTTGGCGTGTTTTTCGGGCGCGGCAGACCGCGGTCATGGCGGGTGCCCGCGCGTCGACCCGTCGTCCGGGCGGTCCGGCTATCTGGTTCGGTTACCTGGTTCGGTTACCCGATCGGGCTACATGGTGTTGATCAAACGGGTGAGCGGCTCAGCGGGTCCGGGTTCGGCCGCGCCGGCTGGCCCCCACCGGTGCCGCCGGTACTTCGGCGGGCTCGGCCGGGTTGGCCGCGCCGAACTCGGCCTTCGACTCCTGGAACTTCCACAGCAACCGGGTGAACTCGCGGACGTCCTCGGTCTCCCAGCCCTGCACGAAGCCCATGAAGCGCCGCAGGCCGGTCTCGGCAAGCTCGGCGACCTCAGCGCGACCGGTCTCGGTCAGGCTGACCACGAACGCCCTGCCGTCGTGCGGGTCCGGACTGACCTCGACCTTGCCCTCGGCCTCCAGATCCTTGATCTGCCTTGTGATCAGTGACTGGTGCACCTCAAGGTGCGCGGCCAGTTCGGACGGCCGCACCGGCTCGGTGCCGGCGATGGTCTGCAACAGCCGAAGCAGGCTGGCGTTCTTCAGCCGCCGAACCGCCTTGGCCAGTCCCTCCTGCACGGTGAACAAGGCGGTGGCCAACTGCTGGACGTCTTCCCGTTTCGGTGCCATGAGCCAAGAGTACGTCAGTTGATAGACTCAATCAAGTACTTTGTTTGATGAAGTCAATCAACCAGTTAGGGTGAGCGCGGCGAGAACGTTGCCCCGGTGGGGTGTAATGGACAACCCGATCGGGTACTCCTTGACGAGACGTCGCAACGAAATGAGACACCGCACGAAGCCGGCAATCCGGTGGATGATAGGCAATGCAGGCCGCTGCCGCAGTTTCAACCGTACGACGAGGTACACCCAATGGTCGACTTGATGCCATCCGATGCCGCACACCGTATGACCGGTGCGCCGCATACCGGTGAGGCGATGACTGCGGACGGCCATCTGGTCGAGCCGCAAGCCGAGGACTTCCAGCACGCGCGTTCGGCGCCCGCGGACCGGGAGTGGTTCAAAACCGCGGTGTTCTACGAGGTGCTGGTGCGCGCCTTCAACGATTCCGACGGCAACGGGGTCGGCGACCTCCGGGGCCTCGCCGACAAGCTGGACTACCTGGAATGGCTGGGCGTCGACTGCCTGTGGCTGCCGCCGTTCTACGATTCGCCACTGCGCGACGGCGGCTACGACATCGCCGACTTCCGTGCCGTGCTACCGGAGTTCGGCACCGTCGACGACTTCGTGTACCTGCTCGACGCCGCGCACAAACGCGGCATCCGGGTGATCACCGACCTCGTGCTCAACCACACCTCGGACGCGCATCCGTGGTTCCAGCAGTCCCGCAACGAACCGACCGGACCCTACGGCGACTTCTACGTCTGGGCCGACGACAACACCGGCTACTCCGACGCCAGGATCATCTTCGTCGACACCGAGACCTCGAACTGGACCTACGACCCGGTCCGCGAGCAGTTCTACTGGCACCGGTTCTTCTCCCACCAGCCGGACCTCAACTACGAGAACCCGGCCGTGCAGGACGCGATGCTGGACGTGCTGCGGTTCTGGCTGGGCCTCGGTATCGACGGCTTCCGGCTGGACGCGGTGCCCTACCTGTTCGAGGAGGAGGGCACCAACTGCGAGAACCTCCCCCGCACGCACGAGTTCCTCCGGCGCTGCCGCAAGGTGGTCGACGACGAGTATCCGGACCGGGTGCTGCTGGCCGAGGCGAACCAGTGGCCCTCCGACGTCGTCGAGTATTTCGGCGACGCGCCGACCGGTGGTGACGAATGCCACATGGCGTTCCATTTCCCACTGATGCCGCGCATCTTCATGGCCGTTCGGCGCGAGTCGCGCTTCCCGATCTCGGAGATCCTGGCCAACACGCCGGCCATCCCGGACGGCTGCCAATGGGGCATCTTCCTGCGCAACCACGACGAGCTGACCTTGGAAATGGTCACCGACGAGGAACGCGACTACATGTACACCGAGTACGCGAAAGATCCTCGGATGAAGGCCAACATCGGCATCCGGCGACGCCTCGCGCCACTCCTGGACAACGACCCCAACCAGCAGGAACTGTTCACCGCGTTGCTCTTGTCACTGCCGGGTTCGCCGGTCCTGTACTACGGTGACGAGATCGGAATGGGTGACAACATCTGGCTCGGCGACCGCGACGCCGTGCGTACACCCATGCAGTGGACCCCCGACCGCAACGCCGGTTTCTCCCGTTGCGACCCGGCCCGGCTCTACCTTCCGACGATCATGGACCCGATCTACGGCTACCAGTCCGTCAACGTCGAGGCGCAGATGAACAACGGCTCCTCGCTGCTGCACTGGACCCGCCGGATGCTGCGGGTGCGCTCCGAGCACCAGGCCTTCGGCCTCGGCGACTTCCTCGAACTCGGCTCCTCCAACCCCAGCGTGCTGGCCTACCTGCGCAGTTGGCAGGCGCAGCGCGAGGACGGCGACGAAGGGCCGGCGCCCGAGGAGGACGTGGTCATCTGTGTGAACAACCTGTCCAGATTCCCGCAACCGGTCGAACTCGATCTCAGCCAGTACCGCGGCTGCCGGCCGGTCGAGCTGACCGGTGGGGTGCCGTTCCCGCTCGTCGGTGAACTGCCCTATCTGCTCACCCTGCCCGGCCATGGGTTCTACTGGTTCCAGATAACACGGCTTGGAGAGTCTGCATGAGTACGGCCGGGGCGTCCGAGATCCTGACCGAGGTCACCGGCTCACTCGCCGAGTGGCTGCCCACGCAGCGCTGGTTCGCCGGCAAGGGCCGGGCCGTGCACGCGGTGCGGCCGGTGCACGCGGAGTGGCTGATCTCCGGGGACCCCGGCCTGATCCACGCGGTCGTCGCGGTCTCCTCCGTCGGCCCCGACGAGGTCTACCAACTGCTCCTCGGCCTGCGCGCCGAACTGCCAGAGCACCTCGGCTCCGCGCTGCTGGGCGTCATCGACGGGCGCGCCTGCTACGACGCGACCCAGGATTTCATCCTCGGTGCGCGGCTGCTGGAGAAGTTCGGCGAGCCCACCACCGGCACGGTCGTGTTCGACCGGGAGCCGGACGTGGAACTGCAGACCGGTTTGAACGCCCGACTGGTCAACGCCGAGCAGAGCAACAGTTCGCTGATCTTCGGCCACGAGTACATCCTCAAGCTCTTCCGCAGGCTCACTCCCGGCCGCAACCGCGACCTCGACCTGCACACGGCGTTGCGCAGCGTCGGCTGCGTACACATCGCGGAACCGCTCGGCTCCGTCCACGGTGAACTCGACGGCGAGCCGACCATTTTCGGTCTGCTGCAACGGTTCATGCCCGATGCCGCCGAGGGCTGGGCGATGGCCACGGCCAGCGTGCGTGACCTGATGGCGGAGGCCGATTTACACGCCGAAGAGGTCGGCGGCGACTTCGCGGGCGAGGCCCACCGGCTGGGCAACGCGGTCGCCGCCGTGCACGCCGACCTCGGTACCGCGCTGGGCATCCGGACCGCAGGGCCGGAGGCGCTCGCCGCGATCGCCGACCGGATGCACCGCAAACTCGACGAGACCGTGCGCACCGTGCCCGAACTACAGCCCTACGTCCCGGCCCTGCGCGCCGCGTTCGACGAGGCACGGGGCAGCACGGACACCGTTGACCTGCAACATGTACACGGCGATTTGCACCTCGGTCAAACCCTGCGCACCACAGCGACCTGGCTGCTGATCGACTTCGAGGGCGAGCCGGCCGCCACTCCCGCCGAACGCGTCCAGCTCGCGCCGACGCTGCGCGATGTGGCCGGCATGCTGCGCTCGTTCGACTACGCCGCGCACCAGATGCTGCTCGGCCAACCCAACGAGCGACAGCTGGAGGTCCGCGCGGCCGAGTGGGCCCGGCGCAACCGCGACGCCTTCTGCACCGGCTACGCCGAACTCGCCAAGGACCCGCGCGAACAGGCCGCGCTGCTGCGCGCCTTCGAACTGGAGAAGGCCGTCTACGAGGTCGCCTACGAACACGACAACCGCCCGGACTGGCTACCCATCCCGCTCGCCGCGATCGCCACACTCACCGAAGAACGCTGACCACGGCCCTTGGGGCCGGCGGCCTGCTTACGGGCGCAGATCCGGCCTACGGGCAGGTCGGCTTACGGGCGCAGGTCGGCCGGATCGACCGTCACCGGGATCGGCGCTGCCATGATCGTCCCGGCCGTCCCCGCGACGAGCGTGGTCCGCGGCACGTATTCGCCGTGCCGCAACTGATAGGCGGTAATGGTCGGTTCGTTCAGGTCGACGGTCCAGAAGTACCGGATGCCGGCACCGGCGTAGGCGGCCATCTTGGTGTTCCGCTCATCGCGCTTGTTACCCGGCGACCACACCTCGGCGACCAGTTCTACCTGGTCAGGCGTGAAGCTACTGCCGATCGGCCGGGTGTTGAGCACGACGACATCCGCAATCACCGCGGTCCGCCAGGCAGTACTGACCTTGACGCCGACGGCCGGCACTACGTGAAGATCGATTCGGCCGGCGCCGCGCAGCGCATCGTCGATGATGCGCGCGAGCCAGTACCCGATGAACTGGTGTTGGCCGGTGGGTGGCGGGACCACGCTGAAGTACCCCATGATCAGCTCAAGTTTCGACCCGTCCGGCGGAGGGGCAGCATCCAGCCAGTCCTGCACCGTGTTCGGTCCAATGGGATGCGCCAATGCGGCACTCATGACAGAACTATCACGACGCGAACCCGCCTCGACCATATGATCAACAGGTTCGCCTGATTGAGTCGAACCCATTTCGGAGCCCGCAAGAACACCACCGAAATCACCAGCGGCCGACAATCTGAGCGCCCACAGGATGTCCTTGGCCTGTTTGCGCAACCGTTCGAGGTTCGCGGCGATGCCCGGCGACCAGGACATGGCACGCCCTTCCCTACCTGCCGGTTGTCCTCTGGCATCGGGCGGAAAGAAGATGCGGCGGCCTTGTCGCAGTTCAGCGGCGGGCTCGGCCCTTTCCTCGGACGGGCGGCGGCCTCGACCGCCCGGGCGGCATCTTAGCCAACCCAGGCAGTGACTGTCAGCTGCGCGCCGTCAAGATCAGAAAGCTCTCGGCCCTTGGCAACATCCCGCGCGAAATCCGCGTCTTAGGCACGTAGATAACGGATCGATCACTTGCGGTATCGCGGATTCGGGGAAAGGCGGCGCATTGTGCGCGGGCAGTTGATTCAACCTGCCGACGAGGACGGGCCGGACGAACCGATCACCATCACCGGACAGCTCTCGGCGGACGAGTTCCTCGCAACGGCCGGCGCCGACGAACGGCAGAGCGGGAGGTCGAAGCATCGCCGCCGTCGCCGGTTCATCGACTACCCGCGCCGTGGTCGGCGGGGCATCCGGCACTGGCTGCCGTCCTGGCGGCTGATCCTCGGCAGCGCGGTGGTGTTCATCGGGTTGCTCCTCGGCGCGTTCTTCTTCGCCCTGCACGAGGTGCGGATCCCGCAGCCCAATGACTTCGCCACCGCGCAGGCCACCATTTTCGACTACGCCGACGGAAAGACCCAGATCGCGCATGTCGGCGTCAACCGGGTTTCGGTGCCGTTGAGCCAGATCCCGCTCGACATGCAACATGCCCTGCTCGCCGCGGAAGACCGTTCCTTTTACACCGAATCCAGCATTTCCCCGACAGGAATTCTCCGCGCGGCCAAGAACGATCTCACCGCGTCCGGGAATCTGCAGGGCGGCTCGACCATCACCCAGCAGTACGTGAAGAACTACTACCTCACACAGAAGCAGACCTTCAGCAGGAAGCTCGACGAGATCCTGGTGTCGGTCAAGATCGACGGCCAACTGTCCAAAGACCAGATTCTGCAGAACTACCTGAACACGATCTACTTCGCGCGCGGCGCCTACGGTGTGGAAACCGCGGCACGGGCCTATTTCGGGGTGTCGGTGAGCGCGCTGGCCAACGACCCCGCGAAGGCCGCCTACCTCGCCTCGCTGGTGCAGCAGCCGTACTACTTCGGCACCGCGTCGACCGATCCGGCCGCGGCCACGGCGCTGCGGGCCAGATGGAACTACGTGCTCGACGGCATGGTGACCGAGCACTGGCTGAGCGAGTCCGTCCGCGACACGCTGACCTTCCCGACGCCGATCGCCTACCAGCCCAACGACCTCGCCGGGATGAACGGCTACCTGGTCAACGCCGCCACCCAGTACCTCGACAAGCTGCACGACCAGGACCCGGCCGTCCCGGATTCGAACATGATCGCGCGCGGCGGCTACACGGTCGTCACCACCTTCCAGCAGGCGGACATGCAGGCCGCAAGGAGTGCCGTCCAGCAAGACGAGTCCTCTTTGGACCCGAAGAACAATCCGGCCGATGCGAACGTGCACATCGGGCTGGCCGCGATCGACGCGACCAGTGGTGCGGTGCTCGGCTTCTACGGTGGGCCCGACTATCTCAAGCAGGGCTTCGACGACGCGCTACAGGCGGCCGGCCCGACCGGCTCCGACGTGTCCACCGCACTCGCCGACAGCGTGTCGGACAAGCCCGGAGCCGACTGGCCGGACGCCATCAACGCGCTCGGCCAACTCGGTATCACCGATGTGAACACCAAGGACATTCCACCATCGGACGACGACTTCACCGCGACCCCGCTGCGCGCGGCCGGCGCGTTCATGGTCGGCCCGAACAACGGGCAGTACCACCAGCCCTATGAAGTGTCCGAAGTGCTCTATCAGGGCAAGGTGATCTGGCAGGCGGCGCCGAGCACCGCGACCTTCCTCGGTTCGGACAACGCGCTGCGGCAGAACGGACCGCTCGCCGACGGCATCGACGGGTCCGCGCAGTGGGCCTGGACGCTGGCCGACTTCGACAATGTCTCGCTCGCCGTCGACATGTACGCCACAAAGCCCAACGGCGTGACCAACCGGGTGCTCAGCGGAATGACCGCGCTGCCGAACTACCCGACCGCGCCGGGTGCGCAGACACCGTCGACACCGGTCAGCCGCACCACCTCGATCGCCTTCGACTTCGCGCAGCGCGTGCTGTTCGGCAAGGGCAAGCAGGGCATCGGCCCGTTCCCGCCGGCGAAGACCGGCTCGCGGGACCCCTCGTCCGACTCGCAGCCCTCCTCGTCGCCGTCCACTGCCATCGCCGCTGGTCACTGAACCGGTACCGAAACCTCCTGAGCTGGCCGATCCGGGTGATGATCGCGTTTGGGACTTCCGGTGACGTATATCACCCCCTAGCCTGGTTGGCACCGCGACCGGTCGATGGCGTCCGGTCGGCTGGACGGATCGGGGTATCGGATGAGAATCTCGGACCTACTGCGCGACAAGGGTTCTGCGGTTGCCACCATCGCACCGACCGCGACCGTCACCGAACTACTCGGTGTTCTGCACGATCACAACATCGGCGCCACCGTGGTGACCGACGGTCATACCGTCGTCGGCATCGTCTCCGAACGTGACATCGTCCGCCGACTACGTGAACGCGGCGCCGACCTGCTCGCCGTGACCGTCGGCGAGATCATGACCAGCAACGTGGTGACCTGCAACCCACAGGACACCGTGGACAGCCTCGCCGAAACGATGACCCAGCGGCGCATCCGACATATGCCGGTACTGTCCGACGGCCGACTGGTCGGCATCGTCAGCATCGGCGACGTGGTCAAGAGCCGCATCAGCCAACTGGAAACCGACCGGGAACAACTGGAGTCCTACATCTCCCAGGGTTGATCATGTCCCAGAGCTGATCCGAAGCGAATCTCCCGAGGCCGGCCCGGCCACCCAGGGCCGGCCAACCGTCGGACGCGGCCCGGCACCGCCAGTCGGTGCCGGGCCGCGTCCGCACGAGACGTGCTCACGCTCGGGTACTCAGTCGAGCCACATTCGGCTGGTCGGCTCCCAGGTGGCAGCGCCGACCAGGGCGTCGGTCAGAACCGGATCGGCGAACGCACACAACGCGTCGAGCGTGTCCGCGAAGGCAGCCGGCAGGACGTCGGTGAGCTGGAACTTGCCACACCAGGCCACCCAGTTGCGCTGGCCGAACTCGGCATAGCCGTCGAGAGCATCGGCGAGCGAGCCGAGTGCCACTCGTCGATGGTCGGCGACGGCGTGCGTCGCCTGGCGCACATCCCCGGCTCGATACGGATACCGGCCGGTGAGCAGGTACGCATCGGCGAAGTCACGCCACCGGGTGCTCGCCACGCCACGCTGCAAGGCGGTGACGATCTTCTCGGCAAGAACCATCTCGATCGGGTAGCCGCGCAGCCGGATCGGCTTGTCCACCAGCAGGCGCGGCATCGAAATCTCAACGGGTCGGGGCCAGATCGGATCGCCGACGTTGACATCCACATGGACGGTTCCCTGGCCGTCGCGATCCTGGCAAGCAAACGGACCCGAACGCCGCTGTAATCATCGTCCTCGCGGATCACCTCGGCACGCACTGTGTCGAGGTCGAAGACAAGCCCGTCATCCAACCCGTCGGGCAATGGCGTCGCCGCGATGTCGGTGACGTAGCCACGGATGCCCTCGACATCGTTCGACGTGTGTACCGCCGCGAAGTCGATGTCCGCGGTGGGACGACGCAGTTGGTAGGCCGCGAGCAACACCCCGCCCTTGAGGACGAACCGATCACGGTGGCCAGAGTGGGCGAGGCGGAGGAGAAACCCTTCGAGCGCGTAGAGCCGGAGATATTCGGCGGTGGAACGACTGCTTGTCCGTGCTCGCCGCTGCAGCGCGAGAAACGCCCGTCCGCTCTCGGTGGCCCTGGTAGGTCTGGTGATGTCATCTTCCCGTCTGCTCGGCGCGAATCGGCGACCTACTTCGGCCGCCCGCCAAGTCACAACAGCACTTGCAGAGCGCGCAAGACAGTCAGGCGCGCTGCGGGGAAGATCTTGGTGAGCCGAATCAGGTCAGTGGGCCGACCGCCGCGGCGCAACCAGCGGCGTAGAGCCTCGTTCGCGACATCGACGCCGATGGCGTGCCGGAGCCGGAAGGCATCGATGATGCTCTGCGGCGCGTCGTACAGACCCAGCACCTGCCGGCCCTCGATCGGGATTTCCGTTCGTCCGACGGCGAAGGTGTTGACGTCGAACTTGTGCCAGCGCACCGGCGCGGACACGACCGGACGCCACACGCCACGAGGCACCGCGACGTCGTGGACAGCGGGAACGATGTCGGTGAGTTCATGCCGCGCGAGGGCCGACACCAGGCACAGCGTCGGCTGGCGTGCCTTCAACGCTATCTCCAGCAGGTCGTGGTCCACCGGCTCGGCACCTACCAGCCGATAGAGGCCGTGACCGATCCGTTCGACGGCACCGGACTGTTCGAGTTGGCGCAGTTTCCGCCGCGACATGCCGCGACTTTCGACCTCAGCGGGCGTGAAGGTGATGGGCAATACGGGCTCTGCCAACTCCGTTCACCTCCTCTCCCGGACGGAATCCTACCCAGGGTACCCCCGGCTGGGTAGGATTCCGTCCGCCTCGGCCCCCACCCATCGGAGGCGAAGATCGACTCGCCGGACGGCCGATGGTGGACGGCTGGTCGGTCAGCGGCAGAATGGCCGTGTCGGTGCGGCGTGACGTCGGCAAACAACGCGAAAAAGTTTGCGAGCACGGTGTATCGGCTACTCCCCGACCATGGCGAAGGAGTTCAGGTGAACGAGCCGACCTATCGGCCGGAGCACGCGCCGTCACCCAGTGAGGTCTCCCGCCTGTTGTCCGGGGCACATCACGATCCGCACGGCGTTCTCGGCATGCATCCGCTGCCGGCCGCCGACGACAGCGGCACGACGATCCAGCAGACCCGCACCGCGGTGCGCGCGCTGCGGCCCGGTGCGACCGAGGTCGTCGTGTTGATCGGCGGTGCCCGGTATCCGCTGACCGAGATCGCCACCGGACTGTTCTCCGGCGCGGTCACGCAACCGCCCGGCGACTATCACCTTGAGGTGCGCTACGGCGACCGAACCGAGGTCACCGACGACCCGTACCGCTGGCTGCCGACGGTGGGCTCGCTGGATCTGCACCTGATCGGCGAGGGTCGGCACGAGCGGCTGTGGGAGGTGCTCGGCGCGCACCGGCACAGCTACGACACGCCCGACGGGCCGGTCACCGGGACCTCGTTCGCGGTGTGGGCGCCCAGCGCACGGGGCGTGCGGGTGTGCGGGGACTTCGACGGCTGGGACGGGCGGGCAAACCCGCTGCGGTCGATGGGGTCCTCCGGGGTGTGGGAGGTGTTCATTCCCGGTCTGCCGGTCGGTACCCGGTACAAGTTCCGGATTCTCGGCGCCGACGACAACTGGCACGAGAAGGCCGACCCGCTCGCCTTCGCGACGGAAACGCCGCCCGCGACGGCTTCGGTCGTCTACGAGTCGGACTACACCTGGCACGACGCGGACTGGATGGTGCAGCGGGACGCGACCGACTGGTCGCGGCGGCCGATGAGCTGCTACGAGGTGCATCTCGGGTCCTGGCGCAAGGGCCTGAACTACCGCGAACTGGCCAGCCAGCTCGGCGACTACCTCGAACAGACCGGGTTCACGCACGTCGAACTGCTGCCGGTGGCCGGGCACCCGTTCTCCGGGTCCTGGGGCTACCAGGTGACCTCCTACTACGCGCCGACGCCGAGATTCGGCTCTCCCGACGAGTTCCGCTACTTCGTCGACCACCTGCACTCGCGCGGTATCGGCGTGCTGATGGACTGGGTGCCGGCGCACTTCCCGCGCGATGAGTGGGCGCTGGCCCGGTTCGACGGCGGCCCGGTCTACGAGCACGCCGATCCGCGCCGTGGCGAACAGCCCGACTGGGGGACCCTGGTCTTCGACTTCGGCCGGCGCGAGGTGCGCAACTTCCTGGTCGCCAACGCGCTGTTCTGGCTGGCCGAGTACCACGTCGACGGGCTGCGGGTGGACGCGGTGGCGTCCATGCTCTACCTGGACTACTCGCGCAAGGACGGCGAGTGGCTGCCCAACGTGCACGGCGGCCGGGAGAACCTGGACGCCGTCGCCTTCCTCCAGGAGCTGAACGCGACCGTCTACAAGCGGCACCCCGGCGCGGTGATGGTCGCCGAGGAGTCCACCGCATGGCCGGGCGTGACCCGACCGACGCATCTCGGCGGGCTCGGGTTCGGCTTCAAGTGGAACATGGGCTGGATGCACGACACGCTGCGCTACCTCAGTCACGATCCCGTGCACCGCAGCTTCCACCACAACGAGATGACCTTCTCGCTGATGTACGCCTGGAGCGAGAACTTCGTGCTCCCGCTCTCGCACGACGAGGTGGTGCACGGCAAGGGCTCGCTGTGGGCGCGGATGCCCGGCGACGACTGGAACAAGGCGGCCGGGCTGCGGGCGCTGCTGGCCTACATGTGGGCGCATCCCGGCAAGCAGCTGCTGTTCATGGGTGGCGAGTTCGGCCAGGCCCAGGAGTGGGCCGAGGAGCAGTCGCTGGACTGGGACCTGCTCGCGCAACCGCTGCACCAGGGCGTGCAGGACCTCGTCGGGCAGCTCAACTCGACCTACCGCGACAGTCCCGCGCTGTACACCGCGGACACCTCGCCGGACGGGTTCTCCTGGATCGACGCGAACGACTCCGCGAACAACGTGCTGTGCTTCCTGCGCAGCGGCGGCCCCACCGCGCCGGAGGCGATGCTCGCCTGCGTGGCGAACTTCTCCGGCGTGCCGCACCACGACTACCGGGTCGGCCTGCCGATCGAGGGCCGGTGGCGGGAGGCGGTCAACACCGACGCGACCAACTACGGCGGATCCGGGGTCGGCAACCTCGGCGGCGTACTGGCCACCGCGACGCCCTGGCACGGCCGGCCGGCCTCCGCTGTGCTGCAACTGCCGCCGAACGGGGTGCTGTGGCTGGTGCCGGACACCGACGGCGCGCTGGTGCCCGAGGGCCGGGTCGAAGCCGGGCAGGCCGAAGCCGGGGCGCTGGCAGCCGGGCACCTGGCAGCCGGGGGCGTAGCCATCACCGAGCCCTCGGCCGAGGAGCCGGCGGCCGGGACACCGGCCGCAAGTGGGCCCTCGGTGCCCACCGAGTAGCCCAGGACATACTTCGGGCCCGTGACCTGCTGGTCACGGGCCCGAAGTTGTCAGTTAGCAGACCGAAGAGATCGGCCGGCTAGTGTCGCACTCAGATGGTGCTGACACCGGTGGCCTGCGGGCCCTTGGTGCCCTGGCCGATCTCGAACTGGACCCGCTGGTTCTCTTCCAGGCTGCGGAAGCCGTTGCCGGCGATCTCCGAGTAGTGCACGAAGACGTCGGCGCCGCCGCCGTCGGGGGTGATGAACCCGAAGCCCTTTTCAGAGTTGAACCACTTGACGGTGCCCTGAGCCACTATGTCTCCTCGAACAGAAAGGCGAAGCAACGATCACGGATGTGATCGCCCGGCCGGTTTCAGACGGCGACTTCTCCGACTGTCTGGAGGAAACCTATCCGTTTGCAACATCGTTTCACGAGCGTGTACTACACGAACCAGAAACTACGACCACTGCAAGCTAACCACATCTCGTCGCGCCGCGCCTCATCGACGTGGAAGTTGGTTCCCCCGATCTCGGCCCAGAACGGCAAGTAAGGTGCTGATTGCTCCTTGAGGGTGCCGGAGCAGGACGAGAGTTCATCTGCCGGCAGCGTCTGGTTCGTCGATGATCACCCTCGCCGTAACGGATGGGACCACCGGATGGTTGTGCGCGCCGCCACAGTTCTCGCTCCACCCCAGTCTCACCAGGCGAGAAGGCGGAACCTGGCGTTGGGCGCCGTGGCGATACTGGTGGTGATCGGCCTGTGCGCGGGCTGCACCTCGGCCGAGATCGACGGCAGCCCGACCCCGGCAGGCGACCTCGATCCGGGCAATGTGGCCGGTCTGCCGGTGACCCAGGGCCCCAGCGGGCTCAAACCGGGCGTCCCGTCGGCCAGCCTGCCGGTGCGCAACACCGACAACGGTGACATGGATCATCTCGCCGAAGACGCCCTTTCGGACATTTTCACCTACTGGACGCAAGCGCTGCCGCAGGACTTCGGCAAGCAGTTCAGCCCGGTGACCACGTTGATCTCGTTCGACTCCAACGGCGCCGATCTCAAGGTCTGCGGCGGCCAGGACACCAGCGGGGTGGAGAACGCCTTCTACTGCCCGCTGGACAACAGCGTGGCCTGGGACCGGGGCACCCTGCTGCCGATGCTCAACCAGATGTTCGGGCCGATGGCCGTTGTCACCGTGTTCGCCCACGAGATGGGCCACGCCGTGCAGTACCAGCTCGGTTCGGTCACCGCGAAGACGCCGACGATCGTCAAGGAGCAGCAGGCCGACTGCTACGCGGGCGCGTTCATGCGCTGGGTCGCGGCTGGCAACGCCCCGCACTTCCAGCTCTCCACCGGCAACGGCCTCAACCAGGTGCTGGCCACCATGATGTTCATCCGTGACCAGGTGGGCACGACCAGCACGAACGAGGCGGCGCACGGCAGCGCGTTCGACCGGGTCACCGCGTTCCAGTTCGGGTTCACCGACGGGCCGGTCCGTTGCAACAAGATCGACAACGCCGAGATCGAGCAGCGCATCACCGAGCTGGGCTTCACCAGCGCGTCCATCGCCGACGACAACGTGCCGGTGGACGCGCAGACCCTCCAGCTGCTCAGCCAGAGTCTCGGCGCGAGCTTCAAACAGCAGGCCGACGCGACGCCGAAGCTCGTCGAGGGTGCCGGCACCTGCCCGGTCGGCAAGAGCACTCCACCGGCCTCGTACTGCCCGAGCACCAACACCGTCAGCATCAATGCGAGCACGCTCAACGTGCTGGCCACGCTGCCACCGAACAACCAGCTGGGCTTCGGGTCCAGCAGCCTCGGTGACTTCGCGGCCTTCGCCGAGGTGGCCTCGCGCTACGTGCTGGCCGTGCAGAAGTCGGAGAAGATCCCGCTGACCGACCCGAACGCCGGCCTGCGCACCGCCTGCCTGACCGGCGCCTGGGCCGGGGTGGCCCGGCACCGCTTCGCCAACGGACCACGCCAACAGCTGCTGCTCGGCCCCGGCGACCTCGACGAGGCCGTGGCGGAACTGCTCTCGCCGAACAGCCTGATCGCCTCCGACGTGAACGGCAAGCAGGTGCCGTCGGGCTTCGCCAGGGTGCAGGCCTTCCAGATCGGCTTCCTGCAAGGCTCGAAGACCTGCACCACCCAGTTCAGCTGGAACTGACCGACCCGGCCGAACTCGCGCCGCAGGGCCCGGACGAGGCTCAGAACAGGGCGCTGGCCAGGTCCCTGCGGGCCTTCATCACCCTGGGCTCGTCGGTCGGGAACAGCTCGAACAGTTCGACGAGGCGCTTGCGTACCCGGTCCCGGTCCTCACCCGAGGTGCGCCGCACCGCGTTGATCAACCGGCCGAAGGCCGCTTCGAGCAGCTGCTCGGCCAGGTCGAGGTCGGCAGCGGCGAACTGGGCGTCGAGGTCGTCCGGGGAGGCGTCGGCCTTGGCTCGGGCCGCCGGGTCCGCGCTGGTCACCCTGGCCAGGAACCTCACCTGGGCCAGCGCGTTCGCGGCCTGCTCGTTGGCCGGCTCCTCATCGAGAATCCGCTGGTAGGCGGCTTCGGCCTCGCCGAAATCGCCCCGGTCCAGCGCGTCCTCCGCGACCGCGAACCTGGGGTCCTCCGGCTCCTGCACCTCGACCGGCTCCGCGTCGTCCGCACCCTGTGTGGCGGCCTGCTCGGCAGCGGCGATGCCAGGCATCCGGTCGCGCAGCGCGTCCAGCAGGGCGGTGATCCACTCCCTGACCTGCGGTTCCGGCAAGGCGCCCGCGAAGGCGTCGATCGGCTGGCCGCCGGCGATGGCCACCACGGTCGGGATGGACTGCACGCCGAAGACCTGCGAGATCCTCGGGTTGGCGTCCACGTCGACCTTGGCCAGCAGCCACGCGCCCTTGGCGGCGTTGGCCAGCCGTTCGAGGACCGGGGACAGCTGTTTGCACGGGCCGCACCACTCGGCCCACAGGTCGACGATGACCGGAACCTGCAGCGACCGCTCGACGACCTCGGCCTGGAAGGTGGCCTCGGTGACCTCGATCACCCATTCGCTCGGCGGGCCGGCCGGAGCCTGCCCCGCACTCGGTGCACTCTGTTGGTTGCTCGCCGCCTCGGCACGGGCCTTCAGCCCGGACAGGTCCACCGCGCCCGAGAGGGCCGCGGACATGGCTGCGCTTTGACGTGGGTCTGGCCTTGTCACGTATCCATCCTGGCACGGATATCCGACCGCCCGCCCACACACCCGACGCACCGCTCGTAGGATCGCTACCGAGCACGGGGTGAGGGAGGTCGCGGACAGTGCGTTTCGCCATCAAGACCAGGCCGGAGCACACCACCTGGCAGCGAATTCTGGACATCTGGCAGGCAGCTGACGAGGTCGAACTGTTCGAGTCGGCGTGGAACTGGGACCACTTCTATCCGCTCTCCGGTGATCCGAGCGGCCCCAACCTTGAGGGCTGGAGCATGCTCGCCGCGCTCGGCCAGGCCACCCGGCGCATCCGGATCGGCTGCCAGGTAACCGGCATGATCTACCGGCACCCGGCCGTACTCGCCAACATCGCGGCGACCACCGACATCATCTCCGGCGGGCGGCTGGAGCTGGGCCTCGGCGCGGGCTGGAACCAGCAGGAGTGCGACGCGCTGGGCATCGAACTGCCGCCGCTGCGCGAACGGTTCGACCGCTTCGACGAGGGCATGACCGCGATCGTGTCGCTGCTGACCAACGAGAAGAGCACGTTCGAGGGCAGCTACGTGCGGCTGCGCGACGCCTACTGCGAGCCCAAGCCGGTGCAGCGCCCGCATCCGCCGATCACGATCGGCGGCAAGGGCCCCAAGCGCACGCTGCGCGCGGTGGCGCGCTGGGCGCAGGGCTGGAACGCGATCACCGAGACCCCTCAGCAGTACGCGGACCTCAAGGCGATCCTGGCCGGGCACTGCGTCGACCTCGGCAGGGACGTCGAGGAGATCACCTGCTCGGTGAACGTCCGACTGCCCGAGGACGGCGACTACGGCCAGGCGGTCGAGCAGGCGAGGACGTACGCGGCGGCGGGTGCCGACCTGATCGTGCTGAACCTGCCGCTGAGCGCCGAACCCGGCATTCTCGCCCCGCTCGCCGAGGCTTTCGGCCCGTTGGCCTGATGTTCGCTCAGAATCGGGCGGGCTCGGTGTAGCCGCCCCATTCCGCGCGCAGCGCGTCGCAGATCTCGCCGAGGGTGGCCTCGACGCGCACCGCGGCGAGCATCGGCTCGATCAGGTTGCCCTCGCCCTTGGCCACCTCGACCATCTCGGCCAGCGCCCGCTTGACGGCGAGGTCGTCGCGGGCGGCCCTTCGCTCGGCCAGAATCCGGTTCTGCTCGCGTTCGACCTCATGGCTGACCCGCAGGATCTCCAGGTCCTCGGAGACCGAGTCGGCGAGGGTGTTGATGCCGACCATCTTCTTGTCGCCCTTCTCCAGCGCCTGCTGGTAGGCGAAGGCGGCATCGGCGATCTCGCCGGTGAACCAACCGTCCTCGATACCGCGCAGGATGCCGGAGGTCATCTGTCCGATCGGGTACTGCCCGCCGGGCACGGCCACCGTGGCCAGATCCTTGATCCGGCTGAAGATCTGCTCCGCGTCGGCCTCGATCCTGTCGGTCAGCGCCTCGATGTACCAGGAGCCGCCGAGCGGGTCGGCGACGTTGGTGACCCCGGTCTCCTCCATGATCACCTGCTGGGTGCGCAGCGCGATGTGCGCGGCCTTTTCGCTCGGCAGCGCGAGTACCTCGTCCAAGGCGTTGGTGTGCAGGGAGTTCGTCCCGCCGAGGATGGCCGAGAGGGCCTCGACCGCGGTGCGGACGATGTTGTTGTCCGGCTGCTGCGCGGTCAGCGACACCCCTGCGGTCTGGGTGTGGAAGCGCAGCGACTGCGCCTTGTCGCTCTTGGCGCCGTACACGTCGCGCAGCCAGCGGGCCCAGATCCGCCGCGCGGCACGGAATTTGGCGATCTCCTCGAAGAAGTCGATGTGCGCGTCGAAGAAGAAACTCAGTCCTGGCGCGAACTTCTCGATGTCAAGGCCACGCGAGAGCCCCAGTTCGACATAGCCGAAACCGTCCGCGAGCGTGTAGGCGAGTTCCTGCGCGGCGGTCGCACCGGCTTCCCTGATGTGGTAGCCGGACACCGAAAGCGGTTTGTAGGCGGGTACTTCGCTGCCGCAGTAGGTCATCAGGTCGCCGATCAGCCGCAGGTGCGGTTCCGGCGCGAACAGCCATTCCTTCTGCGCGATGTACTCCTTGAAGATGTCGGTCTGCAGGGTGCCGTTGAGCGCGCTGATGTCCGCGCCCTGCCGCTCGGCGGCGACGAGGTACATGCAGAACACCGGCACGGCAGGGCCGGAGATCGTCATCGAGGTGGTGACCTGTTCGAGCGGGATGTCCGCGAACAGCACCTCCATGTCGGCCGCCGAGTCGATCGCGACCCCGCAGTGCCCGACCTCGCCGAGGCTGTGTGAATCGTCGGAGTCGCGGCCCATCAGCGTCGGCATGTCGAACGCGACCGAGAGGCCGCCGCCGCCCCCGGCGAGCAGCATCTTGTACCGCTCGTTGGTCTGCTGGGCGTTGCCGAACCCGGCGAACTGGCGGATGGTCCACGGCTTGCCCCGGTAGCCGGTGGGATGCAGGCCCCTGGTGAACGGGAACTCGCCCGGCCAGCCGATCCGGTCGAAGTTCTCGACGTTCTCCCCCGGCCGAGGGCCGTAGACCGGGTCCACCTCCACCCCGGACAGCGTGCTGAAGTCGGCGTCGCGCACCCGGCCGGCCGCTTCGGCGGCGGCGTAGCGACGCTGCCAGCGCTCCCGGCCCGCTTCGATCTCGCTGGTCGACGACTGTTGGTCGGCATCGTGCTCGATGGACATCCGGCTGCCTCCGCGATCGGCGTCGGCCGCGGGAGTACGCCCGCAACCCTTTGCCTATCAATAGTAGGACGTCCAACTATTTTTCGGCCAGCGCAAGCCTGTGGCCTGCGCCACCTCGCGGGATTTCCCTAGTCCACGGTCAGCTGGGTCACGCCGATGCACACCTGGTTGCGCCCCTGGTCCTTCGCCCGGTAGAGCGCCCGGTCGGCGGTGGCCAACAGGTCGGCGTGATCGCTGTGCACCTCGGTGTCCAGCGTCGACACGCCGATGGACACGGTGACGCTGGTGGTCTCGATCGGCACCTCGTCGAGCCCCTCAAGGGACACCACGAGATCGGCGATCATCAGCCGGACGCGTTCGGCGATGCTGAACGCCTCCTCGGTGTCGGTGTCCGGCAGCAGCACCACGAACTCCTCGCCGCCGAACCTGCCGACCAGATCGCCCCTGCGCAGCTCGCTCGGCAGGGTGTTGGCGATCGCCAGCAGCACCCGGTCCCCCGCGAGGTGGCCGAGGGTGTCGTTGACCTTCTTGAAGTGGTCGATGTCCAGCAGCAGCATGGCCAGCGGTACGCCGATCCGACTCGCCCTGCGCACCGCGTTGCTGGCCTCCTGATCCCAGGTGGCGGCGTTGAGCAGGCCGGTCTTGGAGTCCCGTCGGACCGCCGCGACGAGCTGCGCGTACTGCACGGTGCGCTGCAACATCAGCACCGGCGGCACAGTGATCAGGATCAGCAGCGGGTTCACCGCGAGCAGGAAGGTGGTGATGACGCCGAAGCAGATCTCCATCAGGTCGCTGAACGCGGTGTCCTTGCTGACGATCAGCTTCGGCCAGTGCACCCCGGAGGCCGTGCTCGCGATCGCCCCGGTGACCAGGAAGACGTTGACCACCCAGCGGACGAGGGAAGCGACGGCGGCGGCACCGATCCACGGGAGCAGATCGGCCGCTGAGGGAGCGCTGATCGCGCCGAGCCCGACACCGGTCAGGACCCGAAAGCACACTCCGGCCGCGCCGAAGGCGAGCATGATCGCGGCGCCGGTGAACACCCGGCGATAGGCGGCATTGGTGCGCACCCGGACATGCGTGAGGATCAGCAGCGGAATCGGGGCGATCACCCCATAAGCGGGCGGCAGGACAAGGGCGATCGGCAGGCACCAGATCGAAATCAGTTCCTTGAATACGCCTTTACCGGACTGCGGGACGGAAATCCGGCGGCGAACCTCGACCAGCGCAACGCTGCAGACCAACAATTCACTACAGAGCGCGAGATCTCGGAGGTGAAAAGTACTGTGCGTAAGAGCGACCACCACCGCGCCGACCGCGAGTACCTCGACCGCGATCACGTAACCCAGTGCTGGCGCGGAGAGCAGCCGCATCGGCCAGGTGCGGATCGACCAGAATCGTCGGTCAGCCGGCTGCTGATCACTTGACTTACGAAGCATGCCCACCTCCCCCCGGCCTTGCCGAACCATACCGCTCCGAGCGCGCATAGTGACGCAATAGTGTCTCATCGTCATCCCGGTCGCCATTCCGGCCGTCATCGGGGTCGCGGCGACAATTCCGGCGTACGGGCGCATGACCGGAGAGGCCAAGACATGCGACAATGATCGAGGTGTGCTGCCCGAGGGCCGAAGGGACATCGACTTGTCGATGTCTACTCGATACCGCGTCAGCGGCGTACACAACGCGGCTGGTGAAAGGAGGAGTTATGACCCGAGATGAGTGGGGATAGCACTGAACCGGCCGGCCGGCACGACTAGGACGACGACCTAGTCCACCAGAACCGCGCTGGTGCTGTTGGTAGGTCGTTGCCAACTCAACGCGAGCATGGCCGCAAGCACGGTCCCCACCCCACCGCTGATTGCAATCACCATCGAAGCGGGCAACGACCCGGCCAGCGTTCCGGCGAGGGAAATCGTCAGCCCCTGGCCGATGGCCAAGCCCGCGTTGGCGAAACCATAGGCCTGACCACGCGAGGAGTTCGGCACCGCGATCACGAACTCCGCGTTGGCCGACAGCTGGAATGCGGTGGCCACGCCGGCAACGCAGAGAATCACGATCGACAGCACGAGGTTCGGTCGCAGGGCGCACAGCAGCAACGGCGCGCACGAGCCGATCGCGAGGGCCCCCATCAGCTGGCGCCGTCGGGCCGGACGAACGAGCTTGCCGAAGAAGTAGGTGCCGGCCGCGCTGCCAAGGGGCAATGCGGCCAGTACCAAACCGGTGGCCACCGCCCCGCCGCCGAAACCGGCCGCGTACGGCGCGGCGAGCCCCTCCGGCACCGCGTAGAACGCCGCCAGCCAGCCCAACATCATCAGGGTGCGCAGTTCGCGCCGGCCGAAAACCAGCTTGGCCCCGGCCGACACCATCGACCAGGTCGAGACCTTCCCCGCGTGCTGCGCGGCAGCGGGCCGCTTGCGCACTCCGAAACCGACCAGCAGCGCGGAGGCGACAAAGGTGCCGCAGTCGATGAGCAGCGCGACCCGCGTCCCGGAGAACGCGACAACGGTGCCACCGACCGCGAAACCGGCAACGTAGCCCAACTGGTTGGTCAACCGGGTGACCGCGACACCGAGAACGTAGGACTCGCCGCTGAGCACGTCGGCCACGATCGCGGTCCGAGAGGCCTGGAACGGTGACTGCAGGGTGGTCACCAGGAACAACAGAATGACCACGGCGAGCACGGGAACACCGGGCAACACCATCGCGGTGACCAGCAGCGCGCGGCCGATATCGCAGCTGACCATGACGAACCGGCGCGGGAAGCGGTCGGCGAGGCCGGACAGGAACGGGCCACCGAGCAGCCACGGCAGGTAGATCGAGGCGTAGGTGATCGCCGTCAGCGCCGGCGAATGGGTATGGGCGTAGACCAGCAGCGAGGTCGCGACCAGCGCCAATCGGTCACCGGCCACGGACAGGATCTGCGCGAACCACAGGGCGCGAAATTCGCCGGAGGCGAAAACCGGCCGGTACGACGCACGCTCCTCCGCTTGGATCAACACCACTCCCCGACACAGTCAGTAGTAACCTGCTCCCGCCACAGTAAC
Source organism: Pseudonocardiaceae bacterium (assembly GCA_036268955.1). Classification (GTDB taxonomy): domain Bacteria; phylum Actinomycetota; class Actinomycetes; order Mycobacteriales; family Pseudonocardiaceae; genus CAJCJE01. Next base: position 43,448 of record DATATE010000118.1, read on the forward strand.
CAGCACCATTGTGACCGGATCATCAGGCACCCGCATTGGCCCGCTTGGGGGCAGTCATTCAGCCGCCTGCGAATCGGCTGCCAGCCGGGTTTCGACGCGCTCCACCTTGGCCTCTAACTGACCGTGGTCGTAACCGGGACGAATGTCCGCCTTCAGCACCAACCCGACTCGGGTACTGCCGACCCCGGCGGCTTCGACCGCGCGGCGGACCACGTCCATCACCTCGTCCCAACTGCCCTCGACATTGGTGAACATCGCATTCGTCGAATTGGGCAGCCCGGACTCCCGGACCACTCGCACCGCGCGGGCGACGGCCTCGCTGACCCCACCGTCGGCATCGCCGGTATTCGGACTCACACTGAACGCGACCAGCACGTCTTTCCTCCTTCATGGAATCTGGACACCACCTGGACACCATCGCGAGCCGCTACGCGAACAAGCCCTGGGAACGGCTCCCGTCCTGATTGTCCGACCGGCGTTCGGACGCGGACACGGCGGCGCCCGTTCCCGCCACGGCAAACCCGCTGGTAACTTCGCAGCTATGACCGAAGCGCCGCTGGAGTTCGATCCCATTGCCAGAGCGGCGGATCTCTGGGCCGACCGGGTCGGCTCCTCGGCGGTGATGGCCGCGGTCACCAGTGTGATGCGGGTACAGCAGATCCTGCAGTCCGCCGTGGACACCGCGCTGCGCCCGCACGGTCTGACCTTCGCCCGGTACGAGGCGCTGGTGCTGCTGTACTTCTCCCAGCGTGGCAGCCTGCCGATGCGGGTGATGGGTCAACGGCTGCAACTGCATCCGACCAGCGTGACGAACATCGTCGACCGGTTGGAGGCCGACGGCCTCGTCAAGCGAATCCCGCATCCGACCGACCGGCGGACCACCCTGGTGGAGATCACCGACAACGGCCGCGCGCGCCGCGCCGAGGCCACCGCGGCCGTGACCGATGTCGAGTTCGGCCTTCGCGGGCTTTCCGAGCGGCAGACCGCGCAACTGACCGAACTGCTGGCCAAGGTGCGCAAGGCCTCCGGCGACTTCACCTGAGCCGAACTCGCTCATCCGAGCCGTTCCGGCTCGCAATCGGACAACTGCGCAGGAGGCCCTACCCGGACCGCCGACGCGCCGCGGACGAACGGACGACGCGCGGAAGAGGTTGTGGCAAACCCTTCCGCGCGTCGTCCGCGTGTTCACAGCCCGTATGTCCGCGTGTTCGCAGCCGTATTCAGTACTCGGTACTCACCGACCGGTATTGAGGCTCGGTACCCAGGTCGGTATCCAGGCTCGCCTGCTCAGATCTGCTTGCGACCGCCGCGTTCCTGCACCGGCGGGGTCTGCGAGGCCCCCGGCAGGGTCGGCTTCGGCAGCACCGTCGAGGTGTACTGGGCGTAGGTCAGCGGACCGGCCGTGTCCGGCAGCACCGGCGGCTGCGCGGCCTGGTCGTGCCAGCGGAACGCCGAGGTCAGGTCACCGAAGGTCTGCCGGCGCCAGTTGCTGATGTTCGGCTCGGCGACCCCGGTGAACTTCTCAAGGAACCGCAGCACCGAGGTGTGGTCGAAGGTCTCGGTCGACACCCAGCCGCCCGCTGTCCACGGCGAGATGATGATGCACGGGACCCGGAACCCGCCGCCGACCGGCAGGTTGCCGCCCGGCGTGCCACCCGGCGAGGTCTTGGTGACGAACTCGTGCGGGGTGCCGGCCGACGGGGTCGGCGGGACGACGTGGTCGAAGAGGCCGTCGTTCTCGTCGTAGTTGAGGATGAACACGGTCTTGGCCCACACCTTGGGGTTGGCCGCGATCGCGTCGATCTTGCTGGCCACGAACGCCGCGCCGTCGGCCGGCATGTAGTCAGGGTGCTCGGACTGGAAGCTGGTCGGCAGAATCCAGGACACCGCGGGCAGCAGATCGTTGCGCGCGTCGTACTCGAACTGGCCTTCCGGCTGGTAGGCGATGCCCTTGTCGTACAACGGGTCGCCGGCCTTGGCCTGCTGGAAGTTCGTGAACTCGGCCAGCATGTTGGTGCCGTAGTTGTCCTGCTGCTGGTAGACCTTCCAGCTGACCCCGGCCGCTTCCAGCCGCTCGGCGTAGGTCGTCCAGGTGTAGCCACCGGCCGGCGCGTTGTTGTCCAGGATCGGGCCGCCGTTGACGCCGTCCGGGTCGATGGTGCCGGTCATCCACATCATCCGGTTCGGCCAGGTCGGGCCCTGCACCGAGCAGTGGTAGTGGTCGCAGACGGTGAACGCCTCGGCCAGCGCGAACTGGAAGGGGATGTCCGCCCGGTTGTGGTAGCCCATCACGTAGGGGCCGTTGGCGCCGTCGGCAGCGCGGTGCGCCGGTAGCCAGCTGTCCATCTTGCCGCCGTTCCAGGCGGCGTGCTGCACCTGCCAGGCGTGCGAGGTGGACGGGATGTGCTGCGCGCTGGTGGTGTTGGTGTCCAAATGGAACGGTAAGGTGTAACCGTCCGGGTTCACCGCATCGGGCTGGTAGAGCACCGACCGTCCGTTGGCGAGCTTCTGCCGTTCGGCGTCCGCGAAGCCGCGAACTCCTGCCAGGGTGCCGAAGTAGTGGTCGAACGAGCGGTTCTCCTGCATCAGGACGACCACGTGCTCGACCTCGCGCAGTGAGCCGGAGCCGGGCGCTCCCTGGGCGAGGGCGCGGGCAACGTTGGGGGGCATCAGCGTGGCAGCCGCGGCGGCAGCGGCAACGCCGGCCGCGGAGCCGAGCAGGCGTCGTCTGGTCAGTTCGGGCATTGTGGTGGCCTCCAGTGGCAAGAGGAGATCGGCGAGCACGATCGAGCTGAAGTCAGCTGGAACACCGAAGCGTTCGACTGCACCCTTCGCCGTGCGAAGGAGTGTCAAAAGGCGAACCGAGGGAACAACCGGCGAACTACCGGTGACAACCAGTTGATCGAGTAGGTTGCGCCGGACCCGGTCCAGCTCGGTTGACAACCTTGTCTATTTCGAGACCTCGGGACCCTGCGTGCCGAATGGGGCACCGAGGGTGGCAATCCGTACGCCCCGATCGGCCGCTGGCCCGATGACAGCCCGTAGACATGGGGGTTCACCCGAGCGCGGCCGGGCGAAATCAATCGGTCGACGGCCAACAGCGTTGACAAGAAGTGGCCGATGGGTGTCCAATCCCGGTCGATGACAACGTTGTCGAACTCGAATTCGGGCAGAGTGCGGCGGGCCACCATGAACGACGTGGCTCGCCTCGCCGGTGTGAGCCTGAAGACCGTGTCAAGGGTGGTCAACGGCGAGACCGGGGTGCACCCGACGACGGCCGCCAGGGTGCTGGCCGCCATTGACCAACTGGGTTTCCGGCGCAATCTCGGCGCCCGCAATCTCCGCAGGGGCTCCTCGACCGGCACCATCGGGCTGCTGCTCGAAGATGTCGCGAACCCCTTCTACTCGGTCCTGACCAGGGCGGTGGAAGAGGTCGCACGCCAGTTCGGCCGACATGTCATGACCGGATCGTCCGATGAGGACCCGGATCGGGAGCGCGAACTCGCCCTGGAGTTCTGCGCCCGCCGGGTCGACGGCCTGCTGGTCGTCCCCGCCGGGCTGCGGCACGGGTATCTGGTCCCGGAGATCCATGCCGGGATGCCGGTGGTCTTCCTCGACCGGCCGGCAGGCGACATCGTCGCGGACACCGTGCTGGTGGACAACCTCGGCGGCACCGTCGAAGCGGTACGTCATCTGGCCCGGTACGGGCACCGCCGCATCGCCTTCCTCGGTGACGCCGCCACGATCTTCACCGCGAGCGAGCGGCTGCGCGGTTTCCGGGAGGGCTGCGCGCGGGCCGAGATCCGTTTCGACGAGGAACTGGTCTCGATGGGCGTGCCCGACGAGCGCGGCACCTCGGCGGCACTGGACCGGGTGCTGAACCTGCCCGACCCGGCCACCGCGGTGGTCAGCGGCAACAACCGGATCACCGTGCACGTGCTGCGCGCGCTGGCCGGCCGGCCACGACGGCCCGCGCTGGTCGGCTTCGACGACTTCGAACTGGCCGACCTGCTCGACCCGCCGATCAGCGTCATCTCGCACGACACCGGGGCACTCGGCAAGGCGGCCGCCGAGTTGTTGTTCGCCCGGTTGTCAGGTGACAACTCGCCGCCGCATCGGGTGATCTCCCCGGTGCGCCTGATACCCCGAGGTTCCGGAGAGGTAAGCCCCCTATGAACTCATCGCCGACGACCGACAACTCGGTCGCCGCCCGTCCGGTTGTCCTGCCGGCGAACCAGCCTCGGCAGTTCTACCAGGGCGGCAAGGCGATCGCCGCGCTGCGTGGCGCCTCATCGGCCGCCGAGTACGGGCCGGAGGACTGGGTCGCGTCGACGACGCCGAGGTTCGGCAAGGACACCGACGGCCTCTCCCTGCTACCCGACGGACGGTTCCTGCGCGACGCGGTGGTGGCCGCTCCGGAAGAATGGCTCGGTGCCGAGCACGTCGCCACCTTCGGCGTGAGCACCGCGTTGTTGGTGAAGCTGCTCGACGCCGGCCAGCGGCTGCCGGTGCACGCCCACCCCTCGAACGCCTTCGCGCAGGCGCACTTCGGCTCGCACTTCGGCAAGACCGAGGCCTGGGCGGTGGTCGGCACCTCCGGAGCCGAGCCGACCGTGCACATCGGTTTCCGCAAGGACATCGAACCGGACACGCTGACCGACTGGGTGAACGTCCAGGACCGGGAGGCGATGCTCGGCTCGCTGAACACGGTCACCGTGTCGGCGGGCGACACCGTGCTGATCCCCGCCGGCCTGCCGCACTCGATCGGCGCGGGCGTGTTCGTGGTCGAACTGCAGCAGCCGACCGACTTCTCGATCACCCTGGAATGGACCGGTTTCCTCGACGACGCCAAGGCCGGCCACCTCGGTATCGGCTTCGACACCGCACTCGGGGCGGTGGACTCCAGCGGCTGGGACGCCGACCGGCTCTCCACCATCATCCGGCACACCTCGGACAACAGCGACCCGGTCGTGCCGCTGTTCAACTCCGGCGCGGACCCGTTCTTCCGCGCCGACCGGTTGCAGGTCAAGGCACCGGTCGACCTTGATCCGTCGTTCGCGGTGCTGGTCGCGCTGGAAGGCAGCGGGCGGTTGCGCACCGAGCACGGCGGCGTCCTCGAACTACGCAAGGGGGACACCGCAGTGGTGCCCCACGCGGCTGGATCGTCTACTGTGGATGGTGAGCTGATCATGGTGCGCTGTCGTCCGCCTGCTGCCGACTCGCAGGGAGATAGCTGATGACCGAAACCTCGGGTGGTAACTCGGGCAACGGCGAGATCGCGCTGGAAGCCCGCAACCTGGTCAAGCGATACGGTTCGGTCGAGGCGTTGCGCGGTGCGTCCTTCACCGCCCGCGCCGGCGAGGTCGTCGCCCTCATCGGCGACAACGGCGCCGGAAAGTCCACTTTGGTCAAATGCCTGTCCGGTGCGGAGATCCCCGACTCCGGGGAAATCCTGCTGGACGGCAAGCCGATCACGTTGTCCACGCCGACCGATGCCCGCGCACACGGCATCGAGACGGTGTACCAGGACCTCGCGGTCGCGCCCGACCTCGACCCGGCGGCGAACCTGTTCCTCGGCCGTGAACTCATGCGCAAGGGTCTACTCGGCAAGCTCGGCATGCTGGACAAGTCGGCCATGCGCAAGCAGGCCGTCGACGAGTTCGCCCGACTCGGCGTGCAGTTGCAGAACGCCGACGTGTCCATCGGTTCGCTCTCCGGCGGCCAGCGGCAGAGCGTCGCGGTGGCCAGGTCGGTGGTCTGGGCGAGCAAGGTCGTTTTCATGGACGAGCCGACCGCGGCACTCGGTGTGGTGCAACGCGAACGCGTGCTCGACGTGATCAAGAAGGTCAGGGACACCGGCATCTCGGTCGTGCTGATCAGCCACAACATGCCGGAGGTACTCGCGGTCGCGGACCGGATCGAGGTACTGCGGCTCGGCAAGCGGGTCGCGCGGTTCACCTCCGCCGAGGCCACCCTCGAAGACCTGGTCGGCGCGATGACCGGCGCCCTGTCCCAGGAGGACGTCGCATGAGCAGCAACCAGACCGAAACCCCGCAGACCCCGCCCTCGCCCAAGGCGGCGTTCGTGCCGGAGGACCTCACCGGCCGCCCACGTGCCACCATCTGGCAGCGGCTCGGCTCGTCGAACACGCTGTGGGTCGGGGTGATCCTGATCGGCCTGCTGGCCGCGTTCAGCATCATCCACCCCGATACGTTCCTGACCCTGCTCAACATCCAGCAACTGTTCATCCAGCTGGCCCTGTTGCTGCTGCTCGCGGTCGGCATGACGTTCGTGATCATCACCTCGGGCATCGACCTGTCGGTCGGCTCGGTGCTGATCTTCTCCAGCGTCGTCGGCGCCCAGCTCATGCAGGCGATGGGCGGCGGTGACGCCACCAACGACGGCTGGGGAATCATCCTCATCGGACTGGTGGCGACCATCCTGTCCGGCGGGGTGTGGGGCTTCATCAACGGCTGGCTGATCGCCTACGCCAAGGTCCCGCCGCTGATCGTCACACTGGGCTCGCTCGGAGCCGCGCTCGGCGCGGCCGAACTCCTCACCGGCGGCAACGACGTTCGCACCGTGCCGAACCTGCTGCACAACGTGATCGGCTACGGAACGTCCCTTGTGGTCATTCCCAATCTGGTCATCATCGTCGTGGTGATCACGCTGATCTTCGCGTGGGTGTTGCACACGACCAAGTTCGGCCGCTACACCTACGCGGTCGGCTCCAACGCGGAGGCGGCTCGCCGCGTCGGCATCCCGGTCAAGAAGCATCTCGTGCAGGTCTACCTGCTCACCGGTGTGCTGTCCGGGATCGCGGGTTTCCTGTCCCTCGCGTACTTCGGGACGACCACGCTGACCAGCCACGGCACGGACAACCTCAACGCGATCTCCGGTGTCGTCCTCGGTGGGACGAGTCTTTTCGGTGGGGTGGGCACACTTCTGGGCACGGTGTTCGGCACGTTCATCCCCCAGGTGCTCAACAGCGGTTTCGTCATCAGTGGTATTCCAACGTTTTGGCAACCAATCGCGGTTGCCATCGTGCTGGTCGCCGCAGTGTGGTTCGATCAGCGTCGCCGACGCAGTCAGGACCGCGGCTGATCCCTCGGCGCGGTAACAGAAATACGAGTCCACCTCAACGACGAGAGGATCAACGAAATGCAGAGGAAATCCCGCGTGATCCTGATGATCGGTTCGGTCGTCGCGGCCGGCGCGCTGATCGCGGCGTGCGGCGGCAGCGGGCAGATCGGCGGCTCTGGCGGCGGCAGCGCCGCGGCCACCCCCAGCAACAAGAACCTCGTCTACATTCCCGGTGACATCGAGCCGTTCTACAACTCCATCGACTGCTCGGCGAAGGCCGAGGCGAGCAAGCTCGGCTACAACCTGACCCAGCAGGGCTCTGGAACGTTCGCAGTGGACAGTCAGACCCCGATCGTGAACGCGGTCGCGAACACCAAGCCGGCCGGTGTACTCATCGCGCCGACCGACCCCGATGCGATGCTGAATCCGATCAAGGGCCTCACCTCGGCCGGCACCAAGGTCGTCGAGGTGGACACCGCACTCACGGACGCCTCGGCCACCGAGTCGTCGGTCTCCTCCAACAACGTCCAGGGTGGCAAGCTGGCCGCCGACACGCTGGCCAAGCTGCTGGGCGGCAAGAAGGGCTCGGTGCTGGTGCTCAACACCACCGCCGGCACGTCCACGACGGTCCAGCGCGAGCAGGGCTTCGACCAGGAGATCAAGAAGTACCCGAACCTGACCGTGCTGCCGCAGCAGTTCACCAACAACCTGGCCTCCCAGGCGACGTCGGTGCTCACCGACGAGTTGTCGGCGCACCCGGACCTCGTCGGTGTGTTCGCCACCAACCTCAACACCGGCCAGGGCGCGGCAGCGGCCCTGCAGTCCGCCGGTGACAAGGGCAAGGTCGACCTGATCGGCTTCGACGCCAGCCCGCAGGAGGTCACCAGCCTCCAGCAGGGCGTGTTCCAGGGCCTCATCGCCCAGGACCCGGCGCAGATCGGCATCGACGGCGTCGACCAGGTGGTCAACGCGATCGAGGGCAAGCCGGTGACCAAGACCATCGCCACCAACCTGATCTCGCTCACCGCCGCCGACACCGCGGAGATCGCCAAGTACACCTACAAGGCGTCCGCCTGCTCCTGATACCGCGAAGTGATTTCGGGGGGCACGACGTCACACGTCGTGCCCCCCGAATCGTTGCTACCGTACTGTCATGTCCTCGGTTACTCCCGCGTCCGACACGGACGAAGGCTCGACGACCGCCCAGTTCAGCGTCCGGATCGCGGTACGCACCTACGAACTCGACGCGCTTGGCCATCTCAACCAGGCCGTGTACCACTCCTACGCCGAACACAGCAGGGTCGAGATGTTCCGGGCCGCGGGCTGCGACACGTCCGCCACCTTCGCCGATGGCTTCGCCCCGGTGTTGCTGGCCAGCGAAGCCCGCTACCTGCGCGAGTTGCGCGGCGGTGAGGAGGTCGACCTGAGCACGGCGGTCGTCTTCGGCGCTGGAAAGACGTTCGCGATGAACACCCGCATCACCAAGCTGGACGGCACGGTCTCCGCGACGGTCAACGGCACCCTCGGCCTGCTCGACATGACCATCCGCCGCCTGGTCGCCAACCCGAGAGAGCGAATCGCCGCCCTGGCAACGAACCCGGCGGTCATCTTCGGCCCCGCTCCGGCCTGACGGCCGCTACCCCTTCGGTCCGGCCCGCTGGTAGTCGCGCAGTTCCTCGACCTCGTCAGCAGTCCCTCGGCGTCATCAGCAGTCCCTCGGCGTCGTCAGCAGTTCCTCGGCGTCGTCCATGGATGCCGACTAAACTGTTCGACGGAGGTCGACCAGATGACTGTACGACAGCAATCGAACAATGGGCGGTCGGACGATCCTCACCATCCGATGTCGGCGAGGGCCCGCAACCTGACCCACGCGCACCCGGCCGAGGTCTCGCTGCAGGAGGCGCTCGACGCGCTGGCCGATCCGGTGCGGCGCACCATCGTGCGTGAACTGGCCGCGACACCGGACTGGGCGCGCGCCTGCGGCACGTTCGACCTTCCGGTCACCAAGGCGACCCGCAGCCACCACTTCGCGGTGCTGCGCGCCGCAGGCCTCATCGAGCAACGGGACGAGGGTTCGCGCCGGCTCAACCGGCTACGCAAACCCGAGTTCGACGCCCGCTTCCCCGGCCTCCTCGACCTGATCCTCAACGAACCCGTCCCGCACAACGAAGAATCCACGCCGCACACCGAATAACAGCCGTCCCTCACAGCGGATAAGGGCCTGTCACCGCAGGCAAGAGCCCTCAAAGCTGATAAGAGCCCCCTCCCGCCCGGGGGCCGGCGCCCCGCGTCGAGCCTATGGGAGGTTGGCGGGTGGGCCAAACGGGAAAGCGGGAACTGTGGACAAGCGTTGCGGTTGTGGACAACCAGGAGCGGTCCGCCGCCAACGGCCAGGCAGGAGCTAGCGGCGGTCGGCCGGAATCGTTTCGGCGCGTAGGCCTTCGACAAGGGCGTCTGCCGCCGCGTACGGGTCGAGCGTGCCGCTCATCACCTGGCCGGCGAGCTTTTCCAGCGCCTGGCCGCCGCGCAGGTCGCCGAAGCGTTCGCGCAGCCGCTCGACCGCGATCGCCTCGACCTCCACGGTCGCGCGCGCCAGTCGCCGGGTTTCCAGCTCACCGTGCTCGGTCAGCCAATCGTGATGCGCGTCGAGCGCGGCGACCACCTCGTCGAGGCCTTCGCCACGGGAGGCAACCGTTGGTACCACCGGAATCCGCCAACGCGGACCGCTACGGTCCACCCGGCCGAGGGAGATCATGTACTTCAGGTCGCGCACCACCGCCTCGGCGCCGTCCCGGTCGGCCTTGTTCACGACGAAGACGTCGGCCACTTCGAGGATGCCGGCCTTGGCGGCCTGGATGCCGTCACCCATTCCCGGCGCGAGCAGCACCAGCGTCGTGTCGGCGAGCGAAATGATGTCCACTTCGGACTGTCCAACGCCGACGGTCTCGATCAGTACGACGTCGAATCCTGCCGCGTCGAGTACGCGCAGCGCCTGCGGGGTGGCCCAGGACAGGCCGCCGAGGTGGCCTCGGGTGGCCATCGAGCGGATGAACACACCGGGATCGGTGGCATGCTCCTGCATCCGTACCCGGTCGCCGAGCAGCGCGCCACCGGAGAACGGCGAGGACGGGTCGACGGCGAGCACCCCGACCCGCTTGCCCTGCCGGCGAAACGCCGCGACCAGCCCGGAGGTGGACGTCGACTTGCCGACGCCGGGCGAACCGGTGAGACCGATCACCCTGGCCCGACCGGTCAACGGGGCCAGCGCCCTCGCGACCTCCCGCAGCTGCGGGCTGGCGTCCTCGATCAGCGAGATCAGCCGAGCGACCGCGCGCGGCTTACCTTCCCGCGCGCGGTCGAGCAGTTCGGCGACGTCATTGATCGGCACGGCCCGATTATGCGCTCGGCACCCGGATGATCAGCGCGTCACCCTGACCACCACCGCCGCACAGCGCGGCGGCGCCGACCCCGCCGCCGCGTCGCTTGAGTTCCAGCGCGAGGTGCAGGGCGAGGCGCGCGCCGGACATGCCGATCGGGTGTCCCAACGCGATCGCGCCGCCGTTGACGTTGACCTTGTCCTCGGGAATGCCCAGTACCCGCGCTGACACGACGCCGACCGCGGCGAACGCCTCGTTGATCTCGACGAGATCGAGGTCGCCCGGTTCGATCCCGGCCTTCGCGCAGGCGGCCTTGATCGCGTTCGACGGCTGCTCGTGCAGGCTGGCGTCCGGACCGGCGACGACGCCGTGCGCGCCGATCTCGGCGATCCAGGACAGCCCGAGTTCCTGCGCCTTGGCCTTGCTCATCACCACGACCGCCGCGGCACCGTCGGAGATCTGCGAGGCGGTACCGGCGGTGATGGTGCCGTCCGTGGCGAACGCGGGCCGCAGCTTGCCGAGGCTTTCCTCGGTGGTGTCCGCGCGGACACCCTCGTCGGTGTCGACGATCTTCGGGCCCTTGCGCTGCGGGATGGTGATCGGCGCGATCTCCTCGGCGAACACGCCCTTGTCGATGGCGGCCGCGGCGCGCTGGTGCGAGCGGGCGGCGAAGGCGTCCTGTTCGGCGCGGGTGAGTTCGTAGCGGGAGTTGTACTTCTCGGTGGAGGCGCCCATCGCGACCTGGTCGAACGCGCAGAACAGGCCGTCGTAGGCCATATGGTCGACGAGCTGGGTGTCGCCGTACTTGAAACCGACGCGCGATTTGGGCAGCAGGTGCGGCGCCTGGGTCATCGACTCCTGGCCGCCCGCGACGATGACGTCGAACTCACCGGCGCGGATGAGCTGGTCGGCAAGGGCGATCGCGTCGAGGCCGGAGAGGCAGACCTTGTTGATGGTCAACGCCGGCACGTCCATGCTGATGCCACCGTGCACCGCGGCCTGCCGGGCCGGGATCTGGCCGACCCCGGCGGTGAGCACCTGACCCATGATCACGTACTGCACCTGTTCGGGTGACACGCCGGCCCGTTCCAACGCCGCCGCGATCGCGAAGCCGCCCAGTTGCGGGCCGGAGAAGTCCTTCAGCGAGCCGAGCAGTCGACCGATCGGGGTACGAGCCCCGGCAACGATGACAGATCCGGAAACCGGCGACATCACACGCCTCCATCATTGGAGTTCTGACACGAACTACAGCTGATTCGACCATAACCGTGCTGGCGGCCGTAGCGATCGACGATACCGGCGAGTAACTAACGCCACTATGACCGCTGTCACGTAGGACGAAACAGAACCGTTCAAGTTTTCGTACTCTCCGGTAATGGCTGACGAGTTTCCGTACTCTCCAGTAATGACTGATGGACTGGGACTCTTCGTGACCGCGATCGACCACGTCGGAGTGGCCGTGCCGGATCTCGACGAAGCCGTCGCGTACTACCGCGACACCTTCGGTTTCGAGGTAACGCACCTGGAGAACAACGAGGACCAGGGCGTCCGCGAGGCGATGCTCAGCCCGCACGGTGCGCCACCCGGCAGCACCGTGATCCAGTTGCTCGCCCCGTTGAACGAGGACTCGACGATCGCGAAGTTCCTGCGCACCAGGGGCGCCGGCATGCAGCAGCTCGCCTACCGGGTGCGCGACCTCGACGCGGCGTCGGCGGCACTGCGCGCCAAGGGGGTGCGCTTGATCTTCCCCGAGGCCAGGCACGGCACCGCGAACAGTCGCACGAACTTCGTGCATCCCAAGGACGCCGGTGGGGTGTTGATCGAACTGGTCGAGCCGGCACCGGAGAACGCCGGGGCGAGCGAGCACGCACACCCCGCGCACGAGACGGTCTGACCGCGACGCACGAGACGGTCCGCCTGCCGGCCGGCGACTGTCAGCCGCTGGTGCGTACTCGGCCGGCGCCGAGAGCAAGGGCCGCCGCGATGAACTCGACCTCGCGGTCGAGCTGATCGGTCGGGCCAGCGGTTTCGGCGCCCTCCTGCCCAGCGCAGCCGCCGGCGTGGCGGGCGACCGAGTGCCGGTAGCTGATCGCGAGCGCGAGCAGTTCCGCGGCGCTGTCGGCGTCGGCGTGGATCGTGTCCGTACCGCGCGCGGCGGCGATGACCGTCTGGATCTCGCCGACGACCTCGCGGTAACGGGCCTGCATGGCATCGCGGACGACATCGTGGGTGTCGGCCTCCCGCCACAGCAGGTGCGACAGCAGCTGTGAGGAGTCCAGCCGGGCGTCGAGCACGGCGACCAGCCTGCGCAGGCTCTCCGCGACGTCGCCGGGTACCACGACGCGCTCCCGTTCGATGCCTCCGTCGGGCAGCCGCTCGATCAGGGCGACCAGCAGGTCGGGCTTGCGCCGGAAGTAGTAGTGCACGAGTCCTTTCGGGACACCGGCACGTTCGGCGATCCGGGAGGTCGGCGTCGCCTCGAAGCCTGATTCGGCGAACAGTTCCTCGGCCGCGAGCAGGATGCGTTCGCGCGCCGAGTCGTCGGCAGGCGGTTTCGTGCCGAACAGTGCTATCAGCCTCCACTGGCCACCCGGTGCTTGCGCCGGGTGGCCATCGAGTTCCTTCTCGATCAGTGCCTAGAGATCAGTGCTGGCCGGTCAGTCGATGCGAGGCGCTGACGGCCGGGAGTGCGATACCGCTCGCGATCACGGTCAGCGCACCGGCGATCCAACTCGTCCACGCCGCAGCGGAATCCGCCGAGAAGCTCATCACCCACGGCGCGATGAACAGCAGAACGCCCAGTACCACCTGAATCGTCTCACTGGCCATCAACCTTGGCGCGGCCAGCGACCAGAGGCCGTCGATCGCGATCAGGGCACCCAGAATCACCATCGTCCACAGCGTCTTGGTCGACGTGCTCAGCCACAGCAGCGGCGAGAGCAACGCGACGATCCCGACAACCACTTCCACCCAGTCCTGCCAGCGAGTCCACGCCCGCGACGCGACGGTTTCCGTGTCAACCATCTTGCCCACCTCCATCTTGAGGACCCCTAGATCATGCGACTTGATTGGCCGGCCGGTCAAGAGTTGGGACGGCACATTCCTGTCACCTGGGTCACGCTGTTGGCCAAGGATCGAACTGGGTCGGGTGACGATCGGCGTGCTGTCGCTCACAACACGCCATCTGTATCGTTACTCATCGGTAACATCCGGCCAATTCGACATCCGATGGAGGCCTGCCGTGCAGAAGATCCTCGATGCCATTCTCGCCGATGAGCTGGGTGAACTCGGTTCCCTACCCGTCCCGGAGCACTACCGGGCGGTGACCGTGCACGCCGATGAAGCGACCATGTTCGACGGCCTGCCCACCGCCGAGAAGGACCCGCGCACCTCGTTGCACGTCGAGGAGGTGCCAACACCGGAGCTGGGCCCCGGCGAGGCACTGGTGGCGGTGATGGCCAGCGCGATCAACTACAACACCGTCTGGACCTCGATCTTCGAGCCGATGTCGACCTTCGGCTTCCTGCGGCGCTACGGCCGCACCTCGCCACTGGCCAAGCGGCACGACCTGCCCTATCACGTCGTCGGCTCCGACCTGGCCGGCGTCGTACTGCGCACCGGACCGGGGGTCAACGCCTGGAAGGCCGGCGACGAGGTCGTCGCGCACTGCCTGAGCGTCGAACTGGAGCACCCGGACGGGCACAACGACACGATGCTCGACCCCGAGCAGCGGATCTGGGGTTTCGAGACGAACTTCGGCGGCCTTGCCGAACTCGCGCTGATCAAGTCCAACCAGCTGATGCCCAAACCGGCGCATCTGAGCTGGGAGGAGGCCGCGTCACCGGGCCTGGTCAACTCGACCGCCTACCGGCAGCTTGTCTCGCGCAACGGCGCGGACATGAAGCAGGGCGACGTGGTGCTGATCTGGGGCGCCTCCGGCGGCCTCGGCTCCTACGCGACACAGTTCGCGCTCAACGGCGGCGCGATCCCGGTGTGTGTGGTGTCCAGCCCGGAGAAGGCGGCGATCTGCCGGAAGATGGGCGCCGAGCTGATCATCGACCGGTCCGCGAGCACCGGCGAGGGCTACCGGTTCTGGGCCGACGAGAACAACCAGGACCCGAAGGAGTGGAAGCGCTTCGGCGCCAGGATCCGCGAACTCACCGGCGGCGAGGACCCGGACATCGTGTTCGAGCACCCCGGCCGGGAAACCTTCGGCGCCAGCGTTTTCGCCGCGCGCAAGGGCGGCACGATCGTCACCTGCGCGTCCACCAGCGGGTTCATGCACTCCTACGACAACAGGTACCTGTGGATGAACCTCAAGCGGATCATCGGCTCGCACTTCGCGAACTACCGGGAGGCCTGGGAGGCCAACCGGCTGATCGCCAAGGGCCGCATTCATCCGACGCTGTCGCGGGTCTACCCGCTCGCCGAGACCGGCCAGGCCGCCTCGGACGTGCACACCAACAGCCACCAGGGCAAGGTCGGCGTGCTGTGCCTCGCGCCGGAGGAAGGTCTCGGCGTGCGCGACCCGGAATTCCGCGCGCGGCACGTCGACGCGATCAACCGCTTCCGAGGGGTGTGAGGCCGATGGCGACGCTCCTTCGCGCGGACAAGGGACGTGTCGCACGACCGGGTTACGTTTCCGGGTAGCGTGAGCCCATGCCTTTCGGTAGCGAGCGTGACGTGGTGCCCCTGGGAACCGGCTTTGACATCATCAAGCGCGGCTACTCCCGTACACAGGTCGAGGAACATCTCGAACGGCTGGACAAAGATCTCAAGCTGATCGCCCTCGACCGGGACGCCGCGATCGCGCAGTCCCAGGACATGGCCAAGCAGATGGGCCAGGCCCGTACCGAGATCACCGACCTGCGCGGACAGGTGAATCGGCTGTCCGCGCCGCCGACCACCCTCGAAGGGCTTTCCGAGCGGCTACAGCGGATGCTGCGGCTCGCGCAGGACGAGTCCAACGAGATCAAGGCAAGGGCCGAGGCCGACGCCGGTCAGATCAGGTCCCGCGCCGAGGCGGACGCGACCTCGCTGCGCAACCGCTACGAGAACCTGATCGCCGAGGTCGACGGGCGCAGGGTCGAGCTGGAGAACGAGCACCACGAGCTGATCGAGAAGGCGCACGCGGACATCGCGGCCAAGACGAAGGCCGCCGACGAGGCCCGCGTCAAGCTGGACTCCGACGCCGCTGCTCGCCGTAACCAGATCGACGAGGACTTCGAGATCGCGATGTCCTCGCGGCGGACCGAGTCCATGCGCGTGCTGGCCGAGCAGGAGGCCACCAGCAAGGCCGAGGCCGACCGCAGGGTCAGGGAGGCGACCGACGAGGCCGCCAGGATCCGCGCGCAGGTCAACGACGAGGCGACCCAGCTGCGCGCCGCGGTCGCGGAGGAACAGCGGGTCAGCAAGGCCGAGGCGGAGAAGCGGGTCCGCGAGGCCACCGACGAAGCCGCCCGGATCCGCGCCAAGGTCAACGACGAGACCACCCAGCTGCGTACCAAGGTCAACGAGGAAGCGACCCAGCTGCGCGCCAAGGTCGCCGAAGAGCAGCGGGTCAGCACCGCCGACGCCGAGCGCAGGCTGCGCGAGTCCACCGAGGAGGCCAACCGTCGCCGGCACGAGGCGGCGACCGAGGCGCAGGCCCGGTTGCAGGACGCGACCGACGAGGCACACCGGCGGGTCCGCGAGGCCACCGAGGAATCCAACCGGCGCGTCGCGCAGGCGACCGGCCGGGTGGAGGCCCTGCGCAACCTGCGGACCCAGCTCGCCGACCAGCTCCGCGCCGCGCACAACCTGATGGTGAACGCGACCCCGCAGCTGGACCCGCTGCCGGAGGAGGCCGACGAGGACCAGGCCACCGACTCGGCACAGGGCCCGAACGGTGCCAACACTCCGGCGGCCAACGGCAACGGGAAGCCGGCCCGACCGGACCAGCGCACCGTGCCGATCGTCGACAGCGCGGCGGTGAACGCCCCGGCCAACGGCAACGGCAACAGCCCCGGTGGCAACGGGAACGGGAGCGGCGGGAACGGCAACGGCAACGGCAACGGCGCCAAGCAGGGGGCCAATGCCTCGGTAGCCAATACCTCGGTAAAGGTGCCCGACCCGAACCGGCAGACCATGGAGGCCGCGGCCCTCGACGCGCCGACCCGGCGCACGAACCCGGTCGCTCCCCCGCCCGGCAAGCAGGGTCCGTCCGGACGGCCCGGCCAGCAGCCCACCCAGCAGCAGCCTGGTCAGCGGCAGCCGACCGTCAAGCGCTGAGAGCCGCGCTGAACCAACGAACCGATCCGGCCCCGAGGCACCGCCTTCGGGGCCGGATCGCTGTCCTGTCCCCAGCCATCGGCGGTCACCAGTGTTTCGGAGTGGGGCCGCGCCTGCCACGGGCCGACCAGCAGCCGGTGTGCCAGTGCCGACGGTCGGCCACCGAGCCGTGGTCCATCGCGGGCCAGGCGACCACATGCGGCACGCCGGGCCGGATCTCGTGGTCGCAGCCGGGGCAGCGGTAGACCTTGGTCGCCTGCGCCCCGGTCACCTGCCGGACGAGCCAGTCGCCGTCCGGACCGGATTCGGTCCTGGACAGCGCCATACCGAAACCGCCACGCTGCTGTTCGTCGGAGCCGGACCGCCCGCCGTACTTGCCGCCCGATGGTGAGCGGTCACGACGGGACCGATTGTGGCGCGGCACGATGCCCGACAGTAGCTGACGACGACCCACCGAAGTACGCCGCGGCCAGCACACCGACCGCGCGCCGGAACGCGGCGACGACGGCGCTGGCGCGTGCGAGAATGGCCTGGTGCCGACCTATGCCTACAAGTGCCGGGCGTGTGCCGAGGAATTCGAACTGTCCCGGCCGATGAGTGAGTCCTCCGCCCCTGCCGCGTGCCCGGACGGTCACACCGACACCGTCAAGCTGCTCACCACGGTCGCGATCGGCGGCCGTTCCTCGGCGTCTCCGGCCGGTGGCGGTGGCGGTTGCTGCGGCGGCGCCTGCGGCTGCGGCAACTGAGTCCCTTCCGGTCGTGGCAACCGACGTGGACGAACGTGCTGGTGAATCCGAGCAGCTAGCGGTTGGTGTAGTCGCGGAAGCCCTTGCCGGTTTTCCGGCCGAGGCGGCCGGCGGTGACGAGATGTTCCAGTAGCGGGGCCGGGGCGAATCCGGCCTCGCGGAACTCGTTGTACAGGGTGCGCTCGATGGCCAGCGAGACGTCGAGACCGACGACGTCGAGCAGTTCGAAGGGGCCCATCGGCAGGCCGCAGCCGACCTTCATCGCGGTGTCGATGTCCTCGGCCTCCGCGTAGTGGCCTTCGAGCATCTTGACCGCGTCGTTGAGGTAGGGGAACAGCAGCGCGTTGACGATGAACCCGGCCCGGTCGGTGCAGTGCACCGGGTGTTTGCCGACCGCCCTGCAGATCGCGTGCGCGGTCGCGACGACCTCGGGGGCGGTGGCGATGGTGGCCACCACCTCGACGAGTTTCATGGCAGGCGCGGGATTGAAGAAGTGCAGACCGACCACATCGGACGGACGGGAGGTCGCGGCGGCGCATTCGATGACCGGTAGGGACGAGGTCGTCGTGGCCAGTACGGCGCCTGGTTTGCAGACCTCGTCGAGGGCGGCGAACACCGCCGTCTTCACCGACACTTCCTCGGCGATCGCCTCGATCAGCAGGTCGCAGTCGGCCAGTTCCTCGAACTCGACCGCCGGGGTGATCCTGGCCAGGGTCGCGTCCCGGTCGGCCTCCGAGAGCCTGCCCTTGACCACCGAGCGGTCCAGGGACTTGCCGACCTTGCCGATCGCGGCCTTCGCCTTGTCCGCGCTGCGGGCACGCAACACGACGTCGAAGCCCTTCTTGGCGAACACCTCGGCGATGCCGGTGGCCATCGTGCCGGTGCCGACCACGCCGACCCGGTGGATGTCCCGGCTCGCGACCGAGGCGTCGTCGGCGCGAGGGGTGTGGATGTCGGCCACGACGTTCGGCGAGTCCGGGCCGTCGTAGCTGTAGAAGCCGCGACCGGACTTCCTGCCGAGCAGGCCCGCGGTGATCATCTGCTTGAGCAGCGGGGCCGGCGCGTGCAGTCGGTTGCGCGACTGGTGGTACATGGTGTCCAGGATTTCCTGGGCGGTGTCCAGGCCGATCAGGTCGAGCAGTTGCAGCGGGCCCATCGGGTAGCCGCAGCCGAACCGCATGGCCGCGTCGAGGTCCTCGCGGGTGGCGTAGCGCTGCTCGTACATGGTGACCGCGTGGTTGAGATAGCCGAACAGCAACGCGTTGGCGATGAAGCCGGCGCGGTCGCCGATGACCACCGGCTCCTTGCCGAGGTCTCGGACGAACGCGACCACGTCGTCGATCACGTCCGGTTCGGTGACCACGGTGCGGACCACCTCGACCAGCTTCTGGATCGGCGCCGGGTTGAAGAAGTGCAGGCCGACGACCTTGCCGGGCCGGGAGGTGCGCACGCCGATCTCGGTGACCGACAGCGACGAGGTGTTTGACGCCAGGAGGACTTCCGGCCGGCAGACCCGGTCCAGTTCGGTGAAGATCGCGGCCTTGCCCTCCAGGTTCTCCGGGACCGCCTCGATCACCAGGTCGCAGTCGGCGAGATCGGTGAGGCTGGTGCTGTAGGTGATCCGCGCGAGCAGCTCCCCCCGGCCCGCCTCGTCCAGCTTGCCGCCGGTGACACCGCGCTCCGTCGAGTGCTCAAGGTGGCCCCGACCTCGGTCGATGCTCTCCTGGTCGAGTTCGACGGCGACGACCCGCAGTCCCGTCCTCGCCACCACCTCGGCGATGCCGGCACCCATGGTGCCCAGCCCGACGATGCCGATCGTGCGGAATTCCCGTGCCACGCCTGCCACCTCGCAATCACAAAGCTACGCGTCGGTAACTTGCCGAGATGGTCCCATGGCGCGCGGCCAACTCCGGGTGAGCTTCGCCACCGGATCGTGCAAGAAACCCGATCGATACCGCCGATTCAGGATGTAGCCGGCAGTTCCGGCCAGACGATGTTCGCGACCGTGGTACCGACCGCGCAGGCCTGATCGGTGGACTGTCCGGGGTCACCGACGAAGATTTCGGCGATCTCCACCAGATCCTGGTCCGAGGAGGCGAACGGGACACCGCCGGTGTCGATCCAGCATTCGGCCTCGGAGTCGTGCGTATCGGAGTACGTCACCGAGTTGCGGCCGGCGATCTGGCTCGCGGTGGCGTCCTGCTGCGCGGCCGGGGGCGGCCCGACGATGAAGGTCAGCGAGACCGACAGGCTGTCGGCGTCACCCCAGTCGCACTCGTGGTGCGCGGGATAGGGCGTCGGGTTGCCCACGGGCACCGTGTCGAGCGCGGCCTGGTTGAGCATCGTGCACGGGTCAAGGGTGCCGAAGGAGTTGGCCGGAAACCTGCGGTGCGTCACAGGACCCCGTGCCAGCACACCGGAAACGTTGCGCGCGACCTCGGCGGCCGCGGTGCACAGTGCGTCGGTGCCGTTGCCCTCGTCGTCGTCGTAGGCGGTCGAGGCGAGGTCGACGCCGTCGGCGAACTCCAGATCGGCCGTGCAGCTGCCGTCGTCAGGGTCGAGGGTTCCGGTGTACAGCGACAGTCCGCTCGGCAGCGGATCGGGGTCCCCCGCGTCGTCATCGGCGTGGAAGAGGAGTTCTCCGACGTCGACCTCGGCGTCGTTGCCGGCCGAGTCGATCTCCAGCGAGCAGTAGTCGAGGGACTCGGCGGGCGCGAGCTGTGCCTGTAGATCCGTTGGCAGGCCTTCGATATCGACCATGCTGCACGGGTCGACGGTGTTGTAGTCGCCCAGTTCGGTGCTGGCGCCCATCGACGGGGCGAGGGCGGGCGCGGCGGCCAACGGCATGCCGTCGACGATCCGCGCGCAACCGGTCAGGGACAAGGCGACCGCGACCAGCAGCACCAAGCCCCGACCAGACATTTCGCGTCCCCCCATCGGGCCCGGCAATGCGGAGAAAATCCGGCGTCCTGACGATACTCGTCGGGCTTCACCGGCGACGAGCGAGTTGTTCCAGTTGGTATCGCTCGGGCTCAGGCCGCCAGCGGCGGTCGAGGCCAGGCGTCGACGGCAGTCGGGGGCCGGGCCTCGGCGGCGAGGGTGGTGGCCATCGCGCAGGCCGGGGCGGGGCCCATCGCGTGCGTGTGCGCGATGAGCGGCGGTGACGCTATTCGCCGAAGTTGTTCTCGACCAAGGCGGTGATCCTGGCGATGGCCTCGGTGGCCTGCGGACCTCGCGCGCTGACGGTGATCCGGTCGCCGGCCCGCGCGGCCAGTTCGAGCAGGGCAAGCACGCTGCTGGCATCGGCGCGCGCGTCGCCGAGGCCGACGGTGACCTCGGTGTCGAGGCCGGCGATCGCCCTTGCCAACAGCGCGGCCGGCCTGGCGTGCAGGCCGACCTCGTTGGCCAGCACCAGTTCGGTGTGGGTGGCCGGTCCGACGGAGGCGCTCGGCGGGGTCGGCTCGGCGCCGGCCGATTCGGCGGTCCGGTGCACCTCGGCGAGGTCGGCGCCGCCCTGCGCGGCGACCGCGGCGACCACCGCGCCCTCCACCAGCGGTGCGGTCGCGACGAGCACGGCGTCCGGATCGTCGAGGGACTCCACCGCCAGCTCGGCGGTCATCATCGCGCTGCCGAGGTCGTAGAGCAGTACGACGCCGGAGCCCTGTTCGGCCGCGTGCAAGGCGGCCAGGACGGTGTCGTAGTCGGTGCCCAGCTGCCCGTTGGGCAGGCCGCCGGCGGCGATCATGGTCACCTCGGGGGCCATCTGGCCGGCGAGATCGACGACACCGTCGGCGAGTTTGGCACTGTGCGAGACGATCACCAGTCCGACGCGCGGAGGATCGGTGGGGGCGCTCATGCCTTGGCCGCCGCATCGGCGAAGGCGCGCAACAGCAACGAGGAGGACCGGGCGCCGGGGTCGAGATGCTGGGCGCTGCGCTCGCCGAGATAGGAGGCGCGGCCCTTGCGGGCGATCAGCGGAATGGTCGCCTCGGCGCCCTTTTCGGCCGCATCCGCCGCAGCGGCAAGGACAGCGGCCAGGTCGCCGCCTTCGTCGAGGGCGCGCTGGGCCGCGTCGACGGCAGGCGAGATCGCGTCCACCATCGTCTTGTCGCCGAGTACCGCCTTGCCGCGCGCGACAACGCCGGCAAGGGCGGCGCGCAGCGCGGTGACCGCGCCGGCCGCCGTCAGTTCGGTCGCCTCGCCCAGCGAGGTCGCGGCACGCAGGCAGGCGGTGCCGTAGAGCGGGCCCGCCGCACCGCCGACGGTCGAGATCAGTGTGGTGGCAAGGAGTTTGAACACCGCGGCCGGAGGTGCCGGGGCCGCGGAGTCGACGGCGGCGACAAAGGCCTGGAAGCCGCGCCGGAGGTTTTCGCCGTGGTCGCCGTCGCCGATGACCCGGTCCAGTTCGACGAGTTCGTCGCGGTGGTCGACGATGACGTCCGCGCCCGCGCAGACCGCGCGGATCACGCCGTTGGTGCCGCAGCCCATCATCGACCCCACCGCAGTGCGACGGTCCGCACGGGCGCGTCCCACAGTTCGGTGAGCCGGTCGTCGAGCTTGAGCAGGGTCAGGCTCATCCCCTGCATTTCCAGGCTGGTGATGAACGGGCCGACCAGTCTGCGGCGCACCGTGATGCCGCGTTCGGCGAGCATTCGTTCCGCGATGCCGTGCGCGAGGTACAGCTCAAGCAGTGGGGTGCCACCCATGGAGTTGGTGAACAGCAGCACCTCGTCGCCCTCGGCGAAGGGCAGGTCCGCCACGATCGGGGTCAGCAGCCTGCTCACGATGCCGTCGGCGGGCTCCAGCGGGATCCGTTCGCGGCCCGGTTCACCGTGGATTCCGATGCCGACCTCCATCTCGTCGTCGGCGAGGGTGAAGCTCGGCTGGCCGACGTGCGGCACGGTCGGCGCGGTCAGTGCCATGCCCATCGAACGGACGCCCGCGACGACCTGGCGGGCCAGCGCCTCGCAGGTGTCGAGGTCGGCGCCGGCCGCCGCGGCCGCGCCGACGATCTTCTCCACCAGCACGGTGCCGCCGACGCCGCGCCGGCCCGCGGTGTAGGTGGAGTCCTTCACGGCGACGTCGTCGTCGATGACCACGGTGCGGACCTCGATGCCCTCGGCGGCGGCGAGTTCGGCCGCGGTCTCGAAGTTCAGCACGTCACCGGTGTAGTTCTTGACCAGCAGCAGGACCCCGGCGCCACCGTGCACCGCATCGACGGCGGCCGCGACGACATCGGGGGTCGGCGAGGTGAACACCGCACCGGGACAGGCTGCGGCGAGCATGCCGGGGCCGACGAACCCGCCGTGCAGCGGTTCGTGCCCGCTGCCGCCGCCGGAGATCACCGCGACCTTCCCGGCCGCCGGAGCGTCGATGCTGGCCAGGAACGGCGGTTCGAGGCTGACCCTGAGCAGATCCGGATGAGCAAGGGCCATACCGCGTAACGAATCGGCCACCACAGTCGAGGGATCGTTGATGATCTTCTTCACGGACAGCTCCTCGCCACACCCCGGACCCGCGCCATTTCGATCTCCCCCTTTGTACACCGGGCCGGTGCGGCTCACGAGCCGCCAGAAGAATCCGGTCGGAGCCCCTTCGGCCCAACAGCCACCAACCCGACTCGACCCACCGATCAGGACGCCTTGGGCACCTTGGTCGCGACCGCTTTCGCCGCGGTGACGGCCTGCGCGCACGCGTCGACGGCGCCGTTCTCGACATCGCCGAACTCGACGTCGACGACCTCACCGAAACCGTCGCCGACCGAGGTGATCATCCACTTCACGTCGCAGGTCGGGTAGACGTCGTCGCTGCTGGACTGGTAGGCCGGTACGCCGATGTCCACCGGCTGCGGTGGGCCGTTCGTGGCGTCGTCCTTCGGGTCCTGGTCGAGACTGAACTCGACGGTCAGGTCGAAGCCGGTCCCGTCGTTCTGCCATTCACACCGGTAGAGCCCCTCGGCTCGTTTGCCCGGCGTGCCGCCGTCGACGGCCGCCGCGGTCGCGTCGTCGATGGTGTCGCACGGGTCGACGGTGGCCAGCGAACCGGCACCGTCGGCGCGCTGCGGCGGGCTGCTCCTGATGTGCGCGACCACCAGCTGGGCCAGTTCACGGGCGACCGGACAGGAGGGGTTCTTGTCGTAGTCGGCCTGGATCTCGATGCCGATCACCGGATCGCGCTGGGTGACCAACCGGTCGAAGCAGGCTGTGCTGTCGCTGTCCTCGGCCGCCGGCAGACCGGCGATGGTGCCGGTCGGGTTGTAGTCGGACAGGTCGCTGCCGACCGTGACGGTGACGTTGAGATCGTTGCCCCTGCCGTCGGACACGTCGTCGTTACAGGCGTCGATCCCGGCCGAGGTCGACGGCTGCGGGCTGCCGAACTGCGCCATGGTGGCGGCGTCCAACAGTCCGCAGGGGTCGATCAACCGCAGCTTGGCGGCGGAGAGATTGACGTCGGCCGCCGAGGAGGTCTGCGCTGCGCTGTTCGCGTCGGCCGCGACCGTGGTGCGCGCGGAGTCCGTCTTCGCGGTGCTCGCGGCGCTGGTCGAACAGCCCGCGAGGACCGCGAGCGCACCGAGCAGCACGAGCACCGGCACGGCGAGCCGCGAACGCGGCGGCCGGCGAGCGGGCTGGGTACTGGTGGAGGCAGCTGGACTGGACATCGGGGCAACCGTAGCGAGCCGTGTCCGGCCGTGCGGCCGGAACCGGCCAACCTGCGACAACGATCTTCACACGGCGTGGGCAGCGTCACTCTCCGATTCGGGAACGATTCAGAGTCCTGAATCGATGTAGTAGGTGTACGAGCACAACGGCGTGAAACCCGAAGACCTCCGAGGGGAGACCAAAAGTGATCAAGATTGCGCTGCGCGGCCGCCGAGACCAGGCCACGAACGACAGTAGGACCGACAGTCGGGCTCGCCGGACGGCCCGCTGGATGAACGCCTACACCTTGGCGGCGTTCAACCCGGTGCACCCCTACCGCCGGCCGACCGACCGCCCCTGAGTCAACTGGTTACCCAGTGTCAACGAGCCGGGTGAGAGTACCTCTCACCCGGCTCGTCCGCGCGTTCAGCTGGATTCGCCACCGGCGAAGGGATCGGCCGGGGCCGAGTCGTCGTCATCATGGCTGTCATCGCTGGTGCCGATCGGGATCCGCACCGGCCGCAGCTGCGCCCAGACGGCGAACAGGATGGCGACCACCAGCATCGGGATGCCGGTCCACAGGTTGACGTTGATCCCGCCCGCGTTGTTCAGCTCCGCCTGCGAGGTGAAGCCGATTCCCATGACGGTGACGACGATGCCGTAGATGCCGAACAGCAGCGCGATGATCCAACGCAGGTCGAAAAGGCCTGCCTTGCGTGGCGCGGCCGTGGTCTGCGAACTCTGCTCAGTCACGATGAGTCCTTCCCGTCACCAGAAGACGATGTTCAGCACGAGCGCCACCAGCAGCACGATGATGCCCAGCACCAGCGGCTTGCGGTACCAGCCGCCGTCGGTGCCGCCCACCTCGACCTGGCTGAGCTTGTCACGCGGGGTCAGCGACCAGACGAGGCCGACGAGTTCGCTGGCCGGTCGCGGCTTGGTGAACATCGTGACCACGACGCTGACCAGGACGTCGACCACGAACGCGGCGATGGCCGCGACGAAGCTGCCGCCCTGTCCGGCCAGCGACAGCACGCCGTAGGCGACCAGCCGGTCGATGGTGATGGCCGAGGCGGTACCGAAAACCAGACCGATCGCGCCGGCCGCCGGGGTCATCCGCTTCCAGAACATGCCGAGGATGAAGGTGGCGAACAGCGGCGCGTTGAAGAACGCGAACAGGTTCTGCAGATAGGTCGCGATGTTGTTGTAGTCCGAGGCGATGAACGCGGTCCCGACGGCCAGCACGCAGCCGACGATGGTGACCAGCCTGCCGACGTTGAGGTAGTAGTTGTCCGACTTGTTCTTCTTCACGTACGACTGCCAGATGTCGTAGGTGAAGACCGTGTTGAACGAGCTGACGTTGGACGCCATGCCGGCCATGAACGCGGCGATCAGGCCGGCGATCGCGACGCCGAGCATGCCGTTGGGCAGCAGGTCGCGGATGAGCAGCTCGATCGCGTTGTTGAAGTTGATCCCGGAACCCGCGTAGTTCGGGTTGGCGATGACCTGTGCCTTGTAGGAGGCCAGCTCCGGCGAGATCTGCGGCAGCGCCGCGATCATGCCGGGGATCACGATGGCCAGCACGATCAGTGTCTTCGGGTAGGCCGCGATCAGCGGGGTGCGCCGGGCCGCGGACATGTTCTTGGCCGACAGCGCCCGCTGCACCTCGGCGAAGTTCGTTGTCCAGTAACCGAAGGACAGCACGAAGCCGAGACCGAAGATGATGCCGAGCACCGACAGCAGTGGACTGTGGATGCCGGTCAGGTTCGTGCCCGGCCAGGAGTGCAGTTGGGACGCGGCCGGGTCGGCGGCGTTCGTGTTGATGCCCTCGATCTTGTTGACGAGGCCGCTCCAGCCGCCGACCTTGTGCA
The DNA here is from genome assembly GCA_036268955.1 of Pseudonocardiaceae bacterium. Lineage (GTDB taxonomy): Bacteria > Actinomycetota > Actinomycetes > Mycobacteriales > Pseudonocardiaceae > CAJCJE01. The sequence goes on from DATATE010000118.1 coordinate 69,433, forward strand.
GGCCGACGAAGGTCAGCGGCAGCAGCATCGCGACGATCACGAAGAACTGCAGCACCTCGTTGTAGATGGCCGCGGAAAGACCGCCGAGACCGGTGTAGACCAGCACGATCGCGGCGGCGAGCACGATGGACAGCCACAGCGGCCAGCCGAGCAGCAGGTTGACCACGGTGGCCAGCGCGTAGAGGTTGATGCCGGCGATCAGCACCTGCGCGATGGCGAAGCTGAGACTGTTGACCCAGTGCGCGGCCGGACCGAACCGCCGCAACATGAACTCGGGAACGCTGCGGACCTTCGAGCCGTAGTAGAACGGCATCATCACCAGGCCGAGGAACACCATGGCCGGGACCGCGCCGATCCAGTAGTAGTGCACCGTCGGCAGCCCGTATTCGGCGCCGTTGGCGGTCATGCTGAAAATCTCGGTCGCGCCGAGGTTGGCCGACATGAACGCCAGACCGGTCACCCAGGCCGGCATGGAGCGGCCGGACAGGAAGAAGTCGACGCTGGAGGACACCGATCTCCTGGCCATCAAGCCGATGCCGAGCACGATGGCGAAATACACCGCGATCAGCACATAGTCGATCGGTGCGGCGTTCAGCCGAAGATTCGTGGCCGCCGCGAGAACGTGCACGTGCACCCGGCACACCTCCCAGTTCAACATCTTCCAACAGAAAACGTCAGAAATCGTCTTTGATCAGCACACTAGCCCACCGGACGCGGGAGCAAAAGCGCCACCTGTCACCGGCCGCGCACTGCGTGTCGCGCTCATCTTGGGGCCGAGGGTGCCGCGCCGCCACCCCAACAACGAGTCCGTTTTCGCACCGGTCGACACTGGGGTGCGACCGGATGCGGCAGACGCGGCAAACGGACGCAGCGAGTGGATGCAGTACGCGGATGAGGTGGAGGCGCTTTGCTACTTCAGGCCGGCTACCACGGACCACCCCCGTTCACCGTGGTCACCGCGGTAACCCAGTGGACCCTCGACGTGCCGACGATCCTGTTCGCCGCGATCATCGGCGCCGGCTACCTCCTTGCGGTCCGGCGACTCACGGCGCGCGGCGAAAGCTGGGCGCGCGGGCGGAAAGTCGCGTTTGCCAGTGGTCTCGGCCTGATCCTGTTCTTCAGCGTCTCCTTCTTCGGCGTCTACGCGGACACCCTGTTCTGGGCGCGCGCCGGGCAGGTGATCACCCTGCTGATGCTGGCTCCGCTGTGCCTAGCCATGGGTTCACCGGTCGCACTCGCCCTTGCGACCCTGCCGCCCGCCGGCGCCGACCGGCTGCGCAAGGTCCTGGCGAGCAAGGTCATGCGAGTGATCAGCTTCCCGGCCAGCGGGTCGGTCCTGCTGATCGCGACACCGTGGCTGTTCTACTTCACCAGCTGGTACCCGGCGGTGCTGAGCAACGCGGTCGTCGACGAGTTCAGCAAGCTGGCACTGCTGGTGATCGGCTTCGCCTACTTCTACGCGCGGTTGCAGCTCGATCCGGTGCCGCACAAGTACCCGCACCTGATCTCGATGGTGATCACCTTCGTCGAGGTGATCTTCGACGCGGCGCTCGGCCTCGTACTGTGGCTCAACCCACACATCGTCGCCCAGCACTACTACCAGGCCCTGGACCGCAACTGGGGCCCGAGCCTGCGCAACGACCAGATCATCGGTGCCGGCATCCTCTGGATCGCGGGCGACGCGGCCGGCCTGCCGTTCCTCGGCGCGCTGATGCGCAGAATGTCGGTCGACGACGACAAGGAAGCCGCCGAGATCGACCGCCAACTCGACGAACAGGAAGCCGCCGCGAGCGCCCCCGCCACCGAGTCCGACGAGGAAGCGCCCCCGAGCCGACTGTGGTGGGAAGACGATCCAATGCTGGCGCAGCGCTTCCACCGCAGCTAATCGGCCCACTGCCACTCGCATCCCGGCTTGACATCTTCATTCAGGTTACTAACATCGATGTTAGCCTCGATCTTGCGTGATCATGAAGGTGTGATCTTCGGCTGCGATGGTTGATCATGTGGGCTGATGAAGTGGCTGGTGAGCGCGAGGTATCCCCGGCGTTGCTGTTTCGCCGGTGCTCCGTGCCTGTGGTCGTCGGGTCGGATTGGGTTGGTCAGCTGCCGGTCAGTGTGGCGAGTCGGGCATGCGCGCTGATGATCTGCTCGGACCATGGCCAGCTCTCGGGGATCTTGAGAGTCGTGTGGCGGGCGGTGCGGACCAGTCGACCAGCAACACCAAACAGGCGTAGTCGCAACCGTTTCGGCTCGGCAATGCGATGCGCTCCGGTCAGGGTGAGGTGTTGGGTCCAGGCGATCAGGTCAGCGGCCAACGCGCATATTTCCAGCCAGACCTGGTTTTGGGCGAAGTCGTGGAAGGGCAGGTTGCGGAGCCCGGTGTCCTTGGCGCAGCGGATACGGTCTTCGACGCGGGCGTGTCGTCGGTGGCGTAGTTCCAGGTCGGCGAGTTGTCCACCGGTGGTGTTGGTGAGCAATCCGGTGATTCGCATGCCCTCGGCGTCGGTGATACGGAGTTGCGCGCCGGGGTGGGGCCGTTCCTTGCGGAGGATCAACCGGGCGCCCGCCGGCCATGCCGAGAGCTCGGCGAGGTCGGTGACCTCCGCGATCCAGGCCCCGTCGCGGGGTGTCCGGTCGGCGTTGTAGGCCGGTGTCCATGCCTCGGGCGGGGTCTGGGCCAGGATGGTGTGGATATCGACGTGTCCCAGGCTCGCGCCGATGGAGAATTCCATTCCCAACTCGACGATCCGGTCGGTGAACGCATGGGTCGCTCCGGCTGCGTCGGTCCGCACCAACACCGCGACATGGCCCTGTTCGTCGGGTTCGCGCAGGTGGGTCGGAAGTTGCGTCAGTGCGTCATCGAGCACCTGGATGTGATCTTTCGCGGTGTTGCTTCCCGCCGAACCGCGCCGCAGCAGGCCTGCCACGGGTTCCCCGGTACCGCCATCACCATGGTCGACGAATCCCAACAGCGGGTGATGGCCGAACGTTTTCTTCCAGGTCTTGGTCGCGTGTTCCTTGTCCGAATGGGCAATCAGGAGCGTGGCGTCCAGATCCAGCACGATGTTTCCGGCCTGTGTCGGTACTCCGGCGTGGTCCCATACCCATGCTCGCGCGGTCGCTCGGGCGGCCCGGATCGCGGTCAACACATCGGTGCCCGCCAGGGCGAGGTCATCGACGATGCGAGAGACAGTGGGATCGGAGGCCACCGGTCCGAACACGCCGGGTTGGGCGCGCAGCACGGCGATATCGGCGGCGCAATCCCCGCCCAACGCGACGGTGATGGCCAGGTCCAGCAGGATCTTGGCGGGATCGTGGATCGCCCGAGCACGTTTCCATTGATGCATGCCAGTCGATAGTGCCTGCTCAAGGCCACACACTCGGGCGATCTGGGTCACGAGCACGCCACCGGCTGAGGAGGTCAACGACTCGCTACCGGTCATGACCGACAGCCACGGACGCCATTGGGTACGCTTCACCTGCGGAGTGCCCTTCTGTTCGGGTTTTGATGTCGTCGCAAACATCAGTTTCCCTTGCAGGACGGGCACTTCCGTGCATCTACAGCCTGTGTCGCGCTACTTCACGCGAAAGGCGCAGGTTAGTAGGCGCCGCATGGCTCGCTTCGTAGGTCGCAGCCAGGAACTCGGGGTCCTCGAAGCGGAACTCACGCGCATCCGCACCGGCGGGGACGACGACCGACCGGGGCGTTGCCTGCTGATCCGCGGTCGCCGCCGAGTTGGCAAGTCCCGACTGGTCGAGACCTTCGTCGACCGCGCGGACGCCCCGTCCCTGTTCTTCACCGCGACCGGTGCCTCGACGGAGGAAGACCTCGCCGCGTTCGCACGTGACGCGACGGAGTCCTCGCTGCCGGGACGCGACGTCCTGGTCGCGGCGCATCCGAGCAGTTGGAGTGACGCACTGCGCCTGCTCGCCGCCGCCGTGCCCGATGACAGGCCCAGCATCGTCGTCATCGACGAACTGCCGTATCTCATGGACGCGGAGTACGCGTTCGAAGGTGCGCTCCAGCGATCCTGGGATCGCTACCTGTCCAGGAAACCCGTACTGCTCATTCTGATCGGCTCGGACCTGTCCATGATGGAGGCGTTGAACAGCTACCAGCGGCCGTTCCACCAACGCGGCCGGGAAATGGTGATCGGTCCGCTCAATCCGTTCGACCTGTCGACCATGCTCGAACTGCCGGCAGCGGAATCTCTCGACGCGGCCCTCGTCACCGGCGGCCTTCCGTTGATCTGCACGGATTGGCAGCCAGGACAAGGGGTCTGGCAATTCCTCGAACAGTCGTTGAGCAATCCCACCTCACCGCTGCTCGTCTCGGCCGAACGCTCGCTGGCCGCCGAATTTCCCGGACACACCCAGGCGCAGACCGTTCTTTCCGCGATCGGTACCGGTGAACGAACCTTCACGAATATCGCGAAGGCGGCCGGCGACATCGCGGCGAGTCCGCTGCAACGGTCGCTGACAACGCTTACCGAGAAACGCATTGTCGCCGCCGACCTGCCGCTTTCCACCCGTCTGTCCAAGGATCGCCGTTACCGCGTCACCGATCCCTATCTGAGGTTCTGGCTCAGGTACCTGTCCCCGGCAATGGCGGAGGTCGAGCGCGGCCGAGGCGATCTGACCCTCGACCGAATTCGACGGGACTGGACCAGCTGGCGAGGGCGAGCCGTCGAACCGCTGATCCGCGAGGCCCTCGCCCGGCTGCTACCCGACGACAAGCTCCCCGCCGCGCCCGCGATCGGTGCCTACTGGACTCGCGGCAACGACATCGAAATCGACATCGTCGGCGCCGATCGCGGCCCGATCGCACGGCGACTGTTGTTCGTCGGCTCGATCACATGGCTTGAGTGGTCGGTCTTCGACAACCACGACCTGGCTGCCCTGCTCCACCATCGGTCGGCACTCACCGACGAACTGTTGCCCGTCCTCGCGGTGTCCAGGAACGGGATTTCCTGCACCGGACTGGACGCGAGCTATGGACCGGACGACCTCGTCAACGCCTGGGCCGGCCGGTAGCGAACGGCTCAGAACAGCCGGAACTCCTCGGAATCGGTGCCGCGCAGGGCGTCGTAGTCGAGCACGACGCAGCGGATGCCCCGGTCCTCGGCGAGCACCCTGGCCTGCGGCTTGATCTGCTGCGCGGCGAAAATACCCTTCACCGGCGCCAGTAGCGGATCGCGGTTGAGCAGTTCGAGGTAGCGGGTGAGCTGTTCGACGCCGTCGATCTCCCCGCGCCGTTTGATCTCGACCGCGACCGAGACTCCCTGGGCATCCCGGCACATCAGGTCGACGGGACCGATCGCGGTCGGGAACTCCCTGCGGACCAGTTTCCAGCCGTCGCCGAGGGTCGTCACGTGCTCGGCGAGCAGTTCCTGCAAGTGCGCTTCGACGCCGTCCTTGACGAGGCCGGGGTCGACACCGAGTTCGTACTTGAGGTCGTGCACGATCTCCTCGATGCTGATGATCAGCTTCTCGCCCGCCTTGTTCTCCACCACCCACATGTCCGGTTCCTCGATCAACCAGCACGGCGGCGACATCCAGTTCAGTGGCTTGTAGGAGCCACCGTCGGAGTGCACGAGGACCGAGCCGTCGGCCTTGACCATCAGCACGCGCTGGGCCATGGGCAGGTGGGCGGTGAGCCGGCCGACGTAGTCGACCTGGCAACGAGCGATTACCAAACGCACCGCGACAGCGTAGACGAGTCGCCCCACGACGGGGCGTGGCACGCCGACGCGGGCCCTGACCAGGGTGACGACCGGCGTGGGTCCGGGTGCGGAGCGGGCGCCGGGTCGGGGTGCGGCAGGATCGCGGACATGGAATCGGTGGGTTCACGCGAGGTCTACGCCAACTCCTGGATGCGGCTGCGCGAGGACGCGATCCGCCGCCCCGACGGCTCCTCGGGCATCTACGGCGTCGTCGACAAGCCGGACTACGCGCTGATCATCCCGCTGGAGGGCGACCGGCTGCACCTCGTCGAACAGTTCCGCTACCCGCTCGGTCTGCGCCGCTGGGAGTTCCCGCAGGGCACCGCCCCGAACCTCGCCGACGCCGATCCGCTGGAGCTGGCCCGCCGCGAACTGCGCGAGGAGACCGGCCTTCGTGCCGAGCGGATGGAGCGGCTCGGGCTGCTGGATGTCGCACCGGGCATGTCCAGCCAGCGCGGCCAGGTCTTCCTGGCCACCGGGCTGACCGCCGGCGAACCCGAGCGTGAACTGGAGGAACAGGACATGCGCTCGGCCTGGCTGCCGCGTGCCGAGGTGGAGGCGATGATGGCAGGCGGCGAGATCACCGACGCCCAGTCGATCGCCGCCTATGCCCTGCTGTTGCTGCGCGAACGGACGCCGCGCGAACGGGCCGGTCGCGGCTAGCACGACCATCGGGTGGCCGGCAGGCAACCAAGCGGTGCCACGGACGTCCTATCACTGGAACCTATGCCTGGTCGGGGTGGTATTTCGGGCGTTCGCGACAATCGAATGACTGGGGAGTGCGCGTGAACGACGGCGACTGGGACGATCCCGCCTGGCCGGACAACAGCTGGGAAGCCCCACGCGGTGGCGACCTCACCGACGACCCCGACTCCCTCCCGAAGCCGGACCAGAACCGGAACGCCGACGGACCTGACCCACGGCCTGACCCGCGACCCGACCCACGGACCGAGCCGGTACGGGCCGAGCAGGTGCGGGCCAGGGTGCCGGCCACGGCGAGTCCGGCGCCAAGGCCCGAGCCGAGGCGGCGCCGACGCTGGCCGCTGATCACCGGTTACAGCATCCTGGGCCTGGTGTCCCTGCTGGTGCTCAGCCTCACCGGGTTCGCATGGGCCACCTACAACTCGGTCAACGACGCGGTGCACAAGTCCGGGGTGCTCAACGCGGACGGTGACAAGAAGTCGACCAATGGGGACACCAACATCCTGATCATGGGACTGGACACCCGGCTCGACGAGAACGGCAACCCGCTGCCGCAGAACATCTACGACGCGCTGCACGCGGGCGACGGCACGGACGGCGGCAACAACGCCAACGTGCTGATGCTGCTGCACGTGCCGGGCAACGGCAGCCAGGCGACCGAGATCTCCATTCCCCGCGACGACTACGTCGACCTGCCGGGCTGCCCGGACGGCACCTGCAAGGAGAAGATCAAACAAGCCTACGGCCTCGCCATGGACCAGGAGGCCAGGCTGCTCGTCAAGCAGGGGGTCGCCGACTCGCCGGCCCGCGAACAGCAGGAACGCGACGCGGGGCGGCAGGAGGAGATCAAGACCGTCAGCCAGTTCCTCGGCGGCGTCGCGATCGACCACTTCGTCGAGGTGACCCTGGTCGCGTTCTACGAGATCGCCCAGGTGGTCGCGCCGATCCCGGTCTGCATCCTCTACCCGACCAGCGACGACTACTCCGGCGCGAACTTCCCGGCCGGCCAACAGGAACTGAACGCGGCGCAGGCGCTGGCCTTCGTCCGGCAGCGACGCGATATCGGCGTCGCCTCGCTCGGCAAGATCCATGACTACTACACCGAGCACAATCTCAACTTCACCGACCTGGACCGGGAACGTCGACAGCAGGCGTTCATCGCCTCGCTCGCCTACAAGCTCAAGCAGTCCGGCACCATCACCAGCCCGAGCCAACTGAGCCAGATCCTGAACGTGGCCGAGGCGAACATCGCCGTTGACAGCGGGCTCAACCTGCTCCAGTTCGCCCAGGAGGCGTCCAACCTGACCGGCGGCAACGTCACCTTCCACACGCTGCCGGTGGAGAGCTACCCGGATCTGGGTGGCAGCATCGGCGACGTCAACGAGGTCAACGTGCCCGAGGTACAGGCCGACGTGCGCTCGTTGCTGGGCGGCGGCAGCGCAACCCCGTCGACCTCCAGCGCCGCCCCGAGTTCCGGCCCCACCTCCACCGCGAACACGCCGCCGCCGACCGGCACGATCGACGTCTACAACGCGTCCGGACAGTCGCGTGTGGCCGCGACGGTCTCGGATGCCCTTGGCGGCAAGGGTTTCACCAAGGGAACCACCGGCAACGAGTCGGTGGAGCGGCCGAGTTCGGTCGTCGAGTACGGCACGGACTCCTCCGCGGCGACCGCGGTGGCCGCGGCGCTGGGCGGACTGACCACCGAGCACCTGGCCAGCATTCCGGCCGGCCATGTCCGGGTGATCCTCGGTAGGAGCTTCAGCCTGCCGTCCGGGCTGGGGTCGGCAGGTTCGACGCCGACCAGTACCGCGCCGCTGCCCTCGCAGTCGGCGCCGAGCAACAACGGCAACAACGACGCGGACAACGACCCGATGAGCAGCATCTCCGGCGGCGGCATCCCCTGCGTCAAATAACCCCGGCCCGAAATGCCTGGCCGATGGTCGGGAAAGGGCCAGATGGTCGAGGAAGGGCCGATGGTCAGGGGCGAAGGAGACTCACCAGCACCGGCACGATCGCCTCGGTGGCCGGACTGTGTCCCTGACCGGGCATGACCTGCCTTGTCGCGTTGGGCAGCGCGGCGGCCACCGCGTCGGCGGCTGCCGCGTCGGCGGCTGCCGGCATGCCGGGGAAGGTCTGATCGCCGGAGAAGACCACGGCCGGCACCGTGACCTCGGCCCAGCGAGCCTTCCAGTCGGTGTCCATGTTGACCTCGTGCACGGCACTGAGGTCGTAGACGAGGGTCGGTGCGACCGAGCACATCTCGGCCCACCAGGGGCTGCTCGTCATCCCGTCGAGGGCCTGCTGCGGCAGGTTGATGACCTTGAGCAGGTTGTAGCGCAGCGCGCCGGCCTGGTCTCCCTCGGCGAGCAGGCGGCGTAGCTCGGTGAGGTGCTCGGCCTGGCTGACGCCGGGGAAGAACGGCGGCTCGTAGATCGCGAGCCGCTACACGGCAAGGCCCGCGACGGCCGCGGCCAGGCCGACCGTGGCACCGGAGGAGCTGGTGTAGAGGGTCACCGGGCCGCCGACGGCCTCGATCAGCGCGGCGAGGTCCTCGACCTCGCGTTGCAGGGCCCACGGTGCGGTGTCGCCGGATCCGCCTCGGCCCCGCCGGTCGTAGTCGACGGCGCGGAAGCCCTGCGCCGCAAGTGTCTTCGCGGTCCGCGTGGTGTCCTGGTCGATGGCGCGGTACTGGGTCGCGCCGCCGATGAAAATGATGGCGGGGCCGTTGTCGCCGTAGCGTTCGTAGTCGATCGTGGTGCCGTCCGCCGAGGTTGCCGTGCTCATGGTGCGTCTCCGTTGCGAAGTGGGCCAGGTGTTCTCAACCGGGTAGACCGACCGGCGACGCGGAACTCATCGACCGGCGGGAGATTCCCCGGCTGCGGGGCCGGCTGGCGCTACGGCTGTTGGCCCTGCGAGTTCGCGATGGTCGCGGCGGCGAAGGACTGCGCGTCCGAACAGGGATCGGGGTAGTCGGCGGCCTGGGTGTCCCGCACGGTCACGCTCGCATCCAGCAGCACGCCAGCCGCGACCTCGATCTGCACGGTGCAGCGGCCGTGCGCGAGCACGCTGGCGCTGGTCGCGGTGTCGACGCCCGGATAGCCGGACTCGCTGAACGGTTGGAACACCGGCAGGCTCGATCGGCGCCGGTACAGGGCGGGCAGGCCACCGGAATGGAGGTCGACCCCGGCCTGGTAGGTCGGCTCGGTGTTCTGCACCGGCTGCCAGGCGCAGGTGACGCCGGCCGCGCCGGTACTGATCGGGTTGGTGCCGGTCGTGCCGGGGGTGACGATGTGGAACTGGGCCAACTGGTCAGGACGCAGCATGGTGCACGGTTTCGCGGCGATCCTGGAGAGGTCGATGGGATCGTCGACCATGGTCGGCACGGTCGTCGCGGTCGGAGGTGAACTCGGCTTCGGTGCGGCCCCGGAATTACCGGTGCACGCGGTGAGCGCGACAACCGACACGAGGCCCGCCAGCAGCAGCCCGGTCCGAATCCGCATATGTCCCTCCCCGCCGACGCACCGAAGGACTCCGATGCCCGCTCCCCACCATGGTGGCCGGTCCGCTGTGTGAAGCCGGTGATCGGACGCCCGGTCCGGCCCCTAGTCCGGCCAGGCCGGCGCGCGCTTGCCGAGGAACGCGGCCATGCCCTCCTTCGCACCGGGCAGCTGCGAAGCGGCGGCCATCACCTCGACGGCGATCGTGTAGGCGTCCGCCTCCGGCCGGTCCAGCTGGGCGTAGAGGGTGCGCTTGCCGAGTGCCTTGCTCGCCCTGCTGCCGCGCGTCGCCCTGGCCAGCAGCTCGGCGACGGCCTCGTCGAGCGCCTCGTCCGGCACGACGCGGTTGACAAGACCCCAGCTCTCGGCGGTCGCCGCGTCGATCGGGTCGCCGGTCAGCGCCAGTTCCAGCAGACGCTTGCGGCCGATGGCGCGGGCGACCGGGACGGCCGGGGTGTGGCAGAACCAGCCACCCTTGCCGCCGGGGAGCGCGAAGCCTGCCGAGGCCGCCGCGACGGCCAGGTCGCAGGAGGCGACGAGCTGGGCGCCTGCCGCGGTGGCCAGGCCGTGCACCCGCGCGATCACCACCTGGGGCACCGATTCGATGGTGCGCATCAGTTCCGTGCACAGGGTGAGCAGCTCGCGCACGCCGAGCAGGTCCCGCGCCGCGACGTCGGCGAAGTCGTGGCCTGCCGAGAACACCGGGCCTGCCCCGGCCAACACGATGCCGGTCGCGGCCGAGTCGCCGACCGCACGGAACGCGGCCAGCAGCTCGCCGAGATGTTCCTCGAACAGCGAGTTGCGCCGCGCGGGCCGGTTCATCGTGATCGTCGCGGTGTCGCCGTCCTTGGTGAGGAGGATGTGCTCGTACTCGGTCATGTCATCGACGGTAGCCCGTGCGCTTCCAGCACCACGTCGACGATCTCGGCCATCATCTCGGTCAGCCGGTAGTCCTTGGGGGTGAAGACCCTGGCGACACCGAGTTCGCGCAGGGCGGCGGCGTCCTCCGGCGGCACGATCCCGCCGACGATGACCGGAATGTCCTCGGCGCCCGCCGCCCGCAGCCCGTCGAGGACGGCCGGCACGACCTCCATGTGCGAGCCGGACAACACCGACAGTCCGACCACGTGCACGCCCTCCTGGACGGCCGCGGCGGTGATCTGCGCCGGAGTCAGCCGAATGCCCTGGTAGACGACCTCGAAACCGACGTCCCGCGCGCGGACGGCGACCTGTTCGGCGCCGTTGGAATGCCCGTCAAGGCCGGGTTTGCCGACCAGGATGCGCAGCCGCTCCCCGATCGTCTCGGCGGCCCGCTTGACCTTCGCCCGCACGATGGCGATCTCCTCGCCGGCCTCGCCGCCGGGGTTCGCCCCGGACACGCCGGTCGGGGCGCGGTACTCGCCGAAGACCTCGCGCAGCGCCCCGGCCCATTCCCCGGTGGTCACCCCGGCCCGCGCGCAGGCGATCGTGGCGGTCATCAGGTTGGCCTCGGTCTTGGCCGCTTCGCGCAGCCCGGCGAGGGTGGCGTGCACCGCGTCGTTGTCTCGCTCGGTCCGCCACTGCCTGATCGCCGCGATCGCCTGCTTCTCGGCGACCGGGTCGACGGTCTCGATGGCCTTGGCGCCCTCCGCCTGCAACGGGCTCGGTTCGGTGGTGTCGAACTTGTTCACCCCGACCATCACGTCGTCGCCGGACTCCAGCCTGCGACGGCGCTGCGCCAGCGAGTTGACCAGCTGCGACTTCATGTAGCCGCTCTCGACGGCCGCGACGGCCCCGCCCATGCCGGCGACCCGGTCGATCTCGGCTCGCGCGCCGGTCAGGATCTCCTCGACCTTGGCTCGCACCACCGGCGAACCGTCGAAGAGGTCCTCGTACTCCAGCAGGTCGGTCTCGTAGGCCAGCACCTGCTGCATGCGCAGCGCCCACTGCTGGTCCCAGGGCCGGGGCAGGCCGAGCGCCTCGTTCCAGGCCGGCAGCTGCACCGCACGGGCCCGCGCACCTCGCGACAGCGTCACCGCGAGCATCTCCAACACGATGCGCTGCACGTTGTTCTCCGGCTGCGCCTCGGTCAGGCCGAGCGAGTTGACCTGTACGCCGTAGCGGAAGCGGCGCGCCTTGGCGTCGGTGACGCCGTAACGGTCGCGGGTCAGCTCGTCCCAGAGTTCGGTGAACGCGCGCATCTTGCACATCTCTTCGACGAACCGGACCCCGGCGTTGACGAAGAAGGACATCCGCGCGACAACCTCGGCCCTGCGCTCCTCCGGGACCTGGCCGGTGCTGAACACCGCGTCGAGCACGGCGATCGCGGTGCTGATCGAGTAGGCGACCTCCTGCACCGGGGTGGCGCCGGCCTCCTGGAGGTGATAGCTGCAGATGTTGATCGGGTTCCAGCGCGGCACGTTGCCGACCGTCCAGGCGATCATGTCCGCGATCAGCCGCAGGCTCGGCCCCGGCGGGAAGACGTAGGTCCCCCGCGACAGGTACTCCTTGATGATGTCGTTCTGCGTGGTGCCGGCCAGTTTGGCCAGCATCGTCGCCTCGTCGGCGCCCTCGGCCTCGGCCTGCTCCTGCGCGACGCCGACATACAGCGCGAGCAGCCACATGGCCGGCGCGTTGATGGTCATCGAGGTGTTCGCCTCGGCCAGCGGGATGCCGTCGAACAGCTGGCGCATGTCGCCGATGTGACTGACCGGCACACCGACCTTGCCGACCTCGCCGATGGCCAGCTCCGAGTCGGGGTCGTAGCCGGTCTGGGTGGGCAGGTCGAAGGCGACCGAGAGGCCGGTCTGGCCCTTGGCGAGATTCCTGCGGTACAGCGCGTTGGAGGCGAGCGCCGAGGAGTGACCCGCGTAGGTACGCATCACCCAGGGACGGTCGCGGTCATGGTCTGTCGGGTACGGCAAGGTGAACCTCCGTTAACCGGCTGGACCCACGATGATACTGGCCGGTAACAAGATTCGCTGGTGCGTTTGCTCACAGGCACCCGAACGGGGACGGAACGCGGGCTGGATTTGGCCGCCCAAGCGCGGGACCATGAGTGGATGGGACTGCCACTGTCCGTCTCCGTGCTGATCCTGCTGTGTGTGCTCGCCGCGTTCGCGGTGCTGCTGAGGTGGTCCTTCGGCAACGACCTGCCCGCCCCGAACCACCAGATCCCGCGCCAGCCGGCACGCCGCCGCAAGTCCCGGCCCGGCGACTACGGACTGCTGCGCGAGATCGCCATCGTGCCCTCCACCCAGGCCGCGCAGTTCGTCCGGGATCAGTTACGGGGCAAGGGAATCCGCTCGACCATCGCCCCCACCGAGGACGGCGCAGGCCACCGCATCCTGGTCTTTCTCAGCGACGTCAACGCGGCCACGGCCACCCTCCTGCGCGAGGGCGACCCGGAGTAGCACCCGCCAAACGGGTGTCAGTCGCGCTCGGGCGGTGCGGCGATCCTGGCCACGTCCGCGCCGAGCTTGGCCATGTTCTCCACGAACTTCGGGTAGCCGCGGTCGATGTGGAAGACGTCCCAGACCTCGGTGACCCCCTCGGCGCACAGCCCGGCCAGCACCAGGCCGACGCCGGCCCTGATGTCCGAGGCCCAGACCGGCGCGCTGGACAGCTGGGCGACCCCTCGGACGACCGCGTGGTGCCCGTCGGTCCTCGCATCCGCGCCCAGCCGCATCATCTCCTCGATGAACCGGAACCGGGACTCGTAGATGTTCTCGGTGATCATCGAGGTGCCGTCGGCGACCGCGGTCAACGCGACCGCGAAGGGCTGCAAGTCGGTGGCGAAACCCGGATAGGGCAGCGTGACGAAGTCGACCGCCTTCGGCCGGTTCGCCTGTACCACCCGGAAATGCTGCTCCCCGGTGGAAACCTCGGCGCCGGCCATCCGCAGCTTCTCCAGCACCAGGTCGAGATGGTGCGGGTCGACGCCGTTGACCGTGATGTCCCCGCGCGTCATCGCGGCGGCGAACGCCCAGGTGGCGCCGACGATCCGGTCGCCGATCACCCGGTGCGTACCGGCCGGGTGCAGTTCGGGCACCCCGTGCACGGTCAGCGTCGAGGTACCGGCGCCCTCGATCTTGGCGCCCATCTGGTTGAGCATCGTGCACAGGTCGGAGATCTCCGGCTCGCGCGCGGCGTTGTCGATGATCGTGGTGCCCCCGGCGAGGACCGCGGCCATCAGAATGTTCTCGGTGGCGCCCATACTCGGGAAATCCAGCCAGATCTGCGCACCACGCAGGTTCTCCGCCTCGGCGACCACGCAGCCGTGCGCGATCTCGCTGTGCGCGCCGAGCTGCCGTAGCCCGCTCTGGTGCATGTCCAGCGGCCGGGAACCGATGGCGTCCCCACCGGGCAGCGCGACAACGGCCCGCTTGCACCGGCCGACCAGCGGCCCGAGCACGCACACCGAGGCCCGCAGCTTGCCCATGGACGCCGAATCCGCCCGGTGGTTGAGTTCGGCGGGAGTGTCGATGACCACGGTGTCGCCCTCGATGAGGACGGTGCAGCCGATCCCGCGCAGCACCTCGGCCATCAACGGCACGTCCAGGATCTCCGGACAGTTGGTCAGGGTGGTCCTGCCCTCGGCGAGAAGAGCCGCCGCCATCAGCTTCAGCACGCTGTTCTTCGCGCCGACGACGTCCACCTGGCCGGACAGCCGCGCACCGCCCTGAACCCGGAAATGCTCACTCACGCCAGTCCGCTCCTCACCTACAGTCGATCCCCCGATCCACCGCTGTGCTTGTTCCGCCACCCAACCCCGTTGGCCCGCCAGCATCGTACGGACGTCCCGGATCGGGCTCGCCGCGGTGTCCTGGCCGGCGTCGTAGGCTCAGGGTATGGCCGTTCACCTGACCAAGATCTACACCCGCACCGGCGACGACGGTACAAGCGGGTTGGCCGACTTCTCGCGGGTCCGCAAAACAGACCCGAGGCTGGTCGCCTACGCCGACACCGAGGAGGCCAACGCCGCCATCGGCGTAGCGGTGGCCATGGGCTCGCTGTCACCCGAACTGGCCGAGGTACTCGCCCAGATCCAGAACGACCTCTTCGACGTCGGCGCCGACCTGGCCACCCCGATCGTGGCCAACCCCTCGGTGCCGCCGCTGCGGGTGACCCAAGGCTACGTGGACCGGCTGGAATCCTGGTGCGACAGCTACCTTGAGGGGCTGCCCAAGCTGGACTCGTTCATCCTCCCCGGCGGCACCCCCGGCGCGGCCCTGCTGCACGTCGCCCGCACCGTCACCCGCCGCGCGGAACGCAGCGCCTGGGCTCTGCTGGACGTCGACCCGGAACACGCCAACGCGCTCACCGCGAAATACCTGAACCGCCTCTCCGACCTGCTGTTCATCCTGTGCCGGCGCGCGAATCCGGACGGCGACGTGAAATGGCGGCCCGGCCACAACGGCTAATCCCGGTCCCGGCTTTCCAGGTTGTACGCGACGGGGTGGAGTGGCTGGTAGATCGGCAGTTCCGCCCCGCTGGGCAACGGAATCGTGGCCAGCCGCCCCCACCGCGCCTCGGTGATCTCGGGCGTCTCGTCGAGGCCGGCAAGGACTTCCTCGATGTCCTCGCACATCAGGTAGAACTCGTGCTTCGGCGCGCCATCGGTCGGATGCACCGCGACCTCGGCAGGCGGCAGCTTGAAGATCAGCCAGCCCGCGCCGGCGTCGACATGCGCGAACCCGAGCACATCACGAATGAACGCCCGATCCGCGTCGGCATCGTTGCTGTAGAGAATGACATGCGCGCCGTTGAACATGCTGCCTCTCAGTCAATCTTGGTTGCCGAGGCTATGCCACCAGATTCTCGTGGTCACGCCACAGAGTCACGTGCGACCATTCACCAGTGGTCACGAAGTCGATCATCAACTGCCGCACCTCGGCAAGCGAAATCACCGTCTCAGGCGGGAAATACCGGTCGTAGCCATATGGCACACACGCCTTGGCCAGTGGCGGCTTGGCATTGAACGTCGCGTGGATAACATGGCTCGCGGACGTGAGACTGTTGTACACGTACTCAGCCGCGGCGCGATCACCGGTCACGCCCACACGCATGAACTGGATAAAACCGATGGGGCGCCGATTACTCATCCAGTCTTCCCACGACCGCTCATCACGCTTGATCTCGAGGTACATGACCTCGTTGTCGTGCTCAGCCAGATACCGGTCAACCATCGCCACCCGATCGGCAAGGCTAACCGCGGTAAGTCGCGGAGCAGTGATGCCGTCACCGCCAATACAGACTTCGATCATCGCTCCGCTGTCCCTTCGTACATGCCGTGCTTGCCTCCAGGCCACCATACGACGATCGAGCTACCTTTGGGCAAGATCAGCTCCATGATAAAGGGACACCCCACGTTCGAAACGTACCCGCATGGGCCGGCCGGGTTGTTGATCACCAGAACACCGCTGGCCAGGCCTGCGTCGCGCATCAGTGCGCTGGCCTTCACTTCGACGTGCCCAGCCGCCTGTTGCCCTGGCGGACGGTCGAAGATCTGAATGCCCGCGTAAGGCCGCAAATACTGAACCGCGTGTTCGAACGCGGGGCCGCTCTGGCCAGACTCGATCCTCTCCTCGTGACCGTCCTCGTCATAGAGCAGGCCGGTGGTGATGGGGGCGTCCGCAATGGACGCGATGCGGGCGGCGGCCCACTGGGCGTCGGTTGCGGCTTCAGCCAGGTTGGCCGGGCAGACGCCATCAGCAACCTCAGCCTGGGCGGCGGGGAAGTCGACCTGACAACCAAACTGGTCGTTGCCGTGATAGTGGCTGATGACGAACCACAGCCCCAGCACGACGACAACGACCAGAACGAGCCGGCCGAACAATCGTTGAAGCAACCAACCCTCACTAACCATGATTTTCGAGCACTTCTTGCCACAGCGGCATAGTGAGGTACGGCCTTGACAACAGTCACCTCACCAGTCACATCACCGGGAGGCCCTGACAAAGAAACCTTACTTACACTAAGCCAAATTATGCAAAACTCACTCCAATCCTGTCACTACTTCTATCGTGTGACTGGATTGCGGAATGCGCAATTGGCACGGTCATTGTCGACGTGTAAATTCATGACGACAGGAGACCTACCGGGGTGACGATCTGATCCATCGACGCGCTCACCGAGCTGATGGTTCGTCGACCACAACGAGAAATCGACCAGGGTGGTCCGGCAGATCTTCCTCACCAACCCGGACACCGCGAGCGCCGATGAGCCGGTCTACGAACTGGCCGTCCCGCTGGGCTGACGTCCTCCGATCGGGGTGGGGCCGGTCGGGGTTGGGCTGATCCATGGACACCTGCCCATGGATCAGGCCACATGGCACATCTCCTACCTCGTGACCGTACTCATACGACTAAAGTTGATGTTCAACCTACGCGGAATTGCGTAGGTTTCCGCTGTGGACTGGAACGCGTGGCACGCCGCCTACGATCGGCCGGATTCGCGGCTCGCCCAGCGCTTAGTGATGGTCCAGGCGCAGATCCGAGCCGTCCTGGACAACGCACCGCCCGGCCCGCTGAACGTGATCAGCGTCTGCGCCGGCCAAGGCCGAGACCTGCTCGGCGTCCTCGTCGACCATCCCCGCCGGGAGGACGTTCGCGCAGTCCTGGTCGAACTGGACCCGACGAACACCGAATTCGCCCACGACCTCGCCCATGCGGCCGGCTTGGACCAGGTTCGGATCGTGACCGGCGATGCCGCCGTTGTCGAGCACTACCGCGATTTCGTACCGGCAAACGTGGTCCTGCTCTGCGGCCTGTTCGGCAACATCGTCGACGCGGACATCGAACGAACCATCGACCGTTGCGAGCAGCTGTGCGCGACCGGCGCAACGGTAATCTGGACCAGGGGCCGCCACACCAGGTTCGACCGCTTCCCGCTGATCTGCGAGTGGTTCGAGGAACGCGACTTCGAACGACGCTGGGCGTCACCACCGCAGGTCGGCTTCGGCGTAGGCGCACACCGGTTCACCGGCCGGCCGAAGCCACTGGCAGCCGGCGAGCCGATGTTCACCTTCGTCGGCTACGACATCCTCGACCACAGAACCGGCAAAGGCTGACCGAGCCGGCGGATCACATCCACCTCTCGATCGGTGGCCCGCGGACAACTGGGCGGCGTTTCTCGGGGCTGTTCGGCCTCGGTAGCGGCGCGTTATGGTCGATATGTGACCGAACTGATCGAGGACGAGGACGTACGGGCCGAGCGACTGCTGGACGCGCAGGCCAAGGCTGTCGAGTTGTTCGCGGCGGTCGAAAAGCGCGGGCTGCTCGCGCCGGGGGTCCGCGAGGTCGAGGTGAGCGACGCGATCCGGGACCTTGCCGCGGACATGTTCGGCGTGCGGCGGCACTGGCACAAGCGGATCGTCCGCGCGGGCGCGAACACTCTTCAGCCCTACCGGGAAAATCCGCCGGACCGCACGATCGAGGCCGACGATATCGTGTTCTGCGATTTCGGGCCGATCTTCGAGGAGTGGGAGGCCGATTTCGGCCGCACCTTCGTACTCGGTGACGATCAGACCAAGCTGCGACTACGCGACGACCTGCCGGTGATCTGGGACGCCGGGCGGCGGTATTTCGAGGCCAACCAGGACATCTCCGGTCAGCAGTTGTACGCGCACGTGGTCGAACTGGCGCGCGCGGCCGGTTGGGAGTTCGGCGGGGCGCATTCGGGGCATCTTGTCGGGCAGTTCCCGCACGAGCAGATCGCCGGCGACAAGATCGAGTCGTATATCGCGCCGGGCTCCGACCAGCCGATGCGACGCGATGACCGAACCGGTCGCGCTTGCCACTGGATTCTGGAGATCCATCTTGTCGACCGGGAACGGCGGATCGGCGGGTTCTACGAGGAGTTGCTCGACCTCGGCCACTCCAGGACCGACGGCCACGCCGCAGACGACTAAGGGGACACCAGAATATTACTTGGTTGATTTCGGCCGGGTTTGCTTAACTGGAGCCGGTTCAGCGCTCGGGCCTTTGTGGATGGTGTAATTCCATTCACCGTGAAAGTCTTGCGGGGTAATGGGTACAGCCTTCATC
>DATATE010000119.1:0-2799 GCA_036268955.1 Pseudonocardiaceae bacterium
ACATCAACCTTAAGGAACTGCTGTCCCCGGACATCAAGGACTACGTGGTTGACCCCGTGGTGGCCAGCCTGGACCTGGACACCTCCGGTTACCGGCTGCTGGTCAACCCGACCGGCCGCTTCGAGGTCGGCGGCCCGATGGGTGACGCCGGCCTGACCGGCCGCAAGATCATCATCGACACTTACGGCGGCATGGCCCGGCACGGTGGCGGCGCCTTCTCCGGCAAGGACCCGTCGAAGGTGGACCGCTCGGCCGCGTACGCGATGCGCTGGGTCGCCAAGAACGCCGTCGCCGCCGGTCTCGCCTCCCGCATCGAGGTCCAGGTCGCCTACGCGATCGGCAAGTCCGCCCCGGTCGGCCTTTTCGTGGAGACCTTCGGCACCGAGACCGTTGACCCGACCAAGATCCAGGCCGCCATCAGCGAGGTCTTCGACCTGCGGCCGGCCGCGATCATCCGCGACCTCGACCTGCTCCGCCCGATCTACGCGGCCACCGCCGCCTACGGCCACTTCGGTCGCACCGACGTCGACCTCCCCTGGGAGCACACCGACCGCGCCGAAGCACTCAAGGCCGCCGTCTGAGCTGGCATTGTTCCGAGGTGGTGGGGCCTGGCAGACTCGATCCATGAGCGAGCCGGGCCCCACCACGTCAGCGACCGCGGTCGACGATCCCAGCTGCGCGGTGGCGCACGGTGCGGCCCCCGCTCCCACGGTCACCCGCACCCTGGTCGCGGTGTTCGCCTCACCGGTCGCCCGATACCTGCTCGGCTACGGCAAGGACCTCGGCTTCCATCCGATCCTGGTCGACCCGGAGCCCGGCAGGCTCGCGGACTTCCCGCTCACCGACATCGACCGCGTCACGGCCGTCCCGGTCCTTGACGGCTCGGCCGATTTCGTCGTCACCGACCACCACCGCCCGGAACTCGGCCACCTGCTGCGCGACGCGCTGGCGACCAAGGCCCGCTGGATCGGCATCCTCGGCAACCCACGCCACCCCGGCCCGCACCTCGCCGCGCTCCGCGAACTCGCCGTCGCCGAACCGGACATCGCCCGCGTGCACCGCCCGGTCGGCCTGAACATCGGTTCTCGCACGCCACCGGAGATCGCCATCGCGACCCTCGCCGGCCTACTCGCCGACCGCAACGGCCGCCCCGGCGGCTTCGAGTTCTGAGGTCGCCGGTTCCCGGTCCCCGCAACTCACTGGGGACTTCGGCTGTCCGCCGTCACTCAATGTGTTGAGCCGGAACCGTTCGCGGTATGGAGGAAGTCGGCCAGGTCGTCAACCGAGTACCCGATCTGCTGGCCGCGTTCCAGAGCCATCAGCAGCAACTGCCCGACGATCGTCGCCCCGAACCCATCGGGGCCGTCGCCCGACCATTCCCACAGCTTCTCAATGCCAAGATCGTTCAACTCGATACCGTGCGCGTCCTTGACCTCCGCGCACACCTTGGCAACCGCATCCAGCAGCCTCGCCGAGTCACGCCGGCAACTCAGTCCGAATATGTCGTCGAGTTCCGTTGGCGTGCAACCTTCCGGCGGATTCGCCTTCACCGACTCGTAGATCGGATCGTCATACGCGGGCCGAGGAAACAACCATCGGACAATGCAGGAGGAAGAACTCGTGCGTCATCGGCCGTCGCTGCCGTGAGCCTCGGCCTTCATCGGGCAACCTTCGTTGATATCGATCGGGGAGTCGACCACCGGGTTGTCGAACATGTCGTCAAGTCTGGCCGGATGCCACCTGAAACTGGAAGGCTTTCATGTCCGATTTCGATCATTCGTGTGATGGTGCGAATCGGAAGGGGTACGGCAGGATTGGGTTCCGGGAGGTAGGAGGTGCCGTCGTGAGTGACACGGTCAGTCCGGTCCAGACTCGGCGCTTGGCCGCGACCTTGCGGCGCTGGCGTGAAAGTGCCGGTTACTCCGTCAAGATTTACGCCGGTCAGACGCGAAGTTTTCACCCGGCAGCGCCACTTGCTCGGCTGAGTCCGGCGCACTGAGCGGACCAAGCAGCCGGAGATCCCTCGATCCCCAGTGAAGTGAGGTCCTCGTGTCAGGCCACGCGGATGACGCGGCCGCGGCCCTGCGCGCGGCGGCAGGTGAAGTGCCGGTGGAATCCGTCAGCGACGCCGCAGGGCAGTGCACCGTCGTAGCGCGGTACCTCCAAGAAGCTGATGGTTCAGCAGGTGAGCGGCTGGTCCAGGAAGCGCTGGCTCTCGAAGCCCAAGGGCGGCGACTGGCTGCCGAGCTGGCCCTCCTACGCAAGACGTTGCAGGAAGCTGCTGATGGCGTGAGCGCTGGTGTCTCGTCGTCGATTGCGAGCCTGCCGACTCCGCACCGTTCCACTTGGACACCGGCGTCCTCGCCGGTCCCGCCAGCAGACGTTCGAGGGCGGGACGGTTCTCGGTACCCGGAGGCGGCCGCGTGGTGTGCTCAGGATCTGCCGCGACGCGTGCGGAAGGGCGAGGACGGCGAGAGGACCGTTGGTTTCGTTGATGGTGCCCTCACACCATTCCGCTCGGGCAACGATGAGACCTGGAGCCAGGACGTCCAGAGGCGTGCGACTGAAGTGGGCATCCCAGCACGACGAGCCAAGTTCGTCTCCTCACATGTCGAGATGAAAGTCGCGGCGATGATGATTCGGAAAGGCCGGCCCTACAGTGAGTCTTTTTCATCCTGTGGCGGCTTCGTAGTTCTGTAGTACGTGGATGGCTTTGGCCAGTCGGCCGATACGGCGGGGGCTGACGCGGACTTTGTGCAGGATGCGCCAGTACTTGAGTTGGGCGTTGGCGCGTTCGCC
>DATATE010000120.1:0-42289 GCA_036268955.1 Pseudonocardiaceae bacterium
GGCGAACGCGCCAACGCCCAACTCAAGTACTGGCGCATCCTGCACAAAGTCCGCGTCAGCCCCCGCCGTATCGGCCGACTGGCCAAAGCCATCCACGTACTACAGAACTACGAAGCCGCCACAGGATGAAAAAGACTCACTATTCGCGGAGGCCGACGGCGTCGTGTCGCCAGAAAAGCTCCGAGTACACCAGCGTGCCGGTCATCCATGCCTCGTATGCCGGGAGCCGGAGGACCTGGAACGCGGCGTCGGGGATGCGCAGGGACGGTTTGCGGAAACCCAGCTCGCCGGCCGGCAGGAAGCCGAAGCGCGGGTAGTAGTCGGGGTGTCCTTCGAGAAACACCAGCGGCGCCGTGCTCTTGGCGAGGATCTCAAGGCCACGCCGGACAAGGGCGGAGCCGATGCCCTGCTTCTGCTGCTCGGGCAGCACCGACAGCGGGCTGAGCACCTGGACCTCGACGAGGCGCTTCGGCGCGTCCAGCAGGCTACGGGTGAACATGAGGTGACCGACGACCTGGCCTTCGTGTTCGGCTACCAGCGAAAGGCCGTCGTACTCGGTGAGGGTTTCCCGCAGGTCGTCGACGAGGTCGGCGACCATGGCGCCTGCCGTGCCGAAAGCACGGACGGTGACCTTCCGAACGGCCGCGCGGTCGGTCGGCCGTTCCTGGCGAAGATCCATGCCTGGATGGTAACGATCGCAGGTCAGGTGCCGATTTCCCGGTCAGGGGGGATGTGCTGCCCCCTGACCAAATAAGGGGGCCTGCGAAGGTGCAGATACGTAGTATTTCCGCGTTGGTGGTGGCGCTGACCGCCGTTGGCCTTGCGACGAGTACGGGCCTTGCGAACGCGAACACCACGATCAACGATTTGTATGTCAGTCCTGGCAGCTGCGAGAACAGCGGGTCGCCGTACCAGACGGACCCGTACTGCACGATCCAGGAAGCCGCCGATGTCGCGCTGCCCGGCCAGACCGTCTACGTGTCGCCGGGGCTCTACGGTGAAACGGACCTCACTCGCTCCGGCTCGGCAGGCAGCCCGATCACCTTCAAGGCGACGCCGAACGCCACGAACGACGGCATCATCGCTGGCTGGCAGGCCGCGCACGGCTTCACCATCACCGGCGCGCAGGACCTGGTCATCGACGGCTTCAGTGTGCAGAGCCAGGCCGAGGGCATCGTGGTGAGCAATTCGAGCCAGATCACCATCGACAGCGTCGACGTGGACAACGGCGAGGTCGGGGTGGCCCACCCGGCCGCCAATGTCACCCTGGGCGGTACGACCAGTGGGGTCACCATCAGCCGCAGCCAGTTCGAGGACGGCGGGACCGCTGGCGCTGTCACCATCGGACCGGGCGTGTCCGGTACCACGGTGACCACCAACGACTTCGGGTTCACCGGAGGTCCGGCCCTGGTCACCACCGACGCGACCGGCACCGCGTTCACCAGCAACACGGTGTCCCCGACCTGCGGGACGGCCATCGATCTCACCGGAAACTCGACCGGCACCACCGTCGAGAACAACGTCGTCGAAGACTTCAGTGGCGGGGCGCCGGAACCCTGTGACGGCGTGACCGGTGAGGTCGCGGTGTCGACGGGGTCCATCCCACAGACGACCCTCGACTACAACGTGGTCTACAGCGGCAACCACAGTCTGCTGTACCTCTGGGGCACGACGCAGTATCAGAGCGCGGCGGCCCTTGCCTCGGCTACCGGCCAGGGTGAGCACGACATCAACGCGCCCGCGAAGTTCGCCGACAACACCAGTACCGGCCGCAAGCAGCTTGCCGAGGGGTCGCCCGCGATCGACTCGGCCGATGCCAATGCGCCGGGCGAGCTTGCCACCGACATCGTCGGCAATCCGCGCCGCGATGACACGCTGGTGCCCAATACCGGTACCGGTTCGGGTACCTACGACCGGGGCGCCTACGAATTCCAGGACCCGTTCACGATCAGCGGTGTTTCGCTCGACACCACGAAGAGTCCGACGAACTCACCGGTGACCGCGACCGCCAATGTGAGCAATCCGTGGTCGACGGCGATGTCCTACACCTTCGATTTCGGCGACGGCAGCGCACCGGTCGTCTCCTCGACGCCGACCGCGAGCCATTCCTATTCGACGACGCCGCCCAACGGTGGGTACGCCTACACCGTCAAGGTGACCGCGACGGGGCCGGACGGCGCGGCCGGTAGCGCGAACACCTCGGTGCAGATCGTCCAGCCGGCTGCCCTCGTCGCGGCCGTCGCCGTATCCCAGAGCGGGGCGCTGACGGTCAACAGCGACGGGTACTCCAGTACCGACGAGTGGCCGATCACCAACTATTCCTTCGACTTCGGTGACGGCACCCCACCGCAGGCCAGCAGCAGCCCCGCCAATGGCCATGTCTACGCCAACACCGGAACGTACACGGTCACGCTGACGGTGACCGACAGCAAGGGCAACACCGCGACCAGCTCACGGCCGATAACCGTCGCCGACATGTACCAACCGATGGGCACACCGACCAGGCTGTTGGACACCCGCAACGGAACCGGCGCACCGACCGGCCAACTCGGCGCCGGAGGTGTCCTGAGCCTCCAGGTGACCGGAGTGGACAATGTGCCGACGACCGGCGTCACCTCGGTGTTGCTCGACGTGACCGCGACCAACCCGAACGCCAGCAGCTTCCTGACCGTCTATCCCGACGGGAGCACGAAGCCGACGCTGTCCACAGTGAACTTCCAGGCCGGCCAGACCATCCGCAATCTGGTCACCGTGCAGGTCGGCGCGGACGGCAAGGTCGACTTCGTCAACAACACCGGCAGTACCGACGTCGTCGCCGACCTTGAGGGCTACTACCTGAGTTCGCCGGCCTCGACCGACGGCATGTTCTACACCGAGTCGCCGCTGACGCGGGTGCTGGACACCCGCAACGGAACCGGCGGAGTACCGGCGGCTCCGCTGGGCGCGGGTCAGAGCCTTTCCGCGGGCCTCGACGGGGTCGGGCAGAACGCGGGCAACATGGAGGCGCTGCTGAATGTGACGGTGACCAATCCGACCACCAGCGGCAACCTGACGGTCTACGAGACCGGATCGTCGGTGCCCACCGAGCCGGATGTCAGTTTCGCCGCTGGCCAGACCATTTCCAACCTCGTCGTGGTGCCGGTGAACGGTGACGGTGACTTCTCCGTCTACAACGCGACCGGCAGTACCGATGTGGTCGCCGATGTCGAAGGATATTACGAGAAACCGACCTACGGTGCGGGCATCGGCTTCACGCCGACCGCACCGACGCGGATTCTCGATACCCGTAACGGAACCGGTGGCGTGCCGGCCGCGCCGGTCGGACCGAACAGCGACGTCGGCGTGACAGTGGCCGGCGTCGCCGGTATCCCGGCGAACGTGACGGCGGTCGTGGTCAACGTGACCGACGTCAATCCCACGGCGACCGGATACCTCAGTGCCGGCTACAACCCCGGTCCCGAGCCGACCACGAATCTCCACTTCGGTCAGGGCGAGATCCTGTCCGAGCAGGTGATCGTTCCGGTCGCTGCTGGAAAGATCTACTTCCACAACTATGTCGGCAGTACCGACATCGTCGCCGGCCTGGCCGGCTACTTCGTGTAACGACCTCACCGACACGAGTCCGGGGTGGACGACATCGCGCGTCGTCCACCCCGGACAGAACACCGGACGCGAACCCCTGCCATTGACGCAAAGTAGTCGGTAACGCCCGATCCGGAGATACCGATTCGCAGGTGGGGGGTAGAGGGCTCCCCGCTTCATGACACAAGGGGGGCCATTCCGTGCGAGCACGTCTCATCGGAGCCGTCGCGACACTGTTGGCGGTCGCCGGGACCGGGTTGATCACCGGTACCGGCTTCGCGAACGCGGCACCGAGCACCGGATCTCAGGCCGCGAAGCCCAGCGACCAGACCTTGACCGCTGGGCTGGTCGCCTACCAGTCGAATCAGTTGACCGTGACCGGCGATGGTTCGAAGAGTTCCGACGACACCGACACCATCACCGACTACTCGTTCGATTTCGGTGACGGCACCGCCGCGGTGGCCGGTAGCGCCGCGACCGAGACCCACACCTACGCCAAGACCGGGACGTACACCGTCACGCTCACGGTCACCGACAGCGCGGGCGACACCAATGCGACCAGCCAACACGTGACGGTGGCGAACAGTTACACGCCGAGCAACGTGGCGCGACTGCTGGACACCCGGATCGGGACCGGCGAGGGCAACGCGGCACCGGTCGGTGCCGGTCAGGTGCTGCGCCTGTACGTGGCCGGGGTCGACAATGTGCCTGCCACCGGAGCCACCGCCCTGGTGTTCGATGTGACGGCGACCGACCCCACCGCCAACAGCTTCCTCACCGTCTGGCCGGACGGCACGACGCAGCCGACGCTGTCCACGGTGAACTTCCAGGCCGGCTCCACCGTCCGCAACCTGGTCACGGTCCCGGTGAGCGCGGACGGCTACATCGACTTCTTCAACAACGCCGGCAGCACCGACGTCATCGCCGATTTCGAGGGCTACTACTCGAATGCCCCAGGGTTCAGCGGGGGATACTTCAGCCCGGTCACACCGTTCCGGGCCCTTGACACCCGCAGCGGCACCGGCGGCGTACCGGCCAGCCCGGTTGGTCCTGGGCAGGCGGTGACGGTGAATCCCAACAGCCGGGGCACCGTCGGGAACGTACGCGGAATCGTGCTGAACGTGACCGTGACCAACTCGACCGTGAACGGTGGCAACCTGACCGTCTTCAGCGGCGTGCAACCCGGTGAGCCGAACGTCAGCTTCGCCGCTGGCCAGACCATCTCCAACCAGGTCATCATCCCGACGGATGCGGCAGACGACATCAGCTTCTACAACTGGATCGGCAATGCCGACGTGGTGGCTGATGTGGAGGGTTACATCGTGGAGCCCGGTAGCGCCAGCGGCTCGGCGTTCACCCCGACCACCGCGACCCGCATTCTGGACACCCGCAACGGCACCGGCGGCGTACCGGCCGCACCGGTCGGCCCCAACTCCGACCTCGGACTCCAGGTCGCGGGTGTGGACGGTATCCCGGCCGATGTGACCGCGGTGGACATCAATGTCACCGACGTGAGCCCGACCGCCACCGACTACCTCACCATCGGCTCGACGCCTGGTGCGGGCCCGACCACGGACCTGCACTTCAACCAGGGGCAGATCCTTTCGGAGAAGGTGTTCGTCCCGGTCGGACCGGACGGGAAGATCTACTTCCACAACTACAACGGCAGCACCGACCTCGTCGCAGGCCTCGCCGGCTATTTCGAGGGCTGAGGACCACCAGCACCGAGCGGCCCGCCGAGACTTCGGCGGGCCGCTCTGGTGTTCCGGCAATTACTGGCCCTGGTTCTGATCCGGGCCCTGGTCCTGGTTCTGGTTCTGGTTCTGATCCTGGTTCTGGTTCTGGTTCTGGTTCTGATCCTGGTTCTGGCCCTGATCCTGGTTCTGGTCGCCGCCGCCAAACGTCTGTTTAATCTTGTCCGCACCCTGCTGAAGCTGGTCAGAGTGCTTACCACCGGTCTTCTCATCGATGAACTCACGAGCCTTGTCGACACCCTGATTCGCCTGGTCGGGGTGTTGCTTGAGCATGTCCTGCGCCTTGTTCTTCAGGTCATCGAAGCCCATGGTTCGCTCCTCAGTGGACGAAAATGGGTACGCGCTCTACGCACCTTCTCGATGCGTACCCGTCTCGATTGGCGATAACCCCGTCCGGGCCGATACCACCCGCGTGGGTGGTCCGCCCTTGTGGACAGCCCGATTCGTCACCCAGAGTCAGTATCAGCAGAGCACCCGGCCAAACAGCGGGTGACGGGCCTGGCCTGTCACATCGGCAGGCCAGGCCCTTCGCGGTCGATGGTCGGGCTCAGTTGACCGAACCCGGCCTGCGCTTGCGCGGTTGCTCCGCCCGCTGGTCGCCATCGATGTCGATGCGTTCCTTGCGGACCTCACCGCCGACGGTCTGCTCCTCGGTGACCGTGTCCGTGCCGAGCCGGACGCGTTCGACCGGGACGGTCTCGGTTCGCACCACCGGCTTCTCCTCGTGCAGGACGACCTCCTGCTCGGAGTCCTGGAGCGCGCGCTGTTTGTCGCCCATCCGGCCGCGCTCGGCCTCGCTGATCGGTTCGCGTTCGACGCGCACCTCTTCATGGCTGACCGGCACCGTCACCTGTTGTTGCTCGGTCACCACATGTTTGCGCAACCGCACCCGACCGCTCTCGACGCGCTCGGTGCCCACGTTGAGCCGTTCCTCGGAGCGAACCATTTCCGCCTGCCCCGCACCGCCCTGGGCCGATCCCTGGCCGGCGCCTCGGCCCTTGTCCTGCTGCGCGCCGCGTTGCTTGTTCTGCTGCGCGCCGCGTTGCTGCCCGGTGCCCGGCCTCGGCCCGTCGACGGGGCCGCGACTGTTCGGGACCTCCGGACGAATGCCGTAGTAGCTGTAGAGCTGCGCACTGTCCTGTTCGGACAAATGACCCTGCGGGTCGAACCGAGGGGCTTCCTTGATCTTGTCCTTGCTCACGCCTACTTGAATTCCGTTCTCGCTCATCTTGGCGCCCTGCAAGGGAATCATGGTCTCATGGTTGTTGAAGAGGCCGGACTTGACCATGATCCAGGCCGGCTGCTGCGAATCCTCGCGCAGGTAGACCTCGCCGACCTTGCCGATCTTCTCGCCGGTCGGATCGAAGACCTCTGCGTCGACGAGGGCCTGTGGGTTCACCACGTTGGTCATGTTCTTTTCCTCCCCGTGAATTGTTCCGGCGGATCGATATGATTCGTCGACCATCGCTCGCGGGTTGGGGCACCGCAAGCAACCGGACGATCAACGAGAGGGCGCCGGGCCGTGCTCGTCGACCGAGCGTGACCGGCTGCCGAACAGAACCGGCAACGGGTCGGTCAGATCGGCTGGTTTGGACGGTTGGCCCGCCGGGTACAGGCCGCATGGGGTCGACGTGACGCGGTGGGCGGGGCGGGTGGGGTCGCTCGCCCGAGTGGATGTCCGGGATTGGGTCGTATCGGGGGACGCTAAGGCGACCGTCTGCTGGTCGACCGGCGAACGGTCGACCGGCGAACGCGAAACGGTCTACCAGTCGGCGATCCTGGTCGGGTCGATGGTGACCCGGTTTCGATTGGCCGGATCGACGAGGACCGGGACCTCGGTGCCTGGCTGGGTGACCCTGGCGCGCCGTTGCGGCGTGCTGAAGGCGACTCGGGTCGTCGCGCTGTAGTCGGCGCCGTCGAGGCCGTGGACGTCGAGGGTGATGTCGACGATGCCACCGGGGGCCTGACTCGCGGCGAACTGTGGGACCTGGGCTTCGTGTGCGGCGAGTACCACGGCGGTGGCCGGCTGGAGCTGGGCAGGCGGGGTGTTGCCGGTCATCGCGACGGCCATCTGCTGGAACTGCTCGAAGATCGAACCCGCGCCGGCCGGCCCGCTCACCTGTTGGCCGTTGACGACGACCTGCGGCGTCTCGAAGACGACTCCGCCGCCGGCCGCGCTGGAGTCGAATGCCGCGCCGAGGTTGCCGAGCAGCTGCTCGACACGCTCCCTCGCCTGTGGCGGCAGAGCGCCGAGACCGGCGCCGCTGACCGTGATGTGCTGCTGCCCGCCCTGGTTGATCACCTGCGGGAAACCCTGGTCGAGGGGCGCGGTGGAGGCCTGCTCGCGGAACGTGTCGAGTTCCTGTTCCAGCAGCTCCGCCTGGGTGGGCACCTGGTCCCATTCGATCTGGAACTGCTGAGGGTCGGCGCGGTCGACGACGACCGGCAGGATGTGGCCGGCGCTGGGGCGTTTGCTGTGCGGGACCTTGTCCTGGAACTGGACGGTGATCGGGTCGATGCCGGGGGCGCTGATGGTGCCGGTGGCGTCCATGTCCACGTGCGAGCCGACCCAACGGCCGTGCGCGCAGGTGATCAGTTCGAAGGTGCCGGGCACGGGATCGGTGAACTTGTGGCGCCGCATCCAGTTCCGTACACCCATGGTCGCCGCCCCGCTCGCTTCGCCAGTCGCATCGTCGATGTCCCCGCCCCTGATCCCCTGCGATGATGTCATCCCGTTGACCTGGACGGGACGGCAGCGGCAGTCACATCCCGGTATCGACACGCAGTGCAGCGGAACCGATCACTTCAGTAGCGGATCACTTCAGTAGCAGTACCTTCAGCCGCCGCGCCGTCCATATGCTGCCGACAACCGCCATCGCCAGGAAGTACGAGGCGTGGCCGAGCAGACCCCAGTCGACGAAACCGGTGGTGAGTTCGCGCATCAACGCGACGCCGTGGTACAGCGGGAAACACTCGACGATGATCTGCAACGGCCGAGGGTAGACCGACAGCGGGTAGAACGTGGTCGAGAAGAAGAACATCGGCAGCACGGCGAGGTTCACCAGGTCGAAGTCCTGCCAGGAGCGCATGAACGTGGTCGCCGCCATGCCCATCGAGGCGAAGGCCAGCGCGATCAGCAGTGCCGCGGGCAGGGCGAGCAGGGCCCAGGCGGAACTGAGCAGGCCGAGTACGGCCATCACCAGCAGGAAGCCGACCGCGTAGAGGCCGCCGCGCAGCAGGGCCCAGCCGATCTCGCCGATGGCGATGTCGGCAGGACCGAGCGGGGTGGCCAGCATGGTGTCGTAGATCTTGGCGTACTTGAGCTTGTGGAAGACGTTGAAGGTCGAGTCGAACACCGCGCCGTTCATCGCCGAGGAGGCGAGCAGAGCCGGGGCGACGAAGGCGACGTAGCTGATCGGGGCGCCACCGGGGCCGACGACGTGCGAAACGAGTTTGCCGAAGCCGACGCCGAGGGCGAGCAGGTAGAACACCGGCTCGAAGAAACCGGAGAACACCGTCATCCAGGCCCGCTTGTTGACCAGGTACGACCGGTGCATCACCATCCGCGCCCTGCCGACGTAGAGACCGGCCGGCAGCACGCGCAGCAGGATGCCGCCCGGCTGCGGGGCCAGGACGAGGTCCTCGGATCGGGGCGTGATCACATTGGTCATCGGTAGCTCCCCCTCAGCTCGCCAGCCGGACGCGGAACTGCCAGCGCGACAGCAGCACACCGATGGCGGTCAACGCGAACAGGTAGGCCAGATGTCCGATGGTCGGCCACAGCTGGAGAGTGCCGAACGCCGCTGCCCTTGCCAGTTCGGTGCCGTGCCAGACCGGGGTGATCCAGGCGATCGGGCGCACGATCGCCGGTAGCTGGCTGACCGGGAAGAACGCGCCCGCGAACAACGACATCGGCACGACGACGAACCGGAACAGCGGGTTGAACGCGTTGCCGTCGCCCTTCAACGAGGCGGACCATGCCACGACCGGCATCCCGAAGGCCAGTCCGGACAGCACGCCGAACAGCAGTGACAGCACTACGCCGAAGCCGGTGACCGCACCGATCGCGGCGGCGACGGCGAGGAAGATCGCGCCGGAGACCAACAGCCGGAAGGTCATCCAGATTGCCTGGCCGCCGACGATCTGGGCGGGGGTGATCGGCGTCGCGGCGACGCCGATGAAGTTCTTCTGCCATTTGAACCCGGACAGCACCGGGTAGGTCGCTTCGCCTGCCGCGCCCTGCATCGCCGAGGTCGCCAACAGCGCGGGGGCCAGATAGACGAGGTAGGGCAGGCCGCCGGTCGCCGCGCTCGCGTGCACCTGCGAGCCGAACCCGAGGCCCATCGCGAGCAGGTACAGGATCGGCATGCCGACGCTGGAGACGAGGGTGGCCTTCCAGTTGCGCCTGTACCAGGTCCAGTGGCCCTCGACGACCAGGAGATACGCGCGCAGCGGCGAGACGACCCTCGGGGTCATCGCGGCGGGGGCGCCGGCTCGGATCGCGGTGTCGGACATCGTCTCAGTCCACCAGGCTTCGGCCGGTGAGGCGGAGGAAGACGTCCTCAAGCGTGCTGCGCCGGACCAGGCTGGAGGAGGGCCGCACTCCCCTGTTGTGCGCGGCGGCCAGCGCGGCCTCCCCGTCGGCGGTGTAGAGCAGCAGCCGGTCGGGCAGCACCTCGATCCGGTCGGCGAGGTCGGTGAGCAGTTCGCTGGGTGGGTGGTCGGAGGTCTGCTGCGCCGGATCGGCCGGATCGGTCTGCGGGAAGCGCAGTTCGAGGACCTCGCGGGTGGCGTAGCGGTTGATCAGCTCGGTGGGGGTGCCCTCGGCGACGATCTTGCCGCCGTCCATCACCACCAGCCGGTCGCACAGTTGCTGCGCCTCGTCCATGTAGTGGGTGGTGATGATCAGCGTCGCACCGCGCTGCTTGAGCCGGAACAGCCGATCCCACAACAGATGCCGGGCCTGCGGGTCGAGGCCGGTGGTCGGCTCGTCGAGCAGCAGCAGTTCGGGATCGTTGACCAGCGAGCGGGCAATGGTCAGCCTGCGCTTCATCCCGCCGGACAGTGCCTCGACCTCGGCGTCGGCCTTCTCGGTGAGCTGGGCGAACTCCAGCAGTTCGGTCGCCTTGGCCCGCACGTAGGAACGGGAGAAGCCGAAGTACCGGCCGTAGACCTGGAGGTTCTGCCGGACGGTCAGCTCGGTGTCCAGGATGTCGCCCTGCGGGACAACGCCGATCCTGGCGCGGATCTGCGGCCCGTGCAGGTCCGGGTCCATGCCGAGCACGCTGAGTTCACCGCTGGTGCGCGGGGAGACGCAGGCGACCATCCGCATGGTCGAGGACTTGCCGGCACCGTTGGGGCCGAGGAAGCCGAAGGCCTCGCCGCGCCGCACCTGCACGTCGATCCCGCCGACCGCGGTGAAGTCGCCGAACTGTTTCACCAGGCCGCTGGCTGACACCAGGGCGCGGTCATCCGAGGGAGGTGTGGCTGTCATCGACACACCGCTGACCGTAGCTGGCCGGGCCGACAGATTCAGCCGAGTTATCGCCCGGCCGCCGTTACGCCGACGGGCCGCCGACCAGTGGTCGACGGCCCGTTGCCCCGGCAGGGATCACAGGTCGGGGAACCAGAGCTTGATCTCGCGGGCGGCCGATTCGGGCGAGTCGGAGCCGTGCACCAGGTTGTACTGGGTTTCGAGACCGAAATCACCCCGCAGCGAGCCGGGAGCGGCCTTCTCGACCGGGTCGGTGCCACCGGCGAGCTGACGGAACGCGGCGATCGCACGCGGGCCCTCGACCACGAGCGCGACGACGGGGCCGGAGGTGATGAACTCCAGCAGGCTGGTGAAGAAGCTCTTCCCGTCGTGCTCGGCGTAGTGCTGCTCGGCCAGCGAGCGGGCGACGGTACGCAGCTCCACCGCGACAAGCGTGAGGCCCTTGCGTTCGATGCGGGAAATGACCTCGCCGACCAGACCTCGGCTGACGCCATCCGGCTTGACAAGGACCAGGGTGCGCTCAGTCACGGCTGTTGAACTCCTTCAGAAGTCGACATTGACAGGCTCATTGTGCTGGAGACGGGGAATTGCCCCAGGTGGCCTGCGAGCAGGGTATCGAGCCGCGAACCGCCGGATACCGACGGGTAGCGACTGCCGGTCGAAATCTACCCGAACACTTCTCGCCGGCCATTGTCCGAATTGACGTGTTCTCGGCCACTCGCGGCCCGCGGAACAGCTGCCGGTGAACGAGCGTTGCCAGAGAGTGTTAGATGTCCCTCGAACTCAGCAGAGAAGGAAGTCAGGCGGATGCGGGCGATACAGCTGCGGAAGACCGGCGGGCCGGAGGTTCTGGCGATCGCGGAGGTGCCGACCCCCGAACCGGGCGACGGTGAACTGCTCGTGGACATCGCGGCGGCCGGCGTCAACTACATCGACACCTACCACCGCACCGGCCAGTACCCGCTGGAGCTGCCCGTAATCCTCGGTATGGAGGGTGC
This sequence comes from Pseudonocardiaceae bacterium, assembly GCA_036268955.1. Lineage (GTDB taxonomy): Bacteria > Actinomycetota > Actinomycetes > Mycobacteriales > Pseudonocardiaceae > CAJCJE01. Next base: position 11,829 of record DATATE010000120.1, read on the forward strand.
CGGCACGGTTCGGGCGGTCGGCGCGGGCGTCAGCGGTTTCGCACCCGGTGACCGGGTGGCCTGGCCGCAGAGCTTCGGCACCTACGCGGAGACGATCGCGGTACCGGCCGGCCGGGTGGTGAAGGTTCCCGAAGGTGTGGACGACGAGGTCGCGGCAATGCTGTTGCAGGGCATGACCGCGCACTACCTGCTGCACGACAGCTACCCGGTCAAGGCCGGTGACACCGTGCTGGTGCACGCCGCGGCCGGTGGGATGGGCCTGCTGCTGACCCAGTGGGCGACCGCGCTGGGAGCCAGGGTGATCGGCACCGTGTCGACCGCGGCGAAGGAGAAGCTGGCCAGGGAGGCCGGCGCGGCCGAGGTGATCCGCTACACCGAGCAGGAGTTCGCGCCGGAGGTCCGGCGGCTCACCGACGGCAAGGGCGTTGCCGTCGCGTACGACGGGGTCGGCGCGACCACCTTCGACGGCAGCCTGGCCAGCGTGCGCGGCCGTGGCTCACTGGTCGTCTACGGCGCGGCGAGTGGGCCGGTGCCGCCGTTCAACCTGCAACGGCTCAACGCGGCGGGCGGCGTGTTCCTGTCCCGGCCCTCGCTCGGCCACTATCTCGGCGAGGACGCGGAGGTGGCCCGGCGCGGCGGCGAGGTGTTCGAGGCGATCAGGACCGGCACGATCACCCCGCTGATCGGCGCCCGCTACCCGCTCGCCGAGGCCAGCACCGCGCATGCCGACCTGGAAGGCAGGCGCACCACCGGGAAGCTGCTGTTGCTGCCCCGCTGACCGTGCCACCGCGCCGGTTTCGCCAGCTTCAGCTCTGCGGCGGGACCGGCTCGGTGGTCTGCGGACCGGTCGGCGTATCACCGGTCTGGGTGCTGGGCGGCTGGCTGGACACGCAGGCGAACTGGCCGGAGGTCGGCGACTGGTAGAACCAGATGTCCGGCGCGGTCTTGTCCGAACAGGCCGCGCCGGCACTGGTCGCCGGCTCGATCGACTCGACCTGCACGACGTTCGGTGCCGAGCCGCAGACCGCGCGCTGGATCGGTTGGCTGTTGTTCGTACTGAACTCGAAACACTGGTTCGTCGGCACCACAAGGGAAACGCAGTAGGTCACGTTTGCGGCGATGTCCGGAAGAATGTAGCCGTGGTCGACGTAGTCCGCGCCGGCCTCGCAGTCCGAGTACTGCGTGACCACCTGGTTGACCATCAGCACGGCCTCGTCGCCTGCGCAGGAGACCGGTTGGAGTTCAAGGCCCGAGGTGGCCGGATCGAGCGGTTCGTCAAGACAGGTGCCGACCCCGTAGGCGGAGTTGTCCGGTGTGGTCGGTGCGGAGCGAGGGGGCCGTCGCTGGGTGGTGCGCGACGGCGGCGCGCTGACCTGATGGCCGGAGGTATTCCGGCCGGAGAACCACCAGACCGAGGCGGCGGCGCCGACCAGCACGACCACCGCGGCGAGGATCGTGGTGATCAGCCTGCCTCGGCCGCTGTCGTAGGAGGGCGGAGCCGGTGGCTCGGGGCGGCCGGCGGGCTCGGGTTCGTCGAACCGGTCGAGATCGTCCTGGTGGAGATCGTCGAATCTCCCTGGGTCGTGATATTGCCCTGGGTCTTGATGTTGCCCTGGGTGGCCGAACTGGTCAGTGGCCTCGAACTGCTCGGAGTCGTCGAACCGTTCAGTGGATTCGGGGTCGGAATCCTCGGTCGGCTCGGGGCGCCTCGGCTCGTGGCCGGGGTCCTGGCCGGGGTCCTGGCCGGGAAATGATGTCGTCATCGTCGCTGTCTCCTACCGCATTGCCATCGGCCATGGTCAACTGTGCTTTCTCAGCTGTTGACCGGGCAATTGGCCTGGGACCATCCGACGCGACACCTCCCGACGAAGCCAGAGCAGATATACCCACACCACCAGGAACAACAGGCCGACGATGCCGACCGCGACAGCGGCACCGATGCAGGCGACCATGACCAGCTGAAGCGCCAGAACAACTCCGGCGATCCACTTGTACCTGAGAAAACCACAGGCCAGCACGAGGGCCAGCGCGTCGAAACCGACGAGATAGCCGACGGTGGAATTCAGCCCACCGTAGAGCTGGGCGACCGCGAACAGCGCGAGAGCGACGGTGATCGCCTCCATGACCAGCGCGCCGGCCATGACCCCACGGAACCCCTTCATCGGGTCCGGCGGCGCTGATGCGCCACCGGCGGCCGAACCCTGGTCGCCGCTGTCGCCGCTGTCGCCGTTGGCGTCCTTGTCAGGCTTGTCGGCTTCGGTCGACGCGGTGTCCGGGACGGTTTCGGCCGGTCCGGCGGTGGTCTCGTCGGGTTCGGAGATCATGCCGGCTCCTTGCCGAACAGCGCGCGCGCCTCGCCCGCGGTGACCACCGAACCGGTGATGATCACTCCGGCGCCGGAGAGCGGCTGGCCGGGCTCGGCGATGTCCTCGGCGAGTTCGATGGCGGTTTCCACCGCGCTGGGCAGGACGGGTTCGACCACGATCCGGTCCGCGCCGAAGACGTCCTTGGCCACCGCGGCGAGTTCGTCGACCGGCATGGAGCGGGCCGAGGAGTTCGTGGTGAGCACGACCTCGTTCAGCACCGGTTCCAGGGCGTTGAGGATGCCGTTGGCGTCCTTGTCGGCGAGGATCGCGATGACGCCGACCAGCTTGCGGAAGTCGAACTCCTCGTTCAGCGCGGCGGACAGCGCGATCGCACCGTGCGGGTTGTGCGCGGCGTCGAGCAGGACGGTCGGCGCGGAGCGGACCGGCTCCAGCCGACCGGGGCTGGTGACCGCGGCGAAGCCCTGGCGGACCGCCTCGACGTCCAGCGGCGAGTCGGGGCCTGCGGCGAAGAAGGCTTCGACGGCGGCGAGCGCGTTGGCGGCGTTGGCTGCCTGGTGGCGGCCGTGCAGGGGCAGGAAGATCTCGTCGTAGGTCCCGCCGAGCCCCTGCAACGTGAGCAGCTGGCCACCGACCGCGATCTCCCTGCCGACCACGCCGAACTCCTGGCCCGCGCGGGCCACCGTCGCGTCGACGGCGGCCACCCTGCTGAGCAGCTCGGTCAGCACCTCGGGACGCTGTTCACCGATGATGGCGACCGAACCGGGCTTGATGATGCCCGCCTTGTCCCTGGCGATGCCGACCACGTCGGAGCCGAGGAACTCGATGTGGTCGATGTCGACAGGGCCGATCACGGCGACCTTGCCGTCGGCAACGTTGGTGGAGTCCCAGCTGCCGCCGAGACCGACCTCGATCACCGCCGCGTCCACCGGCGCGTCCGCGAACAGCGCGAACGCCATCCCGGTCAGCACCTCGAACTTGCTCAGCCGCACCGCGAACCGCTCGTCGACGATCGGCAGGTACGGCTCGATGTCCCGGTAGGCCTCGATGTAGCGCTCCGGGCTGACCGGCGCGTTGTCGACGCTGATCCGCTCGGTGACCAGTTGCAGGTGCGGGCTGGTGAACCGGCCGGTGCGCAGGCCGAGCGAGGTGAGCAGCGCGTCGATCATCCGCGCGGTCGAGGTCTTGCCGTTGGTGCCGGTGATGTGCAGGACCGGGTAGGCCCGCTGCGGGTTGCCGAGCAGGTCGACGAGGGCGGCGATCCGGTCGAGGGTCGGGTCGATGTCCTTCTCGCCCCACCGGGTGTCCAGCTCGGCCTCGATGGTGCGCAGTTCTGCCAGCACCCCAGGATCGGTGTGGGGCACGATCGACTCCCTCGGCATTGACGGCTACGGGCAGCGGACTCGCGGTCCACGACAGCGGCGACGACAGGTGGACAATCGTCCCGTCCCGCAGTCTACGGATGTGCCATCGGGGCTAGTCAGGGCCATCGGTGGGCCAGGTCACCGGCGAGGGCGTGGCTACCATGGGCACTGTGTCGATGTCCGCGCCAGCAACCGGTTCCACCTGGGTGACCGGCTGCGCGTCCTCGGGACGGCCCGAGTGAGCAGCCCGCCGCCGGGTCGGCTGCCGGCCGGTCGCTATACCGCCGCCCGGCGGAGCAGGCGGCGCGGGATGCCCTGGCGGACGCCGAAGGAGAAATGGCGGATCGTCGCGATCTCGGCGGCCGCGATCTCGGCGGTGTACGGCATTGGCTACGCGGTGACCGACTCCCCGACCGGCACCGGCGCGAACGTTGCGCGCTCCGGCGCGGTCCGCCTCTCGTTGAGCCTGCCGGACGCGCCGAGGGCCGGGGCGCGGTTGTTCGACGGCGTCTATCCGGGCACCGCGACCAACGAGTTCGGCACCATCGCGGTCGAGGTGACCATCGCGCGCGGCCGGATCAGCACGGTGCGGATCACCCGGTGCAGCACGTTCTTCCCGGAGAGCTACGTCGCGGGCCTGCCGGGCAAGGTGATCTCCACCCAGGCGACGAACCTCGCGGTGGTCTCCGGCGCGACCGGCAGCTGGCAGGATTTCGTTGCCGCTACCCGGTTCGCACTGACCGCCGCGACCCGTCCGAGGCAGGCAGGATGATCCGTGACTGATCCCGAGCTCGCCGGCTGGTCGCGGGCGGTGATGGACACCGTGGTGACCATCCGCCTCGCCGTGCCGGCCACCTCGGCGGCCGAGTTCGAGCCGCTGGTGGAGCAGGCGTTCGACTGGTTCGACGCGGTCGAGGCGGCCTGTTCGCGGTTCGCGTCGGGCAGCGAGGTGCGCGAACTGGCCGGCCGGGTCGGTGCACCGGTCGCGCTGAGCCCGATCCTGTTGGCCGCGCTGACGGTCGCCATGCAGGTCGCCGAGCACACCGGCGGCGCGTTCGACCCGACCATCGGTCACGAGCTCGCGGTGGCCGGTTTCGACCGCGACTACCGGACCGGCGAGGCCGTGCCGGGGTTGGCCGAGCTGGTGCCCGGACTGTCCGATGCGGACGTCGGCACGATCGAGGATCTGCACCTCGACCCCTCGGAGGGCACCGTCGTACTGGATCGGCCGCTGCTGCTGGAACTCGGCGCGATCGCCAAGGGCCTCGCGATCGACCTTGCCGCGCAGGAACTGTTGACCCTGCCGGGCGCGACGATCAACGCGGGCGGGGACGCCTACCTGCACGGCACCGACCCGGCAGGGCACGGTTGGCGGACCGGGATCGCCGATCCGCACCGGCCGGGCGAGCTGCTCACCGAACTGCCGCTGTCGGACCTGGCCATCGCGACCTCCGGCGAGTACGCGCGGCCCGGTCACCTGCTCACGAAGAAGCCGCCCGCCGATCCGCTGGCCAGCGTGACGGTGCTCGCGCCGACCGCGATGGCCGCGGACGCGCTGTCCACCGCGGTGCTGCTGCTCGGCCGGTCGGCCGGTCTCGAACTGCTCGCCGAGACCGAGGGCGTAGCCGCGCTGCTGGTGTCGGCGACCGGTGAGCTGCACCTCACCGAGGACTGGCCGGCGTGAGCACCGCCGCGCCCACCAAGCCCACCGCGACCCGAGCCCGCCGCTGGCTGAAGAGTCCACTGGGGACAGTCAGCCTGGTGATGCTGGTACTGGCCGCGGTGAATCTCGGCTGGGCCACCTCGGTGGGGTCGGCCGGGTTCTGCTTGGCGGTCGCGGTGCTGACGGCGGGTGCGGTGGACGTGGTCGCGGTCGGCCTGCGCGGGTGGGGCTGGCGGGTGCCCTACGGCGCGTTCGTCACCGGCGGCGTGCTGGGGATGGTGCTCGATCCGACCGTGGGGCCGGGCGTCGTCGCGGCGTTCGCGGCGGGTGCGGTGCTGGTCAAGCATGTGCTGCGGATCGGGCGGCGGCCGGTGTTCAACCCGGCGGCGCTCGCGCTCGTCGTCGCCGGCCTGATCGGAGTTCAGGCGCAGAGCTGGTGGGGCGCCGCGGCGGCGCCGGTCTATCTCGGGGTGCCGGTGCTGTTGGTCGCGGTACTTCTCGTCGCGGACCGGGCCAACCGGCTGCCGGCGGTCGGCGCGTTCCTCGGCACCTGGTTCGCCGCGTTGACCATCCTGGTGTCGTTGGGGTTCAACGCCGAACTGGCGGTGGCCTACCGCGAACCGTTGCTGAGTATGGCGATCTACTTCGCCGGGATCATGCTGCTCGATCCGCCGACCAGCCCCGGCCTCGTCCGCCAGCAGTACCTGTTCGGCTTCATCGTCGCCGTCGTCGGCATCGTGCTGCTCGCGGTCGCGCACGAGAGCGCGTTCCTCCCGGTCGGGCTGCTCGCCGGCAATGCCTGGCTCGCGGTGGATCGGTTGCGTAACCGAATGCGCGCGACAGCGGCCACGACGCGTTCGGCCCCGTAAACTCGCCGGCATCGAGTCCGGGGGAACCATGGGACGCAGAGCGGCGAATCGGGTGCCAGGAGTACCGGTCGCGGCCGGGAGTTTCTTCGCGGCGGCACTGGTCACCGCGATCATCGGCACGCGGCAGATCACCGGCGGCAATCCACGGGACCGGATCTGGCTGGTGCTCCTGGTGCTGCTCGGCCTCATCGCGTTGGGCCTGCTCGGCTGGGCAAGGGACACCGGCCGCAGGCTGCGGCTCGGGATCGGCTGGGCGGTGCTCGGAGCCGGCACCGCAGGTAGCGCTCTGCGCTTCTCGCCGGGTTCGGTACCGGGTGTGCCACTCGACGCCGGTTGGGCCCTGCTGGTCGTCGCGGGCGTCGGCGCCCTGGTCGGCGGGGTGCTGCTCGCGGTGGCGCCGTGGTCGCGCCCGACGGTGCGCGGCGGGCTCCTGCCGCTGGTGGTGCTCGCGGTGTGCGCGGTACAGGTCGCCGGGTACTGGGTCGCGGTGAGCTGGACCAACGGCCAGAACGTGCGGCTGTCGGTCGCCGACCCCGACCCGTTGCACCCGCGCACCGCGGTACTCGACGGGCGGACGCTGTGGAGTTCGGCGACGACCGGACCGGTGGTCGGCAGTGCCGGCGGACTGCTGAGCACCGTCGCCAACGGCGTGCGGATGGTCGATCCGAGTACCGGCAGGGTCCGCTGGAGCTATCGGCGCGCGGACGTGACCGGCGTCGTCGATCCGGTGGCCTCGGCGGACGGGCGGCTCGTCGCGGTCGAGGCCGGGCGCACGGACCCGACGGAGAGTACGCAGGACGCCACCGCGCTGGAGGGCCGCCGCCTGCTGGTGTTCGACGCGGACACCGGCGCGGTGCTGGACAACCCGCTGGCCACGAACGTCCAGGGCACGCTCGCCTCGGTCGCCGACGGGGTCGCGTATTTCGCCGGTGGCCCGAGCGACACCGACGTCGTGCAGCTCACCGCGGTCGACACGACCGGTCCGCTGGCCGGGCGGGTGCGGTGGGTGTTCTATCCGAAGGACCGCTGCCAGATCAACCGGTTCAGCGCGGCAGGCGGTGCGCTGGTGTTGAGCACCAGCTGCGGCAGCGTCACGATGCTCCGACCGGACGGCAAGCCCCGGTGGACCTACCGGACACCGGCCGGCGGCGCCGAGGTGTGGCCGCTGGTCGGCGCCCCCGCCGGCATGGTGCTGGTGTCCGACCAGGCCCCGGTCGGGCCGGCCGATCCCGGTTTCGGCGCGCCGATCCCGAAGGGCGTCATGGCCCTGGACGCCAGCACCGGGCGGGTGCGCTGGCAGGACAGGTGGTTGCCGGCACCGCCGTTCACCGCAACCAGCCAGGACCTCGCCGACGGCAGCGTGACGGCCGTCTGGGCGAAGGGCACCGCGGTGCTGGCCTACTACCTGCCGGTCTCGCGGCAGGTCTGGCTGCTCGGCGTGGACCCGGCCGACGGGTCGACCTGGACGGCCGATCTGCCGGACATGAACTTCCTCATCCAGGGAGCGCAGACGATCGGCGACTATCTGGCCGTATTGCCGGACGGTCGGATTCTGCTGCCCGACCAGCGCGCGACCGTTGATGTCGGCAGGCCGCCGAGCCTGACGGTGGTGAACGGGCGTACCGGCGCGAAGGAGGCGCCCGTCCCGGTCGGTAACCTCGACCGGCCGACCGGTTACCGGAGCACGGCCGCGGTGGACACGCCGGCCGGGGTGGTGCTGGACATCAGCAAGGTGACCGGACCGCCGAGTTCGCTGCTGGTCGGCCTGCACTGACGCAGCCGGGGGATCGACGTTTCAGGGGGAACCATGCGTTTGACGGTGGCAGCTCGAATTCCGCTCGTCCCAGTGGCCGCGACGGTGTCGTTCACCGCCGGGCTGGGCATCGCGATCGCCGGCGCCGCACAGATCATCGGCGGCGATCAGCGGGACCGGATCTGGCTGGTGCTGGTCGCGGTGGTCGGGCTGATCGCGCTCGGCCTGCTGCGGGCGGCGCGCGATGACCGGCGCGTCACGGCACTCGGCGTCGGCTGGGCCGTGCTCGGACTCGGGATCGGCGGGTTCGCGGTGTGGCGAATGCCCGCTGCCGGTCCTGGTAGTCCGCTCGGTACCGGCTGGGCACTGCTGGTGGTGGGCGGCGCTGCCGCGCTGCTCGGCGGGGCGCTGCTCGCCGTGCGGCCGTGGTCGCGGCCGCGCGGCAGGCGCGGGTTCGCGCCGCTGGTGGTGCTCGGCGTCTGCGCGGTGCTGGTGGCCGGGTGCTGGGGCGCGGTGGCCTGGACCGGTGGCCAGAACGTGCGGCTGACCGTCGCCGACTCCGCTCCCCTGGCACCGCGCACCGCCGTGCTCGACGGCCGGCGGCTGTGGACCTCGGTGACCGACGGGGACGTGGTCGGCAGCGACGGCGGCCTGTTGATCACCGAGCAGGACGGCGTCCAGATGGTCGATCCGAGCACCGGCAGGACCAGATGGAGCTATTCGCGCACGGACATCGCGAGCGTCCTCGACCCGGTGGCCTCCGCGGACGGCAAGCTGGTCGCGGTCGAGCTGATGATGCCCAGCAGCCTGACGGACGGCATCACCCGGCTGGTGGTGTTCGACGCGGTCACCGGAACGGTGCTGGCCGACCCGCTCACCATGGCCGTGCACGGCGGCTCGCTGGCCGCCGTCACCGACTCGGCCGTCTACGTCGCCGACGGCGAGAACGGCATCGACACCACCGAGCTGCGCGCGGTCGACACCACGGGGCCGCAGGCCGGCAAGATCAGGTGGACCTATCTCCCCGCGCAGAACTGCCAGCTCACCGGATTCAGCGCGGCGGGCCAGGAACTGGCCGTGTCCACCGACTGCGGCACGGTCGCCATGCTCGGCCAGGACGGCAAGCCGCGCTGGACCTACCGGGCGCCGACCAAGGATGTCGAAGTGTGGCCGTTGACCGGCGCCCCCGCCGGCACCGTGGTCGCCGCCACCCAGGCGGCGACCGGCGTTCCCGGCGACACCTTCGGCACCCCGCCCGGCATCACCTTCGGCCACCCGCCCAATGTGGGCGTATCCGCGCCGCAACAGGTCATCGAGCTGGACGCGGGAACGGGAACGGTGCGCCGGCAGCAGTCAGGGCTGCCGCAGGCGCCGTTCGCGCCGGACAGCGACGATGCCGGTCAAGGCAGCATGTCACCGATCTGGGCCGGTTCCACCGCGGTGCTCACCTACTATTTGCCCACCGTGCAGGAGGTCTGGCTGGTCGGCATCGATCCGACGACCGGGGCCACCTGGAGCACGACGGTGCACGGGATCGAGTTCTCCCAGTTCTCGCAGGGCTCCAGCTACTACGCCGCCGCGCTGCCGGACGGCCGCATCCTGCTGCCGAGCCAGGATCCCAACGCCACCAACGAGATCGTCGCGCAACCACAGTTCGTCGTGGTGTCCGGCCGGACCGGCGAGCAGGGTCCGACCATTCAGGTCGGTCCGATCGCCTCGGCGACCGGCCTACTCGGTTCCCCGGCCACCGTCCTCACCCCGGCCGGGGTGGTACTGGCCATCGCCGGGCCGGGCCTCAACGAGAGTTCGCCGCCGAGAACGCTGCTGGTCGGCCTGCACTGAGTTGGGGTCAGTGCGCGGCGATGTCCGTGCCTGCCGTGTCGAGGCCGAACATGGCGCGGCACTCGGCAAGGCCGGTCACCGTGACGGCGCCCCAGTCGGCTTTGCGCTCGGCCCAGTCGGCCGCGGCGAGGCGCAACCGCTGGATGGTGAGTACCTCGCCGTTGCTCGCGCGGTGGTCGATGCCGTCGGGGTGGTAGCCGAGCTTCGCGGACACGCCCAGCGAGGCGTTGTTGGCGATGCTGGCGCTGGACGCCGCGTACTCGGCGCCAAGGCCGTCGAAGGCCAGGGTCAGCGCGGCGACCCGCAGCCTGGTGCCGAGGCCGGTGCCGCGCCGGCCGGTATGCAGCCAGGAACCGGTCTCCACCTCCCGCACGGCCGCGAAGTCGTTGGCGCGGATGTTCGCGACGCCAGCGGGTTCGCCGTCGTCAAGGGCGACCAGGTACAGCACCCACCGGTCCGGTGCCCAGGCCGCCTGGTCCTTCCAGAGGGTCTGCAGGGTGCGCCTGCCCCGCTCGACGGGCGTGTCGTCGATGCCGGCGAGGAACGGCACGGAGGGGTTGTAGGACTCGGTCGAGGCGAGCCTGGCGAGTTCGTCCACTTCGGACTCGTTGGGCAGGCGCAGCTCAAGCGTGTCGGCGGTAAGGCGTAACCGGCGCAGCGGCCAGAAGTCGGTCCCCATGCCCGGATCGTCGCACGGACCGATGCGGCCCGTGCGACGAGGGGGATTCTCCGGCTGCGGGGTTTCAGGCCGCCGGCAGCGCGGCGAGCTGGGCGTTGAGCCGGTCGATGTCGGCGACGGCGGTGTCCTTGCGGGCCTGGATCTTGGCGACCACATCGGCCGGTGCCTTGTCGACGAACTTCGGGTTGCCCAGTTTGCCCTCGCACTGCGCGAGTTCCTTCTGTGCCGCCGCGAGTTCCTTGGTCAGCCGGTTGCGTTCGGCGGCGACGTCGATCGCGCTTGAGGTGTCCAGCCGGACGGTCACCTTGCCGGTCGGCAGCGCCACCTCAAGGGTCGCGGTGGCCGCGAAGTCCTCACCCGGCTGGTCGAGCCAGGTGATGGCGCGCACCGCCGCTTCGTGCGGCAGCAGCCCGGCGCAGCTGGCACCGGACAGTTCGGTCGGCACCCGCTTGCGCGGGGCGAGGCCCTGGTCGCTGCGGAACCGGCGGATCTCGGTGATCAGCTTGCGCACCGACTCGATCCGCAGCGCCGCCTGCGCGTCGGGCGTTTCGCCGGACACCGTCGGCCAGGCCGCGACCACCAGTGACTCGCCGCCGGTCAGCGTGGTCCACAGCGTTTCGGTGACGAACGGCATGATCGGGTGCAGCAGCCGCAGCAGCACGTCGAGCACCTGGCCGAGCACGGCCCTGGTGGCCTGCGCGCGCTGCTCGCCCTCGGCGATCTGCACCTTGGCCAGTTCGAGGTACCAGTCGCAGAACTCGTCCCAGGTGAAGTGGAACAGGTCCTCGGCGAGCTTGGCGAACTCGTACTCCTCGAACAGGCCGTCCACTGTGGACACCAGTGCGTCGGTGCTGTCCAGTATCCAGCGGTCGGCGTCGGTCAGCTGATCGCGCGCCGGCACCTCGACGGCCACCGTCGCGCCGTTGCCGAGCGCGAAGCGGGTCGCGTTCCAGAGCTTGGTGGCGAACCGGCGGGCGTTGTCGACGTTCTCCTCGCCGATCGGCACGTCGACGCCGGGGTTGGCGCCACGGACCATGGTGAAGCGCAGCGCGTCCGCGCCGTAGCGGTCCAGCCATTCCAGCGGGTCGACGCCGTTGCCGGCGGTCTTGGACATCTTCTTGCCGAACTTGTCGCGCACCATGCCGTGCAGCGCGATGGTGCGGAACGGCGGCTGCCCGCCCATGGCGTAGCCGCCGAACATCATCATCCTGATGACCCAGAAGAACAGGATGTCGTAGCCGGTGACCAGCACGCTGGTCGGATAGAACTTGGCGAGGTCCTGCGTGCGCTCCGGCCAGCCGAAGGTGGAGAACGGCCACAGGCCCGAGGAGAACCAGGTGTCCAGCACGTCCTCGTCCTGGCGCCAACCGGCCGGCGGCTGCTCGTCGGGGCCAAGGCACACCTGTTCGCCGTTCGGGCCGTACCAGACCGGGATCCGATGCCCCCACCACAGCTGGCGGGAGATGCACCAGTCGTGCAGGTTGTCCACCCAGTCGAAGTAGCGCTTGTCCGCATCGGGTGGGCTGATCGCCACCTGGCCGGAGCGCACCGCGTCACCGGCCGCCTTGGCCAGCGACTCGACCTTCACGAACCACTGCAGCGAAAGGCGCGGCTCGACCGGTTCCCCGGACCGCTCGGAATGCCCGACCGAATGCAGGTAGGGGCGCTTCTCCGCGACGATCCGGCCCTGTTCGCGGAGGGCTTCCCGCACGGCGACCCTGGCTTCGAACCGGTCCATCCCGTCGAACTCGGTTCCGGTGTGCGCGATGCGGCCCTGCTCGTCCATGATCGTGGGCATCGGCAGGTTGTGCCGTTGGCCGATCTCGAAGTCGTTCGGGTCGTGCGCGGGGGTCACCTTCACCGCGCCGGTACCGAACTCCGGGTCGACGTGGGTGTCGGCGATGATCGGGATCTTGCGGCCGGTCAGCGGCAGCTCGATCGCCGTGCCGACCAGATGCTCGTACCGCTCGTCGTCCGGGTGCACCGCGACGGCGGTGTCGCCGAGCATGGTCTCGACGCGGGTGGTGGCGACCACGATCGAGGCGTCCCCGTCGCCGTAGCGCATGGACACCAGTTCACCCTCGACGTCTCGGTGCTTGACCTCGGCGTCGGACAGGCCGGAACGCATCGACGGCGACCAGTTGATCAGCCGCTCGGCGCGGTAGATCAGGCCGTCGTCGTAGAGCCGCTTGAAGATGGTCTGCACGGCGTTGGACAGGCCGTCGTCCAGGGTGAACCGCTCGCGGCTCCAGTCGACGCTGTCACCGAGCCTGCGCATCTGGTTGAGGATCTGGCCGCCGTAGTTGGCCTTCCACTCCCAGACCCGCTCGATGAACTTCTCCCGGCCCATCTCGCGACGGGAGGTGCCCTCCTTGGCGAGCTCCCGCTCCATCAACACGTGCACCGCGATGCTGGCGTGGTCCATCCCCGGCAGCCAGCAGGTCTCGAAGCCCTGCATGCGCTTGCGCCGGATGAGCGCGTCCATCAGCGAGTGCTCGAAGGCGTGCCCGATGTGCAGGCTGCCGGTCACGTTCGGCGGCGGGATGACGATCGAGTACGCCGGCTTGTCGCTGGCGGAGTCGGCGGTGAAGTAACCAGCGGCTACCCAGCGCGCGTACAGCTCGCCCTCTACCTCGGCCGGATTCCAGTTCGGCGGTAGTTCACGGGCGTCGCGCTGCTCGGGCAGGGTCTCGGTCACGCCGTCAAGTCTACGAAGGCCGCCCAACCGGATTTCGCCCGGCCACACCTGCCTGCCGGCCCTCGTCCGCCGGTCTGCCTGCTCCGATCGTAGAATCCGCTCGGCGGCGGACGGTAACGATCACCGGCCGTTACCCGATCTAGTGACCGGCTTGCCGACCGCACGTCCGCTTCGACGTGGTCGGCCGTGGCCGGTCTGGTTATGGCCGCACGTCATCTGGGGGACGAGAAGTGTCCGACGCAGCCGATCACGCCGAGGAGCCGGCGGATCGCTTCGAGCCGTCGATCGACACCCATCCGGACCTGATCGACCCGGAGTGGAACGCGAGCGCCGAGCGGGAGGCGCGGAAGGCGGCAAGGAAGGCCGGCCGGCACGTCCTCGACCAGCCGCAGCCACGGCAGCAGCGACCGCGCGGGGCGCGATGGAGGTTCGCGCTGAGCAGTCGCAGCATCTCCGCCGCGCTCGGTCTGCTCATCGCGGTGCTGCTGTTCGCGCTGGTCAACCAGATCAGCGACGACCAGACCGAGGGTGCGAACCCGGCCCCGGCCGGTGCGGTGCCGATCTCCGGGACAGCGCCGAGGACGACGCCCAACGCGCAGGAACACGGCAGGCTCAACCTCAACCAGCCCTTCGCCGACACCCCGGCCGCCGGCTGGAGTGACGGCGCCGCCGGTTTCCAGCTGCCGGCGCCGGTCAAGACCGACGGCTGGAGCGCGACAACGGTCGGCAAGGCGGAGGCCCAGGTCAAACAGACGCTGATCGACGCGCACCTCGACCCGGCGGTGCTGCTCGACCACAACCTGACGACCTACCTCGGCAGCCTCGCGCCGAACGCGCGGGCCGCCCAGCAGAGCCGGATCAACAGCCTGCTCGGCAAGCAGTCCATCGGGGACGTCAGCCTGCTCGCGGCCGGTTTCCAGCTGTTGCCGGCGCCGATCAAGGTGGACGGCAGCATGTCGGTGACCACCGATGCCAGCGGGGAACTGCTCATCCACACCAACTACGTGTTCGCCTTCGCCTTCGCTCCGGGCAGCGCGCGGGACGTCTCGCAGCCCTGGCAGATCGTGGCCGTGCAGCACGTCGCCCAGGACTTCATGGTGCCGGCCGGTGCCAGGTACAAGGCCGGGGACCGAGGGGTGTGGCCGGGCACGACGCAGAGCTACGCCGACCAGATCGCCTGCACCGAGATCAACAAGGGTTTCCTGGCGCCCGCCTACAGCGACAACGCCAACGTCGACCCGCCACAGGACACCGACGACCCGAACGCCCTTTACGCGCCAAGTCACGCGCTGACCATCACCGACAGTTGCCCCGCGCCGCCACAGCACGCCTGAGCAGCCGATTTCCGGCCCGGCTCGTCCCTTTCGTCCGGCAGGCCGTTGGACGGGGGCGCGGGCGGGGCGCACGATGTATACATGACCCGCAAGCCACCAGTTGAGGACATCGACGAGTCGCAGCTCGACGTGCACGAGCCGAAGACCTGGGCCGCCGGCCTACCCGGTGTGCTGGTCTCGACCCAGCGCGGCTTCGAGCAGATGGGCGCCACGCGCACGGTGCGCACCCTGCGACTACTCAACCAGCAGCACGGCTTCGACTGTCCGGGCTGCGCGTGGCCGGATCCGCAGGGTCATCGCAAACTGGCCGAGTTCTGCGAGAACGGCGCCAAGGCGGTCGCCGAGGAGGCCACCCTGCGCAGGGTGGGGCCGGAGTTCTTCGCCGCGCACCCCGTCGCCGAACTGGCCGACAAGACCGACTACTGGCTCGGCCAGCAGGGCAGGCTCACCGAGCCGATGGTGCTGCGCGAGGGCGCGACACACTACGAGCCGATCGACTGGGCAGGCGCGTTCGGCCTGATCGCCGACCAGCTGGGCGGTCTGTCCTCACCTGACGAGGCGGTGTTCTACACCTCCGGCCGGACCAGCAACGAGGCCGCGTTCGTCTACCAACTGCTGGTGCGCGCCTACGGCACGAACAACCTGCCGGACTGTTCGAACATGTGCCACGAGTCCTCCGGTGCGGCGCTGAACCAGACCATCGGCATCGGCAAGGGCTCGGTCAGCCTCGCCGACTTCAACTCCGCCGACCTGATCGTGGTGGTCGGGCAGAATCCCGGCACCAACCATCCCCGGATGCTCTCGGCACTGGAGGAGGCCAAGGGCAACGGGGCGCGGATCGTCGCGGTGAACCCGTTGCCGGAGGCCGGGTTGATGCGGTTCAAGAACCCGCAGAACGTGCGCGGCCTCATCGGCAGGGGCACGCCGCTGGCCGACGAGTTCTGCCAGATCCGGCTCGGCGGCGACCTCGCGTTCTTCCAGGCCATCGGCCATCTGCTGCTGGCCGCCGAGGAGGCGGCGCCGGGCACGGTCGTCGACGAGGCCTTCGTGCGGGCGCGCACGCACGGCTTCGACGACTACGCCAAATCACTGTCCGAAGTAGACTGGCCGGCCATCGACGAAGCGACCGGGCTGTCCCGCGAGCAGATCGTCGAGGTCGCGAACGCGTTCGCCCGGTCGGAGCGGACCATCGTCTGCTGGGCGATGGGCCTCACCCAGCACAAGCACGCGGTGGCCACCATCCGGGAGATCGTGAACGTGCTGCTGATGCGCGGCATGATAGGCAAACCGGGCGCGGGGGTGTGCCCGGTGCGCGGCCACTCGAACGTGCAGGGCGACCGAACCATGGGCATCTGGGAGAAGATGCCGGAGAAGTTCATGGCCGCGCTCGAAACGGAGTTCGGCATCCCGGTGCCGCGCAAGCACGGCTTCGACACCGTCGACGCGCTGCGCGCCATGCATTCCGGCGATGCCAAGATCTTCTTCGCGCTCGGCGGCAACTTCGTCGCGGCGACCCCGGACACCGAACTGACCGAGCGTGCCCTGCGCTCCTGTGCGCTGACCGTGCAGGTGTCCACGAAACTCAACCGCTCGCATGTGGTGCCCGGCCGGACCGCGCTGATCCTGCCCACCCTCGGCCGCACCGAGCGCGACGAGCGCGCCGGGGTCGAACAGTTCGTCACCGTCGAGGACTCGATGTCGGTCGTGCATTCCTCACGCGGACGCCTCGCCCCGGCCGGCGATCGGCTGATGTCCGAAGTGGACATCATCTGCCGGCTGGCGCGGGCCGTGCTCGGGCCACACCATCCGGTGCCCTGGGAGTCCTTCACCGGCGACTACGACCTGATCCGGGAGCGCATCGCCCGTGTGGTCCCCGGTTGCGCCGACTACAACGCGAAGGTCCGCCAACCGGACGGTTTCGTGCTGCCGCATCCGCCGCGCGACGCGCGGGAGTTCCCGACCAGCACCGGAAAGGCCAACTTCACCGTCAACGAGCTGGAGTTTCCGCACGTCCCGGCCGGTCGGCTGTTGTTGCAGACCTTGCGCAGCCACGACCAGTACAACACCACGATCTACGGCCTCGACGACCGTTATCGCGGGGTCAGCAACGGGCGCCGGGTGGTGTTCGTGAATCCGGCCGACCTCAGCGAACTCCAGCTGCGCGACGGCCAGTTCGTCGACCTTGTCAGTGAATGGAACCAGGCCGGCACGTTGGTCGAGCGGCGTGCGGCGCGGTTCCGGATCGTCAGCTATTCCACCGCCCCCGGCTGCGTCGCGGCGTACTTCCCGGAGGCGAATTCCCTGGTACCACTGGATTCGGTCGCGGAGACCTCGAACACCCCGACCTCCAAATCGATCGTCGTTCGCCTCGATCCCGTCACCGAACCGGCGGCGGGCTGATGGGCCGGGTCAGCGTTCGCCGGCCGGTACTGCGGATCTCGGCGGGCCGGCAGGTCAGCCGGCCGGACACGCTGGCCGGTGAGGAGCCGATGGAACTGCGGGTGGACGGCGCCGCGCTGACCGTCACCATGCGCACCCCCGGTCACGACATCGAGCTGGCACACGGCTTTCTGCTCACCGAGGGCGTCATCGGCGACCTCGCGGACGTTCGTACCGCGCGCTACTGCGCGGGCGCCGATGTCGACGGCCGCAACACCTACAACGTGCTGGACATCCAGCTCGCCGAGGGCGTCGCGGCGCCGGATGCCAAGGTCACCAGGAACTTCTACACCACCTCATCCTGCGGGGTGTGCGGAAAGGCCGCGCTGGACGCGGTTCGCCTCGCGACCAGGTTCCCGCCCTCGGACGCGCCCTGCCCGGTGACCCCGGAACTGCTGTTGGGGCTGCCGGCGGAACTGCGCAAGCAGCAGCGGATCTTCTCGACAACGGGCGGTCTGCACGCGGCCGGCCTGTTCCGTTCCGACGGCACCGCGATCGCCGTCCGCGAGGACGTCGGCCGGCACAACGCGGTCGACAAGGTGCTCGGCGCCGCGCTGCTGGCCGAGGAGGTGCCGTTGTCCGACTGCGTGCTGATGGTCTCCGGCCGGGCATCGTTCGAACTCGTGCAGAAGGCCGCGATGGCCGGTGTGCCCATTCTGGCGGCCGTTTCCGCGCCGTCCTCCCTTGCCGCTGAACTCGCCGAGGAACAGGGCATGACGTTGATCGGCTTCCTGCGCGGCGACTCGATGAACGTCTACACGGGAGCGGACCGCATCAAGACCTGAGGGGCTGGCCATGTCCGGTGACGCGGCAGATCGGGTGGGTCGGCCACCGGGTTATCACTCGGTGACACCGAGGATGATCGTGACCGACAC
The DNA here is from genome assembly GCA_036268955.1 of Pseudonocardiaceae bacterium. Lineage (GTDB taxonomy): Bacteria > Actinomycetota > Actinomycetes > Mycobacteriales > Pseudonocardiaceae > CAJCJE01. Next base: position 29,669 of record DATATE010000120.1, read on the forward strand.
CGAGGCGGCGGTCGAGTTCCTGCGCGCCGTTTTCGACGGCGAGGGAACGGTGTCCGCCGGTCGGCCCGCCGAGATCCGGATCGGCGATTCACTGGTCATGGTCTCCTCGACCGGTGCGCGCGAGAGATTTCCCGCGCTGCTCTACATCTACGTCGAGGACGCGGACGCGACCTATCGGCGGGCACTGGCTGCCGGCGCGGTCAGCATGGAGGAACCGCTGGACACGCCCTACGGCGATCGGCGGGCGATGGTGCGCGATCCGTTCGGCAACGTCTTCCAGATCGCCCATCGACGCTGACCGGTGTTCCCGCTCATCGGGGCCGGGTGGAACGGCGGCTGATCACCTGCCACCACGGCGGGTCCGCCGAGCCGGGCTCGGAGTGGCCGAGCGCGAGGTGGGCGCAGCGACTGCCCTGCTCACGCAGCGACTGGGCCAGCGTGGTCAGCCCGGCCGGTGCCGCGGCATCGGTGTCGTCCCAGCCGGTGACCGCGAGCGCGGCCGGCACGGCGAAACCGGCCTGTTCGGCGGCGCGCAGGGCGCCGAGCGCGAGTTCGTCGCTCATGGCGGCGATCGCGTCGGGTGGGGCCGAGGAGTTGAGCAGTTCGTGGGTGAACGCTTCGCCGTCCTCGGCGCTGTTGTGGGCGCACACCGCTACCCGCAGGGTGTCGGGCCGGCCACCGAGATCGGCCAAGGCGTCGGCGAATCCCTGCCAGCGGTACCGGGTCACCGGGAAGGTGACGGTGGCTGGCGGCGAAGCGGGGAGCAGTTGACGACGGCGGGCACGGTCGAGGGGGAAGCTGAGTACTACGGGACACCGGGCGCCGGTGAACGCGTACCGGCCGATGGCGCGTGCGGCGGCCCGGTCATCGATGCCGATCACCGGCAGGCCGAGTCGGTGCGGGCCGGCGTGCACCACCGCCGGCAACCCGGTGGCGGCGACGGCGTCGAGCACCGGATCGTCCTCGGTGGTCGTCCACACCACGAACCCGTCGACGACGGCATCGGCCACCCGCCGCACGTCGCGCTCGTCCCCGACGGTCGGCACCAGGGTCAGCCCGACCGCCTCGGCGGCACACACCTCGGCAACGCCGGCCAGGAACCGAGCCGCCTGAGGATCGTCGAAGGCGTAGGTCAGCCGCTCCCCCAGTACGACGCCGAGGCTGCCGGCCCTGCCTCGACGCAGAGAGCGGGCACCGGGATGCGGGCCGGGATAGCCGAGTTGCCGGGCGGCGGAGCGGACCCGCTCGGCGGCTTCCTCGGAGACCCGAGCCGGCTGCGAGTAGGCGTAGGACACGGTCATCACCGACACCCCGGCCGCCTCGGCAACCTGGGCCATCGTGGGACGCCTGCCGTCGTCTGACACCGCGCAAGCCTAGCTTGTGTATCGTTACACAGATGCGGGCGGGCAGTGACTTCACCAGGGACCGGCCGACGGTGCTGTCCTACGGCACGGTGGCCGCCTATGCGTTCTGGCTCTACGCCTTCGGGCCCGCATTGGCCCTGTTGCGGACCGAACTGCACTTCTCCTACACCGTGCTCGGCCTGTACTCGGCACTGTGGTCCGGCGGCGCGGCCGTGGTCGGCGCGGGCTACGCGGTGGCGGGACGGCGGTGGTCGCGTCCGGCGCTGTTGTGGGTCTCGGCCGTCGGCACCACCATCGGCGCCGGTCTCTTCGCCCTGACCCACACCGTCGCGCTGACCCTGCTCGGCGCCGCGCTGATGGGCTTCGCCGGCTGCACGCTGCTCACCTGCACCCAGGCGATCCTCTCCGACCGCCACGGTGGGCAGCGCGATCGGGCGCTGACCGAGGCGAATGTCGGCGCGGCGGCCTGCGCGGTGCTCGCCCCGCTGATCCTCGGCTCGATCCAGGCCACCCCGGCGGGCTGGCGGGCCGGACTGGCGCTGCCGGCTCTCCTCCTTGTCGGGCTCTATCTGCGTTATCGCCACGAGCCGCTGCCCTCGTCACCTGCTGCCGCGCCCACCGGACGCCGGTCACGGCTGTCGCGGTCGGCCTGGCTGCTGGCCACCCTGGTCGCCCTCGGTATCGCCGTCGAGTTCTGCGTGATCTATTTCGGTGCCGAACTGCTCACCGCCACCGGCCTGCCCACCGCTACGGCGGCCACCGCGATGAGCGGCTTCTATCTCGGCATCCTCGCCGGCCGGATCGGCGGCGCCCTGCTCACCCGCCGACCTGGCCGCACCGGCAGGCTGCTGTGGGTGTCGTTGGCGGTCACCATGGCCGGCTTCCTGGTCTTCTGGCTCGCCGGCCTGCCCGCCCTCGCGGTGATCGGGCTGTTCATCTGCGGGCTCGGCGTCGCGAACCTCTACCCGCTCTCACTTGCCCTCACCCTGGCGGCGGCACCGGGACATGGCGACACCGCCAACGCCCGCACCCAACTGCTCGGCGGTGTCCTTGCCGTCGCCGCCCCGTACCTGCTCGGCAGCCTCGCCGACCACCTCGGTCTGCGCGCCGCGTTCACCGTCGAACCGATCCTGATCGGGTTGTCCGCCCTGCTGTTGCTCGTCACCAGGCTCGGAATCGCGAGCAAGGCAAGGCCTTCGGCCTCGTCGGCCGGACCTGAGCGGTCCACGGCCGAACTCCGGGACTAGGGTTTGCCCCGTGCGAGTGGTTTTCACCTCCTTGGCTGCCCATGGTCATATGTATCCGTTGCTCCCGTTGGCGGTCGCCGCGCGGAAAGCCGGACATGACGTCGTCTTCGCGACCGGTGAGGACTATCTGCCCATCGCGCGCAAGGCCGGACTCGACGCGGCGCCCGCCGGGATCGGGATCGGGCCGGCATTCAACGCCGAACTCGCCGACAAGGCCGCGCAGGGCTGGCGACTGCCGCCGGAACAGATCGATCCGATCCGGGCGACGGTGTTCGGGGTCGCGATGCCTCGCAAGTTCGTCGCCGACCTCGGTGAACTCTTCCAGCGGCAGCGGCCGGACCTCGTGGTCTACGAGTTGCTGAATCCGGGTGGCGCGCTGGCGGCGAAGCTGGCCGGGGTTCCGGCGGTCGGTCACGGTTTCGGCCGGCTGTCCGACAGTCCGGCCAGTCTGGCCATGACCGAGCAAGTGGCCGGTTACGCCGCGGAACTCGGGTTCGCCGGGACCGAGTTCCCGACCTTCGGCGACCCGTTTCTCGACATCTGCCCGGGATCGGCGCAGGCACCGGAATTCCTGACGGCCGCGAACCGGCTCCCGCTGCGACCGGTCGGCTGGAACGAGCCGGGCGACCTGCCACCTGGCGTCGTGGACTCCGACCGGGGCCGGCCGCTGATCTACCTGACCCTGGGCACCGTGATGGGCAACGCCGCCGTCCTGCGCACGGCCATCGACGGACTCGCGGCCCTCGACGCGGACATCCTGGTCGCGACCGGCCCGTCGGTGCGGCGTGAGGGCCTCGGCGAGGTCCCGGCGAATGTCCGGCTCGAGGCCTGGGTTCCGCAGGCGGACCTGCTGCCACACGTCGACCTGATGGTGCACCACGGCGGCAGCGGCAGCACGCTCGGCGCATTCGGCGCCGGCCTGCCACAGCTGCTGGTACCGCAGGGCGCCGACCAGTTCACCAACGCCGACGTGGTGCGCGAACTCGGACTGGGCGACCGGTTGATCGGCGAGGAGGTCACCGCGGCGGCCATCACCGAACTCGCCACGCGGCTGCTGTCCGACGCGACCGTCAGCGCCGCCGCCGAGCGAATGGCCGCCGAGGTCGCCGCGATGCCCGCCCCTGCCGAGATCGCCGAGCAACTCCCCGGTCTCGCGGGCTGAGCCGAGGCCGCCCGCATCACCCGGAAGGCCTGCTACGCCTGGGATCGCCGCCAAGCCTCGGAACCCTGCTGCTGCCGGGAACGGCGCCATTCGCTGTACTTCCGCTTGAGGTCGCTGGCGTCCCAGGTAGGCAGGCCGCTACCGAACGGGAGCAGATCTTCGTAGGTTCTCCGCAGCTTGGCGGGCGGCAACAGACCCAGTCGTAGTGCTGCGATCAACAGGTCCTCCACGGTCAGGACGGTAAGGCCCTCGTTGCTGGCAAGGATTTGGCCGCCCTGATCATCGATGATCACATACACCTCGTGACCGGCGGCGGCAAGAACTGTGGCATGGCCGATGACGATCGCTTCGCCGAGATCACGACGTGCGGACAAAGCCAACTGGACGGACATGCCACGCAGCCGGGCCACATTCTCCACGACACCGTCCCGCGCGTCGGTCGGAGTGAGTTCGTCGAGTATCCGGACTCGCGAGGAGGCACGCAGCCGTGGCCACTGGTCCGCTGTCCGCCCCAGACACTTGCCCAGTACTTCCCGCTCAACCTCAGCGGGAATGAGGATCTCCATACCGAGTCCGAGCAGAACCCTGAGCAGCAAGGAACTTTTGCCTGCCGCGCAGAAGTACACACAGCACACCGCGTCCACCACGCTGATCAACCGGGCAGACGCGGTCATGGACACGTCTCGGTCATCGTGCTCCTCCGTCACGAGACCGGCCGTGATGTCGTGCTTCCCCGTGCGGCGGCACGCGCCACCAGTGCACCGACATCGGCACGGCGTACGGCCGGTTCGACCAGGACACCGGCTTCGGCGAGGGCCTGCTCGACCTTGGCGACGGGACGGTCCTGCAACCTCGCGAGAACGCCGACCCCGAGCTTGCCGGCACGATATGCCTCAGTGGCGCGGTCGAGCATCCGGCGCGGCGCACGGGGCTGCCTAGCCGCCGCCTGATCACTGTCGAACTGCGGACCCCAGCCATATCGGTATGCCCAGCGCCGACCGCTGGGTAGGTCGATATCGGCAAGGAGGCTCGGGAGCAGGCCCATCCGGTCGAGCTGGATACGGGTGGCTTCGGGGCTGACTCCGAAATGCCGGGCGATCAGCGCCATGACTCGCTCGTCCACCTGCGCCTTGTCAACGGTACCGACGGTGCGGCGCAGCCAGGAGCGCACCCCGCCGAACGGGATGAGCAACTGGCGGGCGAACTCGTCGCAGAGCACCTCCTGCGGCGACCGTTGGCAGTTGAGGGCGTCGACGTGGGTTGCGTCGCCGAAGAGGAGATGCCCTAACTCATGGGCGAGAGTGAACCGTTGCCGCTCAAGCACATCGGCACTGTTGACGAGCACGACCGAGGTCGCCCTTGCCGGGTCGGTGGCACAGACACCCGAGACTCCGGCGGGCAATGGCATCGTGCCGATGTCGACGCCGGTCAGGTGTTCGAGTGCCTCAACGAGATCGGCGATGGGTGCGACGTCGAAACCCAAGGTCGACCGCACCTGCTCGGCGGCGGCCTTACCGCGCTCGCGAGGGCTTCCTTCGGCCGAAATCGTCGGCATCGAGCGAGTCGGCTCCTGGTGCAGATGGGGTACCACCGCATCGAGCCGGTCGTCGAGTTTGAGCAACTCGATGCCGTGCTCAAGAGCGGCCCGGAGATCGTCCTCCGTGCAGCCGCGCGTCCGGGCGCTTGTCCGTGCGGCCGCGAGGACACGCTCTTCAACGGCCGATCCGTAGAGCAGTTCGTCGAGACCAACGCCCAGCGCCTGCGCCAACCGGTCATAGTCGGCCAGCGTGACGTTCGTCCGCTGCCCGCTCTCCACCCGGTGCAGCTTCGACTGCGCGATGTCGGCCACCGCACCCACATCACGCTGCGACAGACCAGCTCGGTCCCGCGCCGCCCGAACCCGCGCCCCGACAGCGACCAGATCAACGTCCATCAGCCGACCCCTCCCCTTCTGAATCAGACTATATCATCTTGATTCAGACTGTTCAGCGGATTGCGAACCCGCTGACCGGGTTGGCGGGGTTGTCCAGCCAGACGGTGTGGCCGGTCGGCGCGACGGTGAGACCGAAGCGGTCGGCGGCCGGGTGGTCTGCCTCGCACCACCAGCGGTAGGCGGCCACGACCTCGCCCCAGAGATCGCGCGGGCCGCCGGCGTGCACGGTGAACGGAGGCTGCGCGCCGACGCGGACCCGCGCCCAGGACCCGGTGGCCGGATCGTGCAGCCGCACCAGATGTCGACAGTCCTGCGCCGCAAGGCCGCTCGTGAGGCGAAGGTGACAGTCCGGTACCCGCAGGCCGATCGCGAAGGCGGCGCGGCGAATACTGATCGCCTCGTGGATTTCCCATTCCTGCAAGGAAGTCGTGCTCGCGACACCGCCTTCCTCGACGACCTCGGCGTCGCTGCGCTGACCGCGCAGCCGGATGAACGCGAGGTTGTGGTGGAAGCGGCCCCGCGCCACGCCGCGCTTGTCCACGCGCAGCCGCAACAGCGCGCCGTTGCAGAACTCGCTGCCCCACGGCGTGATCACCAGGCCGCCGGGCCGGGTCTGTTCGACCCAGGCATGGGGCACCGGACCGATCACCGCGACCGTCGCGACGACCCGGTCGTACGGGGCCTTCGCCGGATATCCCGCGCCTCCGTCGGCGGTAACGAGCGTCGGCCGATATCCGTTCGCGGCCAGTGCCTCGGCCGCGGTCTCGGCCACATCGGGGTCGATCTCGACCGAGACGACGGCCGCGTCGCCGAGTCGTTCGCACAGCAGCGCGGTGTTCCAGCCGGTGCCGGTACCGATCTCCAGCACCCGCAGACCTGGCCGCAGGGCGGCGGCGACCAGCATCAGGGCGACCACCGAGGGCTGGCTGGTGGAACTCGACGCCCGATGACCGAACTGGCCCGGCGCGACACCGCCATCGTCCACCTGAGTGACGATCGGCTCGTTCGCGGCGACATGTCGTTGCCAGGCAACCGGATCCTCGGCTCTGCGCAGTGCGCCGTAGCCGTTCTCGGTGTCCAGCCAAATTGTCTCGGGCACGAACCGTTCCCGAGCGACCGCGGCCAGCTCCGCGCGCCAATCGCGCATTACTTCATTGTGCGTCCTGAGTCACCGGGCCGCAGCGGTCAGTCGGCTCGCGGTGCGGGACGAGCACCGGCCGAACCGGGGCGGCGCGAACGGTGAGTCAGGTCGAGGTGTCATGGCGTAACGGACTTTAAGAGATATCCCAGAATCCGGTCGGGAAGCTCCCAAACGCAACCAAACTGGGCGCTCGGTCGTCTTTGCTGGTGACGGGCAAGTCCGCCCGAGACCGCCGGGTGCGGCGGCCGAACCAGCGGGGGCGGGGAATGAGCGAGGACAGCGAGGCCGAGGCGGCGGACAGATCGCGGCGGATCAGTCGGCGCAGCCTGCTGCTGGGCGCGGGCGGGGTCGGCCTCGCCGCCGCTGGTTTCGTGGCGGGGGCCGCGACCGGCGTGATCAAGCTCGATCCGGCCTGGCGGCAGACCATGAGCGCCATCGGCGACCTGCCCACCCCGAGCACCAGCGACCCAGCCAGCGGCAATCCGGCCAGCGGTAATCCGGTCGTGCCGGTCGGCCTGGTGACCACGACGGTGGCCAAGGTCTATTCGCCGACCAGCGGCGGCAACCTGAACATGGTGGCGTTCCTGCCCGGCCACATCGCCCCGGCGAAACTGCCGGTCGTGCTGTTGCTGCCCGGTATCGCCGGAGATCCGCGCCGGTCCGCACCGGGCTTGTCCGAGGCGCTGGCCACCCAGTCCGGTACCGGCGGCCGGCCGTTCGCGGTGGTCGCGCTGCAGAGTGCCGAGGACTGCTGGCATCAGGAACGGCTGGGCTCCGATCCGATGGATGTCCTCATCAACGAGCTGCCGGCCTGGCTGTCCGCGCACGAACTCGGCGGCGGCGCGCCGGTTGCCGTTGCCGGCGTGGGGATGGGTGGTTTCGACGCCCTGCTCTACGCCCGGCGACGCAACGAGCGGGACAGTCCGGTGCACGCGGTGGCCGCCATCGCGCCGGGCCTTGCCACCTCCTGGTCGGAGATCAGCGGCCGGCACGCCTTCCTCGACGCCGCCCAGTGGGAGTCGCTCGACCCGCTACGGCACGTTTCGGAACTGGGTCACCCGGCGATCGGGGTGTGGTGCGGGGACCGTGACACCTATCGCGCCGGGATCGAGGAGTTCGTGAAGCTGGCCCACCCGCAACTGGTGGAGACCGGCCGGCCGGGGCAGCACGGCACGACGCTGGCCGGGGTGCTGCGTTTCCTCGGCAGGAACCTGCCGGCCGCCATCCGAGGCTGACACGGGCTGCGCGGCTGAACGCAGGCAAGGGGCGAGCAGCAAGAGCAAGCAAGAAGGGCGCCGGCTGGTGGCCGACGCCCTTCAGGCAGGAATGAAAACGCCCGCTCAGGCGGACTTCTCCCGACGCTCCCGACGCGCGGGCTGGCGAGCCACGATGGTCGGGTTGACGTTCTCCCGGACGGTCTGCTCGGTGATGACGACCTTGGCAACGTCGGTACGGCTGGGGATGTCGTACATCACCGGGAGCAGCACCTCCTCCATGATCGCGCGCAGGCCACGAGCACCGGTACCGCGCAGGATGCCCTGGTCGGCGATGGCGCCCAGCGCCGTGTCGGTGAACTCCAGCTCGACGTTGTCCATCGCGAACAGCCGCTGGTACTGCTTGACCAGCGCGTTGCGCGGCTCGGTGAGAATCTGCACCAGCGAGGTCTTGTCCAGGTTCGTCACGCTGGCCACCACGGGCAGCCGGCCGATGAACTCCGGGATCAGACCGAACTTGATGAGGTCGCCGGGCATGGTGTCGGCGAAGAAGTCCGCGTGCTCGTCGTCGGCCTTGGTACGCAGTTCTGAGCCAAAGCCGATCCCGCGCTTACCGACCCGCTCCTGGATGATCTTCTCCAGCCCGGCGAACGCGCCGGCCACGATGAACAGCACGTTCGTCGTGTCGATCTGGATGAACTCCTGGTGCGGGTGCTTGCGACCGCCCTGCGGCGGAACGCTCGCTGTGGTGCCCTCCAGGATCTTCAGCAGCGCCTGCTGGACACCCTCGCCGGAGACATCGCGGGTGATCGACGGGTTCTCGCTCTTGCGGGCGATCTTGTCGACCTCGTCGATGTAGATGATGCCGGTCTCGGCGCGCTTCACGTCGTAGTCGGCGGCCTGGATGAGCTTGAGCAGGATGTTCTCGACGTCCTCACCCACGTACCCGGCCTCGGTCAACGCGGTCGCGTCGGCGATGGCGAAGGGCACGTTGAGCATCTTGGCCAGGGTCTGGGCGAGATAGGTCTTGCCACAGCCGGTCGGCCCGAGCATCAGGATGTTGGACTTCGCCAGTTCCACGGTGTCGTCGCGGCCCTCACGGCCCCGGTCACCGGACTGGATGCGCTTGTAGTGGTTGTAGACCGCGACGGCCAGCGTCCGTTTTGCCTCGTCCTGCCCGATCACGTAGGTATCGAGGAACTCGTGGATCTCGGCAGGCTTGGGCAGCTCATCGAGCTTGACGTCACCGGCCTCAGCGAGTTCTTCCTCGATGATCTCGTTGCAGAGGTCGATGCATTCGTCACAGATGTAGACGCCAGGACCGGCGATGAGCTTCTTGACCTGCTTCTGGCTCTTCCCGCAGAAAGAACACTTCAACAGGTCTCCGCCGTCCCCGATTCGAGCCATGACCGCTGACCTCTGTCCCCTCCGGGGCAACGGGTGAGATAGCTCCCGTTACACCTTCGCTGTCTTCAGGGCCGACCTGCCTGAATGTGTGGTCGACCCGGTTGTGCCGAGGCTCCCGCACGGGCAGGGCGTGCGTACTCCACTGACGGTACCCGCCCAACCCCACGAAAAGGGAGCACCGAAGTACTCCCAGCACGCCAAGCGAAGGTGAGAGCACCTCCGCCCGGCGTGTCGCGGGTCACTACATGGCCGAAAGCTTGCGGTAGGGCATGATTTCGTCGATTATGCCGTACTCCAGGGCCTCTTCCGCGGTGAGGATCTTGTCCCGCTCGATGTCCTTGCGAACCTGGTCGGCGTCCCGGTGGGTGTGCCTCGCCAGCATGATTTCCATCTGCCGACGCACCCGGTTGATCTCGGCGGCCTGGATCTCCAGGTCGGAGACCTGCCCGTAGGCGCCTTCCATGGACGGCTGGTGGATCAGGATGCGCGCGTTGGGCAGGGCGGCCCGCTTGCCGGCGCTGCCGCCGGCCAGCATCACGGCGGCGGCCGAGGCGGCCTGGCCGATGCAGGCGGTCTGGATGTCCGGCCGCACGTACTGCATGGTGTCGTAGATGGCCATCAACGAGGTGAACGAACCACCGGGCGAGTTGATGTACATGATGATGTCGCGGTCCGGGTCCTGGGCCTCGAGCACCAGCAACTGGGCCATGATGTCGTTGGCCGAGGCGTCATCGATCTGCACGCCGCAGAAGATGATGCGTTCCTCGAACAGCTTGTTGTACGGGTTGGACTCCTTCATCCCGTAGGTGCCCTGCTCGATGAACGACGGCAGGATGTACCGGGACTGCGGGAGGCGAAGTTCACTCACGACGAGCTCCTAGTTCGGTCTGGAGAGGCTGCTCAGTTGGCAGCCGGCTGCCCGGCGCGCGGGGCGATGTGGTCGACGAAGCCGTAGTCCAGCGCTTCCTCCGCGGTGAACCAGCGGTCCCGGTCACTGTCCGCGGTGATCTTCTGGATGGTCTGGCCGGTCCGCTCGGCGGTGATCTTGGCCATCTCCTGCTTCCACCTGTTGTAGACCTCGGCCTGGATGGAGATGTCGGAGGCGGTACCACCGACACCGGCGGAGGGCTGGTGCATCAGGATGCGGGCGTGCGGCAGGGCGTAGCGCTTACCGGGGGCGCCCGCGGTCAGCAGGAACTGACCCATCGAGGCGGCGAGACCCATGGCGTAGGTCGAGACATCGGGCTCGATCAGCTCCATGGTGTCGAAGATCGCCATGCCGGCGGTCACCGAGCCACCGGGCGAGTTGATGTAGAGGGTGATGTCCTTGTCGCCGTCGTCCGCGGCCAGTAGGAGCAGCTGAGCGGTGATCCGGTTGGCGATCTCGTCGTTCACCTCGGAACCGAGCACGATGATGCGCTCGGCGAGCAGCCGCTCGTACACCGAGTCGTTCAGGTTCAGCCCCGTGGTGCTGCCACGCATCAGGGGCAAGTGGTGCTGCGTCACGTCTGCCTGCCTTCTCACCACGACGCTCCGGTTGCTTTCCGGGGCCGCAACGGTTCGTTCTGCTTGCTGTCACCGACACTAACCAAGGCGGGCGCCGCATTCGTCCCTACGGCGCCCGCGTTCGCTCAGAGCTTTCAATGTCAGCTCCGCGAGTACGCCCGGACCAGGTCAGGGCGCGGTGGCGCGTCGCGCACACGGTGTGCGACGGATCACTTGCTCTCCGCTGCCGTGTCGGCCTCGGCGGGCGCTTCGACGACGTCACCGGCGGCCAGCGGCTCGGCTGCCTCGGCGGCCTCGTTGTCGGCACCGCCGAACATCTCGTCGAGGTCGAGGGTGTTGCCGTCTGCGTCGGTCACGGCGGCCTTGCGGACCACCGAGGCCAGCGCCTTGCCGCGGCGCACGTCGGCGAAGATCGCGCCGAGCTGGCCGGACTGCTGGGCCCGCTGCACGTACTCGTCGGGGCTGACGCCGAAGCGCTGCGCCTGGTAGACGATGCGCTCGGTCAGCTCGTTGTCGTTGACATTGACGTTCTCGGTGTCGGCGATGGAGTCGAGCACCAGCTGCGTCTTGACCGCCTTCTCGGCGGCCTCCCGCAGGTCGGCGTTGAACTTGTCCAACGACTCGCCCTGCTCGGTCAGCCACTCGCCGAACTTCGTCTCGTCGTGGTCGAAGGCGTGGATGGCGTCGTGCTTGCGGGAGTCGATCTCGCCTTCGACGATGCTCTCCGGCAGCGGCACCTCGGTGGCGTCCAGCAGCGCGTCGAGCACCTTGTCGCGGGCCTCGACGGCCTGCTGCATCTTCTTCACCCTGCCGAGCCGCTCGCGCAGGTCGGCGAGCAGTTCCTCCAGGGTGTCGAACTCGCTGGCCAGCTGGGCGAACTCGTCGTCGGCCTCGGGCAGCTCACGCTTCTTCACCGACTGCACGGTGACCTCGACCTCGGCGTCCTTACCGGCGTGCTCGCCGGCCACCAGCGTGGTGGTGAAGGTCTTGTCCTCCCCGGCGGACAGGCCCAGCAGCGCCTCGTCGATACCGTCGACGAGCTGACCGGAGCCGATCTCGTAGGACAGGCCGGTGGTGGTGGCGTCCTCGACGACCTCGCCGTCGACGGTCGCGGCGAGATCGATGGACACGAAGTCACCGGTCTCGGCGGGCCGCTCGACGCCGGCAAGGGTGCCGAAGCGCGCCCGCAGCTCGTCGAGCTGGGTCTGCACCTCCTCGTCGGTGATCTCCTGGTTCTCCACGCTCACGGCGATGCCGTCGAACTCGGGAACGGTGATCTCCGGACGGATGTCGACCTCGGCGGAGAATTCGAGGGTCTGGCCGTCATCGATCTTGGTGACCTCGATGTCGGGCTTGCCGAGGGTGCGTACCTTGTCGCCGTTCACGGCCTCCAGGTACTTGGCCGGAATGGCCTCGTTGACCACCTCGTCGAGCACCACACCGCGACCGAGGCGGCTCTCCAGCACCCGCGCGGGGGCCTTGCCCGGCCGAAACCCTGGGATGCGTACCTGCTTGGCGAGCTTCCGGTATGCGCGGTCGAAGCTCGGCTTGAGCTCGTCGAACGGCACCTCGACGTTGATCCGGACCCTCGTCGGGCTGAGCTGCTCGACGGTGCTCTTCAACCTGGTCTCCTCATACGAACATGAC
>DATATE010000121.1:0-3384 GCA_036268955.1 Pseudonocardiaceae bacterium
CCGTTTCGTTGTCCATGCTGACCGGCTTGGGCAGCGTCATCATCGCCTCCTGTGCCGTCCAGCCGGGCACGGGCTTGATGTCCGCGTTGCTGATCGGGCTGGTGGTGGAGAAGCTGACCTGCACCTTCACCGTGTTCGCCGCGTCCTCCTCGTCCGGGACGCGGAAGACGATCTCGCCGTCATCGCCCTTGGCCGGGTTGTCCGGGCTGTGCGCGGTGACGTGGGCGGACGCGATGCCGGCGGTCATCAGGACCAGGACGCCGGTGGTGATCACCATGGCGGCGGCACGCAGGGGAAATACTTTCTTCGAAGACATGGAAACACACTCCGCAAGGCATGGGCATCGGCCACCAGCCGATGCGTCGGTAGGGAATGGGCATGTACGAACGACCGATCCCCGAGCCGCTTACCCGCGGACAGGATCGGTCAGACGAGTACTGGCGGGCCTCTACGGGCATTACTGCGACACAACAGGACGCTGGTCGCCCGGTCACCGGCGTGCACACGGACCAGGGGCCGTTTGGGCGCTTCGGGCACCGGCGGGGTAGTCAACACCGTGGGCAACAGGCGGGTCAGTGCGGCGATCACCTGGAACACGGCGGCGTCGGCCTTGGCCAACAGGACAGCGGAGACGAGCACCGCGACCGTGTGCGCCCCGACCATGGCTAGCCCGTCATCCTGGTGCATGCCGGGCATGTTCATGGTTTCGACCGCCAGCAGCACATGGGTGGCCAGTTGGGCCATGCCGAGCAGGGCGAGAATGGCCGGCAGTGCACTGCGCCGGTCGGCCAGCGCGATACCGATGGCCGCGACGCCCACGGTGAGCACAGCGGTCACACCGATCTTCGGCATACCGCCACCGCCGAGCTCGTGCGCTCCGGCGGCCAACGCACCCGACACGACGGCCAGCGCGACACCACGACACACCCGGAAGGCTCCGGAAGTCGGGGACGGCACGCTGGTCATGGCTGACGATGCTAGGTACGCCGAGCCGGGAACCCCATCCCCAACTTCGGTCGATCGCACAAGACGAGACGTGGCGACGGAGGCAGCCATCGGCACCACGCGACCAGCGGGATCCGGTGGCGGTGGCATGGTCTTTCCTTGTCCTTCAGAGTGGCGGGTGATGACGTCGACGACTGCAATTGTCCGATGAGTTGCCTGGTCGGGCGTGCCGGTCTGACCTCAGCGACTGACACGCCCGACCAGGCCTTCTGGGTGACCCCCACCACCTCCTACCGGTCTTTCGCGGCAGGAGGCTGCCGGCCTTCGACGCGACCGTCGGCCGGCATGGGGGACACGCCCGGAGATGGGCGTTTGCCTGGTACGTCCATCACCGGGCGTGAGCTACTTCAGGACAGGTGGCCCGGCGCGGGGTGAACGTAGGTCGTGCGGACATGGCGAGACGACTCCGCAACACGATGCGACAGCGTCACAACCGTGTCGACGCAGGGCGCCCGGAGAGACCGATGTGGACGCACGACCGACCGATCCGCCAGCAGGACGCGCTACGCACGGGATCGGTCGTCAGACCGAGACCGGTGGACCTCGGCGTGCGTTGATCCGACACAGCGCCACGGCAGCCAGATCGCTGCGCGGCGCGGCTGCCGGGCGGGGGCAGCGTGCGTGGGCGATGACAGGCGCGTGCGCCACCAGCATGGGCAGCATCCTGCGCGCCGAGCGAGCCAAGGCGAACAGCACCGCGTCGGCCCGGACCACCAGCACCGACGTGAGGACGACGGCGACAGCGTGAGCGCCGACCATCGCCAGGCCACCGGCCGTGGCCATGTTCATGCCGGCCATGCCGTCCATGTCGGTCGAGTCGAACGAAAGCAGCAGATGGGTGACCAGTTGGACAGTCCCGAGCACGCCGGCAACCGCACCCAACGAATACCGCTTACCCGCGACGGCGATACCGACAGCACTGACACCGAAGACGAGCAGCAGCGTGAGGGCGGTGTCCGGCAGGCCACCGCCGGCGACGCCGTGTGCGGCAATGGCCAAGGTCGAGGACGCTACGGCCAGCATGACACCGCGGCACACGCGCAGCGTGCCCTTGGTCGGCGTCATAGGACCGGTCACGCATCGGAGTCTATAGACGCCGGTTACCCGATGTGACCCCCAATTCGAGGGTCATGGTGCAGGGTGCGACCTGCGTCAGTTCTTGGTGGTTGGAAGGTCCGGGTGGTGTTCAATGCCGCTGTGCCGTGGGCGCGACGGAAGAGCGGCGACGATGGCTGCGCCGACAATGAGGACGGTCAGAAAGTTGGTGACGGCCCGCCGGTGTCCCAGCCCACGGAGGCAGCGCCGTCGAACAGCAGGTAGCGGTGCCACCGAACCATTTTCGCGTAACCGTAGGTAACTCGGTGTATTATGGCCGGTCGTGGTTGATGACCCGCCGGACCTGTTGCAATACAACAGAAAAGCGCAGAACCCCGGTATGAAGCTGGTCCTTCCGAGATCAACTTCACAGAGGCGCGAAAGTGTCATTGGGGGTGTAGGTGATCACGGCGCCCGAGGCGGTGGCTCCGATGTCGACCGAGCCGGCAGAAGGTCGCAGATCGGGGGAATGTGTGCGCCGAAGGTGCCGATCGGTCGACGATGGACCCAATCCAACCATCCACAATGGATTCAGGACCTTGGGCGAGACCCGGAGTGGTTCCCGTGTTCACTGTGGTTCGCTTGATCGAGGATGAGCCCGACTCTGCCCCAGCGGCCTCGCCACACCTCCGCCGCAGGCTTTCAGCGCGGCCTTCCCGGCCGTCGGCTTCACCACCCGGAAGTTCTCCAACCGCCACGACAGCGGCAGGAACGCACCCCTCCCGGCCCACATCCACCAGGTTCGAGCCGGTAAAGAATTGAAAGGCTTACGACATCGGTTCCTCGCGTACTCCTTGCTTCTCCCGCATCTGGCCGGGGTGTCGAGCGGATCGAGCAGTCCGGATCGGCGTGGTGATCTGGGCACGGCCCAAGCCAGCGGAGGGAAGCTGCCCCCTCGTGTGCTACTCGGTCGCGGCGGGTGCACAGCCGTTATGACCGCCGACTGGTCGATGCCCGGTAGCCGCGCGCCCGGTGGTCGTGCGGCTGCGGGTACGGCGGTTTTCTGCGACAACCCGAACTGTCCCGCACAGGCACGTTCGCCGAGCAGGTTGACAATGTGACCGCCCCACACGCTCGCCGGACTATGGTGTGCCGCAGGGCATGCGAGCACATAGGGTTGGCGCTGGGCGGGCGCGCCGGGTTACGGCTGGCCACCCGGCTGGGATGTGTAGCCAGCAGATCCACACTGCTGCGGGCGTTGCACGGCCTCCCCGATCCGCGGATTGGTCCAGTCGACATGCTCGGTGTCGACGACGTCGCGCTGGCCCGGGGCCGCCGCTATGC
>DATATE010000122.1:0-3054 GCA_036268955.1 Pseudonocardiaceae bacterium
CCACCAACTCGACGAGATGGTTGCCGCGAACGACCGGTACGAGCGGGCGAAGGACTCGGTCGCGAACCTGTTTCCCGATGTTGCGCAGGATGGTTCGGTGACCGAGGCGGAGCAGTTCTTCGCCAGATGGCGAAACGGCCCGGCCTGACCGGCGTCAGTCGCCGCGCCGCACCGGCGGTCGATCGTCGCCGGTGGCCGGCCGGGCGCTGCGCGCCTCCTCCAGCACGGCCAGCAGCTTGTCCAGGCCGTGCCCGGTGGCGTCGATCTCCAGGCCGATCGTGTCCTTGCCCGACCCCTGGAAGGTCACGGACACCGTGTCATCGCTCCAGCGATGCCTGATCGCGCAGGCGCCGTCGATCCTGGCCCAGAAGCTCGTGGCCATTCCTTCCACGGACATCGTCGATCCCTTCCGATTGTGGCCTGATATTATCCTACCTCTCGGGATAACAGTAACCCCTAGTTCGGGCACGGTATTCGCCTGATCGGGTGGCGTCGCGGAGGGTGGACACATGGGTAAGGCGCGGCAGACGGTGGAGCGCCGGCAACTCGGACTGGCGCTGCGGCGCCTCCGCGAGCACGCCGGCCTGTCCCAGGTCGAGGCGGCCGCCGCGATCAACCGGACCCATCCCAGGATCAGCAAGGTCGAGGACGGCGCGGGCACCATCGGCCACC
Source organism: Pseudonocardiaceae bacterium (assembly GCA_036268955.1). Taxonomy (GTDB): domain Bacteria; phylum Actinomycetota; class Actinomycetes; order Mycobacteriales; family Pseudonocardiaceae; genus CAJCJE01. Next base: position 673 of record DATATE010000122.1, read on the forward strand.
CGGAGCTGGAACACCTGCTCGACATCTACGACGCCCCGGCCGCCGAGCGCGCCACCATGCTCGCCCTGGCCGTGGAAGCCAGGAAGCGCCAGCCGCGCGGCTCGACCTCCGGCCCCTACATGGACACCCTGCCCGGCTCCTTCCAACGCCTCGCCGACATGGAACAGGACGCGAAGTCGATCTACACCTACGAGCCGGGCGTCATTCCTGGCTACCTGCAATCCGATCGGTACATGCGAGCGGTCATGCGTGCGGCTGATGGCATCTTCTGGCGGGAGTTCGCGCAGGATCCCGAGGACCGGGTCGCGTTCCGCCGGGCCCGTCAGTCCAAGATTCTCGATGTCGCAGAACCGAAGCTGTGCTTCGTCTGCACTAAAGACGCACTGGTCGACGACGGCCTACACTCTGGTGTGATGCGCGAGCAACTGCACCATTTGCTGGCGCTGGCACAGAAGCATCCGAACATCGAGATCAGGGTTCTCAGCGCTGGTGCGCTGGACAATCCGGCGCCGAACGGTGGGCTGACCGTGCTCGACTTCGGCGATTCCGCGCCGATGGTGGGCTTCGCCCACACCGTGTACGGGCCGTCCAGTTATTTCAGCGAAGAAGAGGACACGACGGCGCTGCTCCGGGCCTTCCGCCGGATACAAGGGCTGGCACTGAGTCCGGCGCGGTCGCTCAAGCTGATCCGCGACAGCTTGAAGGAGACTTGATCATGGACACGGGTTGGTTCAAGAGCAGTTACAGCAACGCCGGCGGCGATCAGTGCGTCGAGGTGCGCATGCGGTTAGGCGAGGGCGCCACGGTGCGGGATTCGAAGGCGCCGACACGCGGCATCCGCGTGGATTCCAGGGCGTGGACAGCATTCATCGAGAACGTCAGCGGAGCACCGATTCATCGGTCATGATGACCATGCCCCCCAGTGTCAAGGAGTTGCCCAGCCGTGACCGCGATGTTGGACATTCGGATGGTCGAGCACGAGGACGTGCTCGACCGGGTCGAGCGGGCACTCGGTGTGGTGCTTGACCGGTCGTCCGTGGTGTACGGCGAGAGTGGCGCCACGGAGGGGTTCCGAACCGGCAGGGGCACGTGGGTTCGGGTGGAGTGGCGAGGTCGATGGCGGATCAACAGCGCGGTATGGGTTGGCCTGGAGGCGGCGTCGACCATCCGGGGCGTCAAGAAGCCGGCGTGGTTTCGGAGCGCGACGTGGGCCGACCCGGAGCGCGGCGTCACGTGGCGGGCAGACGAGGTGGAGTTGATCACCGCTCCGGTTGTCGGTGATCTGGCGACGGCCGCCGCGCTGCCCGACTCGTGGTGGGCCGACCTGCGCGGCTCGCTTGCCGCACTGGCCGCGCATTCGACGGACCGAGTCGGCATGAGCCAACAACACGTCTCCCGGCGGATCAGCGAAGTGTTCGACGGCGTGGACACGACCGTGGACGAGTGGACGACCGCGCACACGGACGTGCATTGGGGCAACGTGTCGACCGAGGGTCACCTGATCGACTGGGAGGATTGGGGTGCTGCCCCACGCGGACTGGATGCTGCGTGTCTGTGGCAGTCGGCACTGCCCGACCCGAGTCTGCTGGGGCGGGTGGAGCGGGAGTTCGCCGACGACCTGGAGACCCGTTCGGGGCGCCTCGCACGACTGTTGCAATGCGCGAACGCGATCCGTATCGCCAACCGGCGCGAGACACCCACATCCCTGTCGGAGCCCGCGAAGGTAGCCGCGCGGGCGCTGCTGGCGGACCTACGGGGCCGCTGAGCACAGGCCGGCCCAGCCAGCCGCCAGCTCAGGGGTCAATTCGGCGCACACCCCCTCGGCGAGCAGAGTCCGGGCGAGCACGTCGGCCCGCAGACCTGTGGCCGCACGGACCTGCTCCACGTTGACGGGGTTGCCCGACAGCAACAGTCGCAGCGCGGGCTCGGCCCTGGCCGCGAACGTCAGTTCCTTTCCCGCTGTCCGCGTCGTCACCGCTGAGGCGTCCACGTGCACGTGTGGTGGGAAGTCGCTCACACACACCACGTCGGTCACCGGTCCGAACACCCCTCGGGTTACCACCCGGCGGCGGGCCGGCCGCTCCTGCTCACGAGCTGACAGGTAGACGTCCGGCGGATAGGTCTCCAAGAGTTGGGACACCGCGTCAGCGAGAGTGCCGTACGTGGCCGACCGGTCGAGATCGTGACGGAACAACTCCTGCTCGCGGGACTGGTCCGCGACCCAGGCCAGCCAGTCGACGCCCGTCCGCTGTACGAAGCCGAACGTGGCGTGCAGGCTGTAACCGGAGCCGTGCCCGGCCCGTGTCGCTTGATGCCAGTGGCCGCGAGGAATGTGCAGCACGTCCCCGTCATGCAGTGTGCCGGTCCACACAATCCGCTTGC
>DATATE010000123.1:0-71092 GCA_036268955.1 Pseudonocardiaceae bacterium
GACCCGAACAAGAGGTAACCAGTCATGAACAACGGCGTCCGCCTGACCGGCATCATCTCCGTCGCGCTCGTCGCCACCGTTGCCGCCATCGTGTCCTACACCCACATGCAAATCGTCGCCGAACAAGCCGGCCAAGGCTGGCGTTCCTGGCTCCTACCACTCTCCGTTGACGGCCTACTGGTCGGCGCATCCCTCGTCCTCTACGTCCGCCGCAACAACATCCGCGCCTGGATCGCCGTCATCGCCGGCATTCTCGTCTCCCTCGCGGCCAACCTCGCCGCAGCCGAACCCACCCTCATCAGCCGACTCGTTTCCGCGTGGCCAGCAATCGCCCTGGCCCTGAGCTACGAAACCTTGCTCACCCTCGTCCGCCAACACCCTACTGCGGTCGACCATCCCGCCCCGGCATCCGTCATCACGGAACCTGCTGTCGTGGAACCTGCTGTCCAGGTACCGGTTGTCGAGCCGGTCACTGACATCGCCATCATCACCGACTCGGTACCCGAGGAACAACCGGCGCCGGTCAACGGCTTCACCTTCGGTGACCCGAACGCGTGGGCGCGCATCTCCAGTGGAGTGCAGAAATGACCGCCTACCACGTCTACCGGACGGATGACAGCGAAGTCCTCAATGGAGACACCATTGTAGACACCCAACACAATACCTACACCTACCTCTGCTGCGTCCATCCACAACGGATACGCGTACGCGGACAACGAGAAACCCTTGGCCGCGACGTCCCAGCAGGACGCTTCAGACTCTGCATTAAGGAAGGACACACGTCATGAGTGACACCACCAACCACGAACCCATTGGCTGGGTCTACTCACTTAACGATGACCGGATCCTCATCACCTACATCAACAACGACGATGCTGTCGGCATCAGGATTGTGCGACCTATTCTCTGGGTTGATGACCACGAAGAACCCGGCGAAACCTTTGCCGAGGTCTTCATGGCTTGGGACACCTTCGAAGCCTTCGTTAGCAAGGCACAGCAGTGCATCGCCGCATACAAGAGCCGGACGGCATTGTGACCGTTTCGACCGTGACTCTCACCCCCGGCACCTCACACGTACCGGGGGTGGGAGCCATTGCCGAAACCTTCCACCGCTCCCTCACCGCTCAATTCCTCAACCGCGCCGCCGACCCCGACTACTTCAAGTGGATCAACCACATCGAGTCCTCGGCCGGCTGCTCCGCCCCCGTCCGGCTGCACGGCAACATCCACCATGTCGAAGCCAGCACCGGGCGCATCGTGCGCAGCGTCGATACCCGCACCATGCCCGATGCCGCGCTCTACGTGGCCTGCGGCAACCGACGCTCCGTGGTCTGCCCATCCTGCTCGGAGACCTACCGCGGGGACACCTTCCAACTCGTCCGCGCGGGCCTCGTCGGCGGCAAGGGCGTCCCGGAGACCGTGGTCAACCACCCGTGCGTGTTCCTGACCCTCACCGCACCCTCCTTCGGCCCCGTTCACACCAGCAGCGTCACCCGCTCCGGCAAACCTCGCCCCTGCCGACCCCGACGCACCCCCGACACCTGCCCGCACGGTGCCGTCCTCGCCTGCACCCAGGTCCACGCCGATGCTGATCCGTGTGTCGGCACGCCGCTGTGTGGGCGCTGCTACGACTACCCCGGTCACGTCGTCTGGAACGCCTTCGCCGGCGAACTGTGGCGCCGCACCACCATCACCGCCAACCGGGCACTGAAGGCCCTCGGTGACTCCCTGGACAACTCCCCGGGCGCCTCACTGCGGCTGTCCTACGCGAAGGTGGCCGAATACCAACGACGCGGCCTCGTCCACTTCCACGCCCTGATCCGGTTGGACGGCTGGCACGACCCCGACGAGCCGGGCGCCATCATGGCCCCCGATCCTGCCGTCACCGTGGAGCACCTGGTCCAGCTCCTCACCACCGCTGCCGAGACCACCAGCTTCCGCACCGAACCACACCCCCGGCGTCGGGAAGGCTGGTCGGTCGGCTGGGGCACCCAAATCGACACCCGGATCGTCCGCTTGGCGCCCGGCGACCTAGACACCAAGGGCGAAGTCACCACTACCGCCGTGGCGGCTTACCTGGCGAAGTACGCCACCAAGGCCACCGAAGCTACGGGGTTCGCCTCCGCCCGGCTGACACCGGAGACCATCCGGCTCTACGCTGATCCCACTACCCACATGGGGCGAGTGGTCCGCGCTTGCTGGTCGCTGGGACGTCGACCGCGCACTCTGACCACACCCGAGGAACGGGAAGCCTGGAACGCCGGCTACGGCCGGCTCCGCCGCTGGGCACACATGCTCGGCTTCGGTGGCCACTTCTCCACCAAATCGCGCCGGTACTCAACCACCCTCGGCGCCCTGCGGGCAGCACGCCGCGACTGGCAACGCACCCAACACACCACACCACCCGCCACCGGCCCCGTCGACAACGAGCACCAGGCCGACACCGACGACAGCATCGTCATCATCAGTGACCTGGTCTTCGCCGGCATGGGTTGGCACACCACAGCAGACGCAGTCCTCGCCAACAGCTCAGCAGCCCGCGCACGCGAAAAACGACAGGTAGCTCGCGAGGAAATGACAGCATTGATCGGAGGATGACCAAAGGAGCCACTTGCTATGGAGATGCTGCTTTATCGAGTGGAGGATGCCACTAAAATATTGAATATTGGCCGTTCTGCCATTTATGACCTGATTAGGTCAGGGGCGTTGAAGTCGGTCAAGATCGGCGGCAGTCGCCGAATTCCAAAATTTGCCCTGGAAGAGTACGTCCAATTTTTGATGGAGGTAGAGGCATGACTAACAAGGACAAAAAACCTTTTGGGCGGCGACGAAATGGTGAAGGATCGGTTTACCAGCGCGCCAGTGATGGCCTGTGGGTTGGCAGTGCTTATGTCATCACGACATCGGGCCAGCGTAAGCGCAAGCCTGTCTATGGTCACAGTTTCGAGGACGTGCACGCCAAACTGGTGAGCATGAAGGAACGATCACAGAAAGGGATTCCTATACCGGAGCGTTCGTGTACCGTGGGTCAATACCTTGACTACTGGCTAGGTGAGGTCGTGACCGAAAAACGACGCAAGACCAACAGTGTCTACTCGGATACGGTTCGAATCCATATCAAACCAGTACTCGAAAAGAAGAAGCTTGAGAAGTTGTCCGTAGTGGACGTACGGCACCTACTCGCCATAGTGCGCAAGAAGTGCTTGTGCTGCATAAATGGCTGGGATAAAAAGAAGGATGATGATAAGAAATGTTGCTCGGTCGGGAGGTGTTGCAAACGCTATCCGTCCACTCGGACCGTCCAAAGTGTCCATAGTGTACTTCGGAACGCGCTGAACAGTGCGATGCGCGATGAACTGTTGATGCGCAATGTGGCTGAACTGATCAAGGTCCCTGCACCGAAGTACCGCACCGGCAAGGGCCTACCCGTGGCAGTCGTGAAGACCATCCTTGACGCGGTCAAAGAGCACCGGTACTACATCGCGTATGTGCTGGCCGCCACCATGGGTCTGCGACGTGGTGAACTGCTCGGTCTGCGGTGGGCGGATCTCGACCTCGACGAGGGCATCCTCAAGGTCGGACAAACCGTACAGCGGATTGACCGCGCACTCGTTGTGGAAGAAGATGCCAAGAGCGATGATTCGGAGAACGTAGTTCCCCTCCCCGCGTTCACGGTCCGAGCGTTGCGTGATCACAAGAAGCGGCAGGCTGCTGAGCGGCTGGAGAGCCGAGTGTGGCAAGACCATGATCTTGTCTGCCCGAACCAGATCGGTGGGCCAATCGAGCCGCGCAACTTCAACCGGCATTTCAACACGGTGCGTGACAAGCTCGACCTGCCGGGAGTACGGCTCCACGACCTCCGTCACAGCATGGTCACCTTGCTGTTGGAGCTCGGGGTCGCACCGCACATCGTTCAGGCCATCGCGCGCCATGCCGGCATGGAGATCACGATGATGACCTACGCGCACGCGAACATGGCCGCTATGCGGGACGCCATGCGACAGCTCGGAGAGCAGTTCCTATGACCGACTGCTACACGAGTAGCTACAGAACGACCCTGGGAGTGATCTTCCCAGGGTCGTTTTGGCTGGTGGGCACAGCTGGGATCGAACCAGCGACATCCTGCTTGTAAGGCAGGCGCTCTCCCGCTGAGCTATGCGCCCTGGTGTCGGTTCGCCGAACTGGCGTTGCGGCGAACCGACGATACCGCAGTCGTGGTGCTGGATCAGCCTTCCAGCGCCGCGATGGCCTTCTTCCACGCGCTCTGGTCGCGTGCTTCACCGGGGCCGTTGACCTCGGCGAAGCGGACGACGCCCTCGGTGTCGATGAGGAAGGTGCCCCGGTTGGCCATGCCGGCGGCCTCGTTGAAGACGCCGTAGGCCTTGGCCACCTCGCCGTGCGGCCAGAAGTCGGACAGCAGCGGGAAGGTGTAACCCTGCTGCTGCGCCCATGCTTTCAGGCTGAACGGCGCGTCGACGGAGACACCGACGACCTGCACCTTGTCGTTCTGGAATTCGCTGATCTCGTCGCGAACCTGGCAGAGCTCACCCTGGCAGGTGCCGCTGAACGCGAACGGGTAGAACACCAGGAGCACGTTCTTGCCGGTGCGCAACGCCTCAAGGGAGACCTTTTCCCTGTTCAGGTCGTTGAGTGTGAAGTCTGGGGCCTTCGAGCCGACCTCGACCGCCATTGTTGCGGACCCTCCTGCCGTGCGCCGTCACTGAGTAGAGCTGACCGAGCGATCACCGTGGAGCCGAACAGCTCCACGGCGCCCAGCAGCTCGCTGAGTTTGCCTGCTGCAGCTTAGTGGTTCGGGGTCACCGCGGGGATGGGTCCGACCTACTTGCCAAAGTGGCTCAGCTCACCGACGTGACTTCGCCGACTTCGGTGATACCAGTCTGGTCCCGTTCCAGTCGGGACCAACGCTGATGTTCGACGTCTGGGAGAGCCCTGCGGTAGGAACCGCCTCCGCGATGTCGCTCGGCTCCACATGGCCATCTCGGCCGGACTTGGGCGTCAACACCCAGATCACGCCGTTCTCGGCAATGGGACTGGTCGCGTCCATCAGGGCATCGACGAGGTCTCCGTCGTCTTCGCGCCACCACAGCAGGATCACGTCGAGGACCTCATCGGTGTCCTCGTCGAGCATCTCGCTGCCGATCCGCTCCTCGACGGCGGCACGAACGTCGTCGTCGACGTCCTCGTCCCAGCCGAATTCTGCAATTACCATGCCCGGCTCGATCCCGAGCCTCTCGGCGACACCGGCCTTGCCGGCATCTTCCGCGGCGACCACGGCTTGTCTCTCCTCCAACTACGCCAGTGCGGCAGCCGACGCCTGCTGGCGGGCCACCGCACATAGATTTCCCAACACCGTTGCCGGTTAGCGAACACTGCGCGACGCCATTGCGCAACCGTTCTACGCAGGACACGCCGGTAAGGACTCGGCAAAGATACGTTTTCGCGACGATCCGGCCCCGATCGGTCCCGGAATAACCCGATCGGTCCCCGCAATAAGCGGGCGACCGCCTCCACACCGCCGACCGCCGACGGCCTAGGGTGGCGCCGCCCACATCCGCGGCCCGTCCACTCGGGAACGATCCAGCAGCTACTCGCGGGTAGCGGGTCGCGGAGCGCATAGTGTGGCATCGGGAATGGGCGGCGCCGCCGTAATCGGTCGCGTCGCGTGGAGCGAAACCAGGCGAGGAGATCCCTTGGCCCCGCAGAACAGCCGCGGCGATGGTTCCGGCACGCCGGCGCGGGTACGCGTCATCCGGGACGGTATTGCCACGCATCTGCCTGACATTGACCCGGCCGAGACCGGCGAGTGGCTCGAATCGTTCGATGCCGTGCTCGACGCAGCAGGCAAGCAGCGGGCTCGCTACCTGATGCTGCGGCTGTTGGAGCGGGCACGCGAGCGTCGGGTCGCCGTACCGGCCCTGACCAGTACCGACTATGTGAACACCATCGCCACGGATCGGGAGCCCTGGTTCCCCGGCGATGAGGAGGTCGAGCGCCGCTACCGGGCCTGGATCCGGTGGAACGCGGCGATGACGGTGCACCGCGCGCAGCGCCCCGGCGTCGGTGTCGGTGGTCACATCTCGACCTATGCCTCCTCGGCGACGCTGTACGAGGTCGGCTTCAACTGGTTCTTCCGCGGCAAGGACCACCCTGGCGGCGGCGACCAGATCTACATCCAGGGGCACGCCTCGCCGGGTATCTACGCGCGGGCGTTCCTGGAGGGCCGGCTGTCGGCCAACCAGCTCGACGGGTTCCGGCAGGAGTACTCGCACGCCGGCCCCGGTGGCGGGCTGCCGTCCTACCCGCACCCCCGGCTGATGCCGGACTTCTGGGAGTTCCCGACCGTGTCGATGGGCCTCGGCCCGATGAACGCGATCTACCAGGCGCGATTCAACCGCTACCTGCACGACCGCGGCATGGCCGACACCTCCCAGCAGCACGTCTGGGCGTTCCTCGGCGACGGCGAGATGGACGAGGCGGAGTCGCGTGGTCTCGTACACGTCGCCGCGAACGAGGGCCTCGACAACCTGACCTTCGTCATCAACTGCAACCTGCAGCGCCTCGACGGGCCGGTACGCGGTAACGGCAAGATCGTCCAGGAGCTGGAGTCGTTCTTCCACGGCGCGGGCTGGAACGTGATCAAGGTCATCTGGGGTCGTGAGTGGGACCCGTTGCTGGCCGCCGACCGCGACGGTGCGCTGATCAACCTGATGAACACCACGTTGGACGGCGACTACCAGACCTACAAGGCCAACGACGGCGCCTATGTTCGCGAGCACTTCTTCGGCCGGGACCCCCGGACCAAGGAAATGGTCAACAACATGAGCGACCAGGACATTTGGAACCTCAAGCGCGGCGGCCACGACTACCGCAAGCTCTTCGCCGCCTATCAGGCCGCGATGGAGCACCACGGGCAGCCGACGGTCGTGCTGGCCAAGACCATCAAGGGTTACGGTCTCGGCCCGCACTTCGCCGGTCGCAACGCGACGCACCAGATGAAGAAGATGACCCTGGAGGACCTCAAGCTCTTCCGGGACGAGATGCGCATCCCGATCACGAATGCCGCGCTGGAAGCCGACCCGTACCTGCCGCCGTACTACCATCCCGGTCAGGACAACTCGGACATTCAGTACCTTGCCGAGCGGCGTCGCAGGCTCGGCGGCTTCCTGCCGGAGCGCCGGTCCAAGGCCAAGGCGCTGGTGTTGCCCGGCGACAAGGTCTACGACGTGGTGCGCAGGGGCTCCGGCAAGCAGGAGGTCGCCACCACGATGGCGTTCGTCCGGCTGGTCAGGGACCTTGCCAAGGATCCGGGCATCGGCGCACGAATCGTGCCGATCATCCCGGACGAGGCCAGGACCTTCGGGATGGACTCGATGTTCCCGACGCAGAAGATCTACAACCCGCACGGGCAGCTCTACACCTCGGTGGACGCCCAGCTGATGCTCGCCTACAAGGAGAGCGAAGAGGGCCAGATCCTGCACGAGGGCATCAACGAGGCCGGGTCGACCGCTTCGTTCACCGCGGCCGGCACGTCGTACGCGACGCACGGCGAGCCGATGATCCCGATCTACATCTTCTACTCGATGTTCGGCTTCCAGCGCACCGGTGACGGGCTGTGGGCGGCCGGGGACCAAATGGCCCGCGGGTTCGTGCTCGGCGCGACGGCCGGGCGGACCACCCTGACCGGCGAGGGGCTACAGCACGCGGACGGGCATTCGCTGCTGTTGGCGGCGACCAACCCGGCCGTGGTGGCCTACGACCCGGCCTGGTCGTTCGAGATCGCGCACATCGTCAAGGACGGTCTGCGCAGGATGTACGGCGAGCAGGCGGAGAACGTCTTCTACTACCTGACCATCTACAACGAGCCCTACGTGCAGCCGGCCGAGCCGGAGAACCTGGACGTCGAGGGCCTGCTGCGCGGTCTGTACCGGTATTCGGCAGCGCCGGAGGGCGAGGGTCCGCAGGCGCAGATCCTGGTGTCCGGGGTGACCATGCCGGACGCGCTGCGCGCGCAGGCGATGCTGGATCAGGAGTGGGGGGTGCGGGCCGCTGTCTGGTCGGCGACCTCCTGGGCGGAGCTGCGCCGCGACGCCGTCGAGGTGGACCGGCACAACCTGCTGCACCCGCAGGCGGAGCCACGTGTGCCGTACGTGACCAAGGTGCTGACCGACAACCAGGGTCCGGTGCTGGCCGTTTCGGACTGGATGCGCGCGGTGCCGGACCTGATCCGGCCGTGGGTGCCCAACCCGATGGTCACGCTCGGCACCGACGGGTTCGGTTTCTCCGACACCCGGCCTGCCGCGCGGCGGCATTTCCTGGTCGACGCGCCGTCGATCACGGTCGGCGTGCTGGCCGCGCTGGCCAAGCGGGGCGAGATCGACAAGGCCGTCGTGGTCGAGGCGGCCAACCGCTATCAGCTCGACGACGTGCAGGCAGCGGGCCCGCAGACCTCGGACTCCGGCGCGGCCTGAGCCACCTTCCGCAGGTCGACGCCCCTCCCGGAGTTCCTTCCGGGAGGGGCGTTCGTCGGTTTCAGACCACCTGCGACGCGGCGGCCGGGGTCGCGGTGGCCTCCCGGCGGGCGGTGCGGGTCCAGTCCACCCAACCGCGAATGACCAGTACCGCGAAGACGACGTAGACCGCGGCGCTGAAATAGAGGTGCGAGCTGATCTGCAGCGGGACGCCGACCGCGTCCACGAGCAGCCAGACGATCCAGAAGTCGACGAGGCCGAGGCCCTGCGCGGCGAACGCGACCACGGTGCCGACGAAGATCCAGGCATCCGGCCAAGGCGCCCAGGAGGCATGCAGGTCGGTGAGCAGCAGCGCCATGCCGACGGTGCCGATGACCAGCGCGGCGAGGACGCCGACCCGCTCGCGGACGGTGGCCTTGCGCACCACGAGGCCATAGACCGGGTCGCGCTGCTTGGTGCGGCTCCAGGCCCACCAGCCGTAGACGGAGATCGCGAAGATGACCACCTGCCGGGAGGCGAGGCCGCCGAGCTGCGCGGAGGTGTAGACGGCGAAGAGCAGGACGGTCGCGCCCAGCTGCACCGGCCAGGTCCACAGGGTTCGGCGTTTGGCCAGGAAGACCACGGCGAGCGCGCAGAGTTGGCCGAAGAACTCGGCGTAGGAGACGCGCTCCCCCAGCAGCGAGAATCCGTTGTTCAGCAAGACGTCCACGGCGTCGACCTCCCCGTCATCACTCCTGGGGCTGGTACGACAAACCGGGCGCGGACCACCCTGATCAGGGCAGCCGACACCGGCCGTGCGCGCCTCCCATCCGGACTTTCACCGTCGGCACCGGAATTCCACCGGATCGGCCGGCCGCATCTGCGGTCGGTTCGCGGGCTTTCACCGCCGGTTCGGACTTTCACCGAGCCCCGGAGCACACAACTTCCTAACCCACAACATTGGCACCTCGGGCGAGTATTCCCGGCCGAATGTGAGCAACGAGACGAACACCGGGAGGGGGTCATGCCCCGGCGAAGCGCAAGGCGCGAGCGGGGTTGGCGGGTGCGAACGGGGAAGCCCGCTCGGCGCGTGACGCCGAACGGGCTTCTCTCCCCGGTCCCCACCGGTGAATTCCACTATGGACTGATCTTGGCGGGGCCGCCAGACGACCGAGCCCCGATTCGCCCGATCGTGCGTCCTCGCCCCGGCCGGTGCGGTCGGGGCACCCGGCGGAGGACTGCGGGCACCGGTAGCGGCGAAGTCGTGCGATTCTTGACGTATGAGCAGCACGACGCCGGGCAAGGCCGGCCCTGGAAAGGGACCGCTTTCCCGCGGCACGCTGCAGGCGATCGAACGCGCCTCCGGCAAGCTCGCCGCGGCCAGCGTCGGCATGATGGAAAACCGGATGCCGTGGTTCGCCAAGATGCCGGCGGACCGGCGCGCCAGCGTGCTGCTGATCGCCCAGACCGGGGTGGCCGGGTTCGTCGAGTGGTTCCACGATCCGCAGACCGCCTTCCGGCTGTCGGTGGACGCGTTCCGGACCGCGCCGCGCGACCTGTACCGGTCGATGAGCCTGCGGCACACGGTCGAACTGGTCAGAGTCGCGCTGGAAGTGCTGGAACAGGAGCTGCCGGAGCTGGCGGCGAACGAGCAGGAGCGGGCGGTGCTCACCGAGGCGATCCTGCGCTACGGCCGGGAGATCGCCTTCGCCGCGGCCACCACGTACGCGGGCGCTGCCGAGGCGCGCGGTGCCTGGGATGCCCGGCTGGAAGCGCTGGTGGTGGACGGCATCGTGCGTGGTGACGCCGAGGAGTCGCTGCTCTCCCGCGCCGCCGCGCTGGGCTGGGGTCCCAGCGACGAGGCCACCGTGCTGGTCGGCAAGCCGTCCGCGGAGGACCCGCCGACCGTGGTCTACGGCGTCCGCAGCAGGGCGGCGCGGTTGGGCAGGCCGGTGTTGCTCAGCGTGCAGGGCAGCAGGCTGGTGGTGGTCCTCGGTGGACGCACCGACCAGCCGGAGGACACCGAGCTGCTGCCGAAGCTGGCCGAGGTGTTCGGCCCCGGCGCGGTGGTGGCCGGGCCGACCGTGGCCAACCTCGGCGAGGCGCACCGCAGCGCGGCGGATGCGCTGTCCGGGCTGCGCGCGGTGGTCGGCTGGCCGGGAGCGCCGCGCCCGGTGCGCGCCGCCGATCTGCTGCCGGAACGCGCGCTGGCCGGTGATCCGGAAGCCGAGCGGCAGCTCATCGAGCAGGTCGCGAGGCCGCTGGAGGAGGCGGGCGGGGAGCTGTTGGAGACCGTGGACGCCTACCTGGACAGCGGCGGCACGCTCGAAGCCTGCAGCAGGCGCCTTTTCGTGCACGCGAACACGGTGCGCTACCGGCTGCGCAAGGCCGCGGAGCTGACCGGGCGCAACGCGGCCGACCCGAGAGACGCGCTCGTACTGCGGACCGGCCTCGCGGTCGGCAGGCTGGCGCGGGCCCGCGGCGTCTGGTGAACAGCTCACGTCGAGCGGCTGGCAACAGCCTGCGCACGTGAAACCCACAACATTTTCGGGCCGGAAGGGTGCATCCGGCGGCAATGTTTGTGGAAACCCTACAAACACGGCGCCATGACTTGGTGAGTGCCAGCATCACTTCGATCTGCGGTGAAGGTGTTGGCTTGAGCGTGTGATCGCACTCCTCGCGCCGGGCCAGGGTGCCCAAAAACCGGCGATGCTGACGCCATGGCTCGAACTGGACGGCGTCGAAGCCCAGCTCGGCAGCTGGTCGGAGACCATCGGTCTTGACCTGATCCGGCTCGGCACGACGGCGGACGCGGATGAGATCAAGGACACCGCGATCACCCAGCCGCTGGTCGTGGCGCTCTCGCTGGTCGCGTTCGGTGAACTGGCCAAGCGGGTCGAGCTACCGGCCGACGCCCCGGTCGCCGGGCATTCGATCGGTGAGCTGGCCGCGGCCGCGATGGCCGGCGTGTTCAGCGCCGACGACGCGGTGGCACTGGCCAGGGTGCGCGGGGCGGAGATGGCCTCGGCCTGCGCGATCGAGCCGACCGGGATGGCCGCGCTGATGGGCGGCGACATCGAGCAGGTGCTCGCGCGGCTGGAGGAACTGGAGCTGACCCCGGCGAACATGAACGGCGCCGGTCAGATCGTGGTCGCCGGCTCGCTGGACGGGTTGGCGGCGCTCAAGGAGAACCAGCCGGAAGGCACCAAGCTGATCGAGCTGAAGGTGGCCGGCGCTTTCCACACCCACTACATGGCCCCTGCCGAGAAGACACTGCGCGACCGGGCCGCGGAGATCGCGATCAGCGACCCGGCCCGTCCGCTGCTGTCCAACGCCGACGGCACCGTGGTGACCAGTGGCAGCGAGATGCTGCGCAGGCTGGTCGCGCAGGTGACGCTGCCGGTGCGCTGGGACCGATGCATGGCGACGCTGGCCGAGCTCGGCGTCACCGCGACCGTGGAGATGCCGCCCTCCGGTGCCCTGTCCGGCCTTGTCAAGCGCGAACTGAAAGGCACCAAGACCTTGCCGCTGAAGACACCCGCCGACCTGGACAAGGTGGCCGAGGAACTGGCCGAGAACGGAGCCGCAGCCGAATGACCGTTCCTGGCAAGATCCAGTTGCAGATGGGTACCCAGGTTGCCGGCGCCCGCATCCTCGGCACTGGCAGCGCCCAGCCGGACCGGATCGTCACCAACGACGACCTGGCCAAGGTGATGGACACCAACGACGAGTGGATTCGCGAGCGCGTCGGCATCATCGAGCGCCGGCTGATCGGGCCGGACCCGGACGGCGAGCAGGTCGTCGACCTTGCCTCGCAGGCCGGTTCACGGGCGCTCGCCGACGCGGGCGTTGATCCGTCCGATGTGGACACTGTGATCGTGGCCACCTGCACGATGCCCAACCAGATCCCGAACGCCGCCGCGACCGTCGCCGACCGGGTCGGCATCAAGGGAGCGGGCGCGTTCGACCTGAACGCGGCCTGCGCCGGATTCTGCTACGCGCTCAACACCGCTTCCGACCTGGTCCGCGGCGGTTCGGCCGGCCGGGTGCTGGTGGTCGGCGCGGAGAAGTTCACCGACTGGGTCGACCCGACCGACCGCGCCAACGCGATCATCTTCGCCGACGGCGCGGGCGCGGTGGTGGTCGGTCCGTCCGAGGAGGCGCAGATCGGGCCGGTCAGTTGGGGCAGCGCCGGTGACCTCGCCGAGCTGATCTACATGCGCGACAACCGCTGGATCTACCAGGAGGGCCAGGCGGTGTTCCGCTGGGCGACCACCCAGGTCGCGCCGATCGCCCTGCGCGCACTGGAAGTCGCCGGCCTCAAACCGTCCGATGTGGATGTTCTCATCCCGCATCAGGCGAACCTGCGGATCGTCAACGCGATCGCCAAGAAGCTGCGCTCGGTGGGGGCCAGGGAGGAGATGGTGGTCGCCGACGACATCGTCTACTCGGGCAACACCTCCTCGGCGTCCATCCCGATGGCGCTGGACCACATGCGCGCGGCGGGTCGGGTCAGCAGTGGTGATGTACTTCTGCTCGTCGGTTTCGGTGCCGGGCTGTCCTACGGCGCTCAGGTCGTGATCAGTCCGTAACCGACGACGTCGGAAGCAAATACCAGCTTGCCGGTGGGCACGGCCATCGGGACGAAGCGAAACAGAGGAAGGAACGTAAGTGGCGAACGAGGAAATCCAGAAGGAACTGGCGGCGATCGTCGAGGAGATCGCCGGCGTCGAGGCGGCGTCGGTCACGCAGGACAAGTCCTTCGTGGATGACCTGGACATCGACTCGCTGTCCATGGTCGAGATCGCCGTTCAGGCCGAGGACAAGTTCGGGGTGAAGATCCCGGACGACGAGCTGGCCAATCTCAAGACCGTTGGCGACGCGGTGAACTACATCGCGTCCAGGTCATGAGGTTCGCTGTCACAGCGAAAGAGAAGTCATGAGCATTGACGACGTCGTCGTCACTGGTTTGGGCGCGACGACCCCGCTCGGCGGGGACGTCGCGTCCACCTGGGACGGCTTGCTGGCCGGTCGCAGCGGCATCCACAAACTCGACGAGGAGTGGATCGAGCGCTTCGGCCTCCCGGTGCGGATCGGTGGTCGGCTCGCGGTCGAGCCGACCGAGGTGCTGCCGAGGGTCGAGGCCCGTCGGCTGGACCGCTGCGAGCAGGTGGCCATGATCGCCGCTCGGCAGGCCTGGCAGGACGCGGGCTTCGGCGAGAACAACGACGAGAGCGCGGTCGAACCGGACCGGCTTGGCGTGATCATCGGCACCGGTATCGGTGGGGTGACCACCCTGCTCGGCATGGACGACCTGCTGGAAACCCAGGGGCTGCGCAAGGTCTCGCCGCTGACGGTGCCGATGCTGATGCCCAACGGCCCTGCCGCGCATGTCGGTCTCGCGCTCAAGGCGCGGGCCGGGGTGCACGCCCCGGTGTCCGCCTGCGCGTCCGGTGCCGAGGCGCTGGCCTGGGCGTTTCGCATGCTGCGGGCCGGTGAGGCCGATGTGATCGTGGCCGGTGGCGCCGAGGCGTCCATCGCGGCGATCACCATGGCCGGTTTCGCCCAAGCACGCACCATGAGCACCCGCAACGACGAGCCGGAACGGGCTTCCCGGCCGTTGGACGTCGACCGGGACGGTTTCGTACTCGGCGAGGGTGCCGGCATCCTGGTGCTGGAGCGCGGCGAGTACGCGCGGGCCAGGGGTGCGCGGATCTACGGCCGGCTGGCCGGGATCGGCACCAGCGCCGACGGCTACCACATCACCGCACCGGATCCGGAGGGCACCGGGCAGGTCAGGGCGGTCAAGGCGGCCCTGCGCAGCGCCGACATCAGCGCCACCGACATCGGTCACGTCAACCTGCACGCCACCTCGACCCCGGTCGGTGACGTCGCGGAAACGGTGATGGTCCGCAAGTCCATCGGCGACCACGCGATTCTGACCGCGCCCAAGGGTTCGCTCGGACACCTGCTCGGCGCGTCCGGTGCGGTCGAGTCGATCGCCACGGTGCTCTCCATCCGCGACGGCCTGATCCCGCCGACCGCCAATCTTGAGCAGTTGGACCCCGGCGTCGAACTCGACGTGGTCGCCGGCAGTCCCCGCAAGGTGGAGCTGACCGCGGCGGTCAACGACTCGTTCGGTTTCGGCGGGCACAACGTCGCGCTCGTGTTCACCGGCGTCTGAGCGGTAGTCAGGTCACCAGCAACCCGTTCGACGGCGTCGCCCGAATCCGGGCGGCGCCGAGAGGCGCGGGGCCGAGCACGCGTGCGGCCTCAGGTCTGGCACGGGACGGTGGGCGGATGCTGGCCGTTGGAGCCGCTGTCCACCTTCCAACTGCCGTTCTGACGGATCACCGGCAGCACCGAATGCCAGTTGATGCAGGGATAGGGCGCGAAGGGCGGCGCCTTGGCCACGTCCTGCAGGCTGGTGAAGGTCAACATCACCCGCAGCCCGCTGTTCGGCGCGGCATCGATGCGGTAGACGTAGATGCTGCCGTCGCGTGAGGACTCGTAGTTGTTCGTCCAGCTCTTCTCCGGGTTCGCCGCGATGAACGCCTCGCTGACCACCGTCTCCCACAAGGCATAGTTGTCGGCGTTGATGGCGTTGAAGTAGGTCTGCAGCAGCGACTGGACGGCCGCGCCGTAGGGCACGGCGGCGGCGTCCGCGCTGAGCTGCACGTCCGGCGGACCAGGCGGGACGGGGGTCGGCGCACCGGAGTCGGTCGTCGTCGGCGGTGGCGCGGCCGTGGGCGGAGAGGCCGCCGAACTGGGTGGCGGCTGGTAGATGTTGCGCGCGACGAGACCGCCCACCGCGGTGAGCACGAGTACGACACCGATCACCGGCCCGATCCACGGGCGGCTGGTTCGGCGGTCTGCGGACGGCACGGGTACGAGATTGCCATAACCGACAGATCAGCTGGTGCGCGGGCGCCCTGCGGCGCGCCGCGAGGGCAGCAGCTGGTTCAGCCGACCCGGTGCAGCCAGGTGACCGGGGCACCGTCGCCTGCCCTGCGGAAGGGCTCCAGTGCCTCGTCCCATGGCGCGCCGAGCAGTTTGTCCACATGGTGGGCGAAGGACTCGCCGTTGCGGGTGTTCATGGCCAGCGTGCGGAGCTGGTCCTCACCGACCATGATGTCGCCGTTGGCGCCGGTCCTGGCATGCCACAGGCCAAGGCCGGGGGCAAAGCAGAACCGCTCGCCGTCGATGCCCTGGCTCGGATCCTCGGTGATCTCGAAGCGCAGCATCGGCCAGGCGCGCAGGGCGCCGACGAGCTTGCCGGCGGTACCAGGCTCCGCCGTCCACGAACATTCGGCCCGCAGCTGTCCTGGTGCTGCTGGCTGTGCGGTCCACTGCAACGGTGCGCGGACATTCAGGGTGCCCGAAATGGCCCACTCGACGTGCGGACAGACCGCAGACGGCGACGAGTGGACGTAGATCGCGCCACTGGTGCTGCTACGGGTGCTCACGGCTGACCTCCGCTACTCGACGAGGGACGTCTTCCCCTACGCCCTCACCAGCGGTTGGTTTCGCCAGTAGATCACTCGTTGTCGCGTCATTCTGCCCCCACTTGGTCCACTCCCGCCAGCGGAAACCACGATAAGGGTGACCATGTGACATGCTTGGTGCCCTTGATCACGGTCAGTAGTGCAATCACGCCGACCTCCGCCACGCTGGGTACGGCGATACGGTTTGCACGACAAGGGCCGACAAATCGTGATGAACGGACAGTAACTACTTGGAGGTGTGCCGTGCGGCTGGTCCGACTCGGCACCGAGACTTCGCGAGTGGGGACCGACGTGCGGGCCGCGCTCTCCTCCTGGGGTCGGACCGACGCCGTGCTCGGCGGCATCGCGCTGCTCGGCCTGCAACCACCCCGCTGTGACACCCCGGTCGAGGCGATCCTGCTGGTGCCGCGCGGGGTCCTGGTGGTGGTCGGGGTCGACCTGCCCGATCCGGCGATGCGGCTGGACGCGCCGCTGGCCGGACAGTGGAAGACCGACGGCTGGCCGCTGGTCCGCCCGGACGGGGTGATCAACCCGGCCGGCGAGGCGCTGTCAGCAGCGGCAGCGGTGTCGCGGCTGTTGCAAGCCAGCAGGGTGGAACCGGTGCCGGTGAGCACGGTGATCGCGGTCGGCCCGTTCGTCGGCCAGGTCGTGCAGCCGACCGTCGATCTGCATCGCGGCGTTCGGGTGCTGCACCCGCAGGCCAAGCCGCTGCTCGGCGCGGTACGTGAGCTGGCCACCTACGACCGGCCGTGCACGGTCGAGGCGGCACGGGCGCTGCTGGCCGCGCTGGCCGGCCCCGCCGTCCGGCTGAGCACCGCGGAACTCACCGCCGAGGGCTTCTCGGACGTGGTGACCGTGGACATGGCCAGCGCGAGCACCACGTTGATCCCGAGGATCGCCGATGCCGACCCGCCGCCGGCACCACGGCCGAAGGCCAAGCGGCCGGGGTTGCTCCGCTGGCTGCCGATCGGCGCGGCCGTGTTGCTCGGCGCGCTGCTGATCGCCGGTATCGGGGTGGCGATCGCCTCCTCCGGCGACAGCCCGCCCCCTGCGGCCGGCAGCACCCCGACCAAGCACTCCCCGGTGACCGTGCACGGGGCCGCGTTCACCCCGGAGGGGTCCGCGCAGGATGCCAGCTGCACCAACCGCGCCTACGGCGACGTCCAGGTCTGGCTGACCACGCATCAGTGCCAGCTGAGTCGCTCGCTGTACCAGACCTCAGTGGCCGGTGAGCCTGCCGCGGTCGCCGTCGCCGTGCTCGGCTTCCCCGATCCGACCAGTGCGTCCGCCTTCGTCACGGTGGCCAACACGCCGGGCAGCGGCGGCATCACCGACCTCGTCGCGGACGGCAAGGGATATCCGGGCGGACCGAAGTCGTTCGACAACGCCGCGTACACGGTGACCGCGCAGGGCTCGACGGTCCGGCTGATCGAGGTGGTCTGGGTGAAGAAGGCCACCGATCCGAACGACGCCCAACTGCACAAGGTCGCCACCGAGGCCGTCGCCCTCCCCGCCACCCCGTAGGTCCCGCTGCGATTCCACTCCTCGTGGACACCGAAAGCCCTCGACCGACAGTCCGTCAACGGGCAGGTCGCTTCATGTGGCCTCACCTATGCTGACCGCATGGCCGTCGAGGATCAGACTCTGCCCGATTCGCTGCTGCGGCTGCCCAGTTTCGTGATGTTCCAGCTACTGCGGGAAACCCGC
Organism: Pseudonocardiaceae bacterium; assembly: GCA_036268955.1. Lineage (GTDB taxonomy): Bacteria > Actinomycetota > Actinomycetes > Mycobacteriales > Pseudonocardiaceae > CAJCJE01. The sequence goes on from DATATE010000123.1 coordinate 17,681, forward strand.
CGGCTGACCGCCCAACTCGGCGACGGCGGCCTGCGCCTGCCGCACCTGGAGATCCTGTGCTGCCTCGCCGAGACGGGCCCACTCGCCCAGAAGGACATCAGTGCGCGGCTGCGCATCGACCCGAGCGACCTGGTGGCACTGCTCGACGACCTGGAGACGGCGGGCCTCGCCAACCGACAGCGCGACACCGTCGACCGCCGCCGTTACCTCGTCTCCTTGACCGACAAGGGAGACACGGTGCGGGAGGCCCGGTTGGCCACCTCGCGGCGACTGGACGAGGCGCTGTTCGCACCGCTGCGTGCCGAGGAACGCGAGACGCTGCACCGGCTGCTGCTGCGCACCTACGCCCACCACGACCCGGATCGGCTGCCGGCCGAATACCGGTAGCCCGCGATATCGCTGGAGGACGGTCGCGACCGTGTAGCCGAGCAGGACGGCACCGAGGCCGGCGACGAGTCAACGCCAGCGTTCCAGGGAACAACGAGTCGTGCCCAGCCTGCACGGTCCGGTCGGCCAGATAGCGTATCGGGGCGCCGACGACCGCACCGAGGAACACCAGCAGCACCGTCATCGCCGCACCGGCCTGAGCCGGCCGACAACCGTCCTGGTCGACCAACTGCCGAGCACCACCGCGAGCAGCGCGCAGACCAGCGTGGCGGCCAGGTAGCCGAAGGCGAGCAGGACACTGTCCGATCCGTCGTATCTGGTCACGATCTTAACGTACGGGACCGCGCCGACCTGAGACCATCGACCGTGTGTCCAGCCACACCGAGCTACGACTAGGCGCCGCGACCGGCGCCAAGGTCACCGGCGTCACCGAGGTCCCCGCGCCCCTGGTGCAGGCGCACCACACTGGTGACCATGTCGGCCAGCCGGAGATCCTCGACGAGGTAGACCTGTCGGCGGCCTTCCCTGCGGGAGCGCACCAGGCCGGCGAGTTTGAGTTTCGCCAGGTGCTGGCTGACCGCCGGCACGGTGCTGCCGACCTCGGCGGCCAGCGTGCCGACATCGCGTTCGCCCGAGGCGAGCAGCCAGACGATCTGCAACCGGGCGGTCGCGGCGAGCATGCCGAACGTGCCGGCCACCTGCTGCAACAACTGTGCGGGCAGCGCCTGTGTTCGACTTGAGCGGTTGACTAACGGCTCGACCATGAAGCGGTGGTCACCCTTTCCGAAACGGTTGTCGTGCGCAGCCTGCCTGATGTACGTCACTTGCGCAACCAATTGACTAACTGGGGGTGGTCGGTGTGTACTGCTCCGGGTCGTGGCGTGCTCGTCGGGCCTGGTTGCGGGCTGGCGTCTGGTCGCGGGCGGCAGCCTGGTCACCGATCGCAGCCTGGTCGCGGACCGCGAGGGAAAAGGGAGGTGGGTTGCGTGAGCACTGATGGAAGTAGTCGCTGCCACGCGGATCGTCCGCCTGGCAGTGGTGGGGAGTTGCCCACCAGCTGATCCGGGGGTCCGTGTGGTCGCCGTTGTCGTCACCCGTTTTTCGGCGTACGCCTCCAACCACTCGGGACTCACGATGAAGCTGCCTGCCAAGGCCCGTTCAGGCCCTGCCGACCAGGAGATCTCGCTCTGGCCGACACTCGCACTGGCCAATGCGCGCCCACCCCGGCTGTTCCGCCGCGTCGACGGCTCCCCACAGGGCCTCACCGAGCAGGAGGCCTCGGCTCGTCTGGTGCGTGACGGCGAGAACCGCGCCGCGGTGCGGTCGCCGGTGCGCTGGCCCGCCATGGTGCGCGCCGCGGTCGCCAGCCCGTTCGTCGCCCTGCTGCTCGGCCTCGACCTGGTGTTCGTGCTGCTCGGCGACCTTCGCGGCAGCCTGACGGTCAGTGTGATGGTCGCGATCAGCATTGCGCTGCGCGGCTGGCAGGAGCACCGCTCGCGGCATGCGGTGGACGCGCTGAACGGCCTGGTCACCACCACCGCGACCGTGCGCCGCCGGGCTTCGGCGGGTTCCCCGCCGACCGTACGCGAGGTGCCGGTCGCCGACCTGGTCGTCGGTGACCTGGTCCTGCTCTCCCCCGGCGACCGGGTCCCCGCCGACCTGCGGGTGCTGCGCGCCAGCCAGCTGCTGCTCGACCAGTCGATGCTCTCCGGCGAGACGCTGCCGGTGGCCAAGCACGCCCCCGACTTCACCGCCTCGACCGACCGGCGGAGCGCGCTGGAGTCCGGTGCGCTGTGCTTCGCCGGCACCATGGTCACCTCGGGTTCGGCGACGGCGGTGGTCATCGCCACCGGCGCGGACACCTACTTCGGCGCGGTCGCGGCGGCCGGGAACAGGCCGCATGCGAACAGCAGCTTCGATACCGGCGTGCGGTCGGTCACCTCGGTACTGATCCGGTTCATGCTGGTGATGGTGCCGATCGTGCTGGCCGTCAACGGTTTCACCACCGGCGACTGGCTGCAGGCCGCGCTGTTCGCGGTGTCGGTCGCGGTCGGCCTCACCCCGGAGATGCTGCCGGCGGTGGTGACCACGAACCTGGCCAAGGGCGCGGTGTTCATGGCCCGTCGCAAGGTGATCGTGCGGCGGCTCGGCGCCATTCAGGATCTCGGCGCGATGACCGTGCTGTGCACGGACAAGACCGGCACCCTCACCAAGGACAAGGTGGTACTGGCCCGCTGCCTCGACGTCTGGGGCGAGCCCGACGACGACGTGCTGGCATACGCGCACCTGGCCAGCCAGTTCTCCACTGTCCCTGATGGACAGTTCGATGCCGCGATCAATGCCGAGGCCGACGCGTTCCAGCTCCTCGCCGCCGATGCCGAGTTCGAACTCGTCGACGAACTGCCCTTCGACCACGACCGGCGCGCGTCCACGGTGATCCTCGCCAGGAACGCCACCGAGCACCTGCTGATCACCAGGGGCGACCCGGACGCCGTGGTGAACCGGTGCACGCACATCCGGGTATCCGGCGAGATCCGGCCGCTGGCCGCCGACCTCGCCGAGCACGCCCGCGATGTGGCGCGGACGCACGCCGAGCGCGGTATCCGGATGCTCGCGGTCGCCGCGGTCACGCTGCCGGCCCGGAGGGGTGGCTACGGCCCGGCGGACGAGTCCGGGCTGGTGTTCGTCGGTTTCGCCAGTTTCCTCGACCCGCCCAAGGAATCCGCCGGCGCGGCCATCCGCGACCTCGCCGACGGCGGTGTAGCGGTGAAGATCGTCACCGGGGACAACGCGCTGGTCGCGGCGCGGGTCTGCGCCCAACTGGGGATCGAGACCGGACGGATCCTGCTCGGCACGGAACTCGACCGGCTCAGCGACGAAACGCTGCGTTCGGTCGCCGCGCGAACCACCGTGTTCGCCAAGGTGACGCCGACCCAGAAGGCGCGGATCGTGACCGCGCTGCGTGCCGGGCGGGAAGTGGTCGGTTTCCTCGGCGACGGCGCGAACGACACCATCGCGCTGCGCGCGGCCGATGTCGGGATCTCGGTGGACGCCGCGGTCGACATCGCCCGCGACGCAGCGGACATCATCCTGCTGGAGAAGGACCTCACCGTCCTCGGCCACGGCGTGACCGAGGGCCGCCGCACCCTGGCCAACACCATGAAGTACGTGAAGGCCTCGGCCAGTTCGAACTTCGGCAACGCGCTGTCCATCGTGCTGGCCTCGGCTTTCCTGCCGATGCTGCCGATCCAGTTGCTGGTGCAGAACCTCACCTACGACCTCGCCCAGTTGGCACTGCCCTGGGACCGGGTCGACGCGGACTACCTGCGCGGGCCGCGTCGCTGGGTGGCCGGTGACCTGGCCCGCTTCATGCTGCTGCTCGGGCCGGTCAGCTCGGTGTTCGACCTGGTCACCTTTGCCGTGCTGTGGTGGGGTTTCGGTGCCGACTCGCCCGCACACCAGGCACTGTTCCAGGCCGGCTGGTTCGCCGAGGGTCTCGTCTCGCAGATCCTGGTGGTGCTGGTGATCCGCACCCAGCGGGTCTCGCCGCGCGGTGCGGGCCCGTCCCGGCTGGTGCTCGGCGTGTTCGGCACCGCGATCCTTTCCGGCCTCGTCGTCGCCTTCTCCCCCGCCGCCGGTTTGCTGCACGGCCACCAGCTGCCGCTGGCCTACCTGCCGTGGCTGGTGTGCATCGTGCTCGTCTACTGCTGTTGCGTCTGCGCGGTCAGGGCCGGCTATCTGCGCCGGCGACATTCCTGGCTCTGACCAACAAGTCCTTCCTTTACCTCATACCTGACCATCCTCGATCGGAGGCAGGAAACATGACCACGCTTGAGATGCTTGCCCGACTCGGCACCGGTGTCGGACTCGGCACCGGTGTCGGACTCGGCACCGCCATCGGGATCGAACGCCAGTACCGGGCCAGGATGGCCGGCCTGCGCACCAATGCCCTTGTCGCGGTCGGCGCGACGTTGTTCGTCCTGCTGTCCGCGCACGGTTTCGGCGGACTGTCCGACACCGGCAGCGCCGATCCGACCCGCGTCGCCGCCCAGATCGTCTCCGGGATCGGTTTCCTCGGCGCGGGGGTGATCATGCGCGACGGCCTGAACGTGCGCGGCCTGAACACGGCCGCGACGCTGTGGTGCGCCGCGGCGGTCGGCGCATTGGCCGGTGCGGGCCTGTTCGAGGTCGCCGCGGTCGGTACCGCGGTCGTGTTGGCCGCGAACATCCTGCTGCGCAAGGCCGGTCGCGCGGTGGACCGGCACCCGCAGGCCGGTGAGGAGGTCACCACCCACTACACCTTCCTCGCGGTGGCCAAGGACGAGGCGGAGGCGCACATCCGCGCGCTGCTCGTGCAGTCGTTGAGCCGCACCGACTTCCAGCTGCTCGGGGTGTCCAGTGTGAACTCCCCGGCGACACCCGGCGGTGGCTATGTCGAGGTCCGCGCCGAACTGGTCACCGACAACCGGGACGACAAGCAGATGGAACTGGCCGTCAGCCGACTGTCGCTCGAACCGCAGGTGACCAGTGTCCGCTGGGACGTGCGGACCGAACAGAACGAGCCGGCGCCGAGCAACACCGGCTGGCTGACCGCCCGCGCCTCGGCCGCCCGCGCCGCCTCCGCCCCGGCCGACGACGAACAGGACTGAGGACATGTCGCTGCTGCGCGCCTTTCCTTCCCGCAACGCGCTGATCCGGCCACGGCAGAGCGTGGTGGACATCGCGGTGTTCTTCGGCATCGCGGTGCTGCTGTGGATCATCGTCCGCACCAGCTCCGGCTTCTCGGTGCCGTTCAATCCGAGCAACGCGCCGTCGACGGTGTCCACGGACCTGTCCGAACTGCCCTACTACGCGGCGCGGTCGCTGCTGCGCATGTTCATCACGCTGCTCGCCTCGGTGCTGTTCACCTTCGTCTACGCGACGGCGGCGGCGCGGTGGCGGCGTGCGGAGAAGATCCTCATCCCGATCCTGGACATCCTGCAGTCCGTGCCGATTCTCGGTTTCCTCTCGGTCACCATCACCGGGTTCATCGCCCTGTTCCCCGGCTCCGAACTCGGTCTGGAGTGCGCGTCGATCTTCGCGATCTTCACCTCGCAGGCCTGGAACATGACCTTTGCCTTCTATCACTCGCTGGTCTCCCAGCCGCGCGACCTCGACGAGGCCTCCCGGCTGCTGCGGCTGTCGAAATGGCAGCGGTTCTGGCGGGTCGACGTGCCGAGCGGGATGATCCCGCTGGTCTGGAACGGCATGATGAGCTTCGGCGGCGGCTGGTTCTTCCTGGTCGCCTCCGAAGCGCTTTCCGTCGACAACCACCAGTACGTACTGCCCGGCATCGGCGCGTTCGTGGCCACCGCCAACGACAAGGGCCAGTGGGACAAGATCGTGATCGCGATGGCCGTGATGGTGGTCATGGTCATCGGGGTGAACGTACTGTTCTGGCGACCGCTGACGGCCTGGGCGGAGCGGTTCCGGGTGGAGGAGTCGGAATCGGCGCAGCAGCCGCGCAGTGTGGTGCTCAACCTGCTGCGCCGCTCCCGGCTGCCGCGCTTCCTCGGCTTGGTGTTCGGCCGGTTGGTCGCCCCGCTGGACTGGCTGATGGGCCGCTTCGGTATCGCCGACTATCCGCTGCGGGTCTCCCAGGTGCGCAGGCGCGTCATCGACGTGGTGTTCGCCGTCGCCGTGCTCGGCGTCCTCGTCTGGGGCGCGGTCGCCACACTGTCCTATGTGCACGGTTCGGTCGGGCTCGGCGAGTTCCCGCACGCGTTGTTCCTCGGGCTGATCACCTTCGGTCGAGTGCTGCTGCTGGTCGCGGTGGCCACCGTGATCTGGGTGCCGATCGGGGTGTGGATCGGGCTCAACCCGAAGGTTTCCCGGCTGGCCCAACCGATCGTCCAGGTGCTGGCGAGCTTCCCGGCGGTCTTCCTGTTCCCGATCGCCACCGCGGTGTTCGTGGCCACCGGGATCAGCCTGAACTGGGGCGGCATCCTACTGATGGCGCTCGGCGCGCAGTGGTACATCCTGTTCAACGTGATCGCGGGCGCCAGCGCGATCCCCAACGATCTGCGCGAGGCGGCGGCGAACCTGTTGCTGCCTCGGTCGCTGTGGTGGCGAAGGCTGATCCTGCCCGGCATCTTCTCCAGCTACGTCACCGGCGGTATCACCGCGGCGGGCGGCGCCTGGAACGCCTCGATCGTCGCGGAGGTCGTCACCTACCACTCGCAGACACTGACCGCGACCGGCCTCGGCGCCTACATCGCGCACGCGACGGCCACCGGCGACTTCCCGCGAATCCTGGTCGGCGTCTCGGTGATGAGCCTCTACGTCGTCGGCCTGAACAGGTTCTTCTGGCGTCGCCTCTACGGCGTCGCCCTACAGCGGTTCTCCTACTGATCGTTCCCCTTGTCAGGAGTTGATGATGAGCAGCATCGCCCAGCCCACCGGCGACGTGATCGTCGACGTTTCCGCGCTGTCCAAGAGTTTCACCGGTTCCGAGGGCGATGAGCTGCGCGTGCTCGACGGCATCGACCTGCAGTTGCGCTCCGGTGAGATCGTCGCCCTGCTCGGCAGGTCCGGGTCGGGCAAGTCGACGTTGTTGCGCAGCATCGCCGGCCTGATCGCGCCGACCACCGGCACCGTCCGCTACCGGGGCACCGAACTCAACGGCGCCAATCCAGGGGTCGCCATGGTGTTCCAGACCTTCGCGCTGATGCCCTGGCTGACCGTGCGGGACAACGTCGAACTCGGCCTCGCCGCCCGTGGCGTCGCCACGGCGAAACGGCGCGAACTCGCCGAGCGGGCGATCGACCTGATCGGTCTTGACGGCTTCGAATCCGCCTATCCCAAGGAACTCTCCGGCGGTATGCGCCAGCGGGTCGGGTTCGCGCGGGCGATCGTGCTCGAACCGGACCTGCTGTTGATGGACGAGCCGTTCTCCGCGCTGGACGTGCTGACCGCGGAGAACCTGCGCAGTGAGCTGATGTCGCTGTGGACCGGCGGCCAGTTCCCCACCAAGGGGATCTGCATCGTCACGCACAACATCGAGGAGGCGGTGCAGCTGGCCGACCGGGTGATCGTGCTCGGCGCCAACCCCGGCCGCATCCGCGCCGAGGTCCCGATCACCCTCGACCGGCCCCGCGACCGCCGCTCGCCCGCCTATGCCGCCCTTGTCGATCAGCTCTACGACCTGCTCACCGGCCGAGTCTCCGACGAGCCGGAGATCGCGGGCGCGCGGGCAACGCCGACCGCGAACCCGCTGCCGGTGGTGTCCGTCGGCGGATTGGCCGGGCTGGTGGAGATCGTCTACGCCTGGGGCGGGCAGGTCGACCTGCCCGACATCGCGGCCGAGCTGAACTTCGAGATCGACGACCTGCTGCCGCTGGTCGACGCCGCGGTCATGCTCGACCTGCTGTCCGTCGAGGGCGGTGACCTGCTGCTCACCGACACCGGCAAGACGTTCACCACCGCCGACATCCAGCACAGCAAGGAGATCTTCGCCGAACAGGCCAGGGAAAACGCGCCGCTGGTGCGCACCATCTGGCGGGCGCTGAACTCCAGCGCGGACGGCAGCCTGCGGGACGGCTTCTTCCTCGACCTGCTGCGTCGCGGCTTCTCCACCTCCGACGCGCAGCAGCAACTGGACACCGCGATCGACTGGGGCCGCTACGGGGAACTGTTCGACTACGACTCCGACAGCGGCCAGATCACCATCGACCCCTCCGCGGCCGAACACCCCCGGCTGCGCGCCGGTTGAGTCACCCGGCAGTAGTGTCGAAGGAGTCCGGACCAGGACGGTGATCGGTTCGGTCCACCGGATCGGCGGGCCGGAAGACGGGTAGCGGAGAAAGGTAGCTGAAGTGGACGAGATCAGTCGGGTCGGGGTGGTCGGCGCCGGGTTGATGGGTTCGGGCATTGCCGAGGTGTGCGCGCGAGCCGGCCTCGACGTGCTGGTCAACGAGGTCAACCCGGACGCGGCTGCGGCCGGCAAGGAGCGGATCACCCGCTCCGTCCAGCGCGGGGTGCGCAACGGGAAGCTCTCGGAGACCGAGGCCGATGCCGCGCTGGCACAGCTGCGCTTCACCACCGACCTCAGCGACTTCACCGACCGGCAGATCGTCGTCGAGGCAGTCGCCGAGCACGAGGCGACCAAGGTCGAGGTCTTCGCCACCCTGGACAAGGTCGTCGAGGGACCCGACGCGATCTTCGCGTCCAACACCTCGTCGATCCCGATCATGAAGCTGGCCATGGCAACGCGCCACCCGCAGCAGGTCGTCGGCGTGCACTTCTTCAACCCGGTGCCGGTGCTCAAACTGGTCGAGCTGATCCCCTCGCTGCTGACCGACGAGCAGACCCAGGCGCGGGCCGAGTCCTTTGTCACCGGACCGCTCGGCAAGACCGTGGTCCGCTCCCAGGACCGGGCCGGCTTCGTGGTCAACGCGCTGCTGATCCCCTACCTGCTCTCGGCGATCAGGATGTTCGAGTCCGGTTTCGCCTCCGCCGAGGACATCGACAACGGCATGGTGCTCGGCTGCGCGCACCCGATGGGCCCGCTGGCGCTGACCGATCTGATCGGCCTCGACACCACCAAGGCGGTCGCCGAGTCGATGTACGCGGAGTTCAAGGAGCCGCTGTACTCCCCGCCGCCGCTGCTGCTGCGGATGGTCGACGCGGGTCTGCTCGGCAAGAAGAGCGGCCGAGGGTTCCACGACTACGCCCGCTGACCTCTCTCACCGCTGCGGCTGTCCGGCCGCCTTTCCCACTGTCCGGCTACCGCTTCCGCTGCCTCCCGGCACCGGGCCCGGTCCGTCGAATCCGAAATTCCGGCTTTTCGACGGGCCGGGGCGCGGCCGGTCCTGGCGTGTCCCGATGCCGACTAACAGATCGTCGTGCCATTCTCGTATCCTTCATAGACAACGTCTCTCGCTGAGGCCCGAGATGGTGGGCAGCCACAAGCTACGTAATGACCACAGTGCCGGCACGACCTGGTAAGGCCGAACCGGCGCTGGGACCGGCACTGGGAATCAAGGGGAATCGTGGCAAGCAAGACCGTGGTCGAATGGGTCGACGATCTGGACGGGGCGCCGGCTGATGAGACCGTCACCTTCTCGCTGGACGGCGTCGAATACGAGATCGATCTTTCCACCGAGCACTCCACCAAGCTGCGTGCGGTACTGAAGGAGTTCATTCGCCGGGCCCGCCCGGAGGGCATCGGCGCACGTCGCGCGGTTCTGCCTGTTGTCGAGGAACCCGTTGCCGTGCCAGCCTCGACGCCCCCCTCGGCGGCGGAGACCGCGCGGAGCAGGCCGGCACCGCGCAGCGCGATCAAATCGGCGCACCGGATTGCCGCCACCCAGCTGACCATGGACGTCGAGGCCTTCGACGAACCGGCCGCCAGGACCCCGGCCGCGAAAAGCGCCTCAGCCAGAACCAGGTCGACCAAACCAGGCCCGGCAAAAGCGACGGCGACCAAAACCGCCACGACCAAGACGACCGGGAAGTCGACCGCCGACAAGTCTGCCGCTGGAAAATCGGCCGCCGGAAAGTCGGCGGGGCGCTCGACCGAGAAGTCCGCATCGGCGAAGTCCGCGCCGGTCAAGTCGACTCCGGTCAAGTCGACGCCCGCCACGTCGACGCCCGCCAAGTCGACACCGGCCGCGTCGTCCGCCGCGAAAACAGTCGCACCGACCAAAACGGTCCAGACCAAAGCCGCCCCGGTTGAGGCTGCCGCCCCCGCCACGCGGGAAGCGCGGCCCGAGGGCAACCAGCCTCAACCGGAAGAACCCAAGCAGCAACAGGCGAAACCCGCCCAAGAGAAGTCAACACAGGAGAAGCCGGCGCAGCAGCCCGCCGAGCAGGCCACCGCGCCCGCTGCCGAGACGGTTACCGAGACCGCCGACGAACAGCAGCCGACCGTGGCTTCGCCGTTTCGCCAGCCGGCGCTGCCCGGTTTCAGCTCGACGCCGCCCAAGGAAGAGACGACCACCCCGGCCCACCCGCCGATGATCACCTTCACCTCGGCGAAGCCGTAACCCAAGGGCCGCAAGGAGATCAGCGGAAGGCCGCGATATTGCGCACCACCGGGGTCGGCGAAGGAGTGGGGTGCGCGGCAGGTGACCAGCCGGTGGGGCGTCTGGTGCTGATCGCCTTGCGGGAACAGGACTTGCGGTTGTTCCAGCGGCGCGAACGGATCGAGGACCTCAGCGAGCAGATGCTGTCCCAGACGCCGCGCACCCTCGTCCTCGGTGCTCAGCCCGCTGGCAGCCGGCGCACCGACGGCGTCGCCGAGCGGCCGAGCCGCGCGATGGCCTGGATCGCGTACGGCTCCGGGTTGCCCCACCGCACCCAGCGCGGAATGGCCAGCGCGACACCGCGCAGGCTCTGCAACAGCATGGTCGCACCGTCCGGCGGATAGCCTGCGCGGCCGTGCAGCTCGATGGCCCACCGCGGGAGCAGCGAATACGCGAGGTGGCCGAGCATCGTGGTGTACACCGGTCGACCGAGGATCAACGGAGCCCGCAGCGGGGGTCGGTGCAGGAACCGGTAGACGATGTCACTGTCCTCGGTCCTGGCCAGTTCGGGCCGCAGGTCGCCGAAGTACTCGCGCATCGCGGCCTGGCTGCCCGGAATGTCGTCGGCGTGCAGCCCGACCAGGGTCGCGGTCCGCCGCTGCTCGTCGAGGTAGCGATCGGCCTGGCGGTCGGTCAGCGGATAGCCGGACCTGCGCACCACCGCGAGAAACGAGGACACCTCGGCGCAGTGCACCCAGCGCAACAGCTCCGGGTCATCGACCCGGAACGTCTCGCCGGTCCTGCTGTCCTTGGCCCGCAACGAACGGTGAATCGACCGGACCTTCGCCGCCGCCTCGGCGACCTGATCACGCGGCCCGTAGGTGCTCAGCCCGACGAAGTTCGCCGTCCGCACCAACCGGCCGAGCGGGTCCTCCTGGAAGTTCGAGTTCTGCACGACACCGGCGACCGCGCGCGGGTGCAGCGACTGGAGGTACAGGCTGGTGATCCCGGCGACCCACATCGACGGATCGGCATGCAGCTGCCAGGTCACCGAGCCGGGACCGAGTAGGCCGGGGTCGGCTTCGATCAACGAGTCCGTCATCGGACCTCCCATCGCACTGTGCCCCAGCAACGCCGAAAAAACCAGCCTTGCGGACGGGTCGCCCGTAGCGGGCAAGTGGGACGTGCCAGCTTGTTCGCGGCCCCGAACAAGCACCCTCGACATTGGCCATGAACAAATATCCGGTGCGGCCACGTATCCGGAGCTTCCGCGCTTTCCACCGTCGAGCACAGCAGGGAACGCGGCCGATGCGAATGTCGCCAATGCGCCATCACCAGCGCGCACGCGCGCGAACCCGGCCAGCGAACCGGCCCCTGGCTACTGCGAATTGCCTGTTACGGGCGGCGGCGCGTTGCCAGGGACGCGGCTGTCGCTGTCGATCAACAGCTGACCACCGCTCTGGATCACACGCAGACTCACGTGCTGGGTCGACGGCGAGGAGGTCGGCGTGGTGGCCCCGTAGGTCACATCGGCCGGGACCTGCACCGAGCCGTCCGTATTCGGGCTGACCGGATGCTCATTGGCCGAGGACACCTGCGCGTACTGCTGCCAGTAGGCCGCGAAGGCCGCCTCGGAGCCGTAGTAGGACTGGCCGGTCGACGAGAGCATGGCCCAGCCTGCCGACGGATCGCTGACCAACACGCTCGTGCTGTAGAACGCGAGCACCTTCTCGCCGGCGGCTCCCCAGTTGATCGATCCGGAGGAAGCCCCGGTCGACGGGACAGAGGTGATCGAGGACGGGCTGCTCGACGGCGAGGACGGCGAGGACTTGCCCTTGGCGTGCGTAGTGGTGGTCGGCTGGGTCTGGCCGCTGGACCGGCCTGCTCCGCCACCCCCGCCCGCCTGGTTATCGGAGGACCCGTCGCCGTTGTTGGCCAGCAGTATCCCGACCCCCACCAGGACGATGACGAGCGCGACCGCGCCGATCAGCAGCGCACGCTTGCGCACGTCTGCCTGCTTCGGGCCGCCGGACTGGTTCGGCCGCTCGACGAGCGCGGTCGCGGCCGGCGGCAGCGCGGCGACCGCCTCGGCCGGTCTCGGCCCAGGCCCTGGTTGCGCCGGCGCGGGCGGGGCCTGCTCGGGCTCGGCCTCGGCCGCCGTCGGCGCCTCGGCCGAACTCGCGGCGGGGAGCAGATCGGGCCGGGTCGGGTTGCGCGGTACTCCGGCGAGCACGGTCGCGGGCAGCTTGGAGCCGGCAAGATCGGCCAGCAGCCTGCTGGCCTGGGACATGCTCGGGCGGTCGCCCGGTTCGGAGCGCAGCAGTTGCATCAGCAGCGAGGTCAGCGCGCCGGCCTGCTTGGGCGGCTGCACGATCCCCTCAGCGACGAGGCGCAGCAGAGCGAGTTGGTTCTGCCGCTCCGGGAACGGTGGACCACCCTCGACGGCGTCATACAGCGTCGCACCGAAGGAGAAGACATCCGAGGCCGAGGTGGGGTCCGATCCCCTGGCGACCTCGGGAGCCAGATAGGCGGGCGTACCGGCGAACATCCCGGTCTGGGTGATGGTGACGTCGCCGATTGCGCGCGCGATACCGAAGTCGGTGATCTTCGCGACGCCACTGTCGGTAATCAGGATGTTGCCCGGCTTGATGTCCCGGTGCACGATGCCGGAGGCGTGCGCGACCGCGATCGCAGAGGCGATCTGGGTGCCCAGCGCCGCCACCTCGGCCACCGAGAGGCTGCCCTGGTCGCCGAGGATCTCGGCGAGGCTGCGGGCCGCGAGGTACTCCATCACGATGCACGGATCGCCGTTGTGTTCGGCGACGTCAAAGACCACGATCGCGTTCGGGTGGTGCAGCTTGGCCGCGATCCTGGCTTCTCGCAACGCCCTGCGTCGCGCGTCCTGTTTCTGCTCGTCGGTCAGGCCGGGCAGCAGCAGCAGTTGCTTGACCGCGACCACCCGTTCAAGTCGCTCGTCGCGCGCCCGCCACACGACACCCATCGACCCGCTGCCGACACGTTCCAACAACCGGTAGTGACCGGCGATCAGCTGACCCTCGTCGATGACCAGTTGCTCCCTGTTTGCGCAGTCGCTTGAGAGCGGCATTAAGGCATGTGCGGACAGCCCCCACCTTATCGAATGGACCGACATCGGCGTTCGGCCGATCGGTACCCGAAGATCGGCGCCGGCCAGGACCAATCTGAGCAGCCGACTCACCCGAAGGCCCGTTGGTCCAGATTCCACCGATTGGTCTATACCACGCTGGTCCACCAGCGAGTAGACCGGGCAGGGAGACCAGCCGCAGACCGCCCCGCCGTGCCCAGCCACGGCTCGCCATGCTCCGCCTATGCCCTGCTCATGCCCTGCCGTGTCCGACCTCGTCCGACCTCGGAGGATCATTCATGCAGCACCGCTTCGTACGCGCCGGCTTACGCCGGTTCGCGGTACTGGCCGCCGGCCTCGCCCTGGCCAGCACCGCCACGGTCGCCTGGAGTGCGTCCGGTCAAGCCACGACGACCACGTTGCCGCAGATCCCGAACATCGGCGACGTGGTCCCCGCGCCGGCGTCGGTCACCGCGACGAACGTCCGCTACAACGTGACCGACAACACGGTTGTCTATGCCCAGACCGGCTCGGCGGCCGCCTCCTCGGTCGGTCGCCAACTGGCGACCGAACTGCGCACGAGCACCGGCTTCCCGCTGCCGGTGATCAGTTCGGCGGCGCGACGCGGCCGGCGGGCCGACACCGGGATCGCGCTGCTGCTGTCCGGGCCGAGCGGTCTCGGCCAGGAGGGCTACCAGCTCAGCGTGACGGCCGGCGGCGTGACCATCAAGGCCAACCAGGCGGAGGGCCTCTTCGACGGCGTGCAGACCCTGCGCCAACTGCTGCCCGCCGCCGCGGACGGCAGCACCAGGCAGGCCGGACCGTGGACGGTGCCGGGCGGATCGATCAGTGACGCGCCCCGGTTCAGCTATCGGGGGTCCATGCTGGACGTGTCCCGGCACTTCTTCCCGGTGAGCGTCGTCGAGCGCTACATCGACGAGATCTCGCTGTACAAGATCAATTACCTGCATCTGCACCTGTCCGACGACCAGGGTTGGCGAATCGCCATCAACGGCTGGCCGCAGCTGACCGCGATCGGCGGGAGCACCGAGGTCGGCGGCGGAGCGGGTGGTTTCTACACGCAGGCGCAGTACAAGCAGATCGTCGCGTATGCGCAGGCGCACTACGTGACGATCGTGCCCGAGATCGACGGGCCGGGGCACTCCAACGCGGCGCTGGCCTCCTACGCCGACCTCAACTGCAACGACGTCGCCCCGCCGCTCTACACCGGCACCGATGTCGGTTTCAGCTCGTTCTGCGTGAGCAAGCCGATCACCTACACCTTCCTCAACGACGTGATCGGCCAACTCGCCGCGATGACCCCCGGCCCGTACATCAACATCGGCGGTGACGAGGCACAGTCGACCAGCGCAGCCGACTACCAGACGTTCGAGGACCAGGTCCTGCCGATCGTCGCGAAGTACGGCAAGAAGCCGATGGGCTGGCACGACATCACCGCGGTGGACCCACCGACCTCGGCCGTGCCGGAGTTCTGGGGCACCACGACCACCGACCCGAACACGGCGGCCGCGGCGGCGCGGGGCAACAAGGTCGTGATGGCGCCCGCGAACAAGGCCTACCTTGACCAGAAGTACACGCCGAGCACCAAACTCGGCCAGAACTGGGCCGCGTACATCGAGGTCAAGGACGCCTACGACTGGGACCCCGGCAACTACCTGCAGGGCGTCACCGGCTCGTCCGTACTCGGCGTCGAGGCGCCGGTATGGTCGGAAACCCTGTTGAACATGGCGGACATCGAGTACATGGCGTTCCCCCGGCTGCCGGCCATCGCCGAACTCGGCTGGTCACCGGAGAGCACGCACAACTGGAACTCGTTCAAGACGAGGCTCGGCGCCCAGGGGCCGCGATGGACCGCGATGGGCATGAACTTCTACGCCTCGCCGCAGGTCCCGTGGGCACCCGGCACGAAGGGCGGCACCGACTGATCCGCACCTGGCCTGACCCGCGGTTCGGATCGACCGCGGCTTGGCCCGCGTTTCAGGTCGACCGCAGTCCGGATTGACCGCGCTTCGGATTGATCCGGCTGTCGGGGGACGCGACCGGCTCGCTCAGCGATCTCAACCACAACTACAACCACAACCGCTGAGCGAGCCGGCAGCCCGTCACAACCAAGAACCGGCAACACGCCACAACCAAGAAACCGCAACCGAGCCTCCAGCAACCGCGAAGCCCGCCAAGCGAAAGACCAGCGCCCCACACCAACCCGGCAACCGACACCCCGAACCGGGGACCGAATCAACCCGGATTGTCAAGCCCTGTAAGCAAATGACAGACCCCACCGCTCCCTGGGGGCCGGCCCCTGGCCAGTCTAACCGGCAAGATCATTCGAACGCACCGAATAACCCGCCGCTGTGGACAACCCGGTCGACTGTGGACAAATCACGACCTGGCCGAGGTACTGCCGAGCACAGTAACCGATCAGCACAGCGACCGGTCGACGCAGAGCAGTCGGCGCGATCAGCCTTATGCACCAGGCTGACCAGGGCCGGTCGGGGCACCCACGACCGCAGCCAGTTGGCCGAGCGTGGTGCTGCTGGTCAGGTGCGCCTTGTGCGCACCGTTTGACACCAGGTTGCAGCCGGTCAGGCCGACCGTGACGAAAACCGTGTGCCCATCAGGATAACCGAAGATGATCACATCGTTCGTCCCGTTGTCCATCGGGCAGTTCATCGCACCGGAAGGCATGGGGCCGGCGGCGTTGAGACTCTTGACCAACGCGGGCAGTTCCGCAGCGTTGACCATACCGGATTTGACGAGACTGTTTTCGGGTTCGCTGCTGTTCAAGCCGTTGTACCTACAGATCCGCGCGGAGTTCGGCGTCGCAGGCACCATGATCGATGCCGGCCCCGGTGAATACGCACCCGGCTTCGGCAAACTGGCCGGACAGCTGATCAACTGGATCGGCGCGACGGATACCTGCCCAGGAGGCGGTGACGAGGCCGGGTCGGCTTTGCTCGCGCAGCCCGCGACACCGCACAATGCGACCACGAGCAGCAACGGGGCCCGAACTGCCAACCTGCTTGCCTTGATCAAACGTTGTCGTGTCATATCCACTGGACGGAACACCCACTCCGCACGGTTGCATGCCGACTCCAGCGCGAAATCACCCCGACACCCGAGCACCCGGCAAACAGGACATCCAGCAACACGATCGAACCGAGCCGAGCAGACCATCGAGTCAGCTGAGGATGCGACGCAGATTGCCACCGAGCACCGTGCGGATCACTGCCGACCGCAGGCGGGAAATCTCAACAGCTTCTTCATAACATCCTTGCCCGGCTACAAAAAGACAATCTTTCACGGCTGCCGCGATCATCCGCACGCACCGCCAAAAGCCCTTATCAGATAACCACAAACCCGGTCACCCATGCCGCGTAAAGGCACAAATCCAACGGTCCAGGTGCCCATTCGACGGCGGCCGAATACCGACCGTCGCGCCTAAACTCGCCGGTATGACGATGGCCGCTGTCAGCACCGACCTCGGACCGCTGTTCGGCAACGCACGCGATTTCCTGCTCGGCTGGGGCTGCACCCATCGCCTCGACGCGGACCTCGCGCTGTACCGCAGCGGCATCTCGCATCCGCAGCTCAACGGAGTGGTCGGCCTGCGGCACGGCGGCCTCGACGAGGCGCTGACCGAAGCGACCGCGCGACTGGCCGACGTGCCGTGGTTGTGGTGGGTGGGCGCGGACAGCCGTCCCGGCCTCACCGAGGACCTGCTGACCAGAGGCGCCACAACGGTCGGGAAGGCGCCCGTGATGGCGATCGACCTCGACGAGGTGGGCGGGGCCGACGGACCGGCGGAGCTGCGGATCGCGGAAGTGACAGGCGCCGGCGGAGCCGATGAACTCGCGGAGTGGGTGCGGGCCTACCGGGTGCCGTTCGGGTTCACCGTCGAGCAGACCGACGAAGTCATCAAGGCGGAGGAAAGCCGCCCGACAGACAGCGTCGTCCGGTTCGCCGGTCGCGTCGAGGGGCGGATCGTCGGCACGTCGGTACTGTTCGCCGCGCACGGCGTTGCCGGCGTCTACAACGTCGCGACCGTCGAGGCCTATCGTCGCCAGGGAGTCGGCACCCGGCTGACCGCCGCGGCGCTGCGCGCAGGCCGCGAGCGTGGTCTGCGGATCGGCACACTGCAGGCCACGTCAATGGGCGCGTCGATGTACCGCAGGATGGGCTTCAGCCAGGTCTCCGGCTACCGCCTGCTCCAGCTGCCACAGTCCACTGACCACCCACCGTCCTGACCAGCCACACCCTCTGCCCAGCCACGCCCCCGATCAGCCACCGTCCTCGCCTCGCATCGCCACAACCTGGCACCGCAGATACCTCCCGAGGCAGCTACCCGCGGAGGTATATCCGCGGAAGCCAAGCGCTACTTCGGTACGGTCATTTCACCAAGTTCGGACCAATCGTCCTGGTCAATGGAGAAGTTGACGACCCTGGGTGTCTCGACCAGGTGCGGTGGCAGGGTCTGCTGGGCGGTCTTGAAGTGCACCGACTGGACGTGCGCGGCACCGGCATCGCCGTCGCGGAAGGCCTCGACCAGCACGTACTCGTTCGGGTCGTCGAGGCTGCGGGACCACCCGAACCACAGGCATCCCGGCTCGCCGCGGGTCGCGTTGGTGAACTCGCGGGAGATCTCCGGCCACTGGTCGGCGTCCTCGGGCCGGACCAGGAACTTGGCGGTAATGAAGATCATGGGTCTCCTTTGACCGATTCGAAACGGACCGATTCGAACTGCGTGCCGAAACCAGCGTCACGCAACCGACGCCAACAGCGACGTTAGTGCGCCGACCACAGCCGGAGAAGCACCCGTCTCAATCTGCGACGCACCCTGAACGGATGCCCCACATCATGCGGCCGCCAAACCACTCCGGCATCACCGGCCCCTCGCGCTCAAGCCGTCCCTCGGCCAGAAATTCAACGCGTTCACCGAAGAACTCATGCGTGGCCCTTCCCCGCTGACGCACGGCCGATCTGGCGACCGCGCCGATCAGTGAACGACACACGCCCTGCTGGTGCTCGCGGACAAACTCCGCACCAGCGGCCGAGCCCTCCCGGCCGAGGACGTGGCCAGGGCCCGTCACGCCGGCGCCAATGACGAGCAACTACACGACACCGTGCTCATCGCGGCCGCGTTCCGCATGGCGAACCGAACCGCTATGTCGACGGCCTCGACGCCCGTGGCACCGCACGACGACGCCGCCTACGAACAGGTTGGCAAACGTTTGGCAAACGAGGGCCACCTCCGAGCCAGGACCTGCGACCTGACCAACACAAGCAGCTGTCTACCGGCGGCTCGCCCCTCCAGAACCAGCGTCCGCCGATCAGCTATTCGATGAGGGCGGTGGCTAGGGTGCGGGCGGAAATGTTCGCCCCACAGGACACAACGGCAACGCGCTGCCCTGCCAACTCGGCCGACCGCCCGATGGCCGCGGCGAAAGCGGCCGCGGCGGCTCCTTCGATGAGCTGGTGTTCGGTGTCGATGACGAACCGGAGTGCGTCGCGAATCTCATCCTCCGACACCAGCACCCATTCATCCACAAGGGACTGACAAAGCCGCAGCGTGATCGCGCCCGGCTCGACACTGCCAGCGGTACCGTCGGAAAGTGTCGGACGCGCCTCGACGCCAACCACCTGCCCGGCCCGCACCGACGCCACCATGGCCGCGTCATTCGCCGGCGCGGCACCATAAACCCGGATATTCGGCAGATGCTGTCGCAGCACCGCGGCGATCCCGCTGATCAGCCCGCCTCCCCCGACCGCGACGAAGATCGCGTCCAGCCCGGCCCCGGCGAGCTGCTCGGCGATCTCAACGCCGACCGTGCCCTGGCCGGCAATCACGTCAACGTCGTTGTACGGCGAGATGTAGGTCAAGCCCTCGTCGGTCGCGAACTGCCGGGCCATGATCTCCACGGCACCGGAATCAGTGCCGTGGCTGCGAATCTCGACACCGAACCGGCGAATGGCGTCCACCTTCACCGACGCGACATTCTCCGGCACGAACACGATGCCACGCCCGCCGAGGAGGTCGAGCGCATGCGCGACACCGAGCCCATGATTGCCCGAGGACGCGGCGACGACCCCACGGTCACGCTGTTCATCGGTCAGCGACAGCAGCTTCGCCAGCGAGCCACGCGCCTTGAACGAGCCGGTCCGCTGCAGGTGCTCACACTTGACCAACACCTCAGCGCCGACCCGGTCACTCAACGTCGCGAAGCGGACGAACGGAGTGAACGGGAGGAAATCGTGCAGACGCTGCGCGACCTGTTCGCTCATCCGAGCAAGGTCAACCGGAGTGACCAGGCCATATTCGGCCCGGTCGGTCATGTTCTGCCCCATCACGACTCCCCTTACGCATCGTCCCGGCAGACCTCATCATCCTGGCCGACAAACCCCGCCGAGCAGGTCCGGCCGGTCAAATCTAGCTGATCAGCCTCCCGTGACGGCTCAACTCCACCAAGGCCGAGCGGCCGGCAGCGAGCTTTCGAGTCCGCCGCCGGCCGGACAATCCGGGACAAGCGCACTGCCACGCAACCCGTGGGCACTCAGCAATAACTGGACGGAGACCCGGCACTGTTGGTCCGCTGCTGAGGGGCGCCAGGCGGCGGTTTGCCAAGATAGGTAAACACCGCCTCGCTCCAGAACTCACCGCACGACACCTGAACCGGCTTGTCGAAACGGATACTGACCAGACTGGAGTGCGTCGCCCCGGTCGCACAGTCGGGTTCGCAGTCGTTCTCCAACAGTTCGCCGGTACCCTCCGCATAACTGTTGTTCCACGTCGCCCAATGGACGTTGCTCAGACTCACCGTACTGTCACAAGAGACGATCATATTGGTCACCTCAATCGGCGACTTGACCGAGCCATTAGCCGCGCACATCGGATAATAAATATGGGCCGGAGCCGCGACAGTCGCCACCTCGGGCACCGTGATCGCCTTCGGCGCGATAGGCGTTCGCGCGACAGGCGTTGGTACCGCGGCTGACCCGCCGCCGGAAGCCGTGACCGGCGCCGATGGCGCAACCGGCTGGCTCGTCGATGCCTGCGCCGCAGTGCCCCCCGCGAGCCCTGCCGAACCACCCGACGCCGGCGCACCACTCGACGTCGGCGTGCAAGCCGAGATCGCGACAACGCCAGCAACCGCCCCGGCCGCAAGCGCACAGCGCAGCACAATGCTCTGTTTCATGATTACCCCTGAATTCGGCTGTAGCAGTAATTGCCATCTACTTAAGAGGACGCCCAGCCTCGGACAGGGTTGACTTCAGCCCCAAAATTTAGTGAGATCACGACCGAATCACGATCCGTCCGGACAGGCAACCTCGCACCAACCATCCGATCGAGTGTCAGGTCGGACCCACGCGATCAGCGAACCCACGGCGCCTGCCTTTGACCAGGTCAGCAAGACAGTTCGCAGGCCCAACCGTCCACCGACCGAAGGCTGGGCAAGTCGTCCTCCGACGTTGACTCAACGAGAACCGACGCAGGGGCGTTAATCATGACTTGGGAATCCGGCACGGTGTCACGGACAATAGATGTCCCTACCGCGTTTTGCTGTCTACAAAGCGGTTACGGCACCCGCACCTCATGGTTCCTGAACACCGACGTCCTCCCCCGCTACGAGCATCGAGGTCCTGGACCAAGCAGAGTCGCAGCGAGACGTCACGAATATCCTGACCAATGACTACAAGGAGAACTCCAACGACGTCCTGCCCTCCAGACGAACAAACAATAAATGAAAACACCTGCTCCTGTACCGTAATCGCCGACGGCCAAACCAAGCAGGCCGCAGTGACCCTTCTGGATACCGCAGGAAAAAATCAGGTTGGGGCGCCCAATTAGCAAGAGATAGGCTCAATCCGCGCCCCACGCAGTCCTCGTCTACCAAACCACTCCGGCGAGCCCGGACCGTCGCTCACCGTCGCGACCAGAGTCGACCACCGAGCCTGGCAAGTGGTTCCGGCAGTGCTACCGGGCCCCCTTAGGCTTCAGACATGGCTCCACGCGAACGGTCTGGTCCGCAGTTCACCGTACGGCTGCCGTCACCGCTGATGGACCTGCGCGACGAGCGCCTCGATCGGACTGCCGTCCGGCTCTACCTCAAGCGCGATGACCTCATCCACCCCGACGTGCCCGGCAACAAGTGGCGGAAGCTGAAGTACAACCTCACTGCCGCGAAGGATCAGGGTCACACCAGGCTGCTCACCTTCGGCGGCGCCTTCTCCAATCACATCCAAGCGACGGCCGCTGCGGGCAAGTACTTCGGCTTCGAGACCGTGGGCGTCATCCGCGGTGAAGAACACCTACCGCTCAACGACTCCTTGACCTACGCCGTGTCGCTGGGCATGAAGCTGACGTACCTGGACCGGGAGACCTACCGTCACAAGACCGACCCGGCAGTGTTGTCAACGCTCACCCGTGAGTTCGGCCCCTGCTATGTGCTGCCTGAAGGTGGCAGCAACGGTTTGGCTGTGCGCGGCTGCGCCGAGCTACCGGCAGAGATCGGCGACCCGTTCGACGTCATCTGCTGTGCCTGCGGCACAGGCGGCACACTGGCAGGCATCGCATCAGGCCTGCCGCGCGAGCGACGAGCCCTCGGTTTCGCGGTACTCAAGGGCGGCCAGTTCCTCGATGACGAAGTACGACGACTGCAAGCCGAGGCGTACAGATCAATTACCGATAACTGGTCGATCAACTACGACTTCCATTTTGGAGGTTACGCAAAGCGCAATTCTGAGCTGAATGCCTTCATTGCGGAATTCGCAGCGAAGCATGGCATCGTGCTCGACTGGGTGTACGAGGCAAAGATGCTCTACGGCTTGTTCGCACACATAGCAGAGGGTGCCTTCCCATCTGGTACCACCATCGTGGCGGTCCTCAACTGAGTGCTACATCCTGTCGCGGGTAGGCCAGTTGTCGCGGTAGGCCAACAGCGTCCGTTCCGAGGTCCGCGCCTCACACCTGAAGTAGGGGGCGGGACTTGGCCCACGGCCAAGGGATTATGAGACCGCCGTGACGTGTGACACAAGGTGACTACCAGGACATCCATGTACCGGATTCCCAGCTCCAGGCCGATTTAGGACATGCCAGCATCGCAATTCGCACCCATGCCCTCACGCGTCCAGTCCTTCAAACTGGACCTCGCAGTGCCGGACAACGAGTTGACCGCCGGCATCAAAGATGATCACCACGGCGTCGTCGAGGTCGATGGCCTCGAAGTCTTCGTGCGACCAGTCGGATGCGTGTTCTTCGACGGCTGCGGCGAACTCCTGGTGTGAGCCGAACGGCCCGGACGCTGCGGTGGTGATCGTGGCGAGCTCGGCAGCTACCAGGTCGGCTGTGATCCGGGACCAGGCTGCCCGGTACGTAGCCTGCTGGTCGTCCCAGCGTTGCTGCTGGATGGGGTCGAGCGTGATAGCCAGGGCCCGTTTGGTGCGGTTGCACGGTGCGCAGGCGCCGCCCATGTTTGTCCAGGTATCGGGGCCGCCCAGCGCTCTCGGAACGAGATGCTCAGCGTGCTCGGTTTTCGCTGTCCCGCACAGATAGCAGGCAGGCGCCAGGCGGCGAACAAGGTCCGCTTCGGCTGGCGAGTCGTATCGGTCGTACGCAACCCAGATGAGCGCGCCAGCGAAGCATTCCGGATGGAAGCTGCGGGCTTTCAGGCAGACGGGGCAGTGTACGGGCACGTCCACCATTGTCTCCTGGTCGTCTGCGCCCGGCTAGCGGTTCGTCGGGCGAGCCGCACGGGCGTCATACCCAGCTGAAGGTCATATTCCGCTCAGAACTTCACGCGCCGCAGTCGTGGCCGGATCTTCGCCGTCCTCCACGATCCGCCAGGCAATTCATAGCCGCATTTGTCGGTCGCGAACCGGGGGGCGCAGCGTCCGGCCGCCAACAAAGTCGACCGAAATGTGATGGTGTCGCGTTAGAAAACTTTATTTGTGACACCAGTAGCTGGAGGATCTTACCAGCCATTATGCTTACTGCTTGTCTACTAATATAGTAGGGCTGACGAAAGCTACTGCGCAGTAGCATCACATGTCTGTCACGGCCCTAATGTTGCGTAACAAAGCAAGCGCTACTATCGATAGCCAGGCAACGAGCCAGCGGCGCTCCACAGGGCTCCACAGGGCTCCGAGTAGGTCGTCTTCGGAGGAACGCGTGGCAGATATACAGCGCACGGGTGACCCGGACTCCCCGCGTCCCGAGGTGTCGCGAGATGTCATCGAGCGTGGCGTCACCCTGGATTCAACGTATGAAATAAGGCCAGTCACGACCGCATCGATCGAGCCGGCCACGCCGCCACTACCTTCGGAGCCGCCTAATTCTGCGACCACGGCCTGACCGTGGTCCCAGCGAGCACATTGAGCATTGCTGTCTTCTTGCTGCTCGTTGCTCCGGGCACATGCTATGAGCTGCTCCAACAGCGGACACACGTTCCTCGCGACGAGAGCACTTTCATTGAGGTAAGTCGGATCCTACCAGCCGGAACGCTCATTACTGCATTAACCCTTTGCTTACTGGGGATAGCACGCTGGATCGCGCCGACCGCTGTGCTTGATCCATCAAAGCTGCTCGCGCAAGGTTCGAGTTACGTATCTGCCCACGTTGCGTTGACCGGCATGACCGTCCTGGCAGAGCTGTCCATCTCAACCCTGTTCGCGGTGGTCTTCAGTGACCTGCGAACGACTCGAGCAGCCCGGCGAATCCACTGGAGCAACCCCTGGTACCTGACAATGGAACGACTTCGTAAGCCTGGCCGCACGGTCAACCTCAGCGTGAGGCTAAAGACCGGTACCGAAGTCGTCGGCAGCTACATGGGGGCGTCGACCGAGACCGATCCGAGCAAGCGTGAGTTGGTACTTCATGAGCCTTTGTACTTCCGACACGCCAACGATGCTAAGTCGTCTAAGGTTGAAGACT
Source organism: Pseudonocardiaceae bacterium (assembly GCA_036268955.1). Classification (GTDB taxonomy): domain Bacteria; phylum Actinomycetota; class Actinomycetes; order Mycobacteriales; family Pseudonocardiaceae; genus CAJCJE01. Next base: position 42,120 of record DATATE010000123.1, read on the forward strand.
GGCACTTCATTATCTTTGCGGGTTCCGAAATTAAATATTTGAGCGTTCAGCACGTTGGTGAAATCAAGCAGCCAAAAGCGGCTTCTTGGAATTATTCCGTAACGGCTTGGCTGAGCAAGAACTGGTCAAAATGACCGACCGCATTAGGTTGCGTGGCGACCGTTTTTTTGCTCATCCTATTCATAGGAAGAGCCATTTCAGGCGCTTAATATAATAGCGCGCTACATTTATTTAATATGCAGGAGAAATCATGGCAGACCCCCGCCTTACGGACACAGAGTGGGGGCGAGAAGTACAACAACTAGAAAACCTGAGGCTCCTGCGCAGAATCGGCGTCGCCGTACCCAACACAAATACTTGGCGACAGGTTCGCGTAGTAATAATGATGATCGACCTAGCAGCAATCATGAATCAACGCCTTGGCGTGAAGATTATCGAATTCTGGAAGGGGCAAGCCGAATTCGACAAACTCCGACGAGCAGTGGGTATACGAGCCCGGTTGGACATCCACGTTGAAAGGTGCGTCGCCTAAGAGCCCAACCGATGAAGCAGAGTCAAATTCGAAGATTGAAGGTAAATTGTGGTGAGCTAGCTAAGCCTTATGCTTTTAGGCATCCTAGAACCGAGAATTTCCGCAGCCTTGCGGTCGGAAGCTGCGACCCAAGCCGCATAAACACGGAGGGTCGTTGCACCTCCCCCGCCGTGACCTAGGCGACCGGCGACCGTACGCAGGTCAATTCCCGCAGTCAGCAGCTCCGTAGCCGAGTAGTGCCGCAAGGCGTGAATGTGGGTCTTGATACCAAGGTCGGTAGCCATTCGCTTGTATCGATGAGAGATGGCGTCCGGCGAGTAGGGCGTGTTCGGGTCCGGCAGACGAGTAGTCGTGAAGACGTACATCTCATCTGTCAGCTCGATTTCGTACTTCTCCTTCAACCACTTACGGGTCCGCTCTTTGTGAGCGCGCAGTAGCGCGACCGTTTCAGAGTCGAGAGCTATTCGGCGCATCTGGTGTGTCTTGGTGCGCTTCTCTGTTCCCTTACCCTTCGACATCACGTAAGCACGACGGATATCGATAATCTCGGCGTCCAGGTCGATCCGGGACCAGCGAAGGCCAGCCACCTCGGCGCGGCGAATGCCAGTCGTCATGACGAGCCAGACAAGAGTTCCCCAAGAGTTGTCGCCCTCCTTTCCCATCTCGAACGCTTTTTCAATCAACCGCGCCGCGTCGGCCGATGATGGCGGGTCGGGCTCGGGCGGCTTTTGCTTCGGGCGCTGCGCGACCTTGGCGGGGTTGGAACTAATCCAATCCCAGCGAACCGCCAAGTTCAGGAAACCGCTGATGATCGAGTGAATCTGCCGAACCGTCGATTGAGCCATCGGCTTGCACTTATGCGGCTTGCACTTTTCGGTCGCGCAGTCGTGCTTGTCCTTCTTGACGTGCTCGATGAAGGGGCTTTCCGTCGCAGCGGATACGACAACGACGCAGTTCCGCGTAGAAATTTTCGAGATCGCGAGCGCCAATCTTGTCGACGGGGATTTCACCAAGGGCCGGGCGTGTAGAACGCTCGATGTAACCGAGGTAGCCATCTCTGGTACTTGCCTCGATATCCGCAGTGCGCAACCACTCGTTGATCGCGTAGTTCAGGTTGACCGAAGAACTGGGGTTGCGTTGCTTGTCAGCCTCGGCCGCAAGCTTGATGAGCACCTTCCCCGCCCGCCTGCGGGCAGTGTCATCAATGCCCTTGACAGTCTCTCGCTTGTACCTGCGACGACCTGTCACCGGGTCAATCCCCGCGTAGACGACTACCCGCAGGGTGTCTCCGCGCTGCTCGATTCGGCCGCGCTTACGGAAGTCGGGGCGCTCACCAGCCATGATGCGACGGTACTCGCACCCACCACGGCACCCAATGATCAATTTATGAGATCTTGAAACCAGCTCCGCCGCTGGTCAGACTATGTAGGGCGGGTGGGACTTGAACCCACGGCCAAGGGATTATGAGTCCCCTGCTCTGACCAGCTGAGCTACCGCCCCGTGGCGAAGCAGTCGTGGAGGCGCTTCGCCTGGATGAGGTTACCGTGCGGCCGGATCATCGGTGGATGGGCCTGCGCCGAACTTGGCCTCGATGCCGTCGAGAAGTCGTTGCAGGCCGAAGTCGAACACTCGGTCCAGGTCGAAGTCGAACTCATGCTCGGTGATGTAGATCAGGGTGGGGAACTCGCCGGACGCGATGACGGCCGCCATGCCGGAGTCGTCCTGGTCAAGCCACTCCTCATTGGTCATCCCGGTGTCCCGCTCGGCCTGCACCTCGGACTGCAGGCTCAGCGCGGTGCCTCGGATGTGGCCGAACAGGGTCAGGTGGGTGTGCATCATGTCGTCGGTGCTCAGGCCCAGCTCGCGCAGGGTCGACAGGACCCATTCGGCATAGTTGAGCAGGTTCGACAGCAGCTGTGGTCGGGTCAGGGAGAGTACTTCGGCGGCCCAGGGGTGGCGGCGGAAGATTGACCAGGCCAGGTGGGCGGCGGTGTGGATGCTGGCGCGCCAGGATGCGGGGCGGGTGGCCGGTAGGCGTTGTTCGGCGAACGCGGCGTCGGCCATGAGTTCGACTAGTTCGTCTTTGCCGGGGACGTGCCGGTAGAGCGACATGGTGGCCACGTCGAGGTCGGTCGCGACTCTGCGCATCGACAGGGTGGCCAGGCCCTCGGCATCGGCGATCGCGATGGCGGCTCGCACGATGCGCTCGCGGCTGAGGTCGTGGGTGCGGGGCGCCGGTTTGATCGGAGCCGGAGCTGGCGCGGCGGCGGACGGTTCGGGGGCGGACGGCTGGGCCGGTGAGCGGACCACGGTGCCGGCACCCGGGCGGGCGTCGACGACTCCTTCGTCACGCAGGACGGCGATCACCTTGGTCGCGGTGGCCATCGCCACCCCCCAGCGCTGGGTGATCTGCCGGGTCGAGGGCACTCGGTCGCCCGGTTTCAGGTCCCCCCGCGCGATCCGGCCGCGGATCTCCGCCGCGATTCGCAGGTAGGGCGCTTCATGGTCCATTGCGGCCTCCATGCGTACTAGTGCACTAGTTCAAGAATCTTAGCAACATATCCTTCTGAACTGCGAATATGTCGAAAGTGTACTAGTGCGATGATCCTGTTTGAGCAGGATGTTTACAGCATACGCGAGATCAATGTACGGTGTACTCATTGCTTCGGGAGATGGGGCTATCAGCTTCCGAAGGACGGTCGGCGACATCAGTTCTCAAGGGAGACACCATGCGACGCGGTTCGATCCTCATCTCCGGCGCCGGCATCGCCGGCCCTGCACTGGCGTACTGGCTACGCCGGCACGGCTTCACCCCGGCCCTGGTCGAACGCGCACCCGCCCCTCGACCCGGCGGCCAGGCGATCGACATCCGTGGTGCCGCTCGCGAGGTGGCCGAGCGGATGGGCATCATGTCGGCGCTGCGCGCCAACCACACCGGTACGCACGGCATCGCCTATGTCGACTCGAAGGGCAGACGGCAGGCGACCATCGGTGGCGACGACTTCGGTGACTCCGGTGGGGTTGTCGCCGAAATCGAGATCCTGCATGGCGACCTGGTTCGGATTCTGCACGAGGCCGCCGGCGCGGACATCGAGTACATCTACGGCGACATGATCACCGGCCTCGCCGAGGACGGCAACGGGGTCGAGGTCAGTTTCGCCAACGGACCGATCCGGCGGTTCGACCTGGTGGTCGGCGCGGACGGGCTGCGCTCCGGGGTGCGGTCGCTGGCCTTCGGCCCGGACAGCGAGTTCATCCGCGATCTCGGCTACTACTCGACGTATTTCTCGGCGCGGACGAACCTCAAGCTGGACGGCTGGGAAATCATGTACAACCTGCCGGCCGGGAATGGTGTCGGCGGCCGGGTGGCGATGTTGTACCCGCTCGGTGATACCGGCCAGATCCGCGCGATGTTCGCGTTCAGGTCGCCGGAGCTGTCCTACGATCGCCGGGACGTGCAGGCCCAGAAGGATATTCTGACCAAGGTCTATGGCGGGGCCGGTTGGGAGTTGCCCGGTCTGCTGGACCAGTTGCGGCGCAGCGACGACCTGTACTTCGCCAGGGTCGGCGAGGTGCGAGTCGACCAGTGGTCACGCGGCAGGACGGTGCTGCTGGGCGACTCGGCGTACGGCGGATCGCTCGGGATGGGTACCAGTATGGCACTGGTCGGCGCGTATGTGCTGGCCGGTGAACTGGCTGCCGCGAAAGGGGATCACCGGATCGCGTTCGCGGCCTACGAGAAGGAGATGCGCGAATACGTTGCCATCAACCAGAAGCGCCCGCCCGGCTCGGACAGGGGCTTCGCGCCGAATACCGCGGGCGGCATCTGCATGCGCAACCAGATTGTTCGGATCATGACGCACCTGCCCGGTAAGCAGAAGATGATGGGCAATATGCAGCGGGACGCGAATGCCATCAGCCTCAAGGACTACGAGAAGGACCACGAGCTGACCAGCGGTGGCCGGGCGGCGGCCACGATCGGCAGGCGCTCCGTCGGGTAACCGGAAAGTCGAGTAACCGAAAAGCCGAGCGGCCGGAAGGTCGAGTAACCGGAAGTCGAGTGGCCGGGAAGGTCCGCCACCCGGAAAGGCGTCAGCCGGACGAGCCGCCGGACGGAGGCCATACGGGACCGCCGCCGGTCGAGGAGGGTCAGGCGGCCTCGGCGGCGTGGATGAGGCGGATCACGGCTTGGCTGGTCGGGTCGTAGCGGTGGTCGTTGGCGACCTCGCCGACGATGCGGTACTCCGACATGACCATGATCCGGTCGGCGAGGGTGATCATCTCGGGCAGGTCGGAGGAGATCAGCAGGATGGCGAGGCCGCTGCCGGCGAGGCCGACGATGAGTTCGTGGAACGCGGCCTTGGTTCGCACGTCGATGCCGACGGTCGGTTCGTCGATCACCAGGATGTCGCAGTCGGCGGCGAGCCATTTGGCCAGGCTGAGTTTCTGCTGGTTACCGCCGCTGAGCTGACCGGCCAGCTGTGCGGGGCCCGCGACGCGCATGCCGAGCCGGTCGGTGTAGGTGGTGACCAGGTCGACCTCGTCGCGTTGGCGGATCATGCCGAGTCGGGCCAGTCGCCGCCAGACCGTGACGGCCATGTTGCGGCTGATCGGCTGGTCGGGGAAGACGCCTTCCTCCTTGCGGTTCTCGGTGACGTAGCCGATGCGGTGGGAGTGCAGGGCTTCCCGGACGCTGCCGATCCGGACCGGTGTGCCGTGCACCCGCACGGTGCCTTCGGTGATCCGGTCGAGGCCGAGGACGGCGCGGGCCAGTTCGCTACGGCCCGCGCCGACCAGGCCGTACATGCCGAGGATCTCGCCGGGCCGGACGGTCAGCGAGATGTCGCGGTGGCCGCCCTCGGTGGCGACGGAGTCCAGTTCGAGTGCCGGGGTCGCCGCGGCGTCCACAGAGGACTTCGTGAGTTCGATGACCTGTTGGGCGCGGCCGACCATCAGGTCGACGATCTGTTCGCGGGTGTAGTCGGCGAGCGGGTGGGCCTCGGCGACGCTGCGGCCGTCGCGCAACACCGTGACGGTGTCGGCGATGGCGAAGACCTCTTCGAGTTTGTGGCTGACCAGCACGATGGAGCGGCCCTGGTCGCGCAGGCGTCGGACCACCGTGAAGAGGTGCTCGGCCTCGTCGGAGGTGAGGGAGGCGGTTGGTTCGTCCAGCAGCAGGACGCTGCTGTCCACGGCGAGGGCCTTGGCGATCTCGACCAACTGCATCTGGGCGACGGACAGGGTGTCGACCGGCGCGTCGATGTCCAGGCGCACATCGAGTTGGGCAAGGCAACGGCGCGCCAACTCCCGCACCGCCGCGCGGTCGACGAAGCCGAAGCGTTTCGGCACGGCTTGCAGGGCGATGTTCTCCGCGACGGAGAAGGCGGGAATGAGGTTGCGTTCCTGGTGCACGACACCGATACCGGCGCGCTGCGCGTCGTGCGGACCGCTGAAACGACCTTCCCGGCCACCGGGTAGCAGGATGCGACCACCGTCGGGTTGGTAGACACCGGTGATGATCTTGATCAGCGTGCTCTTGCCGGCCCCGTTCTCGCCGAGCAGCGCGTGCACGGTGCCGGGGGTCAGCCGCAGCGTCGCCTCGTCGAGAGCGCGGACGCCGGGGAAGACCTTGATCAGCTTGTCGGCGACGAAGCCGGCAACGGAACCGGTGGCGGAGCCGGCGCCGGAACCGGAACCGGTTGCGGAGCCGGGAGATGAGCCGGTAGCGGAGGTCATGGGCTTGCCCTTCGTCGCCGTATCCGGAGTTGGGTGATCAACACTGCGCCGAGTACGACGGCGCCGATGATCAGGTCGACCCATTCCGGGTTGATCGAGTACTGCGCCTGCGCGACGTCGACGAGCCGGATGATCAGCGCGGCGAGGCAGGTGCCGACGACGCTGACCACTCCCCCGACGAGCGCGACGCCGCCGATGATCGGGGCGGCGAAGCTGGGCAGCAGCAGGTCGTCGCCGATGGTGGCGTTGACCGAACCGGACAGCGCGACGGTGATCACCCCCGCGACGCCGGCGAGCAGACCGGAGATGAGGTGCGCGATGATCAGGGAACGGTCGTTGGAGATGCCGGAAAGCCTTGCCGCGAAGGGGTTTCCGCCGCTGGCCAGCAGCGATCGACCGGCCGCCGCCCTGCGGAAGAAGACGGCCACCACGATCGCGACGAGCACCGCGAGGATGAACACGGTCGGCACGCCGAGGACGGTGCCCTGGCCGAGCGAGACGAGACCGGGCGAGTAGCCCTGATAGGTCGCGGTGCCGTGCACGCCGTAGCGCAGGCCGTCGATGATGGTCATGGTGGCCAGGGTGACGATGAAACCGTTGATCCTGGTCAGTACCACGAGCAGGCCGTTGACGAGGCCGATGACGGCGCCGACCAGCATGCCGCAGATGACCGCGAGCCAGGCGGGCAGGCCGACCTGGACCATCAGCCAGGCGCAGATCATCGCCGAGAATCCGGTGAGCACGCCGACGCTCAGGTTCATCTGACCGACGGCGAGCACGGCCATCTGGGAGAGGCCGACCATCATCGGCACGGCGAGGAACTGCAGGATGGCGCGGATGGTGTCGCCGCTCAGGACGCTGCCGTGGGTGGTCGCGGCGAGCAGCAGGTAGGCCAGGACGGCCAGCGCGGCGAGGGTGAACTCGGTGCTGCGCAGGGAGAAGCGCGAGCGGGGTTTGCCGGTGTCGAGTTGGTCGTCGAGTTTGGTGGTGGTCATGCCCGGCCTCCTCGGCGTTGCGCGATCACATGCCGGACCCGGTCCAGCGACAGCGCGACCAGCAGCACGAGGCCGATGTAGATCTTGGACTTCTCCACCTGGAACTGCAGCAGGTTCAGGCCGGTCTGGATGACCTCGGTGAGCGCGGCGCCCAGCACCGTGCCGAGCACGCTGACCGCGCCGCCGGCCAGCAGGGTGCCACCGAGAACGGGGCCGAGGAAGGAGGGCAGCAGGAATTGGCTGCCGATATCGGCGGAGAAGGCGCCGTTGTCGACCGCGAGCAGGAAGCCGGCCAGCGCGGCGAGCAGCCCGGAGATCAGGTGGGCCTGGATGACGCGTCGGCTGGTGGGGATGCCGGACAGTTCGGCGGCCTTGAGGTTGGAGCCGGTCATCAGGATTTCCCGCCCGAGGCGGGAGCGCCGGTACAGCACGGCCACCGCGACCGCGGCGACGATGGCGATCGGCGCGATCAGTGGTACCGGTGGGCCGCAGACGTTGCCGAGGCAGTAGTCGCTGAAGGTGTTGTTGCGCAACACGTCCATGCCGGCCGGGTCCACGTTGAACGCGACGCCGTCGCCGACGCCGCTGTAGAGCAGCGAGACGAGACCGAGCAGGGCGAAGTTCAGCGCAAGAGTGACCACGAAGGAGTTGACCCCGGTCGCGGCGACCGTCCAGCCGGCCGCCGCGCCGACCAGACCGCCGACGACGAGACCGACGAGCAGGCCGACGACCAGTGGCGCGTTCAGCGAGTTGCACACCCAGCCCATCGCGAACGCGGAGAACGCGGCGATCGGGCCGATCGCGAGGTTCATGTGGCCCAGCGACAGCGCGGCCAGCTGGGCGAGGCCGACGACGAGGAACACGCTCAGGTCCGACTGCATCGGCACGATCGTCAGGTTGACGTTGAGGAACGCCGGCCGCAGCACGGAGAACACCACGATCAGGATGACGATGACGACCAGCAGGCCCAGCCGCGGGTTGGCCCAGAACGGCAGGGCGCGGGCCCGTGGCCTCGTGGCCGGTGGTGGATCCGCGCCGTCGGTGTCCGGCGGCGTCAAGGTCGGCGCGTCGTTGCTCATGACACAGTCCTCATGACCCTCATGGCATGGTCCTCATGGAGAAATCCTCATGGAACCTAGGCCTTCCGCAGATTGTCGATGGCGTCACGGTCCCAGTCGATGCCGAGGCCGGGCGCCTGCGGCGCGTGCGCGTGTCCCTCGGTGACCAGCAGCGGTGTCCTCGTGATGGCGGTGAGCTGTGGAATGTACTCGAGGTAGCGGCTGTTGGGTACTGCCGCGCACAGGCTGACGTGCAGCTCCATCAGGAAGTGCGGGCAGATCGCGATGTTGTGCGCCTCGGCGAGGTGGGCGACCTTCAGCCAGGGCGTGATGCCGCCGATTCTGGCCACGTCGGCCTGCACGATGCCGGCCGCGTCGCGGGAGATGTAGTCGGCGAACTGGCCGATGGAGTAGAGGGATTCGCCGACCGCGATCGGGATGGTGGTCGATGCGGCCAGCCGCGCGTGGCCGGTGACGTCGTCGGCGGGCAGTGGTTCCTCCAGCCAGAACAGGTCGAGGGGTTCCAGCAGTCGCGCGCGGCGGATCGCGTCGGGGGCGCGCCCCGACTGGTTGGCGTCGACCATCAGGTCGATCTCGGGGCCGAGGGCGTCGCGGACGGCGGCGAGGCGTTCGACGTCCTCGCTCGGGTTCGGCTTGCCGACCTTGATCTTGACCCCGCCAAGTCCCTTGTCGACGGCGGCCTTCGCGCCGACGATCAGCTCGTCGGGGCTCAGGTGCAGCCAGCCGACCTCGGTGTCGTACAACGGAACCCGCTCCCGCGCCCCGCCCGCGAACACCCACAGGGGTAGACCGGCGGCGTGGCAACGCAGGTCCCACAGCGCGGTGTCCACGGCGGCCAGCGCCAGCGAGGTGATCGCGCCGACGGTGGTGGCGTGTGTCCAGGCGAACAGGTCCTGCCAGATCGCCTCGACCCTTGCCGCGTCGCGACCGTGCAGGCGCGGCAGCAGATAGTCACGCAGCAGGGCGAGGACCGCGGTGCCGCCGGTGCCGATGGTGTAGGAGTAGCCGGTGCCGATGCCGCCGTCGTCGGTGCCGATCTCGACGAAGATGGTCTCCTGCTTGAGGAAGGCCTGGGTGGCGTCGGTGCGGACCGCCTCGACCGGTAGGTCGACCAGGTAGGCCTCGGCTCGGGTGATGGTAGGCATGCGGCTGCTCCTCGACGCGCCGGACCGACACGAACGCCGGCCCGACCCGCCCGTCAGGGATCTACTTGCAGGACAGGTACTTGCTGTCGAAGTCCGTCTTCAGCTGTTTGGTCTCGGCCTGCCGCTGGGTGTCATATGTGTCCACATTGGACTTGGTGACCTCGAACGAGCCGGAGTCGATGGTCGGGCCGGGGGTCTTCATCGTGCAGCCGCCGGCGAGCTTCATCAGCGCGTAGGCGCCGACATAGGCCTGGCCGACCGGGTTCTGCGCGATCGTCGCGGTCACCGAGCCGTCCCGGATGTCGGCGATGACGGTCGGGTCGTCGTCGATGGCGACCACCTTGATCGGCAGGTTCGCCTGCTTGACCGCGGCGGCCGACGCGATGGCCGGGTTGTCGGCGGTGTTCACGATGGCGTTGATCTGCGATCCCTTGGCGGCCAACAGGTCGGCGACGGCCTTCTGCGCGGTCTGCAGGTCGGTGTCGATGTCGGTGATGGTCTGGATCAGCTTGACCTTGCCGTGGGTCTCGTCGACGGCCTGCTGCACGCCGGCCATCCGCCGGGCGGTGTTGGAGTCGGTCTTGTCACCGGTGAGGTGCACCAGGTTGCCGGAGCCGCCCATGGCCTGGATGGCGATCTTCGCCGCCTTGTACGCGGCCTGCTGGACGTCGGTGGCCAGGCAGAAGTCGGCGTCGTCGGTGCTGCCGGCCGGGCAGGAACCCAGTGAGGCGGCGGGAAAACCGTCGTGCTTGAGCTTGGTGAAGGTGGAGTTGATGTTGTCCGGCGACACCCCGAAGACACCGAAGGCGTTGTAGCCCTGCGCTTCAAGGGAGGTCAGCACGGAGTTCTGGGTGGTCTGGTCCCAGTTGGAGGTCTCGTTGAAGGTGATCCCACCGAGCCCGAAATCGGATTTGGCCTGCTGCGCGGCTGCTTTCCACGGTTGGAAGTAGGGGTGGGCGCCGCCGGGCACCAGCGCGACCTTCACCTGCCCAGGTGAGACGGTGGCCGAGGACTGGCCTGCCGCGGTGGCACTCTTGGCGCAGCCCGCCGCGGTCAGTGCGACCGCGAGGACGGCGACGGCGAGCGCGGTGCGCCAGGGCGGGGTTGTCGGGAATGTCGGCCGGGCTGTCTGCGAACGCATGGCTTACCTCCCTGTAAGCGCGGTATGGAGCGGGGTGCCGGTTTCGACGTAGGGCTGGAGTGCGGCCGGGTAGTCGAGGCCGGCGGGCAGGCCCATGCCTGGCCCGGACGGCGCGTGCACGAAGCCCGCGTCGTTGACCTCAGGCCTTCTCGCTACCTCGCTGCTGGTGATCAGCGATTCGTAGAAGGTCGTGTTGGCGATCGCCATGGACAGGTGCTGGCTGGGGATCTCGTCGCCGAGCACCTCCGCGCGCAACCGGAAGGAGTCGGCGAGGTGCGCGGTCCGCATCGCTCCGGTGATGCCACCCCGTGTCGAAGCGCTGGCCCTGACCCCGAAGGTGGCGGCACCGGCCGCGATGAAGTCGGCCGAGTTCATGTGGGCGCCGTCAGAGGTTTCCGCGACCAGCAGCGGAATCGCGACGGAGCGGGCGAGTTGCGCGTAGGCGGTGACGCTGAACTCGCGCATCGGCTCTTCGTACCAGAGGAATCCGGCATCGTGCAGCGCGTGCCCGAGGTAGATCGCGTCCGGCAGGTCGAAGCCTGCTGAGCCGTCGTACATCAGCGCGAGGTCGTCGCCGACGTGTTCGCGCAGGGCAGCGCCGAGCTTCGCGTCCGCCCGCGCGTCGCCCCAGGCGTGCAGCTTGATCGCCTGGTAGCCGAGGTCCAGGCAGCGGGTCGCCACGTCGAGGTACTCCGGGATGTCCCGGAAGGTGACGGTGGAGGCGTAGGCCGGGATCTTCGTGCGGAACCCGCCGAGTACCTGCCAGGTGGGCTGGTCGGCGACGCGCCCGGCAAGGTCCCAGAGGGCGATGTCCACGATGCCCAGTGCCGGCAGCGGGAACTCCTCGGTGCGGTCGAGTTCCCAGATCCGGTGCCAGAGCAGTTCGCGCTGCAAGGGGTCCTTGCCGAGCAGTTCGACGCGCAGCACCCGGTTGACGATGTCCTCGACCGCGGCGGCCATCCCTGGCCGGGTGGCCAGCGCGACGCCGGTCGCGCCCACGTCGGTGCCGATCCGCAGCACGGCCGCCTGACCGTCCGGTGTGGACCCGAGCAGGCCGCGCCGCCAGCGGAACGGCGGCTTCGCTCCCGGCAGCGGGACGCGAAAACTCTCGACGTGAGTGATGCGCACTTGAGGCCTTTCGCCGGGCACCGGGGTGAGTGCAGGTAACATAATTCGTAATACGAATGCCGTCAAGGATGTGTCCACTATGCTTTCCCAACCAGCCCGAACCAGACGAACGGATGCCATGAGCGCAGCGCGGCGGCCCCGAGCAAAGGCCCCTGAGCAGGCCGAAGACCATGGCTCAGCGCTGCCGTCCTGGCCGAGGCGACCCCGCCGCCTCGCCACCGCCGTGGTGGAGGACCTTGTCGACCGGATCGTCGGTGGGGAGCTGACGGACGGCAGCGCGCTGCCGATCGAGCCGGTGCTGTGCGAGATGTTCGCGGTCAGCCGCACGGTGATCAGGGAAGCGGTCAAATCGCTTGAGGCGATGCGACTGGTGAAGGTCCAGCAGGGGCACGGCACCACGGTCTGCGGCACCGAGGAATGGGACCTGCTCAACCCGATCGTGCTCGCGGCGAGCATCCGGCACGACGCCGAGCTGGCCATTCTGGAAGACCTGATCGACGTCCGGCAGGCCCTGGAGGGGCAGATGGCCGCCGAGGCGGCCGAGCATGCCGAGGGCAAGCAGCTGGACCGGATCGAAAGCGCCTTCACCCACCTGTTCGCCGAGGAGGAGGACCCGGCCCGCTTCCTGCGCGCGGACCTGGACTTCCACGACGCGATCATGGCCGCCTCCGGCAACCGACTGGCCCGCGCGGTGATCCACACGATCAACACCGAGGCGTTTCGCAGCCTGCGCTACATCGGCGAGACGACGCACCAGGACTGCGTCGACTCCAATGTCGAGCACCGGGCGATCTTCGAGCGGCTGATGACCAAGGACGGGGCCGGGGCCGCCGAGGCGATGCGCAGCCACATCCTGCGCTCCTGGCGGCATCGACGGCCGGCCCGCCCCGACGATCACGGCTGAGCGGACGCACGCGCCAATCCCTCAGCTCCCCCACCACGGCCGGCCGGTTCGCCGTGACCAACGCCAGCGGGCACGACTACCTGATCGAGAAGTCCTCGGCACCGTTCACCTCACTGCCCTGTGCGGGGGTCACCGGGACCGCGGCGCGGTCGCCGACGGCACTGTCAGCCATGCGGGGCTGATCTTCACCTGGCCCTCCTCCGCCGGCACCAGCTCGGCCGACAGCACCGTCGCATCGGGACAGAGCATCGCGCTGGGCGGTTCCGGATCGACCCTCGGTTTCCTGGTGACCGCGACCTGTGGGCCGGCACCGTGCACTATTCCGATGGGAGTACGCAAAGTTTCACCCTGGGCAGTGCCGACTGGTTCGGCGGTTCCGGCGACGTCGCGATCAGTTCCGCATATCAGAATCGGCAGGGAAATACCACCTACCAGAGCACTGCCGATGTCCACTGTGTCGACGCGCCATTGCAATCGGGCAAAACAGCGACAAGTGTGCAGTTACCGGACGTCAGCGCCGTCGCGGCGGCCGGAACACCGACCCTGCACGTCTTCGCGATGACGATCGGCTGAATCGGGTATCGGCAAATCGAGTAATCGGCCGGCCCGCCGGATTCTGATAAATTTCTCAAGAATTTCCAGGAGATCACCGGGCCGGCCGAGTCACTCCTTGTCCCGTTCCCGATCCGCTACGTATGGTCGAGGCATGGCAACGGCGACTGGTATCTCACCTGCGGAGTTCCCCACCTCGTTCGACTATCCGACCGTGCCGGTCGGCTCGATCCTGGCCGGTGCCGCGACGAGATACGGCGACCGGACCGCGTTCCTGTACGGTGAGCAGAGCCTGAGCTTCACCCAGACCTACCTTGCCGGCTGCCGGTTCGCCAACGCGCTGCGCGCGGCCGGCATCGGCCACGGCGACCGAGTCGCCATCCACCTGCCCAACTGTCTCGCCTTCCCGGTCGCCTACTTCGGCATCATGCTGGCCGGCGCGACGTTCAGCCCGGCCAATCCGCTGCTGCCGCCGGACGATCTTGCCGCGCAGCTGGCCGACTGCGGCGCCGTGCTGGTGATCACCTCGGGGAAGTCGCTGCCGACGGTGGCCTCGGTGCGGGCGCTGACCTCGGTGCGCACCGTCGTCGTGGTCGCCCCGGAAACCGAGCTGGCCGACGGACAGGTCGAGTTCGCCGCCTTCCACCGCGAGGCGCCGGACACCCGGCCCGAGGTCGACATCGACGTACGCGCCGACCTCGCGCACATCGCCTACACCGGCGGCACGACCGGTCGGTCCAAGGGTGTCTGCCTGCCGCACCACAACATCGTGGTGAACACCGTCCAGTCCAGCTGCCGGGGCACCGGTTCGCTGCCGGCGCTGGACGCGGACGGCAACCTCACCCTCGACCAGCTCGGCGACCCGGCGGAATGGCCGGTCGCGCTGGGCACCGGGGTGGCGATCAACCTGACCCCGTGGTTTCACGCGATGGGCGTCATCGGCGGCCTCACCGTCGCCGTGCTGACCGGTACCACCATCGCGCTGCACAGCAGGCTCGACCCGGCCGCGTACCTCGCCGACGCCGAGCGGCTGCGGGTGACCACGATGGGTGGCGCGCCAGCGCTGTTCGCCGCCTTGATGCACTGCCCCGACTTCCACACCAGGGACCTGTCCTCGGTGCGCACGGTCACCTCGGGCGCCGCGCCGATGTCGCACGAGATGGTCAACGCGCTGCGCGCCCGGTTCAACGGCATCCCGGTCGTCGAGGGTTACGGGATGACCGAGGTGACCATGGCCGCGGTCACCTCCCCCGGCTACACCTCCGGCCTGCGCAAGGTCGGTTCGGTCGGCCGTCCGGTGCAGGACACCGAACTCAAGCTGGTGCCGATCGAGGGTGGCGAGGACCCGCTGCCGGCCAACACCGAGGGCGAGATCTGCCTGCGCGGCCCGCAGGTGATGACCGGTTACTACAACCGGCCCGAGGAGACCGCCGCCGCGTTGGTCGACGGCTGGCTGCACACCGGCGACATCGGCCTGCTCGACGAGGACGGCTACCTGTTCATCGTCGACCGCAAGAAGGACATGCTGCTGTACAAGGGATACAACGTCTACCCGCGCGAACTGGAGGAACTGCTCGTCGCCCGGCCCGGCGTCCGCGCGGCGGCCGTGGTCGGCCGGTCAGCCGACGACATCGGTGAACTGCCGGTCGCGTTCGTGGTCCGCTCCGGGGAGCGGGAGTTCACCGAGGACGAGCTGATGGCCGAGGTGAACGCGAAAGTGCTGCCGTACAAGAAACTGCGCGAACTGCACTTCATCGACGACATCCCGGTCAGCAACGCCGGCAAGGTCCTCAAACGTGAACTCCGCACACGCTTGCCGGAATTCCCCTAATAAGGTCAGCCCCCACCCTCCCAAAGGGGGGCGGGCCCCGGTGACACAAGCCTACTCAAATCTCGCGGAAAAACCGCGTCGCGGGCGCGCTCTGTGCATGAGCAGGGGTCCTGTGGACAACGACCGCGCCGCGCGCGGATCCGTGCTATGAGCTACCGGTCGTCCGCGGCGATGACGGAGAAGTCGTCGCCGCCGCGCCCGGCCCGGATCGCCTCCTCCAACGACGCGAACAATGCGGTCACCGCGGGTAGCGGCGTGCGACTGGTGCGCAGCATCAGCCGGGTGTCCTTGTGCAGCAGGCTCGCGGAGAACTGGGTGTCGGCGAACCGCTCCCTGAGCACGGTCTCGCCCTTGAGGTCCTTGATCACCGAGAGGGTGGTCTTGTCCAGCGCGGTGATCACCTCCTCTGTGCTCAGCCCGCCGGCATGGCCGAGCCGCAGCGCCTCGACGAACGCCTGCATGGCGACGCCGACGGTCAGGTTGGCGACCAGTTTCGCGGTCGCCGCCTTGGCCGGCGTCGGATAGGTGCGCAGCCGGCCCTGCCCGGCCCACAGCGACACGATGGGTGTCGCCGCGGCGACCGCTTCGGCGTCGCCGCCGAGGATGACGCCGAGAGTGCCGGCGCGGGCCGGGCCGACCGAACCGGTCACCGGCGAATGCGCGTAGCGAACGCGGCGCGCCGATGCCCAGTCGGCGAAGGAGTCCGCGTCGGCCGGGGACACGCTGGTGACGTCGATCCACAGCGCGCCCTCGCTGATCGGCAGGTCGGCCTCGGTGACGACGGAACGCACGGTATCGGGACCGAACAACGCGGTCAGCACGATCTCCGCGTCGGTGACCGCCTCCTCGGCACTGTGCGCGACGCGCGCGCCACGCTGCGCGCTGGACTGCGTCGCCGAGGCCGTTCGATTCCACACCGTCACGTCATGACCGTTGACCAGCAGGTGCGTGACCAGCTCACGACCCATCCGGCCAAGTCCGAGGAATGCGATCTTCACAACAGACGCTCTTTTCTGACGGTCGTACCGGCGATCAATCCAGGGACCCACTCACCGTGGAATCCAAGGAAAGCATGCTCCCGTTACCGCTGTGCGTCCACGCCTGCAACACTCGAGGTCATACCGGTCCGGTATGACCTCGAGTCCACTGTGCTCAATCGATGAGCGGCTCGCTCGGCAGCCAGTTGCCGTGGAAGCCGAAGGGCACTCGCGTCGGCAGGTGAATGGTCGCCACCGGCCTCGACTCCAGCGCGTCGGCGTCGACAATGACCAGGTCACTGGTGTTGGTCGCGGCGTCGTAGACGTAGCTCATCAGCCAGCCAGGGCCACCGGGCTGATCGTCGGCAGGCGCGAACGAGGCCTCCGCGCCCTGCCGGCCGGGCCCGAAGTCGTGCCGGACGACCGCCCCGGTGTCCAGGTCGTAGCGCAGCAGGGCACTGGGGTGGTCGGAACCGAGGCCGCCCGCGGTGATCAGGTGCCCGTGGCGGGTACGCCGGCCGGCGAGCCGGTCGTCGACCCTGGGGAACTCGCTGACCCGGTCGTCGATCTGCTCCTCATCGACCTTGCCGGTGCGCAGGTCGATGGTCCAGCGCCAGAGGGTCGCGGCCGCGTCGCCGAGTTCGGGCGCGGACAGGTGCGGGTAGCGCGAGACGTACATGACGATCCGCGCGTGGTCGCCGTCGCCCTCGTCATAGGCGTTGAGGGTGTGGAAGACATAGCAGGGATCAATCGACAACCAGCGGATCTGGCCGTAGGGATCGTCGCGGCGCAGCACACCGAGCCGGGCGCCGTACTCGGGCTGCCAGGTGTAGGGCATGGTCTGCACCTCCGCCTTGGCGAGTTCGAGGTCGAAGACCACCGGCAGGTCCATGAAGATCACGTGCTCCGCGGTGAGCTGGAAGTCGTGCATCATGGTGCTGCCCGGCACGTCGATCGGCCTGCTGACAACGAGTTCGCCGTCGCGGTCGGCGCGGTGGTAGGTCAGGTAGGGCGCCTCGGTCGCGTAGCCGAAGAAGTGCAGTTCCCCGGTGGTCGGGCAGGTTTTCGGGTGCGCGGTCATCGCGGTGGCGAGCTTGCCGTCGAAGTCGTACGGGCCGACGGTCTCCAGCTCGTGGCCGGGCCGGCAGTCGAGTTCGTACGGAAACGAACTCTCAACAAGGGCGAAGGTGCGGCCGGCGTGCCGGACCACGTGCGTATTGGCCTGCCCGATCTCAAGATCGGGGACACCGTGCTCGTCGCGGTGCGGGCCTTCCTTGGTGCGCACCCACCGGTTGCGGTACGCCTTGGCCCGGCCGGATTCGAGCCGGACACCGTGCACCATGCCGTCGCCGAGGAACCAGTGACCGGTGTCGGCCTCGTGCGGGTTGGGGCCGTTGCGCAGGTACCAGCCGCTCAGCTCGGGCGGGACGGCGCCGGTGACCGGGAGGTCGTAGACGCTCAACTCCTCGGTCACCGGGGCGTAGTTGCCGGTGAGGTAGGCCGGAGGTTGCATCGTCGTGCTCATCAGGACTCCTGGTTGCCTTCGTGACCGGTGCGGCTCAGCCGTTGCTGACGTTTCCGGGGATCTGGTCGGCGTAGCGCGCCCTGACCCGCTCCGGGTAGGTGTGGGTGAACAGCGCAGGGAGCACGAACCCTGCGACCTGGACCGGCACCGAAATGCCCGCACCGAGGTGGTTGAGGTCAAAGATGAACAGCGTGATGGCGGTGAGCGCGAACGCGATCGCCCAGACCGTGGTGATCACCCAGTTGACCTTCGTGAAGACCGGGGTGTTCCAGAATTCCTTCGGCGTCTGCCGTTTCGCGATGCCGAGGGTGAATGGCCGCCGTATTGCCAGCGTGCCGAAGGCGGTGATCGCCAGCCAGGTCATCGACAGTGCACCGGTGTAGTGCTGGATCGCCGAATGCGGCTGGCTGAACGCGAGCACGGTGAGTGCGGCGAAGTAGACCAGCGTGCTGATTTCCAGAATCTGCGAGTCCAGCGCGATGCGCGAACGGCGCGCCTGGATGAGCAGGCCGACACTGAGCGCCAGCGCGACCAGCGCCGCCCACTGCCAGCTGAAGGCGGAGACGATCGCCAGCGCGATCCACGGAATGAAACCTCGCAAGTAGTTCATGTCGCCCTTCTCTCCTGCTTCCGGTGGCTACGATATTCCACCTCTGACACGTCGAAGGTATAACTTCCTTATAAGACCTGTCAACAGTGACATGTCTAGGTAGCAGAAGAATTCTCCGGTGATCTTGGGACGCCGCGCCGTACCGATCGGCCTTCAGTGTCCTGACCAGCGAAAACGACTACTCGACTATCGCGCGGAGGTGAGCGCCCGGATCAGCGCCCGGTCAGCATCTGGTCAGCCCTGCGCACTGTTCATCCCGTTTCGTCCAGTTGTCCCCCGGCGATCGCCAGCGGCGGATAGTCGCCCACCGCTCCGTGGGCGAGCTGCTCCAGTGCCCAGTCCGCCCAGTCGTGTTGCATGGCGGTGTAGCGGAGGCCCCACTCCAGGGTGAGTCGGCCGTACTCGCTCAGCGGGCCGCTGTCCCCCGCGATCCGGTCCTGGATGGCCCGCAGTTCGGCGTGGTACGCGGTGGCCTGCGCGGACCTGCGCCGGAGGTACTCCTCGGCGTCCTCGCGCTCCACCACGTTCAGGAAGAACACCCGCAACAGCATGTCGCTGCGCCGAAGCGTCGTCGGTTCCACCTCGGTGAGCCAATGCCGCAGCTCGGCCAGCCCGGCCTCGGTCAGCGCGTACTCCTTGCGACCGCGCGCCCCCTCGGACACGATCTCGACGAGCCCGGCATCGGCGAGCTTACCCAGTTCACCGTAGAGCTGACTCTGAGTAGCCGGCCACACGTTCACCAATGAGCCGTGGAAGGTCTGCAGCAGGTCGTATCCGCTGGCGGGGCCGCGCGAGAGCAGACCGAGGGCAGCATGCTTGAGGCTCATACCTGCATGATAGGCCACAGTTGACAGGTCAACAGAGAAATTTTTAGCTTTAACCGGTCAGCTATGACACATCGTCACTGGCCGTCATGATCGACTTGGCCGATCTCCACGGACTCGTAGACGTCCGCGACCGCAGGCTCGCGATCCAGGCGAGGCTGAGCCGGCTTCGCGGCCATCGGCGGGATGGGGTACCAGGTCGTCGAGGTCCACGTCGCGTCGCCCCAGACGAGGCGTTCTGCCTTGCGGGGATCCAGTTCGACGTGCGGATCGTCGTCGAAGATCAGTACCGGCCGGGTGGTCGTCTCGTAGTCGGGCCAGGGCGATAGGCCGTCGGCGGTCGGGACGCCGTCGCGGATGAAGCTGATCCAGTTCTGCCGGATCAGCGCGGCCGTTCGCTCGCGGGCCGGGTTGGCCTTCACCACGACGCCGGGAACCGTGACCGGTCGGTCCCAGACCATCGGCACCTCGGTGCCGTGACCGCCGTCGACGGCCGCGGGCATGCCGGGCGCGGCGACATCGACGCGATAGCGGTAGGTCCGACCGTGCGGGACCTGCGCGTCGGCAAGGCGCAGGGTGGGGATCGCGTAGCGCTCGTCGCCCATCGCGGCGATCTTCGCCCTGGACTCGTCGACACCGCGTTCGGCGCGGTAGGTGGCGAGCAGCCGGTCGGCGCGCTCGGCGCCGAGGATGTCGGTGAGCACGTCGACGGTCGGCGCGGTCACCGTGGCGACACCCCCGAGCAGGGCGAAGGTCGCGGCCTCGTTGGCGTTGTTGCCGACCAGCAGCCGCACCCCGGCCGCGCTGCCGCCGGCGATCAGGTCACGGGGCAGCGCGGGAAGCGCGGCCGGGTGCTGGGTCGGCCGCCACAGCCAGGTCGCGACGACGCCGCCGAGAATGCGCTCCTGCGCGGCGATGATCTCCGCGCTCGGAATCCGCCGCAGCGCGGCCAACTCCCGACAGTCCAGTTCGGCGCAGAGCCGGTCGGCGATCGCGGTGCCGGTTTCCGGCGTCGCCATGTGGTCGGCGCCGCCGCTGCTGACGATCGCCCTGCTGAACAGTCCGGTCGTCAGCGGGCTGGCCATCAGGTTGCCGACGCTCTTACCGCCCGCGGACACCCCGTAGACGGTGATCCGCCGAGGGTCACCACCGAATGCGCCGATGTTCGACCGGACCCAGTTCAGCGCGGCGATCTGGTCGAGGAAACCGCAGATCCCGGCATCGGCGGCGGCCGGCCCGACGACGCCGGCGAGGTTGGCGAAGCCGAGTGCGCCGAGCCGATAGTTCAGGGTGACGACGACGATGCCGGCTCGCGCGAAGGATTCGCCGTCACCGGCCTGCGCGCCGTGGCCGGTGCGGAATCCGCCGCCCGGAAAGTAGACGAGTACCGGGTTGCCGGACTCCGGCGCGGCTTCCAGTGGCGCGCATACGTTGAGGTAGAGGCAGTCCTCGGCACAGTCCGGCATCGGACCGGCGCTGATGCCGGCGAACTCGTCGAGGGGTTGCGAGGCGGCATTGCCGTACTCGGCGCCGGACCGGACATCGGCCCAGGACGCCGCCGCTCGGGGCGCGCACCAGCGCAGCTCACCGACCGGCGGCGCGGCGTACGGGATGCCGCGCCAGTGCAGTGCGCCGTCCTCGACGACACCGCGAATCCTGCCCTGCGGGAGGGTGACCACCGTCGACTCGTCAGGCACAAGGCCAAATCTAGGTCACGCCCGTTCGACACCCCGAGCGACCGTCGAGTCGTGGGGCCACCGGACGTCCGACGGCCCCACAGTTGGTTGCGCTGATGCCGTTTCTAGCTGATGTCGGCTCTGTCGATGGCGATGTTGTTTCCGCTGCTGGCGGCATCCTTGCCGCCGACGGTGATGGTCAGCGTGTGCGAGCCGGACGCCAGGGCCGGACTCGTCCAGACGACACCCGAGGCATTGCGGCTGGCCGCGTAGTCGTCGACGGTGACCGGAGTCGCGCCGTCGACCGAGAGCGTGCACTGGCCCTGGTCGACGTCGCGCACGGCATGCAGGGCGACCTGGCTGCCGACGAAATGCAGTTGGGCGACCGAACCGGGCACGTAGCTCCAGTTCGCGGTGCCGTCATACATATCCGAAACACCGTCGGTCTGACCCCAGTTCGCGCCGTACTGGAAATAGTCCGTTCCACTCGTCGTCGCACCGTCGACGATCACCGAGGACGACGTCGCCGGTGTGAGTGTCACGAAATAGGCGTCGTTCGCGGCCTGCCAATCGATCGGTACCTGCACACTGCTGGAACTACCGGCGACCACCTCCGAGGTGACGGTGATCGGCGTGGAAAGCGGGTTCTGGTCGGGAATCCGCTGCACGGTGACCGCGATCCCGTTCGGACCGGCCAGCCACGGCCGCGAACTCAGGCCGTTGACGGTCAGGCTCACCGAACCGGTGTTGCCGGCCGAATCGCCGAGCAGCACCGTCGCCCGATCGGCGGAGGGGTCCTCGGCGGCGACCGCGTCGGTGCTGCCGCCGTTGTTGTTCACCGCAACCAGTTGACCGGTGACCTGGGCATAGTCGCGGTAGACCCACCATTGGCCGGTCGGCTGGAGGTTTCCGCCGCTGTCCGGGACCAGCGTCGAGTCGAGGGTGCCGGCGACGCAGCAGTCGGTCCAGATCGCGTGGTCGGCGTTGGTGTAGCCGGCCTTGGCCAACTGGCCGAGATACCAGGCCTCGTAGCCGGCGTTCTGGTTGTCGGCGAAGAGGTATTCGTTGATCGACAACCGGACACCGGAGATGCCGCGCGCGGACAGCATCGAGTTCGCGGTCTGCGCGTCGGCCATGGGATCACCGCTGAAATGCCAGTTCAGGATGTTCGGGACGGTGTTCGCTGCCTTCACGTGATCGAGGAAGGTGCCCAGCGGGGTGTACTGCCAGCCGGACAGGCTGGGCCCGACGATGGTCGCGCCCGGATCGAGCCTGCGGATCTCGTTCACCGCCGAGTCCCACATCTGGAAGTACTGGGTGGTGTTCATGCCGGGACCCCAGAACGCGGCGCCGTCCGGCTCGTTCCAGATGTCGAAGTTGACGGTGAGGCCGGCGGCCTCGACATCGGCGACCACCCGGTCGATGAAGGAGATCCAGTTACCGCAGTCCCCGTTGGTACACGGGTACACCGTGTTCGACGGTTGGGTGGTGTCCGCGCCGAACAGGTCACTGACCAGCAGGTCGTAGCTGGCGTGGTACGAGCCCGTTGTCAGCCTGCGGGCCTGGTCGAGCGCTGAGGTGATCCTGGCCTGGTAACCGCTGCCGGCGGTCATCCCGTCGCCGATCCAACCGCCGCCGGGCAGCCGCGCGCCACCACCACGACCGGAGGTCGGGTTCAGCGGGGCGAGCAGGCTGTCGGCGGGGCCGGAGCCGTCCTGGTCGAGACCGTAGAGAAAGCCGGAACCGACGCCGGTCGCCGGGCCGGTCGTACTGGACAGGTCGACGGTGAGAGCCTGGTCCGTCGCGGGGCCCGCGTTCGCCGGGAGTCCGACGACGAGCAGGCAAGCGCTTGCGATGCCAAGGAGTAATCGAGCGGTATGCCGAACACGCTGCTGTGAGTGCATGGCTGACCCTTCTCGTGGATGCCGAGCGCGTTTCCTTGCCGATGAGTTGCCGATGAGTTGCCGATGGACAAGGGCTCATAGAACAAGCGGTGAGTCTCCTGAGGCTCGAACGAAAACCGGGATTCGCCCCAGCGGGGCGTCGGCCTCGACAAGGGTTCCTCCGGCGTGTTCGGTTCGTGTTGCCACGTCGATCCAGGTGGCGCCGGCCGGCAGGTACACCTCACGGGAGCGGGCGCCGAGTTCGGTGATCGGCGCGATCAGCAGGTCGGGGCCGAGGAGGAATTCGTCCTCGACCTGCCAGGCGCGGGTGTCGTGCGGGTGGTCGACGAACAGCGGGCGCATCGGGGGGAGGCCGCTGCGGGCCGCTTCGGCCATCTGGGTGCCGAGATAGTCGCGGAGTCGCTCGCGCAGCCGCAACTGCTCGGCGATGATCCGGTAGGCGGACTCGCCGTAGGACCAGACCTCGTTGGGGCCACCGGAATGGCCTGCGCCGAAGCCTTCCCGAGGTTCGCGGTGTCCGTGCAACCGGAACAGCGGGCAGAACACGCCGTACTGAAACCAGCGGATCATCAGTTCCCGGTACTCCGGCGAATCCGGGTCGCCACCGTGGAAACCGCCGATATCCGTTGTCCACCAAGGTATTCCGCTGAGCGCGACGTTGAGGCCTGCGCGGATCTGGATGCCCAGCGATTCGAAGGTCGCCGGGATGTCACCGGACCACAGTGCCGCGCCGAACCGCTGGCTGCCGGCCCAGGCCGATCGGACCAGGCAGACGGTGCCCTGCTCGCCTTCCGCCCGTAGGTGTTCGTAGAAGCCGCGGACGTGTTCACGTGGATAGCTGTTGGCGACCTCGCGGCCCGGTCCGGCCGCGAAGCGCAGGTTGGCGAACTGTTCGGGGAAGATCTCCGGCTCGCAGGCATCCAGCCACCAGACGCGGATGCCGAGGTCGTAGTAGTTCTCCTTGACCTTCGACCAGAGGTAGTCGCGGGCGGCCGGGTTCGTGGCGTCGTAGAAGCTGACGCCGTGCGCGTTTCCGGCGAAACCCTTGTCCGGGAAGATCTGGTGGACCGGTGAGCCCTGCTCGGTGCCGACCAGCAGTCCCCGATCGTGCAGTTCGTCGTAGTTCTCGCCGATCGGGTTCACCGAGGGCCAGACCGACACCATGAGCTTGACGTTCATGCTGTCGAGTTCCTTGACCATGGCAGCGGGGTCGGGCCATTCGGTCAGGTCGAAACGCCAGTCGCCGAGGTGCGTCCAGTGGTAGTAGTCGGCGACGATGACCGACAGCGGCAGCTCGCGACGTTGGTATTCGCGGGCGACGGCAAGGAGTTCCTCCTGGGTCTGGTAGCGCAGCTTGGACTGCCAGAATCCGGTTGCCCAGTCGGGCAGAACGGGGGCGTGGCCGGTGGCGTCGGCATAGTTGGCGAGGATGCCGGCCGGGGTGTCGGCGGCGGTGAACCAGTAGTCGATCTGGCGGGCGGAGTCGGCGACCCAGCGGGTGCCGTTCTCGGCGAACTCGACCCTGCCGACGGCCGGAATGTTCCACAGTAGACCGTAGCCTCGGGAGGACAGCACGAACGGGATACTGACCTCGGCGTTGCGCTGCACGAGGTCGAGCACGAGGCCCTTGTGGTCGAGCCGGCCGTGCTGGTGTTGGCCGAGACCGAAAAGGCGCTCGCCGGGGTAGGCGGCGAAGCGCTGTTCGAGACGGTAGTAGCCGTCGCCGTTCTGGCTGAACAGGCGCGGGCCGGGCCAGGCGAAGTGCGCCGGCATCTCGCGCAGCAGTTCGGCGCCGTCACCGACTCGACTGAACCGCAACCGCCCGTTCGCCGACAGGTCGACCCGGAGGTTGCCGACCAGCAGCGCTGACTCACCGTCGAGACCGGCGTTGGTGGCCGGGACGGCGGGTTGCGCGTCGAGGGCACCGGGAATGTCGTCCTGGATGCGGGTTCGGCCGACACGCACACGCACGCTGTCCGGCCCCCACGGCTCGACCTTGAGCACATGTTCGCTACCGCGGAACTGCAGCACTGGTTGGTCCCCTCTAGCTGACGTGCGGAAGTTCAGTCCTTGACCGCGCCCGCGGACAGGCCGACGGCGACATAGCGCTGCGCGAGGACGAGCAGCACGGCGACCGGCAGACAGGCCAGCACCGCGGTGGCCATGACCGAATCCCAGCTCGTGGTGTTCGTGCCGGCGCCGATGAAGTTGTAGAGGCCGACGGTGATCGGGGTCCAGGTCACCGAACCGAGGTTGAGCGTGGTGGCGAACAGGAAATCGCCCCAGGCGAACAGAAACGCGAACAGACCCGCCGTGACGATGGCGTTGCGGCTGACCGGCACGACGATCCTGATGAACGTACGAACCGCACCCGCCCCGTCGATACCGGCCGCCTCGATGAGTTCCCGAGGGACCGACACCATGAACGCACGCATGATCAGCACGGCGAACGGGACGGCGAGCGTGGAGTCGGCCAGGATCAGCGCTTCCGGGGAATCGAGGATGCCGAGCGAGAAGAAGATCCGGTACAGCGCGTTGGCCATCACGATACCGGGGATGAGTTGCACGATCAGCAGCACGAACAGCAGCGGCCGTCCGCCGGGCGAGCGCAGCCGCGCGAGGCCGTAGGCGGCGGGCGCGGCGATCAGCAGGGTGAGCACGGTGACTCCGACGGCGACGACGACCGAGGCCAGCAGGTGCCCGCTCTCCTGGCCGAACGCGTCGCGGTAGCCGCTGAGGGTGCCGTGGATCGGCAGCCACAGCGGTGTCGGGCGGGCGATCTGGGTGTTGGTCTGGAAGGAGGCGTTGAGCATCCAGTAGAGCGGGAACAGCAACACGGCCAGGATCAGGACGCCGATCACGGTCCTGATCCGAGCCCTCGTGGTCCGAGCGGTCCTGTTACCTGTTCGCGGTGTGGTCATGATCAGCTCGCCGCCGTTTCCGCTCGCGAGGACCGGACGTAGAAGATCGCGAAGACCAGCGCGACCACGATCAGCAGGTTGCCCGCTGCCGCGCCGAGGCCGAACTCGGCGAGTCCACCGAAGGACAGCTGGTAGGCGTAGGTGGTGATGGTCTGGGTCGAGTTGGCCGGGCCACCGTTGGTGAGCACCCAGATGACGTCGAACACCTTGATCGTGTAGATCAGGCCGAGGGTCAGCACGACAGTGATCACCGGGCGCAGCATGGGCAGGGTGATGTGCCGGAACTGGTTCCAGCGGTTCGCGCCGTCCAGCCAGGCGGCCTCGTAGAGGTTGGCCGGGATGGACTGGAGTCCGCCGTAGAGGATCACCATGTTGAACGGGATGCCGATCCAGATATTGCACAGCAGCACGCCGATCATGGCAGTATGCACGCTGTCCAGCCACGGGATCGAGGTGCCGATCAGGTGCGCCGAGCGGAGGATCTCGTTGATGACACCGTTGCTGGTGTTGAGCATCCAGCGGAACACCGTCCCGGACACCACCAGCGGCAACAGCCACGGGATGAGCAGCAACGAGCGCAGTATCCCGTTGAGCGGGAACGTTCGTCTGAAGAAGGTCGCGAGGCCGAGGCCGATGACGAACTGGAACAGCAGCGACCCGATGACGAAGACGACCGTGTTGAGCGCGGCGGTGCGGAAGGCCGGATCGGTGAACAGGTGGGTGTAGTTGGCGATGCCGTCGAAGGGCGCGCTGCCCGTGTACACCGAGGAGATCCCGTAGTCCTGAAAGGACAGAACGATGTTCTTGCCGAGCGGGTAGATGAAGAAGACGAGCGTGTAACCGATGACGGGCAGGACGAAGCCGAGCCGGATCAGTGCCGAGCGGTTCACCCGGCGGCGACGCGGGAGGATGCTGGGGCCGCGCATCCCGAGCGGCGGTGTTGACAGGGGCCGCACCGCTGCCGACAGGTTGGTGGTCATCGGTCGGCTCAGCTCGCCGAGGCCTGTTGCTGGGCCTCGTCGAGCGCGGCCTGCGGGGTGCTCTGCCCGGCGATCGCGGACTGCACCGCCGTCCAGAGGGCCTGGGAGTACTTCGGATAGTTCGCGCCCAGTTCCGCCGTGCGGCCCTTGGCGCCGCCGATCTCGTCGACGAACGGTGTGAGCTGCGGATCGCTGATGGCCAGTTGTCGTGCGGCGGCTTGGTCGGCCGGTACGTAGTCGACGAGTTTCGACCAGGACAGGCTGTTGGTCGCCGAGGTGAGGCACTTGATCACGGCCGCGGCCTTCCCGGTCTTCGCGCCGTTGCCCGCTGCCCACACCTCACCGCCGAGCGCGCTGGAGGAGGTGCCGCCCGCATCGGGAACCGGGATCGGCACGACACCGAAGTCGGTCATGTTCGCCTTGGCGAGTTCGGGCAGCTGCCAGGGTCCGTTGACCATCATGGCGAGGCTGCCGTTGGCGAACTGCTCCTCCACGTTGGCCTGCGTCCAGCTCAGCACGTCCTTCGGCGCCGAGCCCGCGGAGACCAGGTTCGCCAGCAACCGCAGGGCGGAGACGGCTTGCGGGGAGTTCAGTGTCCTGAGGTCGGCGCCCGCGGTGAGGAAGAAGGACTCGAACTGGAAGCTGCCCTCCTCGGTCGCCGGTACGGCGAAGCCGATGCCGTGCTGTTGGCCGGTGGTGAGCTTCGCGGCGTCGGCGGTGAGATCGCTCCAGGTCTTCGGGGGTCGCAGACCGGCCGCGGTGAACAGTTTCGTGTTGTAGAACAGGGCGAGCGCGTTCACGCCGGGGGCAAGGCCGTAGAGCTTTCCGTTGTACTGGCCCGCGGCGACGATGTTCGGGTAGATCCCGTTGGTGGTGACGCCTGCCGCGCCGAGATCGGCCAGCGCACCGGTGGCCGCGAGTTGTTGCAGGTCGGGGTTGTCGAGCAGGACGAGGTCCGGCACGGCATGGCTGCCGGCCAGTTGCAGCAGTTTGGTGCGCAGGTCCGGTACCACCTGGCGGGTGATGGTCACGCCGCTCTGCCGGCCGCAGGTTTGCAGGAGTTTCGGCAGCGCGGTAAGGCCGGGGTCGGTGTTGTAGTAATCCATTTCGGTCAAGGTGTTCGGATTGCTGTCGGTGGCGGAACCGCTGCTGCCGCAGGCGGTCGCGGCCAACAGCGCGCACGCGGCAAGGACGGCGATCATCAATCGACGAGCCATGGTGATTCCTGTCAAAGGATGCGGGTATGGCAAAGAGCGAGAAGACGATCAGCGACGGGCTCGTGGCCCGCTGACGCTGTCTCTGTCGATGAACGGCGGGGAGAGCAAGACGTTGGGGCGGGGCGCCGCCGCGGCGTTCATCAGGTTGAGCACGGCGGCGACGGCCGCCCCACCCATCTCGACCGCCGGCACATCGGCGGCACTGATCTGCGGCTGGATGGCGGTGGCGTTGCGGATCGAGGTGACCGCGAGCACCGAGATGTCCTCGGGAATCCGCAGGCCACGAGCCTTCAGGGTGGCGACGAGACCGGCGAGGGAGCGCTCGTTGATGGTCACGATCGCGGTGGTGTCCGCCGCTGCGGCGAAGATCGCGTCCACGCAGCTCTCCGCGTCGGCGTCGTTGTCCTCGCAGCACTGGGCATGACCGCTGATGTTCAGTTCGACGAGCGCTTTGTCGAAGGCGTCCGCGGCACGATACGCGGGCCCGTATTCGTGGTCGAGTAGTTCCTGCGGCCGGTTGACAAGGGCGATATTGCGATGGCCGAGTGCGTGCAGTTTCGCGACGCCTTCGCTGACCAGACCCGAATAGTCGAGATCGACCCAGGCATGCGCCTCGTCGAATCCGGTTCTGCCGATGGTGACGAACGGGAATTGTTCGGCAATGAGTTTTTCCACCCGATTGTCGTGCAGCAGGGTCTCCAGGAGGATGACGCCGTCGACCCGTTTCTCCTCGATCATCCGGTTGAAGGACTGTCTGCGCTCCTCGCCGCTGGGCGAGAGCAGCACGTCGTAGTCCTGGTCGGCGGCTGCCTCCGCGACCGCGCCGACGAAGTACAACTGGTCGACGCTGAGGTGCTGGCCCATCGGCGGGATGACAAGACCGAGGGTGCGGGTGGCACCGGCGGCCAGTGCACGCGCCGTCGCGCTCGGCCGGTAGCCGGACTCCTCGATGACCTTGGTGATCCGCGCGTGCAGCTCTGGACTGACCTGCCGTTTTCCGCTGAGCACATAGGAAACCGTGCTGCGGGAGACGCCGGCTCGACGAGCGATCTCACCAATGTTCACCGGGGCCTCCAATCAGGTGCCTCATCGCGCGAACCGGTTCGCGAACCGGTTCGCTGAACTGTAGGCCGTGACCCCGAACACGTCAACAAGCCACCTAGTACTACAGGGCGAGATCTTGTTCGAGGGCGTCGCGATCGCAGGTAGAGGGCATGCCTGGCGGTCTCCTGCGCCGTGCAAGCCGCAGCGCGTGAGGAGTCGGCCGCGTGACGCGTATCGTGCTGGACAGGCGCC
>DATATE010000124.1:0-126552 GCA_036268955.1 Pseudonocardiaceae bacterium
ACGGCAGACGACCGGAAGCCGGGATGCCACACGGACACATCCGGGTGGTGGTCCCATCCGTGGCAAAACCCTGATCAAGGTGGTCCCATGCTCATGGCAAACGAGCACTCAGGTGGTCCCATGCCCGTGGCAGGCGACAGACTCGCTCGACCGGATCGTCAGGACGACGGGTTCCCACGTTCCACCTGAGAGCCCAGATCACGCTCGCGCCACCTCCACGCCGGACACCACCTGGGCAGTCAACAGGCACCTCCCAGACTGATCCCGGAGCAAGCCCGCCCCGGTTTTGATGCCATCGAGTTCTCTTACGACGCGTCAACAGTGGTTCGCTTTCGCTCGCCTTCGTGACCCATACCTGACGCGCTCCTGGCGCGCCGTTTCCGCAACGCTCGCCACCCCGGCTCATTCACCGACGCAGCTTGCGGTGGTTTGAAGCCTCCTCCTGCAAGACGGCTCCGGAGGACCTACCTCCATCTCTCATGCAGCATCGCTCCAACAGCATCGCCTACATCCCGACACCGCCTTCACGTTCGTGGCACACCGGCATCGACGAGCTGAGCGATTTGACCGACCGGATCAGCGAGGTCTGGCAGGACGGCCGCAAGGTCAGCGCAGGCCGTACGGAGCCGATCCCGGCTCACTGAGCATTCCCGCGTAACCGGCTCACACAAAGGAGTGTGATGCCCGCCAGACCCACACCGCTGCGCGCGTTCTTATGGTCGCTGGTTCTTGTCGAGCTGTTCAGCAGCGCGGACTCGCGGACTGCGTGAACAACAGGGAATGCGTCACCACCGGTGGTTCAGTCGCGTGGGAGTGGCCGGGCTGGTTCCATTGTCGTACCGTGTCGTGCCCGATCAAGGGCGCTTGAGAGTCCGCTGAAATTGATTCTGAGAGGTGTTGTCATGACGGAACTGATCGGGCCACCGCCGCCGTTCGACCCGGAACTCGCCGCGGCCATTGCGGCCATTATGGAACAACTGCCTGACCAGCACGCGGAGTTGACGCGGGAAACCGACATCCAGACCGTGGTCGACGGCATGCGCGAGCGCGCGGCCCACTTGATGGTGAACATCGAGAACGACCTGACCGGCGGCGGCGCGTACACGGTGTCCGAGCACGAAGCGCCTGGCCCGGACGGGGCACCCGATGTCTCGCTGGTGGTCTGTCTGCCGAACAACGCGTCAGCGCCGTTCGGGGCGCTCTACTACATTCACGGTGGCGGCATGATCAATGGCGACCGATATCTCGGCACGGGCAAGCTGGTCACGCTGGCCGACGAACTGGGCGTCGCGGTCGTGTCGGTGGAATACCGGCTGGCGCCGGAGCATCCACATCCGGCGCCGGTCGAGGACTGCTATGCCGGTCTGGTGTGGACGGTCAAGCACGCGGAGGAGCTGGGGATCGATCCTGATCGTATCGCGATCATGGGCGGCAGCGCGGGTGGTGGTCTTGCCGCGGGGACCGCTTTGCTGGCGCGGGATCGAGGTGGTCCCGCGCTGATCGGGCAACTGTTGGCGTGCCCGATGCTCGACGACCGCAACGACACCTGTTCGGCCCGGCAGCTGGCGGGCATCGGGTTGTGGGACCGCAGCGCCAACCAGCTCGGCTGGACGGCCTTGCTGGGTGCCGCGCAGGGCGGGCCGGAGGTGTCGCCGTACGCCGCTCCGGCACGGGCCACCGATCTGGCCGGGTTGCCGCCCGCGTTCATCGATGTGGGCTCCGCCGAGACGTTCCGGGACGAGGCCGTCGACTACGCCTCGCGGATCTGGCAGGCGGGTGGGGTTGCCGAGCTGCACGTGTGGCCAGGCGGGTTCCACGGGTTCGCGGGGATGGCGCCGCAGGCCGCGGTGTCGCAGGCCGCGGCGGCCGC
Source organism: Pseudonocardiaceae bacterium (assembly GCA_036268955.1). GTDB lineage: Bacteria > Actinomycetota > Actinomycetes > Mycobacteriales > Pseudonocardiaceae > CAJCJE01. The sequence continues at coordinate 1,871 of DATATE010000124.1, forward strand.
GCAGCGTACGTGGCTGCGCCGCCTGTTCCGAGCCTGACTCCGCAGGTCGCGATCGGAGTCGATGACGATGGTGCGGTCGTCGGTGCGGTCGTCGGTGCGGTCGTCGGCTGGGCGCACAGCCAGCGCGGATCGCGGTACTTGGCGCGTACCCGGCGCATCAGCCGACCCCACGCCGCGAACACCTGGGCTAGGACTCCGGGTCCGGGTGTTCGCCTCGGTCGATCAGATCCATTCCTATCAGCGCGACATGAAGCGCAAGCTTGCATGTTGGATCCGTCAGATCCTTGCCCAGCACGCTGGACAGTTTGTCGACGCGATCGTATGCGCTTTGCCGGCTCAAACCAAGAAGCTTGGCGAACGTCGAAACGACTCCGTCGGCATCAACATAGGCACGTAGGCTCTTGATCAGCAGTTCTCGATGATCGTCGGACTCCTTCCGCAGAACAGGAGCGAGTTGTTCGTCCACAAAGGCCAACATTCTGCTGTCGGATCGCAGATTCCAGAGCAGGCCGTGAATCCCGATATCGCCGTACTTCCACAGCCGGCGAGCCGACGGATCCGAGCCCGCGTCGACAACATCGGAGATGTACGCCGCCTCGGCGAGGGCATCCGGCAGGCTCCTCAGGTCAGTCGACCGAGCCGAGCTCACCGCGCGAACGAGCCGGGATGGCAATGCGGCGACCAACTGTTCCAGCGCTTCCTGGTCAGTACCAGCCGTTGTCGCGTTCGGTATGATCGCGGCCAGGCGGTCATTGGTGATCCTGCCGACGACCGCCTGCAGGCCGGCGCCACGAGTGGCCGCGGATATTCTGTTGGTCAGCTCATCGACGTCTGGCGGCCGTGTGGTGAACACGAGCACCGCATGGGGCCCGGTGGCGCGCAGATCGAGTGCTCGGGCACGCGCGAGCAGGCTTTCGCTCGGGATTTGTGGCGACCGCAGCAGATCGGACAGCAGTGTGTCGTGCGCGTCCTGGATCGGCGTCGCATGAGGTGATTCGGTCAGACGAAGAAGGGTCAGCGCGTCACTCGCGTGCGCAAGTACCATCGGAACGCGTTCATTACCCGGCTGTCGAGCGGCAACGATCAACCTGCCCCAGCGACCGTCCCGACGTCCGACGGGTGCCACCTCCCAACCGCGTGGCCCGCCACCGCTCGGCGAGGCCGGCGTCTGCCGAGATCGCGACAGCCAGTCCCGAAGTACTTCCTCGGGGTTACCTCCTGCCATACACAGCGCCCGGTGGCCGAGGTCCTCCAGCACGACCGGCAGCGCCAGGAGGGTGGCCGCTTCCGTGACAACCTGTTCCGCCGTGGCACCACCCACGGCCAGCCCGCGAAAGATCTGCGCCACACGCTCGGTGAACTGCAACCGGTCGTAGTGCTGGTGCAAGATGATTCCGTGGACCGCCTCGGTAATCTCCACGAACCTGACACTCTGGCGAAACTCGATCAATGGGAAGGACAGTGCTCGCGCCTGCTGTACAAGCACTTCCGGCAGCGCCTGCAGATGCTGACCTATTTCGATCATCAATCCAGCGGCACCCGCCGACTTGAGCATGGAGACATATTCCGCCAGGTTCGTGGTGGGATCGCTCGCCGGGACTCCGATCGACAAAATCAATTCGCCACCGGTGAGACTGCCTGCCGGATTCTGTTGCTCGTTGACGTGAACCCAACGTACCGGAGTATCCAACGCGATTTTACCCGCACGAACCAGCGGACGTCCCCTCGCGACAGACGGGATTTCGAGAATTTTGGCTATAGTCGGGTACACAAAACAATTATATCATCACCGCGAACTAACGGCGCGCAAGCTTGTCCGCCAGCTTGGCGATTCGCGAAGTGCGGCGATCACCGCGCCGCGCCTCAAGCCGGTCCGCTATCGCGTATGCACCATAGAGGGCATTGGCGCCGATCCAACGCAGTGGTTCCGGTTCCCAGCGCGCGGGTCCCGGACGTACCCAGGCGCTCTGGGAGAACTCACTGACCCGGCCGAGGACCAGATCGGCGGCCACGCGCCCGCCAACGTAGGCCCCGGTGAGGCCCTGACCCGCGTATGCTCCCACGCGAATGAGCCGAGAACTGCTGTCGCGTTCCACATAGGGCGACCAGTCCCTGGCAACTCCGAGCACCCCGCTCCAGGCATGCGCCGGTTCAAGGTCGACGGTGGGGAAACAATCCTTCAGTGCGGCACACAATTTCGAGACGGTTCGTGAATCGACTCGCCCCTCGGGGTCGTAACCGGACGCGAAGGTGTACGGCTGCCCACGTCCACCAAGAAGAATACGGCCGTCAGGCGTGCGCTGACCATAAAAGTAAGTGTGTGCCGAGGCGGAAACACCTTCGCAGTGATCCCAGCCGATCTCGTCCCACTCCTGCTCGGTAAGCGGCCGAGTGATGATCTGCGAGCTGTTCAATGGAAGAATCTGACGTCGCTGGCCGCGTTCGGTCACCGTGTAGGCCTCGGTTGCCACTACGACGGTTCGAGCGCGGACGGTCCGCCCGTTGACCGTGACGATGCCAGGTCCGATGCGCTCGGCGCGTGACGAGCTGAAGATGTGTCCGCCCGATTCGACCACCCGACTCGCCAGCTCTCGGAGCATCAGCGCGGGGTTCACGCAGTAGCCGTCGGGAGAGTACATCGCACCGGTGACGCGACTGGCGCGGATACGCTCGCGCACCTCGGCCCTGCTCAACAGGCGTAGCGACGTTTCGCCGACCCCCCATGTGCGGGACTCCTCGACGTAATGCTCGATTCTCGCCTGCTCGCTGGGTGAGCGCGCGAGTTGCATCCATCCGCCATGGCGAGCCTGAATCTTGTTCGCGCCCAGCAATGTCACGACCTCGTCGGTTGACCGGCGGAGGATGTCGTCCATGCGGCGCACGCCCTCACCGCCCCGTGAGCCGCGTGCCAGCGCCCGTCGAACACCCACCGTTTTCGACGAAAGCCATCCTCCGTTGCGGCCCGAGGCGCCGAAGCCGAGGTGTTCGGCTTCGACAACGCCGACCGACGTTCCTGGCGAGTGTTGCAGCGTCCAGTACGCGGTCCACAGGCCCGAATATCCCGCCCCGACGATGAGAATGTCGAACTCGGAGTTCGCCTCCAACGTCGGCGTGACGGGCCACGTGATGGTGTCGTCGGTCATCCAGAACGAAATCTTCCCGTTGATCACTTCTCAACTCCACTTACCGCTGATCGCACGCTGAAACCCTTCGCGAGGCGGTTCCATCTTGCGCTTGCGGTATCGCCACAGAACCTGACACTTTGTCCAATTTCGAGGCAAAGTTAGACAAAGCGTCAGGCTCCGGGCTGTTAGTGCAGGCGCAAAATGTGCTGGAACGGCAACGGGCGACGGGGTCCGGATGCCACGCCGGCCGGCCAGTATCGGCAGCGTGAACAGCGACGATGAGATCGCCAGTGGATTCGCGCACTCGCACACACCCGGCGGTCGGTTTCAGGCAGTGACAAGGACGGAGCAGAACGGATGCCAGGTAGCGGAGATCAGGGCACGCCGCGCGTCGCGATCGTCGGCGCAGGGCCGGCCGGGATCTACGCGGCCGAGGCCCTGACCCGCCAAGACGGTCTTCGGGTGCAGGTCGACGTGTTGGACCGGCTGCCGACCCCGTACGGCCTGGTTCGCTACGGCGTCGCGCCGGATCACCCCACGATCAAGTCGGTGGTGTCCACAATGGCCGCCATCCTGCGGCATCCCGGCGTCCGGTTCCTCGGCAATGTCGAGGTCGGCAGGGACCTCGATCGACGCGACCTCGCCGCCAGCTACGAGGCGGTCATCTACGCGACCGGCGCGCCGTCGGACCGACGCCTCGGCATCCCCGGCGAGGACCTGCCGGGCAGCATCTCCGCGACCGAGTTCGTCGCCTGGTACAACGGCCATCCCGACGCCACCGACCAGCGGCTGGACGCCACGGACGTGGTCGTCGTGGGTGCCGGCAACGTCGCACTGGACATCGCGCGGGTACTCGCGCGTCCCTACGCCGACCTCGCCCGCACCGACATACCGAGCGCGGTCCTCGATCGGCTGCGGACCAACGCAGCCCGGCACGTCCACCTGCTGGCCCGTCGCGGCCCCGCAGACGCCAGGTTCAGCACGAAGGAGCTGCGCGAGCTGGGCGCTGTCCCGCAGGTCGCCGTCACCGTCGACCGTACCCACCACGAGCCGGTGTCGGTCGGCGAGGCCGATCGGCGAGTCTCGGCCAACCTGAGGCTGTTCGCGGAGTGGGCGAGCCGGCCGGCGCCCGCCGAGAGCACCCGCAGCGTCACTCTCCGGTTCCACGCCATCCCCGTCGAGATCATCGGTCGGGATCGCGTCGAGTCGGTCCGCATCGAGCGCACCGCGGTCGACGCTGACGGCCGCATGTACGGCACCGGCGAGTTCACCACCATCCCCGCCGGCCTGGTCGTGCGCTCGATCGGTTATCGGGGCGTCGGTGTCGCAGGCCTGCCCTTCGACGAAACCCGCTGCGTCGTGCCGAACACCGCCGGTCGGGTGTCCGATCAGGACTGCTCAGGCACGCGCGAATACGTCGCAGGCTGGCTCAAACGCGGCCCGACCGGGGTCATCGGCACCAACAAGGTGGACGCGAAGGAGACCGTGCGGAGCCTGCTCGACGACCTCGCGACCGGACGGCGGCACCGCCCGGATCCCGATCGGACCACCGTGGATGAACTGCTCCGGCGCCGAGGCGTGCGGGTCGTCGCGTTCTCCGGCTGGGAGGCGATCGAGCGCGCCGAACTCGAACTCGGCGCGAGCGAGGGCCGGACCCGCAGCAAGATCACCGAGTGGCATCGCCTGCGGGCCCTCGGCTCAGGCACCTGCCACGCCAGGAACACCGAGGAGAGCGAGCGGACATGACCTACGTGATCGCCCAGCCATGCACGGACGTGAAGGACCGCAACTGCCTGCGACAGTGCCCGGTCGACTGCATCTACGAGGGCGCTCGCGCCCTGTACATCAACCCAGACGAGTGCATCGAATGCGGTGCGTGCGAGCCGGCCTGCCCGGTCGGGGCGGTCTACCACGACGCCGACCTGCCCGCCGAACTCTCGCCGGCGGTGGACAGCAACCGAAACTTCTTCGCAGTGCCCCTCCCCGGCCGGGACGAGCCATTGGGCAACCCCGGCGGCGCGCACCACATCGGCCCGATCGACGCCGACACCGCCCACGTCGCGGCACTGCCGGTCCGCTGAGCCCAGACCTGCCCGAGCACGCATCACCGAAGAGAGAAGAACATGGACACAGAATCGACGCCACGGCCGAGCATGGCCAACTTCTGGCATCCGATCTGCACCTCGGAGGAGGTGGGCGATCAGCCCCGAGCTTTTACCCTCCTTGGCGAGCAACTCGTCGCTTTCCGCGACGCGGATGGCGTGGTAGCGATGAAGGACCTCTGTATCCATCGCGGCGCGGCACTGTCACTGGGAAGCGTCGACGAGGGTCGGCTGACGTGCGCCTATCACGGTTGGCAATATGACAGAACGGGTGCCTGCGTGCGGATTCCCTCGTTGCCGGCTGGTTCGACGATTCCACGCAGGGCCAGAGCTGTCACCTATCGAGCGGCGCAGGCGTACGGACTGGTCTGGGTCGCGCTCGAAGACCCGATCGAGCCGATCCCGCCGTGGCCGCTGGACAGCTACGACGCGCCCGGATTCCGCACGTATCTCGCGCACCACAAGGTGTGGCACGGGTCGGCCGGTCGGGCCTGCGAGGGTGCTCTCGACTTCTCGCACTTCAACCACGCGCATCGCGGCTATCTCGAACTCGCGAATCCCGTTATCCATCCACACGAGATCAAGACCGAAGGTTTCCGTATGTCCTACACCTATGACGATTCGGTCGTCCGGCGCGACTACGAATTCTATTCGCCGTTCACGATGTTCATCACGAAGTACCTTGTCGGGTCCCTTGACGGCTCGCTCGAATGGGACGCCAGGAGTACGTCGGCCGACGGAGTAACCATCGTCAGTCAGCTGCACACGCCCCTCGACGCGACGAACTGCATCGTGTACATGCACGTCACCCGCAACCACAGCCTCGACATGGACGACCGCGAGTTCGCAGGGCAACTCGGCGAACTCGTGGCCGATCAGGACCGATTGATCGTCGAGAGTCAACGCCCGGAACAGATTCCCCTCGACCTGCGAGAGGAACTGCATCTGAAGGTGCCGGACGCGACCGGAATCGCCTATCGACGAATGTTGGGCAAGATCGACGGCGCCAGCGCGTTCATCCCCTGAGCGAATTCGGGCCGCCTTCACGTAGGGACTTGATCAATGAACGACAAGCGCACCATCTCGAACTTCATCAACGGCGAATCGGTACCGGCCGAGAGCGGCCAGACGATGGACCTGATCAACCCGGCGACCGCAGCGGTGTTCGCCACCGCCCCGCAGTCGGGTACCGAGGATGTCGACGCCGCCTACGCTGCCGCGGACAGCGCCTTCGAGTCCTGGCGCGAGCGCACACCCGGCGAGCGGCAGCGGGCTCTGCTGAAGTTCGCCGACGCACTCGAAGCGCGTGCCGAGGAGTTGATCGCCACCGAGTGCGAGAACACCGGCAAACCGATCGAGGCGACCCGCACCCAGGAGATCCCGCCCGCCCTGGACCAGATCCGGTTCTTCGCCGGTGCGGCCCGGATGCTGGAGGGGCGCAGCGCAGGCGAGTACCTCAACGGCTTCACCTCCTACGTCCGTCGCGAGCCGATCGGTGTCGTCGGTCAGGTCACGCCGTGGAACTACCCGCTGATGATGGCGGTGTGGAAGATCGCCCCCGCGCTGGCGGCCGGCAACTGCGTCGTGCTCAAGCCGTCGGACACCACGCCGGCATCGACGGTGCTGATGGCCCGGATCGCCGCCGAGTTCTTCCCGCCCGGTGTGTTCAACGTCGTCTGCGGTGATCGCGACACCGGACGCGCGGTCGTCTCGCACAGGACGCCAGGACTGGTGTCGATCACCGGCTCGACGCGCGCCGGCTACGAGGTCGCCGCCGCGGCGGCAGGCGATCTGAAGCGCGCTCATCTCGAACTCGGTGGCAAGGCACCGGTGGTGATCTTCGACGACGCCGACCTCGCCGACGCCGCGCGGAGCATCGCCATCGGCGGCTACTTCAACGCAGGCCAGGACTGCACCGCCGCCACCCGGGTGCTCGCCGGACCGAAGGTCGCCGACGAGTTCGCCGAGGCGCTCGCCGAGCAGGCGCGCAAGGTCAGGACCGGCATGCCGGACGAGGAGGGCATCCTCTACGGGGCGCTCAACAACGCCGACCAACTGGCGAAGGTCGGCGGCTTCTTCGACCGACTGCCCGATCACGCCCGCGTGCTCGCCGGCGGTCGGCGCCAAGGTGAGCGGGGCTACTTCTTCACCCCCTCGGTGATCAGCAACCTCGACCAGGGCGACGAGGTCGTGCGCAACGAGATCTTCGGCCCGGTCATCACCGTGCAGCGCTTCACCGACGAACGCGAGGCGATCCGCTGGGCCAACGACAGCGAATACGGGCTGGCCTCGTCGGTGTGGACCAGGGACCACGGTCGGGCGATGCGGATGACGCGCGCGCTGGACTTCGGGTGCGTGTGGGTCAACGCGCATCTCCCGATCGTCGCGGAGATGCCACACGGCGGGTTCAAGCACTCCGGTTACGGCAAGGATCTGTCGGTGTACGGGCTGGAGGACTACACCCGGATCAAACACGTCATGCACAACATCGGCAGCTGAGGCCTCCGCGAGATTTCATCACGAACACCACAACAATCAACGACGATTTCCGTGTTCGCGCGCCGCATGATGTGGCCTTTCACAGGAGACGACACATGACCACCTCAAGTCCTCCGGAGGATCAGCTGAGTTCGATTGCCAGCGCCGCGCCGGCCGTACCGCGGTTGCGAGGTAATCTCAACACCGCGCAGCTGGTCTTCACCGTGCTGGCCTTCAATGCGCCGCTGGTGATCGTCATCGGATTCATTCCGGTCCTGGTGGGAGATGGCAACGGCATCGGCGCGCCGGTCGCCATCATCGCCTGTGCCGCGATACTCGGCCTGTTCGCCGTCGGATTCACCACCATGTCCCGGCATTTGCCGAATCCCGGCGGTTTCTACGCCTACATTACCGCTGGGCTCGGAAAGGCCACCGGGTTGGGTTCTTCGTTCATCGCGGTGGTGTGTTACTACTTCTCGCTTGTCGGCACGTACGCTTTCGCCGGCCTGGTGTTGAATTCTCTGGTGCACGACACCTATCACGGACCCGCATTACCGTGGTGGATCTATTCGGCGCTGATGTGGGTCGTCACGAGCGTACTGGGGTATTTCCGGCTCGACCTGTCGGCCAAGGTGCTGTCGTTCTTCCTGGCAGGCGAACTGACGATCACGACCATCTACGACCTGTGCGTCGCGGTGAGGGGCGGCGCCAACGGTCTGCCCCTGACGTCGTTCACTCCGCACGCGATCTTCTCCGGTTCGATCGGGCTGGCGCTGATGTTCGCGATGGGGATGTTCGGCGGTTTCGAGGCCACCGCGATCTTCCGGGACGAGGTGCGCAGACCTGCTCGGACCGTGCCGAGGGCCACCTACCTGGTCATCGCCCTGGTCGCAGTGTTGTATTCGCTGACCACGTGGCTGTTCATCGACGGGACCGGGGTCACCAAGGTCGTCGCGGCGGCCATCGCCGACCCGACGGGATCGGTGAAGGCGAGCATCGCGCTCTACGCCGGCCATTGGGCCGTGGACGTGGCCCTCGTGCTGGTCAACACCAGTTGCTTCGCGACCCTGCTGTCGGCGCACAACATACTTTCGCGGTACATGTACAACCTGAGCGCGGACCGGATTCTGCACCGCTCGCTCAGCGGCGTGCACGCCCAGCACGGTTCGCCGCACCGCGCCTCGATCATGACCAGCATCCTTGCTCTGCTGGGCCTGCTGCCCTTCGTGCTGCTCAGGTCCGACCCCAACCAGGTGTACACGGTGCTGGTCGGTGTCTACGCCTACACGTTCATCGCGCTGTTGTTCATCACCTGCATCGCCGTGCCGGTCTACCTGCACCGACACCGCGAGCCCGGCGTCACACTGTGGAAGCGGCTGATCGCGCCCGCGCTCGCCCTGATCGGTCTCGCCGTGGCTCTGCTGCTGTCGACCCGGAACTTCGCGTTGCTCATCGGCGGCTCCCAGAGCCTGGCCAACGCCATGTTCGCGCTGGTGTACGGAGTCTTCGTGGTCGGCGTGGTGATGGCACTGGTGTACCGCAGGAAGCGGCCCGACGTGTACGCGCGCATCGGCCGGCAGGAATAGCCATCCGGCATCGCCGTGGGGCACACCACCTACGAGTCGGCGTGTCCGGCGGTGTCGATGCGCGGTCCGCGCAGGGCGAAGCGGACGCCGACGCCTCCGACCACGACAACACGTCGCTGGAGGGCGCGCCGCTCAGCGCCGAGCGTTGGGCCGCACCTCGCGGACCTGGATTCGGCGACCGGTGTCGCGCCAGGCGGACGCCTCATGGATCAGGCGCCGTCCTCCGCGCACAGCGTGCGGTGGCGCACCCTCAAGCCACCCTTGACGGACTTCTGAAATGGCCCGCCACGACAGCCACTTGTCGGACGGACAGGGCGGCGGCGCGCGTACATCGGCGTGTCATCGGGTTGTCATCGTCCTCACAGCGTTTTTCCCACGCGCCCTGCTACGATCCGAGCGCCAGAGGTTACAGCTTGGTTAGACTGGGGAACCATTGATGTTACCGGCTATATCGACCGATACCTTCACGAACTCATGATCGTACGAATAGAGACAGCGGCCTAGACCGAGCGCTGGACGTTCAACCACTCGCTACGTAGCTGGGAGGCTTCGGGCCTGTTTGGTGTTCGTCCATGACGTCGTGGGGTCTGTCTCGAACGTCGTCCACTCGCCGGCCGCGTCGTACCGGAATCAGCCGTTACGGCGCACCGAAATACGCCGAATAGTGGAATGACATACAGCGAATAGTGGAATCGTCAGGTGAACCGCTACGGCGCGCGGTCACCCGGCGCTGTCCGCTTCGCTGCTGGGGTCCGCCCGGTCAACGGGGTCCGTCTAGTCCGAGGAGGTCGACTCGTACCTTCCGGTTGCGTGCTTCGGCCAGGGAGAGTCGTGGCACCACTGTAAACCGGAACAGTTCGATCCTTTCGGCCGGCGGCGGTTTGGTACCGACCGAGAGGCTCTTGATCAGAAATGATCACACTGGGGAAATACAACCTTGCTGGGCAATCGTTCATGGCGTGCTGCCCATCAAGGAGTCTGGGGAGACATTGTGGGTGCCCATTTCAGCTTCAGCACGTTAGGCGCACTCGAAGTCCGCGTCGGTGATCAACGCGTTCCGATCGGCAGTCCTCGGCAACGCAACGTCCTCGCGATGTTGCTGCTGGCCGCCGATCGCGTGGTGTCCATCGACAGCCTGATCGAGTCGGTCTGGAACGGCCAACCTCCGGCCACCGGACGAACTCAGGTGGCGATCTGCATCGCAGCGCTGCGCAAGCAGTTCAAAGCCGCGGGCTGCGATGACGAGGTCATCGTCACCATGCCGCCCGGCTACCTGCTCAGGTCGACCGGACACCGGATAGACGCCGTCGAGTTCACCGCGCACGTCGCCGCCGCGCAGGCCGCGGTGCGCCAGGGCCGCGGCGCGGAAGCGGTCGACTTGTTCGGGGCCGCGTTGGACCTCTGGCACGGTCCGGCGTTGGCCGGGATCAACGGCTATCTGATCGAGGCCGAGGCGGCACTGTTGGAGGAGCAGCGGCTGACCGCCTACGAGACCCGCACCGCGCTGCGGCTCGAACTCGGCCAGTGCGGTGTGTTGATCAGTGAGCTGGCCGCGATGACGCAGGAATACCCGCTGCGCGAACAACTGCGGGCCCAGCTCATGTTGGCGCAGTACCGGGCCGGCCGACGCGCCGAGGCGCTGACGACTTTCCGGGTCGGCCGGCAGCATTCCGTCGACGAGGTCGGTATCGAGCCGGGGCCGGCACTGCGCAATCTGCACGACGCCATTCTGCGCGACGATCCGTCGCTCATTCCCTCGCCAAGGCCAGAAGCGCAGGTGGGCAGCACACCGGCTCCGTCGCAGCTGACACCGGACCTGTCCGACTTCATCGGCCGGGACGCCGAACTGTCCACTCTGGACCAATTGCTGGCGATATCCGACGGTGGCCGCGCTCCGGCGGTCGGTGTGGTGACGGGTCCGGCCGGGGTCGGCAAGTCCCGGCTGGTCGTGCGGTGGGCGCACCGGGTGAGCGAGCGGTTCCCGGATGGTCAGCTCTTCGCCGACCTGCGGGGTTACCACGCCGCCGGCGAGCCGAGCGATCCCGCCGATGTGCTCGGGCATTTCCTGCGTGCGCTGGGAATACCGGGCGAGCGGATCCCTGCGGATCTGCACGAGCGCGCCACGCTCTACCGGAGCACGCTGGACCGCAAGCGGGTGCTGGTGATCCTGGACAACGTGTCAACGGTCGGCCAGGTCGTGCCGCTGCTGCCCGGCAACGGCGGCTGCTGTGTGGTGGTCACCAGTCGCAGCGTGCTCTGCGAACCGCTGGCCGGCCACGGCGCGCCGAGGACGCGGCTGGGCGTCATGTCCGAACGCGAGGCGAATGCGCTGCTGCGGTTGGTGATCGGCGACGCGCGGGTGGCCGCCGATCCGGTGGGCGTGGCCAGGCTGGGCGAGCTGTGCGGTTGGCTGCCGCTCGCGTTGCGGATCTCCGCGGCCCGGTTGGCCGCCAAACCGCACTGGACCGTGCGGCACCTGGTGAACCGGCTGGAGGACCAGCGTCGACGACTCGACGAGCTCGAAGCGGACGGCGACCATCTGCGCAGGCGATTCGAGCCGAGCTACCGGCGGCTCGACGCGGACGGGGCGCGGATGTACCGCAGGCTCGGCCTGCTCGACACGCCCGATTTCGCCGCCTGGACCGGGGCCGCGCTGCTGAACACGAACATCAAGGAGGCCGAGCGACTGATGGAGCAGCTGGTCGAGGCGCAACTGCTGGATGTCGGCCCCGGTGGTCCCACCGTCAGGTACCGCTTCCACGAGTTGCTGCGCCTGCACGCGCACGAACGCGCCGTTGCCGAGGAGAGCGCGGCCGAACGCGCGGCCGCAGGCGAACGGTTGCTGCGCGGTTGGTTGGTGCTTGCCGCCGAGGCGCGGCGCAGGGAATCCGGCACCAGCGCGACGATGACCGGCCCGCCACGGCGGGGTTGGACGTTCGACCAGGACTATGTGGACGAACTGTTGCGTGAGCCGGGTGCGTGGCTGGTCCGGGAGCGGATGTCGATCAAGGCCGCTACCGAGCAGGTGACCCGGTGCCCGTCGGCCGTGTCGCGCACTGGCGGGATCGGCGCCGCGACCGCGTTGTTCGCGGAGCTGGAGCAGGGACTGCTCGACTCGGCCCTGAGCTGACCGGCCGGGTGTCGGCGGCCGGACTCGTCATCGACGAGCCGGCCGCCGAGACCTGTACCCCCTCAGCCCGCCGAGGTGGCGAGGTCGGCCGGGGCAACGAGGTCGGCCGGGGCGGCGAGGAACTCGCCGAGTCGTAGCGCCAGCGAGCGCAGCGCGTCGACAACGTTCCGCGCGCCGAGCGCCGCGACCAGTTCACGCGAGACCAGGTGGAACTCGGTGCAGCCGAGCACGACTCCGGTGCAGTCGTAGCGCGCCATCATCGCGGCGACCGAGGGAACGACCTCGGGCAGCGCGCCGGCGCGCTTCATCCGGTACACCAGCCGGTGGACGAGTTCCTGGTCGTCGGGCGACGGGAACAGGACCCGGTCGGCAACGTGCGGCCAGGCCGGCGAACTCTGGAAGATGCGCGCCCGGCTGGTGCCGACCGTGGAGAGCATCAGGAACCGACCCGTGCTGCCGGCCAACTGGTCAAGGGCCAGGTCGACGAGGGACACCAACTGGGCTCGCGTGTCGAGTTCCAGTTCGTCGAGGAAGTGGTGCGCGGTGAAGCAGGCCAGCACAACGCGAGTCGCGCCACGGTCGAGCAGCTCGCCCAGCCCGGTGGCGAGCCTGCGCGTGATCAGCTCACCGGCCGCGCCGTGCAGCGACTCGGTGCGGTCGGGGAAGCCGGGGTCGGAGTCCAACAGCACTCGGGGCATGTCCTGCTCGCGCTCGGCGAGGTTGAGTTCGTAGATGCTCCGCAGGAACTCCGCAGAGGCCAGCGGTCCCATGCCGCCCAGAACGCCGAGTGTCCCCCGGCCGGCCAACGCCACAGTCATCGTCTCCACCTCAGGTACGTCGTCGGTACTGCCACACGGCCAACGGGGCGAACACCACGATCAGCCCCACCAGCCAGGCCAGCGCGATCGGCAGGTCCGGCACGGCCGCGCCCTCGGTGAGCAGGGACCGGGTCGCGTTGATGACGTGCGTGACCGGGTTCACCTGCGCGAAGGTGCGCAGCCAGCCGGGCAGTGTCGCGGTCGGCACGAACAGCGAACTGGCGAACTGCAACGGCATCATCCACAGGAAGCCGACCGACTGGACGGTCTGCGGGTTGCGGACGCTCAGGCCGACGACGGCCGACACCCAGGTGAGGGCGGCGCCGTAGAGCAGCACCAGCGCAACCGCGCCGATCACCCGCAGCGGGTCGGCGTCGGTGCGGAACCCGATGGCAAGGGCGAAGGCGATCAGCACGAACTGTCCGAGCAGGATCCGGCAGGTATCGGCGAGCACGCGCCCGGTGAGCACGGCCGAACGGGCGATCGGCAGCGCGCGGAACCGGTCCATCACGCCCTTGCTGAAGTCGAGGTTGAGCCCCAGTCCGGTGGGCTGGGCGGCGAATCCCGCTGCCTGCACCATGATTCCCGGCATGAGGTACTGCAGATAGCCGTGCTGGCCGTGCGAGATGGCCCCGCCGAGCAGGTAGACGAACACCAGCGTGATCACCATCGGCATGACGACCGCGTCGACCAGTTGGGCCGGGTCGTTGCGGACCTGCACGAGGTTTCGCCGCGTGATCGCGAGTGAGTGCCGGAGCACGGCCGGTGACCGCGTCCGGGTCCGTTCGGCGGCGCGATCGGGTGCGCCGGTCGGACCAAGCAGTGTCGCCGTCATGTCCGCAACTCTAGGAACCGCGTTTATTGGTGCGGTATCGAAGCGTTTCCCGCCGGGCGCGGGCTGATCGATAAGAATCCGATACGCGCTCGCTCTAGGGTCTTGCTCCATGTATGACGTCATCGTTGTCGGTGCACGCTGTGCTGGGGCGCCGAGCGCCATGTTGTTCGCCCGCGCCGGTTATCGGGTGTTGCTGGTGGACCGGGTCCGCTTCCCCAAGGACACCCTGTCCACGCACTACATCCACCAGCCGGGCGTCGCGCGGCTGGCTCGGTGGGGCGTGCTGGACGCGGTGGTGGCCACCGGATGTCCACCGATCGACCGGCTCAGCTACGAGTACGGGGACCTGCGGCTGGAAGGCTGTTCGCTTCCGGTCGAGGGGTTCCGGGCGGGTTATGCGCCGCGCCGGTTCCTGCTCGACCAGGTTCTTGCCGACGCGGCCGTCGCGGCCGGCGCCGAGTTCCGGCCGGGCTGCGGGGTCGAGGACGTCGTTCTCGACGCCGATGGCCGGGTCGTCGGCGTGCGGTGTGGAGGGTCCGAGGAACGCGCCCGGCTCGTGGTGGGCGCCGATGGGATGCGCTCGGGGATCGCGGCCAGGGTTGGTGCCGGCATGGTCCGCGAGGACCCGACGCTGACCTGTGCCTACTACAGCTACTGGCAGGACACGCCCGCTCATTTCGAGCTGTACGAGGCGGCGGGCCGGTGGGTCGGCGCGATCCCGACCAATGACGGGCTGACGCTGGTGGGCGCGTACTTCCCACAGGCCGAGTTCGACCGGGTGCGCGGCGACGCGCAGACCGCGTATCTGGAAACCATCCGCACCACAGCGCCCGATCTGTACGAACGCGTGCGGTCGGGCCTTCAGGTCGAGCGACTCTACGGCACCGGCGAGCAGCGCAACTTCTTCCGCGAGGCCGCGGGGCCGGGCTGGGCCCTTGTCGGCGATTCGAGTCACCACAAGGACTCCATCACCGCGCGCGGCATGATGGACGCCTTCCTCCAGGCCGAGTTGCTGGTCGATGCGGTCGGCCAGGACCTGCACGACGAGGCGAAGCTGACGCGGGCCCTGCGCCGCTACGATGATGATCGCGAGGACCAGCTGATCGACGGCTACCGCAGCACGTTGACCGTGGCCGCGTTGGCGACGCCGGCCGAGCACATCTCGATGCTGCGGGCCATCGCCGGCCGACAGGACCTTGTGGACGGTTACTTCGCGACCCTGTCCGGCGCCCGCGACGTCGAGGACTTCTACACCGAGGAGTTGCTGGAGCAGCTGTCCATCGGCTGACGGGTCCACCAGGACGGAAAGCGGCCGGTACTCCCCCTTTCGGGAGTACCGGCCGCTTTCGCCGTCAGCGGGGTGGGATGTGGTCGGCCAGTATCCTGGCGATGTGTTCGGCCGGCTCGGGTTCGAGCATTCTGGGGTGCTCGCAGTCGATCTCCCGCACGTCGATGTCGCCGCCCACGAACGGGCGCCACGCCGAGGCCGACATCCAGTCCTTCTGTTTGCGGGTGGCCACCACGAGCAGCAGGTCCGCGTCCAGCTTGGGTGCCGGCGCCGGCACGACGACCTGGACACCGTTGACCATCACCGCCAGCGCGGCGGCCCGCTGGGTGTCGTCCAGCGCGCCCAGTTCGCTCTCGCTGCGTCCCAGCAGTCCGACGAGCCGGTCCAACATCGCCTGCTCACCGTCCGGGACCACGCGCTCCTGCTCGTCGATGGCGTAGATCTCGGCGTACTCCCGACACATGTCCGCCAGCAGCGCGCCACGGTCGCTGAGATCCTTGCCGCCCGAGGAGTTCGGGTAGGCGTCGAGTATCGCCAGCAGCCCGACCTGCTCCCCCTGTTCGCGTAGCCGGGCGGCGAGCGCGTGCGCGATGTTGCCGCCGAGCGACCAGCCGAGCAGGTGGTACGGTCCGGCCGGCTGGACCTCGCGGATCACGGCGGCGTAGTCCTCGACCATCGCCTCAAGGCTCGCCGGCAGCTCCCCCCGGCCGTCCACGCCCCGCGCCTGGATTCCGTACACCGGGAACTCCGCGTCGAGGTGGCGCAACAGGGCGGAGTAGCGCCAGCTCAGCCCGGCGATCGGGTGCAGGCAGAACAGCGGGAACCGGGAGCCGTTCGGGCGCAACGGGAGCAGGACGTCGAAGGCGTCGTTGCCGGTGCCGGTGCGCAGCAGTTCGGCCAGGCCGGCCGGGGTGGGCGCCTCGAACAGGTTGCGGATCGTGGTCTGTTCGCCGAGCACGGTGGCGATCCGCGCGCAGAGGCGGGTGGCCAGCAGCGAGTGGCCACCCAGTTCGAAGAAGTTGTCCTCGACGCCGACCCTGGGCAGGCCGAGGACCTCTGCGAACAGTCCACACAGGACGTGCTCGCGGGAGGACCTCGGCGCGCGACCGGCCGCGACGCGGTATTCCGGCGCGGGCAGCGCGTCGCGGTCGAGCTTGCCGTTGGGGGTGCGGGGAAGCGCGGGCAGCGACACGAACGCGCTGGGCACCATGTGCTCCGGCAACGCCTCGGCGACGTTGGCTCGCAGCGCGGCCGGGTCGAGCACCGGGCCGGTGGCCGAGGCAACGACGTAGGCCACGATTCGCCTGTCGCCGGGTCGGTCCTCGCGCACCACGACCGCCGCGTGATCGACCGAGGCGTGCTGGGCCAGGGCGGACTCGATCTCGCCGAGTTCGATGCGGAAGCCGCGGATCTTGACCTGATTGTCGGCGCGTCCGGCGAATTCCAGTTGGCCATCCGCCCGCCAGCGGGCCAGGTCGCCGGTGCGGTACATGCGGCGCCCTGCGGGACCGTGCGGGTCGGCGACGAACCGTTGCGCGGTCGCGCCGGGTCGACGCAGGTAGCCGCGGGCGAGGCCGGCGCCGGAGAGGTACAGCTCGCCGAGGGTGCCGACCGGGACCGGTTGCAGCCCGGCGTCGAGCAGGTGCGCGGTGATGCCGGGGGTCGGGCGGCCGATCGGCGGGACGACGGCACCGGTCAGCGGGTCACTGGTGGTGACGGTGACGGTCGACTCGGTAGGGCCGTACTCGTTGAACAGCAATCGGCCTGCCGACCAGAACTCGACGAGGTCGGCCGCTGCGACGTCGCCGCCGAAGATCAGGGTGCGCAGGTCGGGCAGGTCCACCCTGGGCACCGTGGCCAGCACCGAGGCGGGGATGGTGGCCGCGGTGATCCGCTTGCTGGAGAGGAACTCGGCCAGTTCCGCGCCGGCCAGGCCACCGGCCGGCCCGACGAGGCAGGCGCCCGACAACAGCGCAAGGCACAGCTCGGCAATGGAGACGTCGAAGCTGGGCGAGACGAATCGCATGACCCGGCTGGCCCCGTCGATCCGGTACGCGCTCGCCTGCGCCGCCGCCAGGCCGGCCAGGCCGCTGTGCGAGACCAGCACGCCCTTGGGACGGCCGGTCGAGCCGGAGGTGTAGATCAGGTAGGCCGGGTGCAGGACCGAGAGCGGTCGGGTTCGCTGGGCCTGGGTCGGGTTGTCCTCCGGCCCGTCCTGCGGCTGGGTGAGCAGCGGGGAGGTGCTGGTCAACACGAGGGCAGGCCGGGCGTCGTCGAGCATGGTGTCGATGCGCTCGGCCGGATAGTCCGGGTCGAGCGGCAGGTGGGCGGCGCCGGCCTTGGCCACGGCGAGCACGGCGACGACCTGCTCGACCGACTGGCGCAACGCGAGCGCGACGATGTCCTCCGGCCCGATGCCGCGCCGGATCAGCACGTGCGCGAGCCGGTTGGCGCGCGCGTTGAGCTCGGCATAGGTCAGCCGCTGGTCGCCGTGTTCGACGGCCGGGTTGTCCGGGGTGCCGCGCACCTGCGATTCGAACAGTTCGGCCAGGGTGGCCGGAGTTGGCGTGACCGGTGAGCGGCCCCAGGTCCACAGGAGCGCTTCGCGCTCGTCGCCGCCGAGCAGGTCGAGTTGCCCGATCGGCGTGCTGGGCGCGCCGACGGCCGCCCGCAGCAGCCGTTCCAACCGGGCCAGCAGGGTGGCGACCGTGCCCCGGTCGAAAAGGTCGGTCGCGTATTCGACGGCTCCGCTCAGGCCGTTGTCCGCGCGGACGCTGAAGGCGAGGTCGAATTTTGCCGCGGCCGAGCCGACGCTTTCCGCGTGGACCTTCAGTCCGGGCAGCGACAGTTCGCCGCTCTCGGCGTCCTGCATGGCGATCATGACCTGGAACAGCGGGTGCCGGGACAGCGACCGGACCGGGTTGACCACCTCGACCAGGTGCTCGAACGGCACGTCGGCGTGGGCGTAGGCGGCGAGGTCGGCCTCCCGTACCCGTGCCAGCAGGTCGGCGAAGCTGGGGTCGCCGGAGGTGTCGACCCGCAGGACGAGGGTGTTGACGAAGAACCCGATCAGCTCGTCGAGCGCGACATCGTCGCGGCCGGCGACCGGTGTCCCGATCGGGATGTCGGTGCCGGCTCCCAGCCTGGTCAGCAGTGCGCTCAGCGCCGCGTGCAGGACCATGAACACGGTGCTGCCGCTGCGCCGGGCCAGCGCGACCACCTGCTGGTGCAGGTCGGCGTCCCAGGCGAACGGGACGAGATCGCCCTGGTAGCTGGCTTGTGCCGGCCGTGGCCGGTCGGTGGGCAGCGACAGGCCGTCCGGGATGCCGTCGAGCGCGGCGCGCCAGTACTCCAGCGCGCCGGACTGCCGACCGTCGAGCCGTTCCCGTTGCCACAGCGTGTAGTCCGCGTACTGCACCGGCAGCGGCGACCAGTCGGGGGTGCGGCCGGCGAGGCGGGCGGCGTAGGCGCGCGAGAGGTCACGCGCGAGCGGCGCCATCGACCAGCCGTCGCTGGCGATGTGGTGCACGACGAGCAGCAGTACGTGCTCGGTGTCCGACAGCGCGAACAGGCAGGCGCGCAGCGGCAGTTCGGCGCCGAGGTCGAACTGGTGCCGGGCGCCCTCGTCGAGCAGCGCCGGCAGCAGCTCCTCCGTAGTGTCCACAATGGATATTTCGGGCCGTGCGCCGAGGACCAGCTGGTAGGCGGTGTCCTCGTGTTCGGTGACCACCGTGCGCAGCGATTCGTGTCGGGCCACCAGATCGGCCAGCGCCTCGTGCAGCGCCTGCCGGTCCAGCCGGCCGGACAGCCGCAGCGCGACCGGGATGTTGTAGGTCGCGCTGGGCCCCTCGAACCGGTACATGAACCACAGCCGCTGCTGCGCGTAGGACAGCGGCACCCGCTCGGGGCGCGGCCGGGCGAGCAGGGCCGCGCCGGCCCCGTCGGCGGTGCGGATCCGTTCGGCCAGCGCGGCGGCGCTCGGCGCTTCGAACACCGCCTTGATCGGCAGCTGGACGCCGAACGTGCCGCGCACGCGGCTGAGCAGCCGCACCGCGGACAGGGACTGGCCGCCGAGGTCGAAGAAGTTCTCGTCGGCGCGAACCGAGTCGCGGCCGAGGATCTCCGCGAACAGCCCGCACAGAATCTCCTGCTGCGGGCTGGGCGTGCGCGGCGCGGTCACCGGCTCGGGCCTGCGTTGTTCGGCGGTTTCCGGCAGACCGATCTCGGGCGGGGCGGGCACGTCGAGCCGGCCGATCGGCTGGTGTGGCGCGGCCGCGACGGCGGTGAGCAGCGCGACCAGGTAGGCGCTGATCGACTCGGCGGCGGCGCGGCCGAACCGGTCAGGGCGGTACTCCAGCTCCAGGTGCAGCCGTTCACCGGCCAGTCCGGCGACCAGTCGCAGCGGATAGTGGGCGGCGTCGTGACCGGTCAGCTTGACCAGCCGCAGCGGGAAGTCGTCCTGCTCGGCGGCGCCGCTGGGGTAGTTCTCCATCGTGATCACCGTGTCGAACAGCTCATCGACCCCGGCGAGCTGGTGGACCCGGCCGAGCCGGATGTGCTGGTGCTCCAGCAGCGCGGCCTGCTGCTCCTGCAGCACGGCCAGGTTGTCCGGCAGTGAGCGGGCCGGGTCGAGGCGCACCCGGACCGCGATGGTGTTGATGAACAGGCCGACCATGGTCTCGATGCCGGGGATCTCCGGTGGACGGCCGGACACCACCGCGCCGAACACGACGTCGTCCCGCCGGCTCAGGCGGCTCAGCAGCATGGCCCAGGCGCCCTGCACCAGGGTGTTGGCGGTGATCTGGCGAGCGCGCACTGCCGAGGTGAAGTCCAGCGCGACCTCGTCGGGCAGCTCGATCACGATCCGCTCGGGCAGCACCGCGACCCGCTGGGTGTCCGGTGCCGCGACGCGGGTCGCGCCCGTGACGCCGTGCAGTGCCGTGCGCCACGCCTGCTCGGTGCGGGCCCGGTCCTGGCGGCCCAGCCAGGCGAGGTAGTCGTGATAGGGGGTGACCCTCGGCAACGTCGAATCATCGCCCGCCGCCCGGTAGATGGTCAGCAACTCGTCGAGCAGCACCGGCAGCGACCATCCGTCGAGCAGGATGTGGTGGTTGGTCAGCACCAGTTGGTGGCGCCGCGCGGACAGGCGCACCAGGGTGAACCGCAGCGCTGGCGGCCGGGTCAGGTCGAATCGCGTTTCCCGGTCGACACGCAGGAGTTCGGCCAACTCGGCCTCGTCGCCGCCGCTGAGGTCGACCTCCCGCCATGGCGGCTCGACCTCTCGGTGCACCACCTGGAGGGCCTGGCCGGTCTTGCGCTGGCGGAAGCTGACCCGCAGATTCGCGTGCCGCCGCAACAGCGTTCGCACCGAGGCGCGCATCGTGTCGGGCTCCAGCGGGCCGTCGAGGTGCAGCACGATCTGCACGTTGTAGACGTCCAGCTGGTGCTCGTCGGACAGGGCGTGGAACAGCAGACCCTCCTGTAGCGGCGAGAGCGGCAGCACGTCCTCGAATCCGGACCTGGTCATTGTGAGTACCCCAATTCGGCTTCCAGTTCGTCGATCTCGTCCTGGTCCAGCGCGAAGGAGAGATCCGACGGTGTGTGGCCGCCCGCGTCGGGTCGGCCGGCGTGCTCGGTGAGGGCTTGCAGGGCCTGGAACCACAGTTGCGCGAGCCGGGCCACGTCCTGCTCGGCGTGCAGTTCGGTCGACCACGACCAGGTCGCCGAGAGCCGGGGGCCGTCCGGGTGGTCCATGGTCGTCGCGTTCACCTCGATGCCGTGCGCGACCGGCATGTCCGCATCGCGCGGGGCCGGGGTGGGCAGGCCATCGGCCGGCGCCCATTCGGCGTCCGCGCCGGACCCGGTGCTGAAGCGGCCCAGATAGTTGAACCCCAACCGAGGGGTGGGCGCGGCGGCCAGCACCATGGCGGTGTCCGGGTCGAGGTGACGCAGCATGCCGTAGCCGACACCGTTGTCCGGTATCGCCCGCAGCGTTTCCTTGACCCGTTTGAGGGCCTGGCCCAGGACCGGCCCCGCCGCCAACACCTGCGCCCAGTCGACCGCGCCCGGATCGAGGCGGACCGGGTAGATGCTGGTGAACCAGCCGACGGTGCGGGAAAGGTCGACCTCGCCCAGTTCTTCGCGGCCGTGCCCTTCCAGATCGATCAGCACGCCGGTGTCCGTGGGCCGCCAGTGCGTGTGGGCGAGCGCGAGCCCGGTCAGCAGCACGTCGTTGACGGTGGCGTTGAAGGCGCTGGGCACCTCGGTCAGCAACGGCTCGGTGTGTTCGGCCGGCAGGGTGATGGTCAGTTCCCGGGTACCGCCGACGAGCACCGGCCCGGTGTCGGGCTCCCCATCGTCCGCCGTGGCGAGTTCGGTCCACAGCGGCAGTTCGGCCCTTCGCTGCCGGGCCGAGGCCACCAGCCCGCGCGACCACTGCACGAACGAGGTCGGCACCGGGTCGAGGCGCGGCGTTTCGCCGTTGGCCAGTGCTTCCCAGCAGGCACGCAGATCGGGCAGCAGAATGCGCCAGGACACGCCGTCGACCACCAGGTGGTGCAGCACCACCAGCAGCCACCCGCCGCGGTCGGTGCCCGCGTCGAACCACACCACCTGCGCCATCGAGCCTTCGCGCGGCGACAACCGTTTCCTGGCCGCCTCGCCTTCCGTGGCGACCGTCTCGGTCAGCGCCGTCTCGGCGAGGTCGGACACGTCGACGGTGCGCACGAACGACTCGGCCCTGCGCGTTCCCCTCGGGGGGATGTGCGGCGACCAGTCCTCGCGCAGGCTCATCCGCAGCGCGTCGTGGTGGTCGATCAGTGCCTGCACGGCGTCGACGAGGTGATCGCCGAGCCGGGCCGGCACCCGCAGCACGATCGACTGGTTGAACCCGTCGAACCCGCCGCCGAGCTCACGCAGCCAGTGCATGATCGGGGTGGCCGCGCCGTCGCCGATGCCGGCGTCGGGATCGTGCTCGACCGGTGCCGAGCTGCCGGCCAGCGCGGCCAGCGCGGCCGGGGTCTGGTGCTGGAAGACCTCACGCGCGGTGATGCGCAGACCGGCCTTGCGGGCCCGGCTGATCACCTGCAACGACAGGATGCTGTCGCCGCCGAGCTGGAAGAAGCTGTCGTCGATGCCGACCGCCGAGCGTCCGAGGACCTCGGCGAACAACCCGCACAGCAGCTCCTCCCCCGGTGTGCGCGGGGCGCGCCGGGCCGGGCCGCTCGACGTGTCCGGCGCGGGCAGCGCCGCCTGGTCCAGCTTGCCGTTGACGGTCAGCGGGAGCCGGTCCAGCAGCGTGAACGAGGCCGGCAAGAAGTAGTCCGGTAGCTGCTTGGCCAGTTCGGCGCGGACGGTCGAGGGGTCAAGGGCGTGGCCGCGCGCGGCCACCAGGTAGGCGGCGAGCCGCTTGTCGCCGGGGCGGTCCTCGCGGACGGTCACCGCCGCCTCGGCCACGGCCTGCTGTCGAGTCAGCGCCGCCTCGATCTCGCCGAGCTCGATACGAAAACCGCGGATCTTGACCTGGTCGTCGGCCCGTCCCAGGTATTCCAGGCTGCCCCGCGCGTCGAACCGGGCCAGGTCGCCGCTGCGGTACATCCGCTCGCCTGCCGGCCCGAACGGGTCGGCCACGAACCGCTGCGCGGTCAGCGTCGGCCGGTTGAGGTAACCGCGCGCGACACCGGGGCCCGCGACGTACAGCTCACCGGGCACGCCGGCCGGCACCGGCCGCAGGTCCGGGCCCAACAGGTAGACGCGAAGATCGGGGATGGGCGCGCCGATCGTGCTGCGCGCGTCGCCGACCGAGGCCGCGTCGAGTTCGGCGTAGGTGACGTGCACCGTGGTCTCGGTGATGCCGTACATGTTGACCAGCCGGGGCGCGTGCTCGTCGTGCCGCGCGTACCAGTCGGCCAGCCGGGCCGGTTCGAGTGCCTCGCCGCCGAAGATCACCGTGCGCAGCGTCGAGACCGGGTTGTCGCGCTCGGCCACCACGAGCTGGTGGAACGCGGATGGCGTCTGGTTGAGCACGGTCACCCGCTGCTCGGCCAGCAACCGCGCGAAGTGCTCCGGCGAGCGGCTGACGTCGAACGGGACGATGACGAGGCGCCCGCCGTGCAGCAGCGGACCCCACAGCTCCCACACCGAGAAGTCGAACGCGTAGGAGTGGAACAGGGTCCACACGTCGTCGCTGCCGAAGGAGAACCACTCGGCGGTGGCGCGCAGGAGCCGCACGACGTTGCGGTGCGGGATCTGCACGCCCTTGGGCCGCCCGGTCGATCCCGAGGTGTAGATGACGTACGCGCAGTTGTCCGGCGACAGCGCGACCGGGACCGGCGCGGCCGAGTAGTCATCGGCCTCGTCGATGACGATCGCCGTGTCCGGCAGGCCGGCCTTGGCCGCGTCGGTGGTCAGTACGCACGTCGGCCGGGCGTCGGAGAGCAGGTAGGCGATCCGCTCCTGCGGGTATTCCGGGTCGATCGGCAGGTAGGCCGCGCCCGCCTTGAGCACGCCGAGCAGGCCGACGACCAGTTCGGGCGCGCGCGGCAGGGCCAGCGCGACCAGATGCTCCGGCCCGACCCCGCGCTCGACGAGCAACCGGGCCACCCGGTTGGCCCGTGCGTCCAGTTCGCGGTAGGTCAGTTCGGTGCCCTCGAACACCAGCGCGGTCGCCTCGGGGGTGGCCGCTGCCTGGGCTTGGAACAGCTGCGGCAGTGTCGCGTCCGACGGCGCGGCCGTGGTGTCGGTCCACCGGGCCAGCAGCCGGTCGCGCTCGGCGGCCGACAACAGCGGGATGTCGTCGATCGGCCGGTCCGGGTCGGCCAGCATCGCGTCGAGCAGTTCGCCGAGGCGCCGGGCGATCGCGGTGACGGTGTCGCGATCGAAGAGGTCGGTGGCGTACTCGATCGAGCCGTGCAGGCCGTCCGGGGTGCCGTCGGCCAGATACCGCTCGCGCAGGCCGAAGGAGAGGTCGACCTTGGCGACGCTGCTGTGCAGTGGCTGCTCGCGCACGGCGAGGCCGGGCAGTTCGACCACCGGCGCGCTGTTGTTCTGTAGGTTCAGCATCACCTGGTAGAGCGGGGAATGCGCGAGCGAGCGGGTCGGGTTGAGCGCGTCGACGATCCGTTCGAAGGGCACGTCGGCGTTGGCGTAGGCGGCCAGGTCGGCCTCCCTGACCCGGTGGAGCAACTCGCGCGAGCTTGGGTTGCCCGACAGGTCCGTGCGCAGCACCAGGTTGTTGACGAAGAACCCGACCAGTTCGTCGAGGGCTTCGTCGGCGCGGCCGGCGATCGCGGTGCCGATGGTGACGTCCGTGCCGGCGCCCAGTTTGGCCAGCAGCACGGCGACGGCCGTCTGCACCACCATGAACAGCGTGGTCTGCGACTGGCGGGCCAGCGCGATCACGGTCCGGTGGGTGTCGGCGCCGAGGGTGAGTTCGACGGTGCTGCCGTTGTGGCTGGCGATGGCGGGCCGCGCGTGGTCGGTGGGCAGTGCCAGCAGTTGCGGAGCGTCGGCGAGGGTGTCGCGCCAGAAGCCGACCTGGGCCGCGAACGCGCTGCCGGGGTCGTTCTCCTCGCCGATCAGCCGCTGCTGCCACAAGGCGTAGTCGGCGTACTGCACCGGCAGTTTCGTCCATTGTGGAGTGTTGCCGGCTCGTCGGGCGGTGTAGGCCGTTGTCAGGTCGCGCAACAGCGGCGCCATCGACCAGCCGTCGCCCGCGATGTGGTGCACGAGCAGCAGCAGCACATGCTCGGTCGGTGCGAGCGCGAACGTCTCGACCCGCACGGGCAGCTCGCCGGTCAGGTCGAACGGGTAGCGGATCGCCTCGTCGAGCAGGCCGGGCAGGGTTTCCTCGGCGACCTCGGCGGTGTGCTCGATCGCCGGCCCGCCGGCCATGATCCGCTGGTACGGGACGCCGTCGGCCTCGGCGATCACGGTGCGCAGCGCCTCGTGCCGGCCGAGCACGTCCCCGACCGCCGCCGCGAGCACGCAGCGGTCCAGCGGGCCGGAGAGCCGGATCGCCAGCGGGATGTTGTAGGTGGCGCTGGGACCGTCCAGCCGGTGCAGGAAGTACAGCCTGCGCTGGGCGGCCGAGAGTGGGACCCGCTCCGGTCGTGGCTCGGGCGCGAGCGGAACCCGTGCCTGCTCGGCCAGGTCGAGGCGGGCGCTGAGCCGCGCGACCGTCGGGTGATCGAACAGTTCGCGCACCGGCAGTTCAATGCCCAGTACCGAGCGGACCCGGCTGACCAGCCGGGTGGCCAGCAGCGAGTGGCCGCCCAACTCGAAGAAGTTCCCGCTGACGCCGACCTCGGGCACACCGAGGACCTCGGCGAACAGCCCGCACAGCAGTTCCTCTCTCGGCGTGCGCGGGGCGCGGCTCTCGGTCGATGGCGCGTAGTCGGGGCGCGGCAATGCCTTCCTGTCGATCTTGCCGCTCTGGTTGAGCGGCAGTTCCGCCAGCGTGACGATGGCGGCCGGCACCATGTACTCGGGCAGGTGGCGACCGGCCAGGGCCCGCAGCCGCGCCGCGTCGGTGTCGCCTTCGGCACTTGCGGCGACGACGTACGCGACGATGCGCTTGTCGCCGGGGCGGTCCTCACGCGCCACCACGGCGGCCTGCGCCACCGAGGGGTCCGCGGTGAGCACGGACTCGATCTCGCCCAGTTCGATGCGGAAGCCGCGGATCTTCACCTGCTGATCGGCGCGGCCGACGAACTCCAACTGCCCGGCACGCCACGCCACGACATCGCCGGTGCGGTACATCCGCTCGCCGGGCCGGCCGAACGGGTTGGCCACGAATCGCTGCGCGGTCAGGCCCGGCCGGTCCAGGTAGCCCCGTGCCAGGCCGCTGCCGGCGACGTAGAGCTCACCGGGCACGCCGGCCGGGACCGGGCGCAGCGCCGCGTCGAGCACGTAGACCCTGGTGTTGGTGATCGGGGTGCCGATCGGAGGGGTCGCGTCGCCGGCCAGCGCGGCGCTGGTCGACACCACCACGGTGGCCTCGGTCGGCCCGTAGGCGTTGACCATCCGGCGGCCGGCCGACCAGCGGGAGACGAGTTCGCCGGTGCAGGCGTCACCGCCGACGATCAGGGTGGCGAAGTCGGGCAGTGGCGCCGGGGGCATGGTGGCGAGCACTGCCGGTGGGATCAGCGCGTGCGTGATCCGGTGCTCGGCCAGCACGTCGACCAGTGCGTCACCGCCGAGCGTGCGCGGCGGTGTGATCACCAGCGCGGCACCGACCGGCAGCGTCATGCACAGTTCCAGCACGGAGGCGTCAAAGCTCGGCGAGGAGAACTGGAGCACCCTGCTGGTGGCGGTGACGGCGAAGCGTTGCGCCTCGGCGGCGGCGAAGCCTGCGATGCCGCGGTGTGGCACGACAACGCCCTTGGGCCGGCCGGTCGATCCGGAGGTGTAGATCACGTAGGCCGGGCTGTCCGCGTGCAGCGGTTCGGTCCGGTCGGCATCGGTCGGGTCGGTCACTGGCGAGTCGGCCAGCAGTGCGCGGACGGCCTCGTCGTCGAGGATCAGCGGTCGGACCTCGGCGGGCAGCCGATCGACAAGAGCCGAGGTGGTGATCAGGCAGGCCGGCCGGGAGTCCTCGATCATGAAGGCGATCCGGTCGGCCGGGTAGTCGGGGTCGATCGGCAGGTAGGCCCCGCCCGCCTTCTGCACCGCGAGGCTGGCGACGACCATGTCGGCCGAGCGCGGCAGCACCAGTGCGACGATCCGTTCCGGGCCGACACCTCGACCGATCAGCAGGTGCGCCAACCGGTTGGCCTCGACGTTGAGATCCACATAGGACAGTGTGCGGACGCCGTCGATCACGGCGTCGGCCGTTGCCGAGTCGGCCACCCTGGCCTGGAACAGCTCCGGCAGGCTCGCCGAGGGGACGGGCGTCGCGGTGGCGTTCCACTCGGTCAGCAGTTGCCGGCGTTCCGCGCCCGAGAGGAGTTCGGCCTTGCTGACCGGCTGGTCAGGGTGGCCGACGACGTACGTGAGGAGGCGGTGCAGCCGCTCGGCGATGCCGGCCGCGGTCTCGCGATCGAACAGGTCGGTCGCGAACTTGACGGTGCCGCTCATGCCGGCCGGCGCGCCGTCCTCGGTGTAGGACTCGGTGAGCCCGAACCACAGGTCGAACTTGGCCGAGCCGGGGTCGGGGCTGTCCACCTCGACGGCCAGTCCCGGCAGCCGGATGCCGGCGACGGTCCCGTCCCGTTCCACGCTGAGGGTCACCTGGAACAGCGGGGCGTGCGTGAGCGACCGGACGGGGTTGACCGCTTCGACGACCCGTTCGAACGGCACGTCCGCGTTGGCGTAGGCGGCGAGGTCGCGTTCACGCACGCGGGCCAGCAGCTCGCCGAAGGTCGGGTCGCCCGCGACGTCGGTGCGCAGCACCAGCATGTTGATGAAGAACCCGACGACCTCGTCGAGGGCTTCGTCGTCGCGGCCGGCCGAGCCGGTGCCGACGCAGATGTCGGTCCCCGCGCCCAATCGGCTCAGCAGCGCGGACAGGGCCGCGTGGACGACCATGAACAGGGTGGCGTTGTTGGCCCGCGCCAGATCGACGAGGTCCCAGTGCAGTTCGGCGTCCACCTCGAAGCCGACCCGCTCGGCGCGGTCGGTGCGCCGCGTCGAGCGGGGCCGGTCGGTGGGCAGGGCGATCAGGTCCGGCGCGCCGTCGAGGGTGTCGCGCCAGAACCCGAGCTGCGCGTTGAGCCTGCTCGCCGGGTCGTCCTCGCCGCCCATCAGCTCGCGGTGCCAGAGCGTGTAGTCGGCGTACTGGACCGGCAGCGGCGCCCAGTCCGGTTCGGCCCCGGCGCGACGGGCGGCGTAGGCACTCGACAGGTCGCGGCACAGCGGGCCCATGGACGCGCCGTCGGTGGCGATGTGGTGCAACAGGATCAGCAGCGTGTGCTCGTCGTCGCCGCTGGAGAACAGCGTCACCCGCAGGGGTTGCTCACCGTCGAGGGCGAACCCGTGGCGGGTCGCCTCGTGCAGTCCTTCGGCAAGGCGCTCCGGCGCGACCCGCACCTGGTGCAGCCGCGGCACGACCGTGCCGGCGGCCCGGACGTGCTGGTGGTCCTCGGTGAACATGGTGCGCAGCGGTTCGTGCCGGTCGATGAGATCGGTCAACGCGGCGCGCAGCGCGTCGAGGTCCAGTACGCCGCGCAGGCGCAGCACGAGGGGGACGTTGTAGGTCGGATTCGCGCCTTCCAGCCGGTAGAGGAACAGCAGCCGCGCTTGGGCGAAGGACAGCGGCACCCGCTCCGGCCGCTGCCGGCGCGCCAGCGCGAGCCTGCTGCCACCGTCGGTCTCGATCCGTTCGGCCAGCGCGGCCACGGTCGGGGTGCGGAAGACGTCGCGCAGGCGCAGCTCGGCCCCGAGAACCGAGCGGATCCTGCTGGTCAACCGGGTTGCCAGCAGCGAGTGGCCGCCGAGGTTGAAGAAGTTGTCGTCGATGCCCACCTGCGGCACGTCCAGCACGGTCGCGAACAACCCGCACAGGATCTCCTCGCGCGGGGTGCGCGGGCCTCGGCCCACGGTGCGGTACGCGAACTCCGGTACCGGCAGCGCCTTCTGGTCGACCTTGCCGTTGGGCGTCAACGGCAGCGCGGCCAGTGCGACGAACGCCGCCGGCACCATGTAGTCCGGCAGCACGGCGGCCAGTTTCGCGCGCAGCTGGCTGGATTCCGGTGCCTTGCCGGCCGTCGGGACGACGTAGGCGACCAGTCGCTTGTCGCCGGGCCGGTCCTCACGCAGGACGACGCTGGCCTGCTCAAGCGCGGCCTCGCGCAGCAGCGCCGACTCGATCTCGCCGAGTTCGACCCGGAAGCCGCGGATCTTGACCTGGCCGTCGGCGCGCCCGACGAACTCCAGCTGGCCCTCCGCCCGCCAGCGGGCCAGGTCGCCGGTGCGGTACATGCGGGCGCCCGGCGCGCCGAAAGGGTTGGCCACGAACCGTTCCGCCGTGGTGGGCCTGCGGTTGAGGTAGCCGCGGGCCAGACCCGAACCGGCGACGTACAGCTCGCCGACCACGCCCAGTGGGACCGGTCGCAGGTCGCCGTCGAGAACGTAGGCCTGGGTGCCGGGGATCGGCCGACCGATCGGGGTCGGTTCGCCCGCGCGCAGCGGCGCGCTGATCGTGGCGCAGACCGTGGCCTCGGTCGGCCCGTAGCCGTTGACCAATCGCCGCCCGGCCGACCAGTACGTGACCACCTCGGCCGGTGGCGCCTCACCGCCCACGATGATCGTGCGCAGCGCGGGCAGTTCGTCGCGGGGCATGCTGGCCAGCACGGCGGACGGGAAGAAGGCGTGGGTGACGCGCTGCTCGTCGAGGAAGGTCGCGAGTTCCTGGCCTGCCAGGCTGGTCGACGATCCGACCAGGCAGGCGCCGGTCAGCAGGGCCAGGCACAGTTCGGTCACGGAAACGTCGAAGCTCAGCGACACGGCCTGCAGGATCCGGTCGCCGGCCCCGGCCGGGTAGGCGATGGCCTGGTTGGCGAGCAGGCCGGCGAACCCGGTGTGCGTGACGGCGACGCCCTTGGGTTTGCCGGTCGAACCCGAGGTGTAGATGACGTAGGCGGTGTTGGCCGGTGCGAGCGGGCCGATCCGGTCGGCGTCGGTGGGATCGGTGTCGGGCTGCGACAGTGCCTGCTCGCGGATGGCCTCGCCGTCCAGCACGAGCAGCTCGGCCCCGGTCTCGCGCAGCCGGTTTTCCGTCGACGTGCTGGCGATCACCAGCGCGGGTGCGGCGTCGGCGAGCATGAAGCTGATGCGGGTGCTCGGGTATTCGGGGTCGATCGGGAGGTAGGCCGCGCCCGCCTTGACCACCGCGAGCACGGCGACGACCTGGTCGAGCGAGCGGGGCAGGGCCAGCGCGACGAGCGTGTCCGGACCGACCTTGCGCGAGATCAGCAGGTGCGCGAGCCGGTTGGCGCGTGCGTTCAGCTCGGCGTAGGTCAGTCGCTGGGTGCCGAATTCCACGGCGCCGGCGGCCGGTGCGCGGCGCACCTGGGCCTGGAACAGCTCGGGCAGCGTCGCGGTGTCCGGCGCGCCCTCGGTGGTGCCCCACTGCGTCAGCATGCGCTCGCGTTCGCCGGCCAGCAGCAGCTCCAGCTCGCTCAGCGGCCGGTCGGCCTCGGCCACCACCTGGGTCAGCAGGTGGACGAACCGCTGCGCGATCGCGCGCACGGTGTCCCGGTCGAACAGATCGGTCGCGTACTTGACGTCCACCTTGATGCCGGCCGGGAGTTGGTCGCCGCCGTGGCGCTCTTCGAGGAAGAACATCAGGTCGAACTTTGTCGCGCCCAGCTCGACCTCGGGCGCGCCCACGGTCAGTCCGGGCATCCGAACCAGGGCCGACTCGTAGTTCTGCACGCCGATGGTCACCTGGAACAGCGGCGAGTGGGCCAGCGACCGGGGCGGATTGATGATGTCGACCAGCCGCTCGAACGGCACGCCCTGGTTCGCGTAGGCGGCCAGGTCGGTCTCGCGGATGCGGGCCAGCAGCTCGCGGAAGCTCGGGTCGCCCGAGGTGTCGGTGCGCAGCACGAGCGTGTTGACGAAGAACCCGACGAGCTCGTCGAGGGTGTCGTCGGTGCGGCCGGCCACCACGGTGCCGATCGGCACGTCGGTGCCGCCACCGAGTTTGGTCAGCAGCGCGGCGAACGCGGCGTGCGCGATCATGAACACCGTGACCCCGCTGCCACGGGCAAGGTCGACGATGGCGGCGTGCAGTTGCGGTCCGATGGGGACGGACACAAGGTCGCCCCGGTGCGTCGCGGTGGCCGGGCGGGGCCGGTCGGTCGGCAGTTCCAGCAATTGTGGCAGACCCCGCAACTGGTCGCGCCAGTAGTCGGCCTGTTTGGCCAGCACACTCTCGGGATCGTCTTCGTCGCCGAGCAGTTCCTGCTGCCACAGGGCGTAGTCCGCGTACTGGACGGGCAGCGGGCTCCACTGTGGAGCGTGGCCTGCGCTGCGGGCGGTGTAGGCGGTCGCGAGGTCGCGCAGCAGCGGCGCCATCGACCAGCCGTCGCTGGCGATGTGGTGCACGACGACCGCGAGCACGTGTTCGTCGCCGGGAACGGAGAACAGCGCGACCCTGATCGGCAGCTCGTCGGCCAGCCGGAAGGGCCGGTGCCCGAATTCCCGCACCGCATCGTCCAGTTCGGACCGCGCGAGCTGGACGCAGGTCAGCTCGAAGCCGGTGTCGGCCGCCGCGAGCACGACCTGGCCGGCCCTGTCGTCCACTTCGGGGAACACCGAACGCAGCACCTCGTGCCGGTCGACGACGTCGGCGACGGCCGCGCGCAGCGCGTCCCGGTCGATCCTGCCGGTCAGCCGCACGACCGAGGGGATGTTGTAGGTCGGGTTCTGTTCGTCCATCCGATGCAGGAACCAGACGCCGCGCTGCGCGTGCGAGAGCGGGATGTGGTCGGGCCGTTGCACGGGCTTCGGCCGGGAACGGCCGTGTCCCGCGGTGCCGATGCGGTCGACGACGCGTTCGGGCGTGGCCGCCTCGAAAAGGTCGCGCAGCGCCAGTTCGGCGCCGAAGACCGACCTGACCCGGCTCACCAGGCGGGTGGCCAGCAGCGAGTGACCGCCGAGGTCGAAGAAGTTCGCGTCCGCGTCGACGCGCGGCAGACCCAGCAGTTCGGCGAACAGGCCGCAGACGATCTCCTCCTCCGGGGTGCGCGCCGGCCGTCCGGTCACCACGACGCGTTCGGGCGCGGGCAGCGCCCTGCGGTCGAGTTTCCGGTTCTGGGTCAGCGGCAGTTCCGCGAGCACGACGACGGCGGCGGGCACCATGTAGTCGGGCAGTTGCGCGGCGGCCGCGGCGCGCAGCCGCTCGGGATCGATCGTGGCGAAGGCGACGGGCACGGTGTAGGCGACGATCCGCTTGTCGCCGGGACTGTCCTCGCGCACGATCACCGCGGTGTGGGCGACGTCGGGCGCCTGGCCGAGAACGGCCTCGATCTCGCCGAGTTCGATCCGGAACCCTCGTACCTTGACCTGGTCGTCGACGCGGCCGACGAATTCCAGTTGGCCATCGGCCCGCCAGCGCATCAGGTCGCCGGTGCGGTACAGCCGGGAACCGGCCGCGCCGTAGGGGTTGGCCACGAACCGCTGCGCGGTCAGGCCGGGGCGGTTGTGGTAGCCGCGGCTGAGCAGCTCACCCGCGATGTACACCTCGCCGGTGACGCCGACCGGGGCCGGGCGCAGCGCGCGATCCAGCACGTACATCCGGGTGTTCCAGATCGGCCTGCCGATGGTGACGACGCCCGGTTGCACGGTGTCGCCCGGTTCGATGCGGTATTCCGAACAGCCCACCGTCGTCTCGGTCGGCCCGTACTCGTTGATCACGGTCGCGGCCGGGTTGCGGGCGCGCCATTCCTGCAACACCTCCCCCATCAGCGATTCGCCGCCGAGCACCAGTTGCTCGTTCGGGGAGAACCGCTCGGGCAGTGCCTGCAACAACGGCAGGTGGCTGGGTGTCGCCTTGACGAACGTCGGTCGGGGCAGCGGCGTGCCGGGGTTGGCCGTGTCCAGGTCGAGCAGGTGAACGCAGCCACCTGAGGTCAGCGGCGCGAACAGGCCGGTCACGGTGAGGTCGAAGGACACCGGTGAGTGCACGAGGGCCCGGCCCGCGACGCCGGGGTAGGCCGACCGGGCCCAGGCCAGGTACTGGTTGAGTGAGCGGTGTTCGACGAGGACACCCTTGGGGCGACCGGTCGAGCCCGAGGTGAAGATCACGAAGGCGGGATGGCGCGTGTCGCGCGGGCCCTGGAGCCGGGTGTCCGGCGCGGCGGCCAGTTCGTCGGTGTCCAGGGCCAGCACCGGTCCCGCGCCCGGCAGGGCCCGCTCGGCCAGGGTGAGTACCGGGGCGATGTCCTCGACCATGAATCGGATGCGGTCGGCCGGATAGCTCGGATCGATCGGCAGATAGGCGCCGCCCGCCTTGAGTACCGCCAGCAGCGCGACGACGAGGTCGACCGATTTCGGCAACGCGACCGCGACGAACCGTTCGGCGCCGACCCCGCGTTCGCGGAGCAGGTGCGCCAGCTTGTTGGCCCTGGCCTCCAGTTGCGCGTAGGTCACGCCGTGCTCGCCGGCCACGACCGCCGTCGCGGCCGGGGTGCGGTCGGCCTGCTGTTCGAACAGCTCGACCACGGTCGCGTCGATGACGGGGTGGTCGGTGGCGTTCCACTCGGTGACCAGGTTCGCGCGTTCGCCGGGCGAGAGCAGGTCCAGTTCGCTGATGGGCGTGTGCGGCGCGTCGAGGGCGGCGGCCAGCAGGCGCACCAGCCGGGCGGCGAGCGCGCTCGCGGTGTGCTCGTGGAACAAGTCGGTCGCGTACTCCAGGGTGCCGGCGATGCCGGCGGCCCGATGGTCGCCGGTGTGCCGCTCGCGGATGAAGAAGCTCAGGTCGACCTTTGCCTCCCCGGTGTGCACCGGTTCGACGGCGAGGGTCAGCCCGGTGCCGGGACACTCCAGCGCGAGGCTGTTCTCGGCGGTCAGCATCACCTGGTAGAGCGGGGAATGCGACAGCGACCGGCTCGGGTTGAGGAATTCGACCAGCCGCTCGTAGGGGACGTCGGCATGGGCGTAGGCCGCCGCGTTGGCCTGCCGGACGCGGGCCAGCAGCTCGCCGAAGCTCGGGTCGCCCGCGACATCGGTGCGCAGCACCAGCGTGTTGACGAAGCAGCCGACCATGTTCGCCAGCTGATCGTCGGTACGGCCGGCGATCGCCGTGCCGATCGGGATGTCCTCACCGGCGCCGAGTCGCTGGAGCAGCGCGGCCATCGCCGCCTGCACGACCATGAACACCGTGGTCGAACTCTGCCGGGCCAGCGTGGCCAGTTCGCCGTGCAGTTCGGCCGGGATCTCGAAGGCCAGTCGGGCACCGCGGTGGCTGGCCACGGCGGGACGCGGCCGGTCGGCCGGGAGTTCGAGGAGTTCCGGCGAGCCGGCCAGCGCCTGCCGCCAGTAGGCCAGTTGGCCGGCCTCGTCCACCAGATCCCGTTGCCACAGCACGTAGTCGACGTGCTGGACCACCAGCGGCGGCAGCTGCGGGGCGTTGCCGGTGGCGCGGGCGGCGTAGGCGGTCATGAGGTCGTCGACGAGCGGCTGCCGCGACCAGCCGTCGGTGGCGATGTGGTGGGTGAGCAGCAGCAGCACGTGCTCCTCGGGGCTCACCCGCAACAGGGTCACCCGCAGCGGCGGCGCCTCGGTGAAGACGAAGCGGTGCGCTGCGGCCCGTGCCAGCGCGGCCTCGTCAAGGTCGGCGACGTGCAGTTCGGGCGCGAACTCGGCCAGCACCTGCTGGTAGGGCTCGCCGTCGTGCTCGGGGTAGATCGTGCGCAACGGCTCGTGCCGGGCGACGATGTCGGCGAGGGCGGCGCGCAGCGCGTCATGGTCGAGCCGACCGGAGACGCGCAGCGCGAGCGGGGTGTTGTAGGTGGCGCTGGGACCTTCCAACCGGTGCAGGAACCACAGACCGCGCTGCCCGGCCGACAGCGGCGGTCGCGCACCGCGCGGCGCCGCGACCAGGGCGCGCCGCGCCGACGCGGCGCGCGGCAGGCGGGTGGCCAGCATCGACACCGTCGGCGCCTCGAACAGGGCACCGATCGGCAGCTCGACGCCGAAGACCCTGCGCAGCGCGCTGATCAGCTGGGTGGCCAGCAGTGAATGGCCGCCCAGTT
Source organism: Pseudonocardiaceae bacterium (assembly GCA_036268955.1). Classification (GTDB taxonomy): domain Bacteria; phylum Actinomycetota; class Actinomycetes; order Mycobacteriales; family Pseudonocardiaceae; genus CAJCJE01. Next base: position 36,930 of record DATATE010000124.1, read on the forward strand.
CGAAGAAGTTGTCCTCGACGCCGACCCGGTCAAGCCCGAGCACGTCGGCGAACAGTCCACACAGGACCTGCTCGTCGTCGGTGCTCGCGGCCACCGAGGTCGACGCGGCCGACCAGTCCGGTTCGGGCAGCGCCCGGTGATCGAGCTTTCCGTTGGTGGTCAACGGGATCTCCTCGAGCACGACGAACGCGGCGGGCACCATGTACTCGGGCAGCGTGCGGGCGGCGTGGGCACGCAACACCGCGGGCTCGGCTGACTTGCCCTCGGCCGGCACGACATAGCCGACGATCCTGCGGTCGCCCGGTCGGTCCTCGCGCACCACGACCGTGGCCGAGGCCACCGAATCGTGCCGCAGCAGCGTCGAGGAGATCTCGCCAAGTTCGATCCGGAATCCCCGGACCTTCACCTGATCGTCGACCCGGCCGGCGAACTCCAGTACGCCGTCGTCGTTGCGGCGCCCCAGGTCGCCGGTGCGGTACATCCGCTCGCCAGCCGGGGCGAACGGGTCGGCCACGAACCGCTGCGCGGTCAGCACGGGCTGGTTGACGTAGCCGCGCGCCAGCCCTTCCCCCGCGATGTAAAGCTCGCCGATCCGGCCCGGTTCGACCGGCCGCAACCGCTCGTCCAGCACGTAGATCCGGGTGTTGTCCATCGGCCGCCCCAGCGGCTGCACGCCGTCGGCGATCTCCTCGCCCGGTTCGATGCGGAACTCGGCCGCGTTGACGGTGACCTCGGTCGGGCCGTAGACGTTGAGCACCGTCACGGACGGGTGCCCGGCCCGCCACTCCCGCAACCCTTCGCCGAGCAGGGCTTCGCCGCCGAACATCAGTTCGTCGGTTGGCGAGAAGTTCGCCGGCAGCACGCGCAGCAGCGCGAGGTGGCTGGGGGTGGCCTTGAGAAACGTGCAGGACACCGCGTCGGACCATTCGTCCTTGGCGAGGTCGGCGATGCGAACACCGCCGCCAGCGGCCAGTGGCACCCACAGCGAGGTGACGGTCATGTCGAAGGACACCGACGAGTGCCACAGCGATTCCCCGCGCACGCTCGGGTAGGTGCGCAGCGACCAGCCGAGATAGTCGCTGAGCGAATGGTGCTCGATGACCACGCCCTTGGGGGTGCCGGTGGAACCCGAGGTGTAGATCACGTAGGCCGGGTTGCGCCCGGCCGCCCTGGCCGGCAGGTCCGTGGCGGAGCAGGCGGCGAGGGCATCGGCAAGATCGTCGAGCACCGTCAGGCCGACAACGTCCTCGGGCAGCAGGCCGGCCGCGCGCGCGGTGGTCAGCACGCGGACCGGGCGGGCGTCGGACAGCATGAACGCGATCCGCTCGCTCGGGTAGTCCAGGTCGACCGGCAGGTAGGCCGCACCGGTCTTGAGCACCCCGAGCAGCGCCACCACCAGATCGATCGACCGGGGCAGCGCCACCGCGACGACGCCTTCGGGGCCGACGCCCCGCGCGGCCAGATAGCGGGCCAGCCGATTCGCCCTTGCGTTCAACTCGGCGAAGCTCAGTTCGGTGTCCCGGTGTCGCAATGCGATCGCCGTCGGCTGCACGCCGGCCTGCCGGGCGATCAGCTCGGGCAGGTTTGTTTCGGTCGCGGCATGAATCGCGCCCCGCCAGAACTCCACCTCTTGGTCGAGTAAACCACTCATGCCGTTTTTCTCCTCACGACTGAACCGGCCATCCCCCGCCACATATCTCCACGACGAGGCTAGGAACGCGCCGTTTCGTCTCGTTATCGAAGCCATTTCCGGTGCGCCGGCGATATGGCCGCGATAAGAGGATTGGTTATGGTGACCCGGTGACAGCGGCAATCGAGGTCGAGCAATTGGTGAAGCGTTTCGGTCAGAACCAGGCGGTCGCCGGGGTCGATCTGACCGTGCCGAGAGGGTCCGTGCTGGGCCTGCTCGGCCCCAACGGGGCCGGCAAGACCACCGTGGTGCGCATCCTGTCCACGCTGATCCGCCCGGACGGCGGGCACGCCCGCGTATGCGGCTTCGATGTGGTGGAGCAGCCCGGCCGAGTGCGTGAGGTCATCGGTCTGACCGGTCAGTACGCCTCGGTGGACGAGACCATTTCCGGCCGCGAGAACCTGTACCTGATCGGCAGGCTGCTCAATCTTTCCGCCCGCGCGGCCAAAGCAAGAGCGGTCGAGCTGCTGGAGCAGTTCGACCTTGCCGACGCCGCGGGCCGGCTGGCCGGCCGCTATTCGGGCGGCATGCGCCGCAGGCTCGACCTGGCCGCCAGCCTCGTCGGCGATCCCGAGGTGCTCTACCTCGACGAGCCGACCACCGGTCTGGATCCCCGCAGCCGCAACCAGCTCTGGGCCGCGGTGCGGGCCAGAGTCGCCGACGGCACGACGGTGTTGCTGACCACCCAGTACATGGAAGAGGCCGAGGCGCTGGCCGACTCGATCACCGTCGTCGACCGAGGGCGGGTGATCGCGTCCGGCACGAGCGCGCAACTGCGCGCCCGGGTGGGCGGCCAGGTCCTCCAGGTCACCCCGACCCTCGAACGGGACCTGCCGCGCGTCGCCGCGGTGCTCGCCGGGCTCGGCGCACCGAGCACGGATGCCGAGGCCGGGACGGTGAGTCTGGCGCTGGCCGGCGACAGGGCGGTGACCGAGGCGATCGGGGCACTCGGCCGTTCCGGGCTCGCGGTGACCGGCATCCAGACGCACACGCCCAGCCTCGACGAGGTGTTCCTCGCGCTGACCGGTGAGCAGGTCAGTCAGCCGGCGTGAACTCCAGCAGCACCAGGTCGGTCGTTTCGGCCCGGTGCGCGGCCGTGACGCGAAACCCGCTCGCGGCGGCCAGCGCGTGCCAGTCCGCGCTGGTCCGTTCCTTCCCGCCGACGGCCGCCAGCATCAGCAGGTCGTTGAACACGGCGGGACGGGGACCGGTGTCGGGCAGCACGCGATCGAGCACGATCAACCGGCCGTCGGGCCGGGCCGCCGCGCGGCAACTGGCCAGGATGTCGATGGCCGCCGGGTCCGGCCAGTCGTGCAGCACGCTGCCGAGCACGTGCACGTCACCGGGCGGCGGGCCGCCCGCGAAGATGTCGCCCGCGACGAAGTCGATCCGGCCCGCCCACCTCGGCTGCGACCGCAGCGGCGAGAGGTCCAGGACCTCCGGCAGGTCGTAGAGCACCCCGGACAGGGCGGGACGGGCGGCCAGCAACTGTTCGAGCAGGCCGCCCGTGCCGCCGCCGACATCGACGACCACGCCGGAGTCCGGCCACAGCGGCGAGCCGAGCAGCGGGCCGTAGACGAGGTGGGCCCGTGCGTGCATGTGCAGGTGGAAGCCGCGACGTTCGTCCGGGCGCCGGTCGAGGCGTTCGAACAGCGGGGCACCGAAGACCTCGGGGTAGCACGGTCGGCCCGTGCGCACGCTGTGCTCGAACGCGGTCCACAACGCGAAGAGGTCGTTGTCGGCGAACTCGGCGCGCAGGCTGCCCTCGGTCGACGTGCACAGCAGTAGGCCGCCGGGGCGCAGCGCCCACTTGTCATCGCCCTGTTCGCCCAGCACGTCGATTTCCTGCGCCGCGCGCAGCACCCGCCGCAGCGCGTCGGCGTCCGCGCCGAGTTTCTCGGCCAGTTCCTCCACGGTGCGCGGGCCGTCGAGCAGCTCATCCGGCACGCCGAGCACGCACAACACGTGCAGCACCCGCCCCGGAGCCGGGTCGGCCAGCGCCTGTAGCCGCTTGGCCTCGGCCGCGTGCTCCGCCGCGATCGGTTCGCCGCCCATCAGACCTCCACCGCGACCGTCGCCATCGCGTCCTGTGCCGCTCGCTCGGCCGCGTCGAGCTTATGCGACCAGGTGCCGCTCAACTGGCCGTCGAAGATCCGCCGGAACTGGCGCAGGAAGTCCAGTTGCAGCGCGGGATCGACGTGCGGTCCACCGAGGAACGCCAGGTCGGTGAGGACCATGTGCCGGATCGCCACCATCGGTAGGGGGCTGTCCAACGGGCGGAAGTCCTGGTTGTGCAGACCGCCGACGTCATGACCGGGCCAGAACTCACCGAGCATCAGGCCCAACTCCACGAACTCCGGCTTGAGCACGGCATGCACCCGTTCGACCATGTCGACCAGCTCGGGGTCGGGCAACCCGTAGGGCACCACGATCGCCGTCAGGTGCATCCACAACTGGCCCTCGGCCTTGGCGCGCTGTTGCAGCCACGCCCTGGATTCCCGCAGCAGCGCGATCATGGCCTCGTCGCCCTCGCGGGCGTCGAACGCGAAGAACTCGGCCAGGTCCTTGTTCAATGCCTTCGCCATGAACGGGCAAACATCACCGGCCCGGCCCAGTTCCGGGTGCGGGTGAGTCAGGAATTCGTCCATCCACTGCCGGGCTATTGCCATTCTTTCACTCGACATGGCACGCCTTTCATTGTTGTTACAGCGAATTCGCGGCCACGTTAGCAATCGATGGTATTGGCGATTTATTGATCGGTTTTCGTCCCGTTACGGGCCAGCGGCACGAACAGTCGCAGTTCGTCGTCGGGCAACTCGGGCCAGCGCGCCATCATCCGCTCGAACGTCACCGGTTCCAGTTGTTGCCGCCCGAAGGGGTCGACCCGCGCCCGCTGCTCGGCGGCGTGCAGGCGCGGCAGGTCACCGAACCGGTAGCGGATCGGCCCACCGACACCCTGCGGCGGCACGTCGAACAGTTGGGCGTCGACGAGTTCCTCGGCCAACTGCTCGGCCGCGCCGACGCCGATCCCGAGCAGCGCCGCCGCGGCCGACGCGGTGAACTCGGGTTCGGGCCCGGTACTCAGCGCCCGGTACATCCAGGCCGCGTTCGGGCTCAGTGCGCGGTAGCTTGGCTCAAGGCTGCTGCGGACACCGAGCCCCGACTCCTCCAGTTCGTCCAGCCGCCGAAGGGAATCGGCCAGCCGACGCACCAGGTTCCCGACCGTCCAATGTGGCTTGCCCGCCAGCCGGACGCCGGCGATGCGCAGCGCCAGCGGCAACCGGTCGCACAGCCGGATCAACTGCTGCGTGCCGGCCGGGTCGGCGGCGAGCCGGTCCGGACCGACCGTCGCCCGCAACAGCGCCTCTGCCTGCGCATCGGTCAGCCGACCCGGTCGCACGTGTACCGGGGCGTAGCCGCCGAGCAGTTCCCCGAGCGGGGCTCGGCCGGTGACCAGCACCCGGCACTCGCCGGTGCCCGGCAGCAGCGGCTGGATCTGCGCGAAGGTCCTGACGTTGTCGAGCACGACGAGCATCCGCCTGCCCTCGCACAGGCCGCGGTAGAGGGCGGCGCGCTCGTGGACGGGCTCGGGGATGCGTTCGTCGGGCACGCCGAGCACGCGCAGGAAGCCGGCGAGCACGGCGTTCGGGTCGGCCGGATCGGCGCGGTCGGCATAGCCGTGCAGGTCGGCGAAGAGTTGGCCGTGCGGAAAACGGTCGGCGACCCGATGGGCCCACCGCAACGCGAGCGCCGTCTTGCCGGTTCCCGCGCCGCCCGAGACAAAACCGACCGTGACCTGCCGGCCCGGCGAGTCAGCCAGCAGTTCGTCCAAAGCGGACAGTTCGGTGTTGCGTCCGACGAACTCCGAAACGTCCTGCGGCAGTTGCGCGGGTGCGTCAAACGCCTTGGCCGTTGGCAGCAGCGCCAGTGCCGGGTCGTCGTGCAGGATCGCGTCGCGCAGTTGCCGCAGGCTCGGACCGGGCTCCATGCCGATCTCCTCGACCGAGCGGTCCCGTGCCTCGCGGAAGGTCTCCAGCGACTCGGCCCGCCGACCGGCCCGGTACTGCGCCAGCATCAACTGGGCCCGAGCCTGCTCACGCAGCGGGTGCTGGCTGACCAGCACCGCGAGTTCGTTGATGACGTTGCGGTGCTGGCCCAGTTCCAGCCGCAGCGCCATCCGCTGCTCGTAGGCGCTCAGCCGCTGTTCCTCCAGCCAGACGGCCTGCCGTTCGAGCAGATCGCTGGGAATTCCGGCCAGCGCGGGACCACGCCACAACTCCAGCGCGGCGCCGAGGGTGTCGGCCGCCTCACTGATCCGGCCGCGCGCCACGTCGCGCGCGGCCTCGGCCACGTGGGCGGTGAACTCCGCGAAGTCGATCCGGTGGGCCGAGCCGAGCAGCATGTAGCCGGGCGACGCCGTGACGATCACGTCGTCAACGCAACCGGCTTCGCGGAAGGTCTTGCGCAGCCGGGCGACGCAGATGGCGATCTGGGTGCGGCCGGTGGCCGGTGGATGTCCGTTCCACACCGCCTCGATCAAGCTCTCCACCGACACGACCCGTTCCGGTGAGAGCAGCAGCATCGCCAGCACGGTGCGCTGCCGAGGACCCCCGACCGCGATCCGCCTGCCCTCGACGCTCACCCCGAGCGCGCTCAGGATATTGAAGCTCAGCACAGCATTCACCGACATCTCCCCAGATGTTTTCCCATATCCGCTTTTCACCCGGCGGCTAGCCGACGTCCTCCAACAAACGCTGCATCGCGCTGACCCGGTTGACCAGTTCGCTCACGGTTTCGCACAGGACCCGTTGGTCACCGCGCGATTTCTCGCTGAGCATTTCGTATTCCGAACGGGTTCTGATGCGGTCGCGGCACAGGAGAACGATTGTTGCCAGTGGCCAGACTGTGGCTTGCACCACGATGAGAATATCCGCGATGATCAGGTATTCGTCGGCCATGATGCCCTTCCGGTGATGTCGTGCGTCCCGTGCTCGACCTGTCGCGGTGCCGCACTCCCCAAAAGCGCGCCGTGACCAGAAGTTACGACATCTCGCTTCGGCGGGCAAGCGTCGAATGGCTGTCTCCGCGGTATCGAAAACCACGCGATAACGAGACGAAAACCCGGCTGGTTAGCGTTTTGTTCGGCATGGTGGACCAATTTGTTCGGGCATCCGGTGAATTCACGATGACCGGGCGGGGAGGGGTGGTGCACGTGGCGAAACTCGCCACTGACCGCTACGTCGATTTTCCGTTGGGCACGGTCGATACGCTCGCCGCCGGCCTCGCCGTGGCGCCCGAGGCGGTGCTGCTCGCCGCACACCTGAAGGTGGCCGCGACCATGACCGGCGAGGACGGCGTGCTCACCGCCGTCCTACGAGATGGCCGACTGCTGACCGCCGAGGCGTTCGTCGGGCCCGGCTCGTGGCGCGAGCTGATCGAGACCGCGGCCCGCGCCGAGCACCGAGCCGCGCGGGACACCGCGCCCCGGTTCGTGCTCGACCTGGACAACGCGCTGCTGCGTTGCCGCGTCGACCAGTTCGACGACGCGGCCGCGTCCCGGTTCGCCGGTTATCACCGCACCGCGCTCGACCTCATCGCCGCCGACACCGACGCCGACCATCGCGCCGTCGGCCTGCTCTCACCCGCCGAGTGGGACCTCCAGATCAACGGCATGGCCGGTGCCGCGCGGGCGTTGCCCGACGAGTCGATCAGCGAACTGTTCGAGCGGCAGGTCAGAGCGAGACCGGACGCGGTGGCGGCCGAGTGCGGAGGCGAACGCTGGACCTACGCGCGGCTCAACCGCAGGGCCAACCAACTCGCCAACGCGCTGCTGGCCACCGGCCTCGTCCGGGAGGACGTGGTCGCCGTGGTCACCGAACGCGGTCTTGACTGGCTCGCGTCGGTCCTGGCGATCTTCAAGGCCGGCGGCGCCTACCTCCCCATCGACCCGACCTACCCCGCGCAGCGCGTCGCGACCATGCTCTCCCGCAGCGGCTGCCGGCATGTACTGACCACCCGTGCCAGCGCCGGCAGCCTGCCCTGCGATGACCTGCTGTTCATCGAGGACGCCTACCGGGCCGGTCATCCCGACACCGACCCCGGCCTGCGCACCGAACCTGGGCAACTGGCCTACATCTACTTCACCTCCGGCTCGACCGGCGCGCCCAAGGGCGCCATGTGCGAGCACGCCGGGATGATCAACCACTTGTTCGCCAAGATCGACGATCTCGGCATCGACAAGGAGACCGCTGTCGCGCAGACCGCGCCGCAGTGCTTCGACATCTCACTGTGGCAGCTGGTGTCCGCGCTGCTCGTCGGTGGCCGGACGGTCATCGTCGGCCAGGACGACATCCTCGACCTGCAACGGTTCCTGGACGTCGTGGACGAGGCGGGGGTGAACGTCCTGCAACTCGTGCCCTCCTATCTGGACGTGCTGCTCGGCCATCTCGCGCACCGGCCCCGCGCGCTGCCGCGGCTACGCCGGGTCTCGGCCACCGGTGAGGCACTGAAAAAGGGGCTGGTGGAGCGTTGGTTCGCGCTGCGGCCCGACGTCGCACTGGTCAACGCCTACGGGCTGACCGAGACCTCCGACGACACCAACCACGAGGTGATGACCGGGGTCCCGGACTCCGACCAGGTCCCGCTGGGCCGACCGGTCAGCAACGTGACCATCTACGTCCTTGACGAGCAGCTCGCCCCGGTGCCGCTGGGCGCACCGGGCGAGATCGTGTTCTCCGGGGTGTGTGTCGGACGTGGCTACGTCAACGATCCCGAGCGCACCGAAGCCGCGTTCCGGCCCGACCCGCACCGGCCCGGCCTGCGGATCTACCGTTCCGGTGACTTCGGCCGGTGGCGGCCCGACGGCAGGCTGGAGTTCCTGGGCCGGCGCGATGCCCAGGTGAAGGTCCGGGGTTTCCGGATCGAGATCGGGGAGATCGAGAACCAGCTGCTGCGGGTGCCCGGCGTGCGCGACGCGGCGGTCGTGGTGGACGCGGATGAGCAGCGGCCGCCGTCGTTGGTCGCCTTCTACTCGGCCGCCGAGGAGCTGGCATCGGACGTACTGCGCGAGTCGCTGGGCGCGGCGCTGCCCGAGTACATGGTGCCGGCTTCCTTCCACCACCGCGCTTCGCTGCCGCTGACCGACAACGGCAAGATCGACAAGAAGGTGCTGACCCGACTGGCCGGCGAACTCGCCGTTACCACTACCGGTTATGCGCCACCGAAGACCTCGACCGAACGGCTGCTGGCCGACGCCTGGGCCGGCGTGCTGGACGTGCCGTCCGCGCGGATCTCAAGGACCGCCAACTTCTTCGAGCTGGGCGGCACCTCGCTGGCGGCGGTGCGGCTGATGATCGCGTTGCGGCGGCAGGTGTCGCTGGCCGATCTGACCCGCGCGCCGGTCCTCGCCTCGCTCGCCTCTTTCATGGACTCGACGCTCGGACAGGAGCGGGTATGAACGTCACCGACAGCCCGGTGCTCGTCGACGCGGACGACGACCTCGATGCCGCGCTGCGGCGGGACGGGGCCGTCGTGGTGCGCGGCTTCGACGTGGCCGACGCGGCCGACGTGGGCCGGGTCGCCCGCTCACTGGCCGGGCGCCTGATGACCGAGCGCGAAGGGTTCGCGCCACGGGAGACCTACGAGGCCGATGTCTACTCGTCCTCGAAATGGCCGGCCAACCAGCCGATGTGCATGCACCACGAACTCAGTTACGCCACCGAGTCCCCGTCGCTGCTGGTCTTCGGCTGTCTGACCGCGCCAGCGGCCGGCGGCGACACCGCCGTGGCCGACGGCCAGGCCGTGCTGCGCGCGCTGCCGGCCGAACTGGTGACGCGCTTCGAACGCGACGGCTGGCAGCTGGTGCGCAACTACAACGACAGCGTCGGCGTCGGCTGGGCCGAGGCGTTCGGCAGCAACGACCGTCACGAGGTCGAACGGTACTGCGCGGCCAACGCGATCGACGTCGAATGGCGCCAGGACAACGGTCTGCGCACCAGCCAGGTCCGGCCCGCCGTGGTGACGCACCCGGTCTCCGGCGAACGCTGCTGGTTCAACCAGATCGCCTTCCTCAACGAGCTCACCATCGACCCCGAGGTCCGCGAGTACCTCACCCTCGTGTTCGGACCGGACGGGTTGCCCTTCACCACTCACTACGGCAACGGCGACCCCGTCGAAGCCGATGTCGTCGACCTGATCAACACCGTCTACCAGGAGCACACCAGGAGCCGACCGTGGCAGGTGGGCGACGTGCTGCTCGTCGACAACATCCGGACGGCGCACAGCCGCGAGCCGTTCGAGGGGGCGCGCGAGATCGTGGTCGCCATGGGCGACCCGCTGCGCCCGGCCGACCTCGTGGTCGCGCGCTGACCTGCCCATCAACCACCGATTCGGAGAAAACGCATGTCACCGAGCTTCGCTGTCGTCTCCGGCAGGCAAGTCAGCAGTGTGTTGCGGGGCAACGAGAAACAGGTCGTGGCGCTGATCGAGGCCGCGTACCGCACGCACGGTGCCGGCGACACGGTGAACCCGCCTTCGTACTTCCTGCGCTTCCCCGACCGGCCCACCTCCCGCATCATCGCGCTGCCCGCCTCGATCGGCGGCGATGTCAAGGCCGACGGACTGAAGTGGATCTCCAGCTTTCCGGAGAACGTGGCCAAGGGTATTCCGCGCGCGTCCGCCGTGCTGGTGCTCAACGACCCGGCGACCGGATATCCGCTGGCCTGCCTGGAGAGTTCCATCATCAGCGCGACCCGCACCGCGGCCTCGGCCGCGCTCGCCGCGGACTGGCTGACCCGCGAGCGGCCCCGGCCGGCCCGGATCGGCTTCTTCGGCGTCGGCCTGATCGCCCGCTACATCCACACCTATCTCGCCAGTACCGGATGGGCGTTCGACGAGATCGGCGTGCACGACCTGACGACCGAACACGCCCAGGGGTTCAGCGACTACCTGCGACGATCGGGCGCGGCCGGCCGGGTCACCGTGCACCAACGGCCCGATGAGCTGATCCGCTCCAGCGACCTCGTGGTGTTCGCGACCGTCGCGGGCCGGCCGCACGTCACCGATCCGGCCCTGTTCGCGCACAATCCCGTTGTCCTGCACGTGTCCCTGCGCGATCTCGCGCCGGAGATCCTGCTCGGCGCCAGCAACGTCGTCGACGACGTCGAGCACTGCCTGAAGGCCGACACCTCGCCGCACCTGCTCGAACAGCAGGTGGGCCATCGCGACTTCCTGGACGGCACCCTGTTCGACGTCATGACCGGCGCGGTCCGGCTGCCGGCCGAGCGGCCCGTGGTGTTCTCGCCGTTCGGGCTTGGCGTGCTGGATCTCGCGGTGGGCAAGCACGTCTACGACCAGTTGCGCGGCAGCGGCGAGTTGGCGGTGGTCGACGACTTCTTCCACGACATGTCCCGGTACGGGACCGACGACGGTTTCGTTGGAGGTGGCCGCGGTGCCAGTGATCTCCTACCCTGAGGAGTTCCACGCGGAGGACCTGTACGTCGACCTGCGCTCGACGCTGGGAACTCCGCTGCTGCTCAAGTGCGAGGGCTTCAACTTCGCCGGGTCGATCAAGCTCAAGGCCGCCGTGCGGATGGTCGACGGTGCCGAGCGCGCCGGCCGGTTGACCCGCGACTCGGTGTTGATCGAGTCCTCATCGGGCAACCTGGGCGTCGCGCTGAGCATGATCGCCGCCAGCCGCGGCTATGGTTTCGTCTGCGTGACCGACGCACGCTGCAACCTCGCCGCGCGACGGCTCATCGAGACCTTCGGCGGCCAGGTGCACATGATCACCGAGCCGGACCGCGACGGTGGACTGCTCGGCGCCCGGATCGCGTATGTGCGGCGCCGGTGCGAGGCCGACCCGAACTACGTCTGGCTCAACCAGTACGCCAATCCGAACAACTGGCTGGCACACCAGGCCTCCACGGCGCCGGCCATCGCGCGCCGCTTTCCCAACCTTGACGTGCTGTTCGTCGGCGCGGGCACCACCGGAACGTTGATGGGATGTGCGCGCTACTTCCGCGAACACGCGCCGCAGGTGACCGTGGTCGCGGTGGACAGCGAGGGATCGGTGACCTTCGGTGGCCCGGCCCGGCCCAGGATGATCCCGGGTCTCGGCACCAGCGTTCGGCCCGCCCTGCTCGACGAGTCCTATGTGGATGATGTGGTGCACGTTGCCGAGGCGGACGCGATCAACACCTGTCGGCGGTTGGCCACGCGCGGTTTCGTCTTCGGTGGGTCCACCGGAACCGTGATAGCCGGTGCGACCGGCTGGCTCTCGGCGCACCGAGCCGACCGGGAGGTGACGGCCGTCGCGATCTCACCGGATCTCGGCGAGCGGTACCTGGACTCGGTCTACCAGCAGGGCTGGGTCGAGGAGATCTACGGCCGGCAGGCGTGGGAGAGCGACCAGATCGCCGCGCACTGACCGTAATCGGGTGGGGAGGCCGGCCTCCCCACCCGATTCCGTTGGCACAGGACACGATTGAGGGGCGCCCGGTGCGGACGCCCCTCGATCGTGCTTTCGCGGTCAGTTGTCGTTCATGGCCTCGGCAAGGCTGCGCGGGCGCATGTCGGTCCAGGACCGCTCGATGTGTTCCAGGCACACCGCCCTGCTGTCCCTGTCGTGCGAGACCGTCCAGCCGGCGGGCACGTCGATCGACGCGGGCCACAGCGAGAACTGGCCCTCGTCGTTGACCAGCGCGAGGTAGGTCCCGTCGTTGTCCTCGAACGGGTTGGTCATGGTGGGGTCCCTTTCTTCTCGGAAGCGCACTCAGTCCACGAGGACGTGACCGTCATCGGGGCGGCTGCCACGGCTACGGCGCAGGCTGGTCAGCGCGAAGGTGCGCTGTAGCCAGCGGTCCTGCCCGTCGTAGCGCGGCTGGAAGGCGGTACGGCCGTGCACGGTCACGTGGTTGTCCACGATCGCCAGGTCGCCGGGCAGCAGGTAGTGGGTTTTCGCGGCCTGCCCGAACGCCTGCCGCAACTCCTCAAGCGCGTCGGTGCCCCGTCGAGTCAGCGCGGTCGTCGCCGCGAAGTCCACCCGCAGGTCGGGGTCATCCGCCGCGCCGAAGAGCACGGGATGCGGTGCGGTGCCGCCGGCGCCGCCGAAGGACGGCGGCGCCATGGTGGTGAACTCCGCGCTGGACAACGCGTCCCGACCGGTGTCGCTGAGCTGGTCGAGGACCTGGCGGATGCACGCGGTGCGCAGGCCGGCGACCCGGTCGTAGTCCGGGCGCAGGCACAGCAGCATCACATAGTCGGGCCGGTGCGGGTGGAAGGCGTTCTCGTTGTGGAAGGACAGCAGCACCGAGCCCGCGTTGCCCTGGAACTCCTCCTTGCCGGGCACCGGAACCACATCATGAACCAGCGCGCCGGACTTCTCCGGCAGGAAGGCCGCTGGATCGCCGAGCCCGCAGGCGATCATCACCAGCGCCGCGGCGGGCACGGTCGCGGTGCGCTGCACCGAACCGTCGACCAGCGGAGTGTCCGGTACATCGTGTTCCTCGACCGGCAGACCACGCAGGATCAGCGCACCCTGCGGGCCCGAGTGGCGGCGGAACCGGCGTACCGCGGCCCGCAGGTTCACCGGCAGGTGCTCCCAGGCGTCACGGGCGGCGGCGACCCATTCCTGGGTGTCCAACCGGCCCTGCGCCACGGTCAGCAGCTCATTGGCGACCGCGGCGACCGCGGCGGAATCCACACCGTCCAATGTGACGGCCGAGGCCGTCCTCCCGTGGTCCATGACCACCGACATCATGCATTCACCTCAGCAGGACGCATCACGATCGTCTCCCCGTAATTACCCCTATTTTCAGGTCGATCGCGACGCTATCGGGGAATGTTATTCGCCCCGTATCGTCTGCATTTCCGGCCCCGTGCCGAGGAGTTCGTCGTCGCGTCGGACGATATCGGTCAGCTCTTGGTTGTCGTGGAGCCGTCGAACCGGGGTGATCATGACGGCTGAGCACACGTGCAGGGCACTCCGCCGGGCGCGCACCTGCCGACTCAGCCGACCGGCGGGGGTGAGACGTACGGGAAGTAGTCGAGAAGCGGGCCTGGTTCGAGACCGGTGGAGAAGTCCTGGTTCAAGACCATCCTGATGATGTTGCCCGCGATGTCCTCGCTCGGGTGTCACGACGAGTCCGGCCCCGGTCCGAACCTGACGGGCCCGCGATGCGCAGCCGGGACGCGGCCCGGCCGAAGTTCAACTCCTCGGCGACGGCAACGAAGTAGCGAAGCTGGCGTAGCTCCATGCCGCAAAGGGTAATCGGTAGGAGGCCCAGGCTCCCACCAGAGAGCAAGCCGGTCCTGGCCAGTAGTCGAGTGGCGGGTGCACCATGGGGGCATGACAGGCACAGCGCCCGGAACGGCGGTCTGGCTGATCGCGTTCGTGGCAGGCGAGACCACCGTATTCTGACCCAACTCAGTACGACCACCGCAACGCCGCGCCCACGCGCGGTGCCGGTGGCGCCCGCCAACCAGAAGAACAGGAGTACATCTGCCATGAACAACAACAAAGTAGCTGTCATCACCGGTGCTTCGCAGGGCATCGGCGCGGGCCTTGTCGCCGCCTACCGCGAACTCGGCTACTCGGTGGTCGCGAATTCGCGCACCATCGCCCCGTCCCAGGATGCCGGGATCCTCGCCGTCCCCGGCGACATCTCCGATCCTGCCGTCGGCGCCCGCGTGATCGAGCAGGCACTGGACAGTTTCGGCCGGGTCGACACCCTGATCAACAACGCGGGCGTCTTCGTGGCCAAGCCGTTCACCGACTACACCGCTGCCGACTACGACTTCGTGACCGGCGTCAACCTCCGCGGCTTCTTCGAGACCTCCCAGCGAGCGATCACGGCGATGCTCGATCACGACGGCGGTCACATCGTCAACGTCACCACCAGTTTGATCGACCACGCCAACTCCTCGGTGCCCTCCGCACTCGCCTCCTTGACCAAAGGTGGCCTGAACGCGGTCGCGAAATCGCTCGCGATCGAGTACGCGGCTCGTGGCATCCGGGTCAACGCGGTCTCGCTCGGCATCATCCGGACACCCATGCATCCGGTCGAGACACACGACATGCTCGCGGGGATGCACCCGATCGGGCGGATGGGAGATGTCCGCGATGTCGTCGAAGCCATCATCTACCTGGAGAACGCTCCGTTCGTCACCGGCGAGGTATTGCATGTCGACGGCGGCCAGAGCGCGGGCCACTGACCAGTCACAATCGCGGTATCTGAAAGGGACATCACCGTGAATGCCACCGAAGTCGACATTCTCACGTCCGTGCTCGACCGGTGGAAGTCAGCCGTCGACGCGCACGAAGCCAAACGTGTCTCGACCTGCTTCACCGACGATGCGATCTTCCAAGGGCTGCACCCGTACAGCGTCGGTCCGGACGGAGTGGCCGAGTACTACGACAGCCAGCCCATCGGCATGACCGCGAACTACACGGTGCTGCAAACCCGACGACTTGCCGACGATCTGGTACTGGGCTACCTCAACGTCGATTTCACCTTCACCGACCGCCCGACGGTGAGCGTCTACCTCAGTATTGTCCTCCGTCGTGTCGAGGAGTCCTGGCTGATCGCCCATTACCAGGTCTCCCGGCTCGGCTGAAGCGGAGCAGATCATGGAATTCCTGGTTGAGATGGTGACCACGGTCCCCGACGGCACCACCGTGGATGCCGTAGCCGAGATGAAACGACGCGAAGCCGCGCGTGCGAAGGAACTGGCCGCGCAGGGCAATCTCCTGCGGCTGTGGAAACCACCCGAGGCACCGGGCGAATGGCGCACTTTCGGCTTGTTCAGCGCGGCCGACGAGAACGAGTTGCGGCAGGTGCTCACCTCGATGCCGCTGCGCGTGTGGCGCGACGACACGGTCACCCCGTTCAGGCCACATCCGAGCGACCCGGGAACGCTCGTATCCCCGTCGTGAGAACGTCCCCGGTTCAGCGGGTACCTGAGAGTCAGGATCCCGCACAAGACTGGACAACCCGTTCGACGAGTGAGCGTTCCAGAGGTGTGCGGATAGCAGGGGTGATCACGACTCCACCCAGCCGCTCCCGCAATCGCGCTGCGGCATCCCGGACGGCGGTCCGTGCCTCGGCGCCCCGATCGGCGAGCACCGTCGTTCGGATCTCGCCCGAGGCGGCTACCGCCCATGAGCCGATGATCTCGCCGTCCCACCAGAGGGTCGGTCCGATGTTGCCGTGGTTGTCGAACACGTTGTGCTGTGGGATGCCGAAGAACCAGTCCCGTCGTTTCCAGCCCATGGGCGTGGGATCGAGAGCGGGCAGGAGCGTAGCGACCGGCGGGAGGGAGGGCGTGGCCTCGTCGAGTTCGTCGTCGGCCAGTGCGATGCCGGTGTCGCCGTGCAGGTCGACGTCCTCGACCGGCAGTTCGCGCAGCGCGTGCCGGACGGTGGTCTTGTTCCAGCCGGCCCACCACCGCAGGTCCTCCACCGTGGCCGGCCCGAACCGGGCGAGCCAGCGCCGGGCCAGTTCTCGTTGCGCTGCTTCGGCGGTCAGCTCGGGCAGGCTGTCGGGCCACCATCGTTCGACGGGTTCCCAGCGGTGGTGGCGGCTGGTCCAGGGGCCGGTCGGGGTGGCGCGGACGATGCGGCCCTGTGCGCTCAGCATGGCGAGGAAGGCGGAGGTGACGTGCTGCGGGCGGTCCGAGACCGCGCGAGGCAGGATGAAGGTCCGCAGCGCGGGCACGTCGGCGGCCAACTCCGCGCCGGTGGCGCTGCCCCGCGCACGCAGGGCATGCTCGACCCGCTCCTGCGCACCGGCAAGCCACGTCTCCAGGTCATCGTCGATGGGTGGCTCGGTGCCGTTGCGCCGCAACTGACTGATCAGGCGTCGGCGCAACACGGCGGCGAGCGGGGTGCTGACCGCGGCCTGGACGACCGGGACGTCGGCGCGGGGCAGCAGGAACACGGTGCGCCGCATGGCCATCCAGCGCACGAGGTCGCGCCGCTCGTACATCGCGGCCGACACGTCGGTCAGGGTCGATGCACTGCTGCGAGCCAACACCGACAGGTAGACCGAGGCCGGGTCGGTGGCGTGCAGCGCGACCAGAGCGTTGGTGACCGCTTGCGGGGTCGGTGCGTCGCCGCCGAGGTGGTGTCGACGCACCATGGCGTGCCGTCGCTGCCGCACCGAGATGGTTCGTCTCGCCACCGTGGGCCCGCCTTCCTCGCTGGTCCGACCTCACATTAGTGCACGCACAAATATCGATACTTGTACATATCGATATCGCTGCGTATCGTTTTAGGGGTGAGCGATGACGAACCACGAGGTCAGCGCCCGGCCCGCAGCGGCCGCAAGCGCGACCACGGCCGAGACGCGCCGATCCTCGACGCGACGTTGGCGGTCCTGGCCGAGGCCGGTTACGAGGGCATGACCATCGACATGGTGGCGACGCGGGCCGGCGCGGGCCGAGCGACGGTGTACCGGCGCTGGGCGACGAAAGCGGATCTGGTGCTCGCCGCCGCGACACGGTTGAGCGAGACCGACGTCGGCCTGGACCACCTACCCGACACCGGCAGCTACCGCGAGGACGTCATCGCCCTGTTCGTCCCGGACACCCCCGACGACCAGCAGGTGCGGCTACAGGCCCTGATCGGCCTGCTGATGCTGGCCAAGACCGACAAACGTCTCGCGGACGCCGCCACCCAGGCGGGCATCGGGCCCTGGATCGAGGCGAACCGGATCCTGATGCGGCGCGCCGTGGATCGCGGCGAGTTCCCGCAGGCCGACATCGACACCCTCGCCCAGGTCATCCCGATGATGTGCATCAGCCGTGCGGTGCAACAGGAACCGATCACCCGCGAGTTCTCCCTCGCCCTGCTCGACGGCGTCGTCATCCCCGCCCTGCGCGGCGGCCGCTGAGCATCAACCCGGCTCTGGAGAACAAACAACCGCGAGCCTCGTCAGACGCGGCCAACTGTCCGCGCGGCCAGTTCAGGCCTGTCCACGAACGCGCCCGCCACCGACCCGGCATTCCAGCGACGACACAGGAGATTTCCGATGAGCATCACCACCACCGCCCACCTCAACTTCCGCGGCAACGCCCGCCAGGCGCTGGAGTTCTACCATTCGGTCTTCGGCGGCCAGTTGATGACCGCGACCTACGGGCAGTTCGGCGTCCCCCAGGACGACCCGAACAGAGGGCCCGTCACGTTCGGCTCGGTCGCCGAGGACGGTCCCGACGTCGATCGCATCGCGTTCGGGTTGGTGGTGGGCGACAACGGCTTCCGCGTGGCCGCCTACGACGTGTTCGGCAGCACCGGCGATGGCATCGCCGGGACGTCGAAGGACACCGGCCGCCGCACCGGCGGGCTGACCCACGACGAATCGTTCTTCCTGCTGCTCAACGGTGAGACCATCGAGGAGATCAGTCTGTTGTGGGACAAGCTCGCCGACGGCGCCACCGTGATCGCGCCGCTGGTGGCCGGCAAGGCCGCCGAATCGTCCTACGGCATGCTCACCGACCGCTTCGGCGTCACCTGGATCTTCGGCGTCACCCCCGCCCACTGACCCACCCCAGTCGGCGGCCGAGACGGTGCTCGTATGCACAACACCTGAAGCGGCGTGCGACCGGCGGGCCCTGTCCGGATCGATCATTGCCGGCGAGGCCGTCCACTGATCACAGTGTCGCGAATGGAGACTCGCCGAGGGCGAGAGTGGCGTCGAGCGTCGCCGGATCCAGGACGTGATCGCGGACCAGGTACGCGGCGCCGGCGATGCCGGCCCTGGACTTGTACTTGGTGGGCACGATCTGCAACTGGCGAGTGGCGAGCGGCAGCGAGCGCTGGTAGATGACCTCACGAACGCCTGCCATCAGATGATCCCCGGTGGTGCTCAGGGCGCCGCCCAGCACGATGACGTCGGGATTGAGCATGCTGGTCGCGAAGGCGACCGCTTCGCCGAGGACCCTTCCGGCAGCCCTCAGGCTGGCGAGGGCCGCGCCGTCGCCCCGCTTGACCAGGTCGACGACATCGCGGGCGTCATGGCTGTCGCTCTGGTGGCGGCTGCGCAGATCACGGGCGAGGGCCCAGCCGCCGATGAGCGACTCAAGGCAGCCGAGGTTCCCGCAACGGCATTGCGGATCGCCGAAGCCGTTGATGTGGGCGTGGCCGATGTCGCCTGCGGCGCCCTGGGCACCGCGATTGACCCGGCCGTCGATGACCATCCCGCTGCCGACTCCGGTCCCGGCCTTGATGTAGAGCAGGTGCCGCTGCTCGGGCCAGAACCGTCGGTGTTCGGCCAGGGTCAGCAGGTTGACGTCGTTGTCGATCAGGGTCGGGGCGCGCCAGGTCTTGCGCAGGTGCTCGCGGATGTCGTAGTCGTCCCAGCCGGACATGATCGACCAGCCGAGCACCTCGCCGGCCTCGTAGTCGACGGGTGCGGGTAACCCGAGCCCGATACCGGCGACCGGTTTGTCGCCGAGCCCTGCCTGGCTGATCATGTCCCGCACGATCGTGGTGATCTTGTCGAGCAGCACGTCGGGGCCCTCGCCGAGGGCCAGCCGTTCGACGCGGTCGGCGATGATGGCCGCGTTGAGGTCGGTGACCGCGATGCGCGTCCTTTCCTCGCCGACATCGACGCTGATGATGACGCCGGCGGCATGGTTCAGCACCAGCTCGCGGGATGGACGGCCTCGCGACGGGACGTTGGCCTCGCTCTCGCGGATCAGGCCGGCGTCGAAGAGTGCGTCGAGCCGGTGACCGACCGTCGATCGTGACAGGCCCGTCAGCCTGGCGATCGCGGCGCGGGTCCGGGCTCGGCGGGTGGTGATCAGCTCCAAGACTCGTCCAGGACCGTCGTCGGCCCGCCACAGCGACGGACTTGCCGGGGCCGTCGGTGTCGTCTCGGTCATCTCACTCCACTCTCGAACGTCGGGCTACCGCCATCGTGAACCATCCACTTTAGTCGATGATAACGCATAAGTATGAATTTATTGCTTGACAGTCGACGAAATTATGCGCAGCATCTGCGTAATCGCAATGTCATATCGCCGCCATGTGACGTATCCGCCGCATCCGCTTCCGGGAGGACTTCATGAAGATCGTCGGACGTGCCTTCGGACCGGGCATCAGAGTCATGGCGCTGGCCGCGGCCTGTGCCATCGCCGCCGTGGGATGTGCTTCGAGCGCCAACAGCGCCGCGAGCGGGACCGTCACGATCGGGATCGTCGAGCTGAACCTGAGCAATCCGTTCTTCGACACCCTGGAGAACGCCACCGCGGCCGCCGCCGAGGCCAAGGGCTGGAAGGTCATGAAGGCCGAGGCCAAGGTTCCCGGCGACTCACTGACACAGGTGAACGCGATCGAGAACATGATCGCCGACAACGTGAAGGCGATCGTCGTGACCCCGGCCAACTCGACCGCGCTCAACGGTGTGCTGAAGCAGGCCAGGAACAAGGGCATCCTGGTGCTGGACGTCAATTCGCCGCTCAGCCCGGTCGACACCGCGGATGCCACCTACGCCACCGACAACCTCGCCGCCGGCAAGCTCATCGGCAAGTGGGCCAAGGCTTCCGCGCCGAGCAGTCCGCACATCGCGATGCTCGACTTCGACCTGACCGACGGGCCGTCGTCCGGCCGGCACGACGGCTTCCTCAGCGGCTACGGCATCACCATCAACTCCCCGCTGATCGCGGGCACCGCACTGACCCAGGCGACCGTCGACACCGGACAGTCGGCAATGGAGAACCTGCTGTCGGCGCATCCCGACATCAACCTCGTGTACGCGATCAACGAGCCGACCGCGGAGGGCGCGTACACCGCGATCAAGAACAAGGGTCTGGCCGGGAAGGTCGTCGTCGTCGCGGTCGACGGTGCGTGCACCGGAGTCGAAGACGTCAAGAACGGCGTCATCGGCGCTACCGCTATGCAGTTCCCGGACAAAATGGGCCAAATGGCCATCGACGCCGCTGCCGCGTACCTCAAGAACGGCACGAAGCCGCCGAGCGGACTGACCGATTCGGGCACCGCTCTCATCACCGACAAGCCGGTCCCCGGTGTTCCGTCCGAGACCTCGGCGTGGGGTCTGAGCCATTGCTGGGGTCCCCAGTGACGGCGACGACAACGCGCGACGCCGACATCGCGCCGCTCGACCTGGAAGCCGGTCACCGCCGGGGCCTCCACGCGCTGATGAGCCACCAGATCGCAGGTCCGCTCGCGGCCCTGATCGTGGCAGTCGTCGTCTTTTCCCTGTCGACGGATACGTTCTTCAACGCACCGAACCTGTCGCTGATCGCCCAGCAGTCCGTTGTGGTCGGCACCCTGGCGCTCGGCCAGACGCTGATCATCCTGACCGCCGGCATCGACCTGGCCAACGGCGCGATCATGGTGCTCGGGTCCGTCGTCATCGGAAAGCTCGCTGTGACCGGCAATCCCGTCCTCGCCCTGTTGGCCGGTCTGGTGGTGTGCGTAGCGGTCGGGGCGATCAACGGTGTGCTGGTCTCGCGGCTGAAACTGCCGCCGTTCATCGTCACCCTCGGCGTGCTGTCCGTCGTCGCCGCGGCCGCACAGCTTTACACCGGTTCACAGACTTTCCCCATCACCGCCAGCTTCCTGACCTTCCTGGACCTCGGTCCGACGGTCGGCGGGGTGACCATCACCTACGGAGTCATGTTGTGGGTGGGTCTGACCGCGGTAGTGGGCTACGCCCTGAGCCAGACGGCGTGGGGAGTACGGGTGTACTCCGTCGGCGACAACCGCGGGGCGGCCGAACTGGCCGGGATCAAGGTCAAACGCCTGCTGCTCGGCGTGTACGTGGTCGCGGCGGTCATCTACCTCTTCGCGGCCTGGCAGGCGCTCGGCCGCACACCGACCGCGGACCCCAGCGGGTATCCGACCGTGAACCTCGACAGCATCACCGCGGTCGTCATCGGTGGGACCAGCCTGTTCGGCGGTCGCGGCGGAGTTGTCGGCACGTTCATCGGTGCGCTGATCGTGACGGTGCTGCAGAACGGTCTCACCCAGGCCGGCATCGACTCGCTCTACCAGCAGGTCGCCACCGGCGTGCTGGTGATCGTCGCCGTCGGCGTCGACCACCTGGTGCGAAGGAGGCGGTCACGGTGACCCAGGCGGACCCCATGCCCAACGTATTGCAAGCCCGCGGCCTGACCAAGCGATACGGCCACGTGGTGGCCATGGACAACTGCGACTTCGACCTGCGACAGGGCGAGATCCTCGCCGTCATCGGCGACAACGGGGCGGGCAAGTCGACCTTGATCAAGTCGCTGACGGGTGCGGTCATCCCGGACGCGGGAACCATGCGGCTCAACGGAAACACGGTGCACTTCCGCAGCCCGCTCGACGCGCGCAACGCGGGTATCGAGACCGTGTACCAGGAACTGGGTGTCGCTCCGGCTCTCGACCTCGCGCAGAACATCTACCTCGGCCGGGAACAGCGTCGCCGTGGCGTGCTCGGCACGGTGTTCCGACAGTTGGACAAGCGCGCCATGCGACGCGGCTCCGCCCAGCAGATGGCCGATCTCGGCATTCGCGTCCAGTCCATCAGGCAGAAGGTCGAGACTCTGTCCGGCGGGCAGCGACAGGCCGTCGCCGTCGCGCGCGTCGCCGCGTGGGCGAGGCGGGTCGTGATCATGGACGAGCCGACCGCGGCTCTGGGCGTACACGAAACGAACCAGGTCCTCGATCTGGTGCTCCGGGTCCGGGACAGCGGTTTGCCGGTCGTGCTCATCAGCCACAACATGCCCAACGTCTTCCAGGTCGCCGACCGCATCCACATCCACCGACTGGGCCGCCGCATTGCCCTTGTCGATCCGAAGACCACCGCCATGGAGGAGGCCGTCGCCATCATGACCGGTGCCACATCACCCGAGGCGATCGAACAGATCGATCCGGCCTCCCCCGAGCCGAAAGCGCAGACAGCGTCAACGCCCCGAGCGAAAGGCGAACAGTGAATCTCCCCGTGGCGGCCGACGGTCCGCAGCAGGCGCCGACGGTCAGCGTCATGGACGTCGAGGATCTGATCGAGTCGGCCCGAGCGCTCATTTCCCCTGGCCGGCGCCGGATTCTCGGCATCACCGGCGCACCCGGCTCGGGCAAGTCAACGCTCGGCGAGACCATCGCGTCCGCGCTCGGGGACCAGGCGGTGCTGGTCGGGCTCGACGGTTTCCACCTGGCCAATCGCGAACTGGACCGGCTCGGACGCCGGGATCGCAAGGGAGCCACCGACACCTTCGATGCCGCCGGATACGTCAACCTGCTGCGCCGGCTGCGTTCGCGCGAGGACGAGGTCGTCTACGCCGCCCTGTTCGACCGCGGCCTTGAGGAGTCCATCGCCTGCGCGGTGCCGGTGCCGCGTGACATTCCCCTGATCGTCACCGAGGGCAATTACCTGCTGGTCGAGGGAACTGTCTGGGGGCCGGTACGCGAACTGCTCGATGAATGCTGGTACCTGGAGCCCGGCGAGGAGGTGCGCCTGGACCGGCTCGTCGCCAGGCACATGTCCTTCGGGCGCTCCGCCGAGGAGGCCTACGAACGATCGCGCGGCTCCGACCAGCGCAACGCCGAACTCATCCACGGCACCCGCACCACAGCGCACCGGATCCTCCGGGTGGCCACGATGCCAGCGCCGCTGAGGCCAGTCGAGGAGACGACCGCATGAGCGTCCTTGACCAGTTCCGTCTCGACGGCAAGGTCGCCGTTGTCACCGGGGGAAACCGCGGCATCGGCAAGGCCATCGCGCTCGCGCTGGCCGAGGCGGGCGCGTCGGTCGCGATCGCCGGCCGGGACGAGACACGCAACCGCGACACCGTCGCCGAACTGACCGCCGACGGCGCCACCGCGATCTCCACGCACACCGACGTCACCCGCCGCGGCGACCTCGTCGCGATGCGCGAGCAGGTCACCGCCCGGCTCGGCCCGATCGACATCCTGATCAACAACGCCGGTATCGGGATCCACGGCGAATCCCTGAGCATCGACGACGAGGACTGGGACCGCGTCATGGCCACCAACCTCAACGCGGTGTGGAAGGCCAGCCAGGTGGTCGGCGAGTCCATGGTCGAGCGCGGCACCGGTTCGATCGTCAACGTCGGTTCCATGTCGGGCCTGATCATCAACCGTCCACAGTGGCACGCCCCCTACGCCGTCTCCAAAGCTGGGGTGCACCATCTCACCCGGTCGCTCGCCGCGGAATGGGCGTCAAGGTCGGTGCGGGTCAACGCGATCGCCCCTGGCTACACCAAGACCGAGATCTCCGACATCGACCGGCCCGAGTACAAGCACTACTGGATCGACGAGGTACCGATGCAGCGCTACGCGCAGGCCGCCGAGATCGCCCCGGCCGCGCTGTACCTGGCCAGCCCGGCATCCTCGTTCGTGACCGGCGAAATCCTCGTGATCGACGGCGGCTACACCCTGTGGTGAGCCGGCTCCCAGGCCGACCACGCCCGCCCACACGTCGCCCGCACACCTGCGGCAAGCCGTCCAGCAGCTCCCGCAGCAGGCCTTCGCTCAACCGACACCCGCGTCACCAAGGTGCCGGCTGGAGTTGCGCCATGAGGCTACTCGGCAGTAGGTTCAGCTTCCTACGCTCCAGTAACTTCTGGTGGCGGCCGCAATGGAGCGGAGGTTGGGATGCGTCTTCGAGTCGCGGTGGTCCTGGCGTGTGTCATGGCACTCCTGGCAGCGGTGAGCCTCAGCACGGCCAGTGCGGCCACGCCGACGGCCCCGACCGGATCAGCGAGCGCGTCCGGCGTGCTACCACCGAGCCAGGACCCCTTCTACGACTACGACGGCTCGACACCACTCTCCGCGATCGCACCGGGGACGGTGCTGAAGACCAGGACGGTCCAGGCGCACCTGGAGGGCCTGCCGCTGCCCGTGACCACCATCCAGCTCCTGTACCGGACCACGGACTCGCTCGGGAACCCGATCGTCACGGTCACCTCGGTGCTCAAGCCACTCGTGTCCAGCGGCACCCCGAAGCTGCTGTCGTACCAGAGCTTCTACGACTCGCTCAGCGCGAACTGCGAGCCCTCCTACGCACTGGCGGGCGGCTTCGACCCCGGCCTGATCTCGGCGCTGGAGAACCCGCTGATGATCGCCCTCCTGCAAACCGGGTACACGATCAGTACCGCCGACTTCGAGGGTCAGCAGGCCGACTTCGCCGACGGGCGCCAGTACGGGATGGCCACGCTGGACGGCATCCGCGCGGCCCTGCGCTCCCCGGACACCGGACTGAACACCGGCACGAAGGTCGGGATGATGGGCTACTCCGGTGGCGCGATCGCCACTGAATGGGCCACCGAACTCGCACCCAGCTACGCCCCCGACGTGAACAGTCAGCTCGTCGGGTCCTCGATCGGCGGGGTGTTCGTCGACCCGATCCACAACCTGCACTACATCGACGGCTCGGTCGTCTGGACCGGCGTGCTGCCGATGGCACTGGTCGGCATCGCCCGCGGCTACCAGGTCGACCTGACCCCGTATCTCAGTGCCTACGCACAGAGCCTGATCGGCCAGATCCAGAACGACTGCCTCGTCGACGATCTCGGCCACTACCCCGGCCTGACCTTCGCCAAGCTGACCAAACCGCAGTACGCGCAGCCGGAGAGCATTCCGGCGCTGGTCAACATCTCCAACCAGCTCATCATGGGCACAGGAGGTACGCCGACCACGCCGATGCTCATCCTCCAGGGCGCCGGCGGCATCCTGGAGGGCACGCCGAACGGCGGACCGGGCATCGGCGCCGGCGACGGCGTGATGGTCGCCGGAGACGTCCGCGCACTGGCCAACGAGTACTGCTCCCGTGGCGTGAACGTCAACTACCAGGAATTCCCGCTGTTGAGCCACACACTCACCGCCGTCCCGTGGCTGGCCGAGACCCTGCCATGGCTCCAGCAGCGATTCGCCGGCGCCCCCGCATCGAGCACCTGCGGCCAGATCCCGCCCGGCAACTCCATCGCACCGATCCAGCCGACAAGCTGATCATCGGTGAGATTCCCCTGCTGAGCATGAGCAGATGCTGTCTGCGATCCGGTCGGCGGCAGGCGTAAGTCAGTCGCGGCTGGGTGTCTGTCGCCCCTCATCAGCCCGATTGGGCACCACCCACTACCGCCCACCACAAATAGTCTCGTGCCCGGCTCGCGGCCACCAGGTACTGCCGGATCCTCAACTCGCGGGTCTCCCGAGCGCTCGCACTGTTACCTCGACCTCCGATGAGAAGGCGACCGCGAGGACAGCTTGAAAGTCCAGCCCCTTCGCCCGATGCACGGTGCCAACCTTGATCAGCCCGTCCGGCTCCCCCGTGTAACGGTCGAGATGCAGCGATGGGATACCGGCGCGCTGAAGAATGCCGATGCAGCGGTCGAGGTCGCGGAGACTGAAAGTGATCACGGCTGCTTGTCCCCTCGGAACCGGTAGCGCCGTGACGGTATCGACCAAGGCTTTGGCCAGGTCGGTATCTGATCCGTGCCATCGGTGCACCGCACCGCCGGGATTCGCCGATTCGACCTGAGCCAAGCTGACGCCCGGCGCACCATCGAGGTCGTCGACGTCGTTCGCGGCGTCGAAACTCCGGGCGAAACCCAGCACCTCGGCCCGGTTGCGGTAGTTGACCCGCAGTACTTCTCCCCGCCCACGCACCGGGATGCCAGCTTCGGACAACCGCCAACCACCCGGATAGACCTGCTGCTGACCATCCCCCACCAGCAACAACCGGTTCGGGCCATCGCCGGCAAGCTCGTGCATCAAACGCAGGCCGGTGAGCGTGATGTCCTGAACCTCGTCAACCACAACCGCTGCGTAGGACTGCTCCAACGGCCGGCCGACCAGTTCCGTCAGCGCGAGCGTGATCACGTCGTTGTAGTCATGCAACTGCTTGTCATCGAGATTGCGCTGATACGACTCGTACAGGCGCCATACCGACGCCAGCTGCTCAGCGTTGAGCCGGACGCTCCTGCCCCGGCGTAGGACTCCCGCATAGTCCTCCAGCGTGGTCACACCACGCCCTTTGATGACCCGATCGATCTCCGTCCGCCAATAGCCGGGCGTCGGCTCCCAGTCGACCAGTGGGTCTCTGCACGCGAGCCAGGCACGACCAAACGCGTTGTCCACCTGATGGCGATGCACCGACACGGGGCGCCCGCGCGCCGTCAGGAAGGCACGGATCCAGGCATGCAGATTGATGAACTGGACACGATCGGCGAACTCGGGTGCGAGACGCTGGAACGATGCCTTGTGCACGCCTGGCAGGGTGCGCACGAACGTGGTGAACAGGAGTGGGCCAACGCTGTGCCGAGCAAGGTGGCGCAGCCGATGCAGCGCAACAACGGTCTTGCCGGTCCCGGCAGGTCCACTGATCCTGGCCGGGCCCGCGTAGTCGCGGGTCGCGATCGCTTGTTGCTGGGGGTGCAGGAACGTCATCCACGTCTCGAATGGTCGCTGTTGGGCCGCGACAAGCTGATCCATCGTCACCTCGGCCGCATCGAGCAACCCGACGGCGTCACCGGCTCGGGCCGACGCTTGCGGGCGGACCTCCTGGTAGTCGGCCCATCGCGAGATCGCCTGGTTCGCGATCGACGCGGTTTGCGGGCGGTTCAGCGTCGGTTCCCGACGGAACAGTCTGTCGAGGTCCGCCTCGGCGTAGGTCTGGTACAGCGAACTGGGCGACAAGCCCCTCGCCAGGGCACCGGGCAGGATCACGATGTGGTGCAGTGCGCTGCGGGCCAGGACCTGACCGCCTGGACCGCGGATGGCCGCACATCGTTCTTCAGCATGTCGTGCTGCTCCGCGCGCCTGCTGCTCGTCGGGCGACGTTTCGGCGATCGTGATCGCCATGACACCGCCCGAACCGACCAGGAACGCATCGACACCAAGTATGTCCGCAGAAGGTGGACTACGACGGATGAACAGGTGCCCGCTCTGTGCCGTGCGGACCATGAGTGCGGTCAGGACGCGGCGTTCCAGTGGGCCCAGCCACGGCGCGGTCTGACGCAACAAATCGACCGCACGCTGTTGAAGCTGCCGTTGTTGATGCAGGCTCAGATTCATCACCACTCCACTCGTCACCCCGAACAAATCACGCTATCGCCCAGTGTGACGACGCGCCGTGAATCGGCACCCGTTCGCCCATTTGTCGTAACTCGGCGGCATTTCGTGATCGTTGACGAAACAATCACCTTGAACATCCATATTTCGCACCTCGAATCGAACCCCGGCGCACCAAAGACAAGAACCGTCCACGTGTTCAGCAGGCGCTCAACTATCATCCACAAGGTCAGAGAGGCCGCGGAGCACAAGCGTGCTGCGGCCGAGGCTGAACGCCAGCGCAAACTTCGGCTCAAGCAGCAACAGGAAGCGGAGCTTCCCCGGCAGGTCGAACTCGCCGCGGAACAAACAACGATCCGGGGCGGGAAATATGTCATCCAAGTCAAGCAGTACAAGGACACCGTGCAACCGTCCGCGGTCCGCGATTCTTCGTCACACCGCACGGCCCCTACGGTGCGCCACCCAGCACCGAGATCTACACCTCCGCCACGCTGGCACGAATGGCCGGTGTCCTAGGTGGACGGCAAGCCGAACACATCCTTGCTCGGCTCGGCGGGAGCCCGTACGAATCCTTGGCGGAAATGATCACCGCGGCGATCTGGGCGGAGCCGGCGCTCGCCTCCTACCGGCGGTTCGCCGAACTTGGCCGTACGACCTACGCCTACCGCTTCGCGCGCGTCTCCCCCGGCAACCGGCGCAGCGGCATGCTCGCGTTCCACTGCTCCGAACTCGCCTACGTCTTCGGCCACCTCACCCCGACCGAGGACTACGACGAGGTCGACGCCGACATCTCCGACACGATAACGCACGCCTGGACCGAGTTCGCCCGAACCGGCGCGCCGAGCGGTCCTGACGGCACCGCCTGGCCCGCCGCCACGAGGACAGCGCCGCGACTGACGGTCATCGACGACAAGGCGCGGAGCTGTCCGCTTGATGTCGGCCCGGTCACCGAAATGATCAACTCTCTCCGGGTCGACGCCGACAACCGTTGAACAATGTCAAGGAGTTACCGATGTCAGCGCCGCTGCCGTCGTCGACCCTGGTCCAGGCGGACGAGTTGGTGGTACCTCTCATCCTGCCGGGGAAAGACCCGTCCGCCTGATCAGGCCCTCTGTGCCGTCACCAATGTCATGTCCCGCAACAGCTAGCCGTTGGCGCGGGTCGGGTTGGA
Source organism: Pseudonocardiaceae bacterium (assembly GCA_036268955.1). Lineage (GTDB taxonomy): Bacteria > Actinomycetota > Actinomycetes > Mycobacteriales > Pseudonocardiaceae > CAJCJE01. The sequence goes on from DATATE010000124.1 coordinate 65,823, forward strand.
TATGGTGCTGGTTCCCTCGGTCTTGTTGGCCGCGATGGCGAAGTCGTTGGTGAACGTCGCGCCGAGGTTGACCGACGAGGTCGCGTTGCCGAGGAACTCCTCCATGGCCAGCACGGTCTTCGGTCCGCCGGCCGGCATGATGCCGTCGGGCAGGAACTGGGCCTTGTCCTGGGCAAGGCCGGCAATGTAGTCGGACTTGGTCACCAGCGCGTTGGACGTGTACGACGACGGCAGGGCGTTGGCGATGTCGGCCGCCGTGTGGGTGTTGATCCAGTGCATGGTGGCCACAAGTGCGTCCACGACCTTCTGCACCGTGTCCTTGTTGGCATTGATCCAGTCCGTGCGGGCCAGCACGGAAGCAGCCGGCCAGAAGCCGCCGAGCACGGACTTGACGCCGGCGGAGGTGGCAAGGTCGATGGCGGGGTAGCCGACACCCTTCTTCTCGATCGCGTTCACCGTCGGCTGCGTCGTCATCACGCAGTCCGCCTTGTTGTTCTGCAGCGCGGCGATCGCGGTCGAGCCGTCGCCGACGGCGAGCCGGCTGAAGTCCTTGGTCGTCACACCGGCTTTGGCGGCGAGGAACTGGGTCAGCGTGTCGGTGCCGGACCCGAGGTCGGTGACGCCGATCGTCTTACCCCTGAAGTCGGCCGGGGAGTGGATGTTCGAGCCCTTGGCACACATCACTCGCTCACCCGGCGCCCCGGAGAGTTGGACGACGCCTTCGACTGCCTTGCCCTTCACCTGGTAGTCGATGGCGTGGTTGTACCAGGCGCCCGCCATGTCGACCTGGCCGGACACCATCGCGTCCTCGGCGCCGACTCCGCCCGCCGTTTCGGTGCTCAGCTCCACGTTCACGCCGTACTTCTGGTAGAAGCCCAGGTTCTGCGCCAGTTCGTAGGGCAGATAGATCTGTTTGTCGATGCCGCCCACCATGAGCGACACCGTCGGCTGACCGTTGGCCGAGCCGCTGGAACAGGACGCGACAGCGCCGACGACGAACGTGGCGGCAACGGCGACGGTGAGCACAGCTTTGTGCATGGCCGTTTCCTTTCGATGGCGTGGTGTGAAAGATCTGGATTGGGGTGGGTAACGGGGGTCAGATGGCGTTCGATGCCTCGGCCGGGGACGGTGGGCGCCAGACGAGCAGGCGGCGCTCCAGCTTGGCCATGAGCCATTCGGCACCGAGGACGAGGACAGCGACCACGAACATCGTCGCGAACACGCCGTCGGGGTCGAAGTTGTTCTGCGCGGTCGTGATGACCAGACCGAGACCGGCCTTGGCGCCGAGGACCTCGCCGACGAGCGCGCCGACGATGGCGAAGCCGAAGGCGGTGTGCAGACTGGCGATGATCCAGGTGAGCGCGGAGGGCACGATGACGTGCCGGATGACCTGGACCCGCGAAGCGCCGAGGACCCGCGCGTTCGCGAGGATGTTGCGGTCGGCCTCTCGCGCGCCTTGGAAGGCGTTGAAGAAGACCACGAAGAACACCAGCACCGCGGCGAGCAGAATCTTGGGCGTCGTGCCGATACCGAACGCGACGATGAAGATGGCGCCGAGGACGATGCGCGGGATCGCGTTCACGATCTTGATGTAGGGGCCGAGGACTTCGGCCAGGAACGGGCTCTGGCCCAACAACACACCCAGCAGGATGCCGGCGACGGTCCCGATGGCGAAGCCGATCAGCGCCTCCTGCATGGTGACCCAGATGTTGGCGTAGTAGGACCCGAACTCGGTGCCGTTGGTGAAGTAGTCGACGAGACTCTTCGCGATGCCGGTCGGCTGTCCGAAGAAGAACTTGTCGACGATGCCGAGGCCGGTGAACAGTTGCCAGCCGCCGAGCACGAACGCGGCAAGGCCGACGCGGCCGGCCCACACGGTGGCGATGCGCCTGCGGACGGCTCGTTTCGCGGCGGACCTCCCTTCGGCCTGCGATAGGTCGGTGACGGTGTCGGATATGGTGGACACGGTGCTCATGCGTTGCCTCCTGCGGTACGCGCGTAGGCGCGCTCCACCTCCTCGCGCAGCGTCTCCCAGATCTGGTGCTGCAATGCGACAAACTGCGGGTCGTACCGAATCTCCTGGACGGGACCGCGTGGCCGCGGCAGGTCGATGTCGTAGACGGCCTTGACCGAGCCAGGACTCGACGTCATGACCACGACCCGGTCGGCCAGTGCCACGGCCTCGTCGAGGTCGTGGGTGATGAAGACGACCGACGGACGGATCTGCTCCCACAGACCGAGCAGTTCGGTCGACATGATGGCCTTGGTCTGCACGTCCAGCGCTCCGAACGGCTCGTCCATCAGTAGGATCTTCGGCTCGTTGATCAGGGCCGCCGCCATTGCCACCCGCTTGCGCATCCCACCGGAGAGCTGGTGCGGATAGCGGTCTTCGAACCCGGTCAGACCCACGCGGCGCAGCCAGTCGCGGGCCAGCACGAGCGCCTCCTTCTTGGGGACGCCTCGGAAGACCGGACCCATCAACACGTTGCCCAGTACCGTTTTCCACGGCAGCAGGGCATCCGCCTGGAACATGAAGCTGACGCCGTCGGTGATGCCGTCCACCTCGCGGCCGCCGACCTTCACCGAGCCCTCGCTCGGTCGGTCCAGCCCCGACACCATGCTCAGCGTCGTCGACTTGCCACAGCCCGTTGGACCGACAACCGCACAGAACTGTCCGGGTTCGACGGTGAACGACACGTCCCGCAACGCCGTGAACACGTCGGCGGCGGGAGTCAGGAACCGCTTGGTGAGGCCGGAAATCTCGATCCGGGCATCATGATCGGTTCGTGCGGCGGACGGGCTCGCCGCCGCGACCGCGCTCTGCGAAGCCATCGTCGTCTCCTTTCCCACCTCGGATATCGAGGTAGCCAGACGGTAGACAGCACGCGGTGTCACGTCGCGGTTTCCGCTATATCGCGCGAAAATCCGCATTACCGAGAGTTTTGTTCATTGTGTGCCCGCGAACAAGCAGTGTCAGCTGGCAGTGGGCGCCAGCAGCGACGTTCGGCGGCCACCCAGGTTTCCACACCGACAACCGCGCATAGTGGACACAACGAGTTGTGAGCCTTTCGAGCCCTGCCCGGCCTCCCCGAATCGCCGGGACGCGGTGCACACTGGGTCTCCCACCTGCTGCGACCCTGCGGAGGACCTGGTGAACGAGCTTGCGAGCGAACACGGTGGTCACCCACTGCCGAGCGCTGCGAGGTAGCGGTATGAGCCGACGAGCCAAACTGTCCACCCGTATCCTGGTCAGCCAGGTCGTCATCCTGTTCCTCACGATGTGTATCGGCTTCGGCCTGTACTCGTGGCTGACCGGTGGTCAGCTGGCCCGGCAGTACCAGCAGCGCGCGCTGTCCATCGCGCAGGCCGTCGCCGCGACGCCCGAGGTACGGCAGGCGTTGCTGACCAACGACATCAGCCCGACCAGTCAGGTGCAGCAACTCGCCAGCCGGATACAGACCAGCACCGGGGCCACGTTCATCGTGGTGATCAACCCCTCCGGTGTGCGGCTGACCCACCCACTGGCCGAACTGATCGGACAGCGGATCACCGAGCCGGTGCACACAATGGACGGCGAGACCTTCACCGACATCGATCCGGGCAAGCTGGGGCCGTCCGCGGACGGGTTCGCCCCGGTGTTCGACGCGAACGGCCGCGTACTGGGCGAGGTCTCGGCCGGCATCCAGGAGGAACAGGTACACGGCGCGCTGAACTCGGAACTTCTGGTGATCGGACTGTTCACCGTCCTGACACTGGGCCTTGGCGCCCTTGGCGCGCTGCTGTTGGCCCGGCACCTGAAGCGGATCACCTTCGGCCTTGAGCTGCACGAGATCGCCCGGTTGCTACAGGAGCGCGAGGCGATGCTGCACGGCGTCCGGGAAGGCGTGGTCACCTTCGACCTGCGCGGCAACGTCACCCTGATCAATGACGAGGCGCGTCGGCTCATCGGCGTGCACGCCGAGGCACTGGGCCACACGCTGCACGAACTCGTGCCGGACGAGCGGCTGCGCGAGGTGCTCTCCGGTGAACAGGCAGGCGCGGATCAGCTGGTGCTCACCGACGAGCGTTCCCTGGTGGTGAACCGGATGTCCGTGCGGTTGGCCAACAGGCCACTGGGTGCCGTGGCCACCCTGCGGGACCGCACCGAGGTGGACGAGCTGATGCAGGAGCTGACCAGCAGCAGGGGCCTGACCGACGCGCTGCGTGCCCAGCAACACGAGTTCGCCAACCGCATGCACACCGTGTCGGGCCTGCTGGAATTGGGCAGAGCCGACGAGGCACTGTCCTTCTTGGCCGAAACCACCGGCGCGGCCGACGAGTTCGCCGAGTCGGTGAGTGCCCGCATCGGGCATCCCGTGGTGGCGGCGCTGATCCTGGCCAAGTCGACGGTCGCGACCGAGCGCGCCGTCACCCTGTTGCTGTCCGAGTCGTCCTATCTGGCCGAACACCTTGCCAACTCGCAGATGGCGCAGGGCATCGTGACGATTCTGGGCAACCTGATCGACAACGCGATCGACGCGGCGGGACTCGGGCCCGCGCCGGCGCACGTCACGGTCCGGCTGGTGCAGACGGAACGGGAACTGACCATCCGGGTCAGCGACACCGGTCCGGGAATCCCGGCCGGCGCGAGCCTGTCGATCTTCCGGGAAGGCTTCAGTACCAAGGAAAGCGTGGCCGGTGCCGGTCGGGGAATCGGTTTGGCGTTGGTGCGGCGGGAAACCCGGAGAATGGGCGGGGAGATCACGGTCACCGACGGCCCTGGGCCGGTCTTCACCGTCGTCCTGCCGATGTTGGTGACCGTATGATCAACACACTCGTCGTCGACGACGACTACCGGGTGGCGGACATCCACGCCAGTTTCGTGTCTCGGGTGACGGGTTTCCGGGTCTGCGGGCGCGCCCACACGGCCGCCCTGGCCCGCGAAGCGATCGCCGCGCTCCGACCCGACCTGGTGTTGTTGGACCTTTACCTCCCCGACCAGCACGGCCTTGACCTGATCCGCAACCTCGACGGCGAACACCGCCCGGACTTCCTGGTCATCACCGCCGCCCGTGATCTGCCCACGGTGCGTCAGGCCATGCAGCTGGGCGCCGTGCACTACCTGGTGAAACCGTTCGGGTTCGCCCAGCTGCGGGACCGGCTGACCACATACCAGGGACTGCACCAGCGCATCCACTCGATCGGCCAGGTGAACGAGGCCGACCAGGAGCAGGTGGACAACCTGTACGCGATGCTGCGCCCCACACCGACCGCGATGGCCTTGCCCAAACGACACTCGGCACCCACCCTGACGCTGGTCCGCGACTGCGTGCGTAACGCCGAGGAGGACCTCTCCGCGGCCGAGGTGGCCGCCCAGGTGGGTATCAGCCGGCCCACCGCGCAGCGCTACCTGTCCTATCTGGCCGAAAAGGGCTTCGTCGAACTCCGCCTCCGCTACGGCGGTCCCGGACGTCCGGAACAGCGCTACCGGGCCACCTAGCTCGGCGCGCGCCGACGGCCTCGGACTGGCATCCCGTTACTGCTCCCGGTCCGTCGACTCCGCGAGTCGGGGGTGCGTGGGGACGGCGTCCGAGATCACGCGGGGCGCCGGGATACCGGTGACCACCGCACCGTTGGGGTGCTGCGCCTGCCCCGTGCGCCGGTCGTGGGGATAGGCCAACGGTTCCAGCGGTTGTCGGCGGAGCTGTGTCGTCTGGTGGGCGATGAGAACAACGAGCAGTGCCACCAGCGCCGCCGAGGCCCACGACGTGCCCCAGCCGAGACCGCCGTCGGACATGGGTTTGGTCAACGAGTCGCCCCCGGCCGCGCCGAGTGGGCGGGTCAGCACGAACGCCAACCAGAACAGCACGGTGCCGTTGATGGCGGTCAGGTAGTGCGCGGCCACGATGAGCAGCATGATCCCCGCGATGATCAGGAAGGCATCGCGGAAACCGAGTCCGGTGTCGTCGGAGAGCCAGTCTCCGGTGGAGGTGCCCAACGTGTTGGAGACCAGAATCGCGATCCAGTACAGGATCTCGCCCCGCCGGCTGGCGATGTTCTCCACGTCGTAGGTCTGTCCCGTGCGCCACCACGCCAGGAACACGGCCAGCAGGACGCTGGTCAGGATGACAGCGCCCCAGGCATAGCCGACCCCGTTGGTCGCGCTGCCGTGGCCGAAGCCTCGGTTGAGGAAGTCCGAGATCTCCGTCCCGACCATGCTGGTCCCCAGCACCACCGCCCAGAACAGGGCCGCGTGCAGTCGCGTGGCTTTGACCTGGAGTGTCACCACAACCAGGAAGAACATGAGAAAGATCAACGCGGTGGTGACGTAGCCGATCCCGAAGGTGATGCCGAACAGGTCTCCGGTGGTCTCCCCGAGCGTGACCGCGACGATCTTCATGACCCAGAACAGCAGCGTCACGTGGGGCAGTTTCCGCAACACATATCGAGCCGCCTCGGGTGCGTGATCCCGACTTGCCGAGGACATGCTGCTCCAATCGCGAGGACGGCCGAATAGTGCGACACCGCGGTGACCGCGAGTCGGCTCACCGCAGGACTGTGGCCCGGCATGTCGAACACCGGGCCACACCGATGTCACCGCCGGGCGGCGAACTCGTACTCCGACGGTGCGCCGCCCGAGGTTAGCGATCAAGCCGATGGCCTGCCACCGCGCAGACGTCTGGCGCACGCTCCTGCCGTGACTTTTCACCCAAGCTGGTGACCAGCGCGGTTCCTCCGGCAGCACCGGCGCGGTGACGCGGACGGCGGATCGAACCTGCGGGGCTCGAATGGTTGCCGGTGGCGACAGCCGATCAGGTCCTCGTCGGTCAGGCACGACCCGGGCTTGCTCAACGACACGGGAGGATCACACTGAAGAGATGAAGCCATGGCCTGCGGTGCGCCGCGCCAGGGCGCTCGGCGCGATCGCCCTGCTGGCATGCGCGGCCGGCTGCGCAAGCACGTCGCCACCGCAGCCCCCATCGCAGCGGCCGAGCCCATCCACGTCAGCGGTCACGTCGACCGGCAGTCGACCGGCCGTGCCCGCGCAGGCGGACTGGCCGACCTATCACCGGGACAACACCCGCTCCGGCGATGCGACCGACCTCGCGCCCGTGTCGAACCTGGCCCTGGCCTGGCACGCGAAGCTCGACGGTGCCGTCTACGGGCAGCCGCTGGTGGTCGGATCGGAAATCCTCGCCGCGACCGAGAACGACACCGTGTACGCCCTCGATCCGGCCACCGGCAAAATACGCTGGCAGGACCACCTGGGCACCCCGGTCCCGGAAACCAGCCTGCCCTGTGGAGACATCGACCCACTCGGCATCACCAGCACCATGGCCTACGACGCCGGCACCGGCCGGGTGTTCGCGCTCGCCGAGACAACCGGCGGCCAGCACACCCTGTTCGGCATCAACGCGGCAACCGGCGCGGTCGAGGTCAGAACGGATGCCCGGCCGCCGAGCGGTTCGACAATCGCCACCCAACAGCGCTCCGCCCTCACCGTGTACGACAGTCGGGTCTACCTCGCCTACGGCGGTCTGTTCGGCGACTGCGGTGACTACATCGGATCCGTCGTGTCCTTCACCACCGGTGGAACCGACCCGATCAGCTACTCGATCCCGACCAGCCGGGAGGGTGGGATGTGGGCTCCCGGCGGCGCGGTGCTGGACGGCGATCGGCTGCTCTACGCCGTCGGCAACGGAGCCGCCACCAGCGGCGCCTACGACGGCAGCGACTCGGTCATCGCGCTGTCCCCGGCCACGCTCAGTCGCCTCGATTTCTGGGCACCCGCCACGTGGCCGACCGACAACGCGCAGGATCTGGATCTCGGCTCGGCGTCCCCGGTTCTCCTCGGCTCCCATGTCCTGATCACCGGAAAACGACCTACCACCTATGTGCTGGATCATGCGCACCTGGGCGGAGTCGGCGGTGGCGCCCCCTCGCTCGGCACCTGCCGCGCCTTCGGCGGCGCGTCCGTCGCGGGGAACACGGCATACCTGCCGTGTCGCGGCAGCGCGGTGCGGGCCGTGACCGTCGCCGCCAACGGCACCCCCACCATGACCTGGACGGCACCCGACGGGGTGTCCGGCTCGCCTGTCGTCGGCGGTGGTGCGGTGTGGGTGGTCGACCCGACCGGCACGCTCTACGCGCTCGATCAGGCAACCGGAGCCGTACGTGGACGACTGGCGCTCGGCGAGGTCCCACATTTCGCGTCACCGACGCTGGCGGGCCGACAGGCCTATGTGGGCACTGTGGACGGTGTGGTCGCGATCAGCGGTGCCTGACCGAGCGGCTCGGGAACACCCAGGTGGCGCGATCACATTGCCTTGCGTGCTCGGCAGCTGGAAGTTCCTTGGGTGCTCGGCAGTTGGAGGTTCGACTCGCAGATGTCGCCGAACCGGCCCTGGCGGTCGAGCTGCCGAGTTGAGACGCTGTGCGGCACAGGCCGGCGCTCAGCCGGTCGCCCAGCGAAGGAGTACGGCATGCGCGTCGGTGGCGCCGAGGGCCGTCGGCAGCTGACTGGTCGGACGGTACCGGCTCGATGCTGACTCGACTGGTAAGTCGCTACCAGCAGGTTCTCGATCGCAGGCCGGCCGCTCGGCGGGCATTGGCCAGCTACCGTCGCTACTACGCCCTGGAGATGCACCGCACCGCGAGCGCGGCGACCTATTACGCGGTATTGACCCTGTTTCCCTTTTTGAGTCTGTTGTACCTGCTGCTCGCCCAGTGGGTACAGGCCGATCCGAACTTTCTCCGCAGAAGCCGCCAAGTGGTGCAGAACAGTCTCGGCCTGAACGCGAGCGTGGTCGCGAAGCTCCTCAATGCCGAGGGAACCGCTTCGCTGCACGCGTTCCTCGCGCTGCTCGGCGTGGTCGGGCTGGCCTACGCCGGCTTGGTCTGGATGGACACGGTCCGCAAGGGCCTGCGGTCGATCTGGGTCAAGGAGACCGAACAGCTCACGTGGTGGCGGCGCTATCTCGGCCAATGGGCGACCCTGCTGGCCACCCTCCCGAGCCTGGTACTGGTCCTCGGGCTCGCGGTGTTCATCAGTAGAAGCCCGTACCGGCTGCTGTCCGACAGCGGCCTGCGAATTCCGCTGTTGTGGCGCTATCCGATCGAAGGCGCCGCACTGGTGGTCACGGTTTTCTGGGCCAGCGTGGTCTGCTACGTCGCCTACCGCTGGCTGGGCAATGCCCGGCCGACCACGAACGTCAAGCTGGCGGCGCTCGTCTCAGGAACCTGCCTCGGCGTACTCGCCGCCGTCGCCGCGTTTCTCCTGCCGATCGCGCTGTCCAATCCCTACGGGATCGTCGTGGCGATCCTGGCGATGATGCTCTGGGTCAGCGGCGCGATCCGGGTCACCCTCGCGATGGCGGTATGGGCGGACACCGGACCGGACAGTCCTCCGACGGGCACCGTCTGACCTCGGTTCAGGTCCGCTCGTCCGAAGTTCACGCACTGGACTTCGGCGACAACACCTACCGCGGATGGCCACCGGGGCGATGCGCGGCATCCGGGCCCCTTGCTGAGGGCAGCCTTACCTCATACTCTGGTCCTTGCCCTAAGCCTGTCTCGTCAACCCGTCACAACGCAGGAGCAGCCCGTGGTCGCCACGCTCGTCATCTTTCTCCGTGAGGGGATCGAAGCCAGCATGATCGTCGCGATCCTGCTGGCCTACCTCAACCGGACGGGCCAACGACAGCACTTCAAGGACGTGTTCCTCGGCGTCGGCGCGGCCCTCGCACTGGCGGGCGGGGGTGGGATCGCCGCGTACTTCACCATTCGCCAGTACGACGGCTCGCGGGTCCAGACGATCTTCGAAACCGGAACCTACCTGCTCGCGGCGGCTGTGCTGACCTACATGACGTTCTGGATGCGCAACCACGCGCGCGGCCTGTCCGGCGAGTTGCGGGCTCGTGCCGACGCGGCGCTCTCCCGAGGCGCCCGCACCGGACTGATGCTGTTGGCCTTCCAGGCGGTCGGCCGCGAAGGGCTGGAGACCGTGGTGTTCACCCTGGCGATCGTGTTCTCCACCTCGGCGAACGGCGCGCTGCTCGGCGCGGTGCTCGGTTTGGCGGGCGCACTGGTCATCGCGTTCGTGATCTACCGACTCGGTCACAAGCTCAACCTGGGTCGGTTCTTCACCATCATCGGCGCGCTGCTGATGGTGTTCGCGGCCGGTCTGCTCGCCGATGTCGTGGAGAACCTCCAGCAGTTGGGCTGGCTGTCCGTGCTCGACCAGACCGTCTGGCACACCGGGGGTGTGCTCAGCGAGGACAGCACCCTCGGTGACATCGCGCACTCGTTCCTCGGCTACGCGGAGAGCCCGACCGTGCTCCAGGTCGCCGTCTACGTCGGATACCTCGCCATCGCGCTGGTCCTGTTCATCCGGTTCGGGCGGCACAGGTCGGCTCCGCCCGCCCGTCCCACGGCCGAGGCCACCTCGTCCGCCGCCTGAGGGGCCTTTGCGACGGACGCCACCGAGGGACGCGGCCGTCCAGGGGTTGAGTATCTACTCATCCGGCAGCTGTATTTCGCTGCGAGGGCAACGTTTCGGTGGAGCGCGCGAAGCGGGCGGCGACAGCCAGAAAGATGTCGTTCGCCGCAGGCTCGGCCACGGAGACCCGCACTCCCTCGCCGTCGAACGGGCGCACCACGACCCCGGCTGCCAGGCAGGCCCGCGCGAACTCCGCAGCCCGCTCACCCAACCGCAGCCAGACGAAGTTCGCCTCGGATCGCGTTACCGACGTCCACCCCTGCGCGGCCAGTGCCGCCAGTACCCGCTCCCGCTCCGCGACCAGCGTCGCCACCCGCTCCAGTAGCGCGCTTCTGGCCCGCAGCGAGGCGATGGCCGCGTTCTGCGCGAGTTGGCTCACCCCGAACGGCACCGCCGTCTGCCGCAGCGCCGTCGCCACCGGCTCGTGCGCGATCGCGTAGCCGATCCGCAGCCCGGCCAGACCGTGGGCCTTCGAGAAGGTGCGTAGCACGGCCACGTTGGGCCGATCCCGGTAGATCTCGATCCCGTTCACCGCGTCCGGGTCCCGGACGAACTCCAGGTACGCCTCGTCAAGGACGACCAGCACGTCCCTCGGCACCCGGTCCAGGAAGTCCGCCACCTCGTCGCGGTGCAGGACGTTGCCGGTGGGGTTGTTGGGCGAGCACAGGAAGACCAGCCGGGTGCGGTCGTTGACCGCCGCCGCCATCGCCGCCAGGTCGTGCGAATCGTCCGCCCGCAGCGGCACCGGCACCGCCCGTGCCCCGCTGACCTGGATGGCGATCGGGTACGCCTCGAAGGATCGCCAGGGCAGGACGACCTCGTCCCCTGGGCCGCTGGTGGCCTGGAGCAACTGCTGGGCGACCCCTACCGAGCCGGCCCCGGTCGCCAGGTGCGTCGGCGGCACCTCAAGGGTCGTCGCCAGTTCGGCGATCAACCCCGCACAGGACATGTCCGGATAGCGGTTGGCCTCCCCGGCCGCGGCCACCGCCGCGGCCAGCACACCGGGCAGCGGCGGGTACGGGTTCTCGTTCCAGGACAGCGTGAACCGGGGGCGGTCACCGGCCGCTTCCCCGCCGCCGCTCCGGAGACCGGGCTGGTAGGCCGGAATCCCTCGCAGCGCCTCGCGCAGCCGAGGCTGCTCGTCCCGCGTCGTCGTTGCCACGCCTCGTACCTGCCGGGCGGTCTCGCTCACCGTGTCACTCCTCCTTTGCTGTGTCACCGCATCCGCCTGCGCCCTCCCAGGCCCACCGATCGCCACGGTCAGGTCTCGACGAGAAGGTTCGCCGGGATCATGAGGTTGATGCTGGGTTCGTACTCGATCACCTGGTCCGGCACCAGGCGCAGCCCAGGGTGACGCCGCATCAGCAGGTCGACGCCGACCCGTGCGATGGTGCGAGCCAGATAGGAGCCGAGGCAGTAGTGCAGCCCCTGGGAGAAATGCAGGCTGCCGGCGAGGTTCTTCCGATGCGGGTCGAAGGCCGTCGGATCCGGAAACCGGCTGTCGTCGTAGTTCGCCGAGGACACCAGCACCCAGAGCGCCGCACCCTCGGGAATGGACACTCCGGCCACGTCGACATCGGTCGTGGTGGTCCGGAAGACACCGATCCCGATGCCGGAACGGCGGAGCGATTCGTTGAAGGCACTGTCGAACAGAGCCGGGTCGGCACGGACGCCGTCCCAGTTTCGCCGATCGCGTAGCAGTTCGCGACACAGGTTGACGAACACGAAACCGGCCGGGCGAATACCTGCCGCGAGAATGTCGAAACTGATCAGGCTGATCAGTTCCCCGGTAGTGTAGTCGGCTTCCCCCTTTGCCACGAGGTCCAGCAGATAACTGATCAGGCCCTCCCTCGGATTCCGCCGGCAGTCTTCGATGGCCTCGGCGAGGTAGGCCTCCAACGACCGGACGTCCTCGGCGTAGGCCGGCTGCTCGTCCAGTGGCGGCTTGCCGAAGAAGAACGCGTTGACCGCGCGGTGGTAGCGCATGATCTCGTCGTGGTCGGCGATGGGCAGCCCGGCGAGATCGATGATCACCCGGCTGGCCACCGGCCGGGCGAACGACTCGACGATGTCGATCGGGGAGCCCTCGGGCATGTCCGTCAAGCAGCTCGTCATGATCTCCCGGATGCGGGATTCGCGACGGACCATGGCCTTGGCCGAGAAGTACCTGGCCACCGGGCCGCGCAGCCGGTCGTGTGCGGGCTGGCCGTCGAAAGCCAGGTTGTCCGCCGAGAAGGTGTGCGTCTTCTCCAGCACGGCCCGCACGTCGTCGGGAAAGCTCGACAGGATGATCGGCCTCGTCGACGAGGAGAATCGGCCGGCGTCCTTGAGGATCTTCAGTACATCGTCGTACCGGGAGACGATCCACATGCCGAAGGGCTCGCTGTAGAAGACCGGTGACTCGGCCCGCGCCGTCGCCAACTGCTGATGCAGGTCGGCGAAGTCGGGCGAGCCGAAGGGGTTGAAGCCGGCACCGTTCGGGCCGAACGGACAGCCTGCGGCCAACGGTGAATTCGTGGTGTTGCCAGGTGTTTCTGACATTCTGGTGCCCCTCTCCGGGAAGCCGGAATCCGTACCTTTTCGGTGGGTATTCGATCGTGCGAAACCGCGCCCGCCGATCGCGTTCAGCCGAGGATTTCCGCGAAGCGCCTTTCCCAGGCGACTCGGTGCTCCGCCTTGATGTTCTCCGGGATGTGCAGAATTCCGCGATAATCGTCCGCGTGCGCGGGCAGGTCGGTGCGGCGCAACATGGTCGGGGTCGCCGCCGCCGGATGCACCGGCATCGTCCCGAGTCGCTGGCACCAGTCCCGCTGGACGTCGGGCCGCAGCGCGAATGCGATGTAGCGCATCGCGAGGTCACGCACCGCGTCCGGCACGCCACGGGGGATCCACAGCGCATCGGTGGTGTCCGCGGTTCCCTCGGCCGGCACGCTCCACCCGACGGGCAGCTGGTCCTGGAAGGCCAGGACGTTGGGCAGGGCACGGAAACACAGGTCGATGTCGCGGACGCGCAGCCGCTGCTCCATGCCGATGCTGTACTGGAGTTCGGCGACCTGTGACCGCAACCGGCCAAGGAACGTCCAGCACGCCGCCATATCATCCGGGATGGTCTCGACGCGACCTCCCTGCATCGTCTGCGCGATCGCGTGTAGGCCGTTCCCGTGTGGATAGAGGGCGATCCGGCCGCCGTGCCGTTCGTCGAGCAGGACGTCCCAGGACCGGGGTGGCCCGTCCGGGAAGGCCGCTTCGTGGTAGCCCAGTACGTAGTACACGACATACGGGTAGACCACGTATCCTGCCGCCGGACCGTCCGGGTGGGCCCTGCCGCGCAGGTCCGCCAGGATCGGCATGCGGGCCGGGTCCAGGGCGTGACAGTGGCCGTCCCAGGCGGCGTTCAGCGCGGGTACCGAGTTGGACCAGACGACGTCGACGGGCGGGGGTTGCCCGGTGTCGAGCGCGGACACCAGCGAGCCTGGCAACGCGAGCCCGACATGGGACTCGTGGTGCACCTGGATGCCGGTGGCCCGCTCGAACGGCTCGGAAACGGCGTCGTTCAGGGCTTCGCCCCATCGGCCGCCCCAGGTGAGGACGCGCAGGGACCGCTCGCCGGAGTCGGGGCGTTGGCTTCCGGTCATGCGCCACGCTCGGACGAGGAGCCCGGCAACAGCGACAGCAGGCCGCCCGCCTGCCAGATGCGCTGGACGAACTCACCGGGTGGATCGAGCACGATCCGCTGCCCCGATTCGATCGTCAGCCGGGCCTGTCCCGGACTGACCACTACCGTCTCGCCCGCGCGCACTCGCAACAGATCGTCCGGATGGGCCAGGGTGAGGCAGGGAATGCCGTTGTTCGTGGCGTTCCGGAAGAAGATCCGCGCGAAGTCGACCGCGACGATCGCCCCGATCCCGTTCAGCTTGAGCGACCGGATCGAGGTCTCCCGGCTCGAACCGCAGCCGAAGTTGCGCCCGCCGATGAGCACGTCCCCGGCACGCAGGCTGGGTTGGATGTTCGGGTCGAGACCGTGGAACAGTCCCTGTTTCACCTTGTCCTCGTCGAGGCTGTAGAACTGCGGCGGGTGGATGACATCGGTGTTCAGGTTGTCGCCGAACAGCCAGGCGCGGCCGGTGATCGGTGTCATGTCTGGCTCCCTGCCTCGTACAGGTCGGGGCCGATGTGGCCGGCGAGCGCCGCGCGGGCCACGGTCCGGCCGCTGGCCAGGTAGGTGCGGCTGTCCCAATGGCCCATCCGGCCGCGGAAGTTGCGGTTGGACGTGGACACGCACACGTCGTCGGCGCCGAGGACGCCCTTGTCGATCCCTCCGCACGGCCCGCAGCTCGAATGGTTGAAGATGGCTCCCGCGTCGGTCAGCGTTGCGACGTAACCGGCCCGCAAGGCCTGCTGGAACACCTCGACCGACGCGGGGATGACGATGAACCGCACGGCGGGGTGCACCTTCTTGCCGTCGAGTTCCTCGGCCGCGTCGCGGATGTCGGAGAGTCGGCCGCTGGAACAGGACCCGAGGAACGCCACGGACACCGGCTTCGTGTCGACCTCGTGCACCGGCACCACGTTCGCCGGTGACCAGGGCTTGGCGATCCGTGGAGTCAACTCGGAGAGATCGACGTCCAGGGTCCGCTCGTATCGGGCGTCCGCATCCGGTAGCACCGGTTCGGACGGGTGGCCGTCGCGTTCCGCGCAGTAGGCGGCCGTCACGTCGTCGGGCACGAACACGCCGAACTTCGCGCCGACCTCGACGGCCATGTTGGAGATCGCGAAGCGGTCGTCCTGGCCGAGCGGGGTGTCCGCATGGTCGTGGAATTCCAGGGATCGGTACTGCGCACCGCTCTCTCCCAGCAGGCGCAGCAACTCCAGGATGATGTCCCGACCGTTGCAGTGCTGGTCGAGGGCCCCGTGGAACCGCACCCGGATGGTGGCGGGGCGTCGTAGCCAGGTGGTGCCGGTGGCGAGCGCGTAGAGGATGTCGGTGGAACCCATGCCCGTGGCGCAGGCACCCACCCCACCGGCCATGATCGTGTGGCTGTCGGCGCCGACGATCAGGCTGCCGGGCGTGCACAGCGGGCTCTCCACCAGCAACTGGTGGCAGATGCCGCGGTCGAGCATGAGGTGGGTGACGTTCTTCTCCCGCGCGAAACGCAGGAACTTGTTGGAGATGTCGGCGCGCTCGATGGTCGCCGGTGGAGAGAAGTGGTCGTTGGTGAAGATCACCCGGTCGCGGTCCCAGATCTCAAGGCCGCGCCGCTCGAACTCGTCCACCAGCAGCGCGATGGTCGCGTCGTGGCCGAGCACCGCGTCGACCCGCACCTCCCGGTACAGCCCGGTGTCGCCGGTGTCGACCGTGTGCGCGTCGATGATCTTGTCGCTGATGGTGCGTCCTGCCGCGCTCACCGGGTCACCTGCCCGATGGGCGAGCGCCCGTCGCGGTAACGCCCGGCCAGCGTGGCCGGATCGTAGCCAGCGAGCAGCCTGCGGTGGGCCGCCTCATCCTCGGCGTGGGCTTGCCGGTGGCCGGCCTTGTCCCTGCGCTCGATCGCCGCCCGCACCTCGGCCAGCGCCCCGGCCAGCAGTTCGTCGTCGCACTCGATGCCGGCGGAGGTGAGGATGTGCCGCACCAGCGAGGTGCCGCTGTGCTTGCCGAGGACGAATTCGGCCTGCCGGCCCACCCAGGCCGCGGGCAGGAACTCGTAGCTGCGGGTGTCCTTGAGCATCCCGTCGACGTGCACCCCCGACTCGTGGCGGAACACGTTGAACCCGGTCACCGGCTTGATCGGGCTGATGGGGATCCCGCTGGCCCGCGCGACAGCGGTGGACAAGCCGGACAGGGCCAGCGGGTCGACGCCGTGCTCGACGCCGTAGAGATGGGTCAGGGCCGCGACACACTCGGCAAGGTCGGCGTTCCCGGCCCGCTCGCCGATGCCGTTGACAGTGCAGGTGATCGCGGACGCCCCGGCGGCGACCGCGGCGAGGGTGTTCGCCGTGGCAAGGCCGAAGTCGTTGTGGTTGTGCGTGCACAACGTGATCTCCTCGCCAAGGGCGTCGCCCAGATAGCGGATCAGGTGCTGCATGGCCGCCGGATGCGCGCACCCCACGGTGTCGGCAAGAACAAGACGACGGACCGGGACATGGCGGCCCAGTTCGACCGCCGTGTCGACCAGCTGCCGCGCGTCGGTGCGGGTCGCGTCCTCGAAGACGAGGTTGATGCCGAGGTTGTCGGCGGCGGCGGCTTCCGCTCCCGAGCGGAAGACCGCGGTGGCCTGATCGCGGGTGACGCCAAGGGTTTCCTTCAGCCGCAGGTCGCTGGTCGGCATGAACAGGAACACCTCGTCGGCGTGCGCCCGCACGGCTGCGGCGACGTCCCCCGGCAGCGGACGGGCCGTTGCCGCGATGGACGCGCTCAGGTCCAGTTCGTGCAGGGCCTGCAAGGCTTCCAGCTCGCTGCCGGAGGACGCCGGGAAACCGGCGTCGAGGACCGAGACACCCGCGTCCGACAGGGCGGTGGCCAGCTCCAGCTTTTCCTCGGTGGTGAACCAGACTCCCGGCGCCTGTTCACCGTCGCGCAGTGTGCAGTCGATGACCTCGACCGAGGCCGGGAGGTGCGGGTGGAGCGTCTTGTCCTGGACCGCTGTTTCCGTCATGTTTGGTCACATCATCCTTTGTCGCGAGGCATTGTCATGGACAACCGCGTTTCCGGGTGCATCTCGATGTCGCACCAGCGCACCAGCTGGGACAGGCAGGGCATGCCGTCATGCCGCCAGATGACGCTGGGGCTCGCCATCCGGCCGGGTTCGCTGATCCGGCAGGCGCCCAGCCGCCCGAGTTCCTCGGCCAGCGACCAGAACTCCTCGCCCACCGCCCCAAGGCCGATGTTCTGCAGGTGTGGCGCGATCGGGCCCAGCTCCCGAGCGGCACTGGTCGCGTCGGTGATCGGCACCACGGCGATCACCCGGTTTCCCGTTCCCTGCACGGAAAGCACGTCCTGAGCTGTGGTAACCGTCCAGTCGAGTCCCTCGGCTCGCCAGAAGCCGCCGTCCGGACTGTTCGCGGCGGCCCAGGCGGCCCCGGCCCGACGCATCTGCAGAGCGGCGGCGTCCGCCGGAGTAAGACAACCAAGGGGACAGACCTCGGCATAGCCGGTCATGGCGTCGGCGAGCGCCTCGGCGACCTCGCGCGGGCCCGGTTCGCCGCTCTCCACCAGGTACGCCTGAGGAGCGATGCAGGCGTGCTGGTTGAACGTCGACGCGTCCTCGGCGATCCGGCCGGCCACCTCTCGCAGCCCGACCGAGTCGAGGTAGCGCTGGGTGATCAGGCCCACCGACACCTTGTGTCCGTGCTCGACGTAACGCTGGTGCTGGCCGACGTGGACGCGCACGGCCGCACACGCGTCCTCGCCGCCGTAGGCGATCACGGCGTCCGCCTGTGCCACCGCGTCCCGCAGCGCGGACCGGTCCTCGCCCGGCCAGTAGGTGACCACCACGGCGTCGGCCAGTACCGGATGCACTTCGGCAAGGGAACGCAGGAAATGCGCGGCGAACGTCGGCTCACCGCTGGCGACCTTGAGGATCACCGCCGATTTGACCAGGAGCGCGCGCACGATGGACAGCGTGGGCAGCCCCGGCACGTTTCCGCTACAGATCGCCGTGGTCACCCGAGGTCCCACGGCGAGCGTGTGGCCGTCCAACTCGGCGTCGGTCTGGAAGCCTTCCAGGACCGTGGGATCGCCGAGTTCACGGCGGATGACCCGGTGCAGTGTGTCGGCGCGATAGTTGCCGAGTTCGACGTCGAAGCTGCGGTCGACCGCCTGTGGCGAGAACCCGGTGGCCGCCACGATGTCCTGACGGGCCCGGACCCGGTGGACGTACCCGTGGTCGGCCCACCGGACGCAGGTCTCGTCCAACGCCTCGATGATCCGGGCGACCGGCAGGGCACGCAGGGCTTCGTGCGCCGCCCTCAGCCCGTCGCCAAGCGACCGCCACTGTCCTGTTGTGGGACGCAGGCCGTAGTACCGACCGGGAGCGTCGTTGTCGCAGGGGACTGTGACTCGCTCCCACGCTTCGGCGTCCAACCAGGACGGGATCCAGGACACGCAGCACGGCTCAGACATGGCTGCTCCGCTCCGTGCTCGTCTCGTCTCGAGCCAACGAGCAGCCGCGCGGCCGGCCTTTGGCCAGCCGGCCGACGATCGCCGTTCCGGACGGCAGGGCAAGGCCCCAGTCCCCGGTGAGCACCGCACAGGGGCGGTCGAGAACGCACAGGTCGACGACTTCCAGCAAGCCGATGCCCTGCTCGACGAGAGTCAGGTCGCCAGGAGCGCGCACCTGGGCCCTGACGAAGGGTTCCGGCCCCTTGGGCCGCTCCCCCGACGGGCCGGCCGCGACGTCCTCCCCGTCGTAGAGCTGGCTGGCCAGTTCCGTCATCCCGAACAGGTTGCGGTGGTGTGCCGGATCGATGCCGAACACCTCGGCCGCCATCGTCCGCAGTTCCTCGACGGTCACCTGCCGGTGTCGCTTGTGCCCGCCGGCATCCACCACACGCGACCCGGCCGGCAGTGTCCACGACCGGCTCAGTTCCCGCATCGACTGGCACAGGTTGACGAAGACCGAGGTGGCGCCGATGAGCACCACGGGCCGCTGCTCGGCCACCGCACCGTCGACCAGGCGACGCAGCGCGAGCTGGTCGATCCCGGAGTCTCCGAGCACGCAGTCGCTCAGTCGCGGGTCTCCGAACCGGCGGGCGATCAGTTCCATGCCGTGCGCCATGACCATGCCGGGGGCGGTGTGCTCGGCGGGAACCAGCCGGATCACGGCGGGTTGGTCAAGGCCGGGCATGATGTGCCGGCGCGCGCTCTCGACGATGGACAGGTCCATCAGTTCCATCCCACGGCGGCTGTAGGCGACGCGGCCGGGCTGGGTGCCCGTGGTGTTGCTGGTCAGGAAGGTCCGCACCGGCTCCTCGTCCGGGAACAGGTAGGGCGGGTTCGTCTTGTACGCGCTGTCCGGAACTCCCAGGCCGTCCTCGTGGGAATCCCAGTAGGCGGCGGTCACCTCGGAGTTCGTCCGCGCCAGTGTCCGGAGACGGTCCTCCACCCCTGCTGTGTCCGTGGATTCTCCGCTGATCAGCCGGGCGATGTCCTCGTACAGTGTGTTGACGAACGTGTCGCGACAGCCGATGCGGGTTGACGTTGCGCCGTGTGTCCACATGAGATTGTTCCCCTTACCGGACACTCGTCACGCCTTCCTCGGCCAGTTCCGGCCCGACCAGGCGCGTCGAGCGCCTGCTGGCGCGCACGTCCTCGGGTACGGTCCGCAGCACGGTGGCGAGGTCGAAGGTGAGGGGGTCCACCTCGTCAGGGCGGAGTTCCACGCCCTGCCGCAGCGCGGCGCCGCACATGAGTTCGGCGGTCACCCGCTCCAGGGTGCGGAAGTTCGCGTGGAACCGTTCGCGCAGGGAGGCCGGGTCGTCGATCGCGAGCAGCTCCTCGTTGAACCGCTCGTACAGCGGAGCGCTGAGGTCGATGAACCCCATGGCGTCCACGGTCCCGTCGTCCACCTCGGCCCACTCCCGGAAGAACCGCTGGATCCGCTCCGCCACCTGTTGGTAGCGCTGCCAGGGCGCGCCGAGGGACTCCAGGAATGCCAGGTCGAGTATTGCCTTACTGGTGAACAGCAGGCTGGTCACACCGAAGTACGACAAGGTGTCCCAGGCGACCTTCGCCGCCCACACCTGCGCGTTGCCCATCAAGGCGTACTGCTGTTGCCAGGTGGCCAGGGCGCCGGTGAAGATGCCGAGATAGGCGTGGTCGTAGCGCTCGGCCCGTTGCCCGATGTCCTCACCGGACAGGTCCCGCGTGATCAGGTCGGTGATGTAGGAGTTGGCGATGGCGATGAAATCGCCGCCCGGCGAGTAGAGCGGGTCGATGAAGACGCCGGCCTCCCCGGTCAGGCACCAGCGATCGGCGGAGAAGACCTGCTTGCAGTTCAGCGCGTAGTGGCGGAGCACGTGGAAGTCCTGTAACAGGTCCCGCGACCTTTCCACGTCGCGTGCCACCTCGGGCTCGTTGTCCCGCAACCAGTCAAGGGCCCGGTCGAACCGGTTGATGGACCGCAGGGGGACGAATCGTTCGTCGGCCACGATTCCCACACTGGTGGAACCGGAGGCGAGGGGGATCAGCCAGGTCCAGTAACCGGGTCCCATCAGATGGTTGGTGCTCTGCCAGCGGTTGCCCGCCACCCGGTCCAACCAGGACTTCCTGGCCGGCGAATCCGATACCTCGGCGTCCTCGTCGAGCCGCTCGATGTCGATCCGCCTTGCCACCCGGAACCATACGGCGTTGACGTCGTGTTCGATCGGCTCACGCAGCGCCAACTTCTGTTTGAGCAGGCCACGCCGGCCGGTCGCGTCGACGACCCACCGGGCGAGGACGGTCGAGGGCCCGGAGCCGCGCAGGACGCCGCGATGGCCGTCCGGGCCGAGTTCGACGTCCTCGACGTAGGTGTCGGTCAACAGCGTCGCTCCGGCGGCGCGCACGCGGTCGGCGAGTTCGTTCTCGAAACGCCCGCGATCGAGCTGATAGGTCCAGGTGGGCAGCGAGCGGGAGACCCCGACTTCGAGGCGGGGCACGACGTCCGCGTTGTCCCCGTGCGGACCGAAGAACCGCAGCCCCTCCTTGCGGAGTTGGCCCGCCTTCAGGTGATCCCTGAGCCCAAGGACGGTCTCGAAGTAGTAGGCCGAGGCCTCCACGGTCGACTCCCCGACCTTGTGCGCGGCTTCCGGGAGGGGGAAGGTCGCGCGTTCGGCGATGACGATGCTCGTGCCGGGGCGGGCCTGGAGGATCTGTAGCGCGCAGGTGAGTCCGGCCAGCCCGCCGCCGAGGATGAGGACGTCGGCGGTCAGTTCCGGATCGGCCCGAGGATCGGGATGTTGTTCGGTTGCCATGTGCCCTGAAGCCTTTCTACGGGTCGGATCAGCACTCCGGATGCCGGAGGGGAGGTCACTCGTTTCCTGGCTTGCGCGCGGTCATGACGCCGTTCGCGCCCACCGATGCCACGGATACGCTGTGCGGCTCGACGAACCCCGCCTCGGCGAGCCAGCCTGCGTACTCGGAGGCCGTGTAGGAGCGGCCCTCGGTCTCGATGAGTTGGGCGAGGCCCATCAGCGCCGCCGGGGCGGGACCGGTCTGTTCCTCGTTGACGAAGAAGCCGGCGACGACCACCCGGCCGCCTGGCACGAGGGCGTCGAAGGACTTCTTCAGCAGGATTTTGGCGTTGTCCTCGCGCCAGTCGTGCAGGACGTTGCAGAAGGTGTGCACGTCATGGCCTCCTGGCAGCGACACGTCGCCGAAGAAGTCGCCACCGACGGTGGAGATCCTCCCGGCCAGGCCCGCGTCCTTGATGCGTTGGTCGGCGATACCGGTGACGAAGGGCAGGTCGAAGACGGTCGCCTTCAGGTCGGGGCAGGCTCGGCACAACGTGATCGCCAGCGCTCCCGATCCCCCGCCCACGTCGAGCAGGCTCCCGGCGTCGCCGAGTTCGACCGCCTCGCACAGGGCCTCCCCGGTGAGCGAGGACAGGGTGTGCATCGCGTCCCAGAACGTGTCGGCGACATCGGGATTCCGGCTTTCGAAAAGGGACTTCTCGCTGTCGGTGTCCCAGGTGACGGGGCGATTGGCGCGCACAGCCTCGGTGAGCCGACCCCAGGCCGGGTACAGGCGGCGATCGAGCATGGTGATGAGCCCGCCGAAGTGGTACGGCTTTCCGGGGACCAGGTACTCCTCGGCAAGGGCGCTGTTGCGATACCGGTCCCCGGTCTTGTCCAAAAGGCCCAACGAAGCGCAGCCGGTCAACAACATCCGAGCCGGCCGCTCGTCGATCTCGTACCGCTCGGCGAACTCGTGAAACGTCATTCCCGATGTCCCCGACATGCCGGCGAACAGCCCCAGTTCGTATGCGGTGGCCAGGGTCTTGAACGCCCAGTATCCCGTCGACAGCTGGAACAGTGGCTCCGGACCGGGCGAGATTTCGGTCATGGCGAACTACTCCCTTTGGGCGGGCCCAGGTTGGGCATGAACGGGGGTGAACTGGAGCAGGACCTGCCGAGGGCCTCGGGTGACGAAACCCACCTCCTGGGGGACGTGTCCTTGACTGAGACCGAGGTCGGGAAGCATCCGAAACAGCACCCTGAGCGCGGTCGTGACCTCCAGGTGGGCCAGGGACGCGCCAACGCAGAAGTGCCGTCCTGAGCCGAAGGCCAGGTGCTGGGCCGCCCCGGCGAAGGCGCGATCCACCTCGGTGTCCTCCCGGAACAGCTCAAACGTGTCCGGCGAAGCGAATCGCGCCGAATCCCGATTCGCCGCCCCGACCAGCAGGAAGACCAGGGCGCCCTTGGGTAACGTGCCTCCGGACAGGGTGACCTCCGCGCGTGTCTCACGGGTGATCACCTGGACCGGAGGGGTGAGCCGCAGTGTCTCCGCCAGCGCCCGGTCCATCATGGACGGATCGCCGGCCAGCGAATCCAGGTCGATGTGGTTGCGCAGCAGGTGACAGACGGTCAGGTTGAGCGACTTCTCGGTGGTCTCCCCGCCTGCCGCCAGCAGCACGAGACCGAAGCTCTTGATCATCTCGTCGTCCATGCGAGCCCCGTCGACCTCGCTCGTGCACAACAGCGAGATGAGGTCGTCTCCTGGATCCGCGCGGCGCAGCCGGATCTGCTGGTCAAGGAACTCCGACAGCTCCGCACCGGCGCGAAGGCCGGCCCGCGTCACGTCCGGGTCCTGGCCGAAGTTGCCGCTGTAGTCGACGATGGCGCGGTACCACCGCCGGAAGTCCTCGTTGTCCTCGGCGACGCCCATCAGGCGCATGATGACCCTGACCGGGAGCCGACGGGCGAAATGCTCCGCGAAGTCGACCCTACCCTCGGCCGCGAAGCCGTGCACCAGCTCCCGCGCCGAGTCCACTATGGACGATCCGATCATCGCCGTCAGCCGCTTGCCGCGGAACGCCGGAGAGATCAGCCTGCGGTGGTGGGCGTGCTCCTCGCCGTCCATGGCCATGAGGCTCCGGTGCACGAGGGGCCGCAACTGGTCGTCCCAGCTCCGGCTGGAGAAGATCTCGGCCTCCCGGAAGGCGCGCGTCACGTCCTCGTACCTGCTGATGAGCCAGGCGTCAAGACGCTCGTCGTAAAAGAGCGGAAAGTGCCTGCGGAGGGTCTCGTAGACGGGATATGGGGAACGCCGGTATTCATCGGACAGAATATCGGGGGGGATCGGGAAGTTTTTCTGACATGGGGGTCTCAGATTCCGCTGTCTGTACTAAGGTGCGATACCCGCGGCCCGCACCAGGGTGCGATACCCGCGGTGCCGGTCGACATCAGCTGCCGGCGCGGAACATCCACCGCGATGCCGTTCCGGCCACCACGATCCGTTTGTGTGGCCCTGATCTCGGCTGGCCGGCCACCAGGCCTGGATTCGTGCGTGCTGGTTGACAGTCGGGGCATGGCCATTCCTTTCGGCGAGGAGTTCACGCCTCTGGCGTCCTGGTCTGAGCACTCATCACGTTAACGTGATCCGACCGGGCGAGGGTTCACTGATAAGCGAGATTTACCTCGGGCACGGCCGTAATACGCCAAACGGGTTAGCCCGTTCGTCTCGTTCGCGCGTACGTCACCGAAACCAACAACGTACTTGATTAATTACACTGATCAACCTACCTTAGTAGATGTCCGTGCCACGACCTCGGGCGATTCGGCAGCCAACTGAGAGTGAGGGTCACATGGCCATCAGCCAACTCGACGACAAGGGGGCGCTGATCGTTTTCGATCAGCAGAACTACAACCGCGCCCTGTCAGTGGACTATGTTCTGCCCCTGCAGGACGTCATCGATCGCACAGCGAAGCTCGCCGACGCCTTTCGGCGCCACGGCTGGCTCGTCGTCAACGTCATCGTGCCGAACGCCTACGGCATGAAACTCATGGACGAGGGCACCCAGCCCGGCGGACGCGTCGAGCGAGGTTACGTCAGGCCCAGGACCGCCGAGGGCATCCAGGAGAACGTGGCGAGCCACCTCGGTGCGGACTGGCACGACATCGTGCCAGAACTCACTCCGCAACCGGGTGATCTCCTCGTCGTCAAGCCGTTCTGGGATGCGTTCATCGGCACCACGCTCGACTATGACCTCCGCCAGCAGGGCGTGACGCAGGTGTTCGTGACCGGGGCGATGGCGGCGATCGGAGTCGAGTCAACGGCGCGCACCTCGAACAACCTCGGCTACAACACGGTGACCGTGATCGACGCGATGACAGACTTCGACAAGGACGCCTACCACAACAGCGTGGAGAAGATATTCCCCCGTATCAGTGAGCGCGCCTCGACGGCGGAGGTGCTCAGGCTGCTGGACCGGTAGCGGTCAGATAATCAACAGCCCTGATCAGGTAGCATGTTCGTATGTCCACAGATGTCGGTGCCGCCGCCGAAGCCGTGCTCGACAGCGTCGGGCTGCTCGCTCGGAAAGTACGCCAGATCCGCACGAACGGCGACCTGACGCTGGCCGAGCGGGGAGCCCTGTCGCGGCTGTCGCGCACCGGGCCGGCCACGTCGGCGGAGCTTGCGCGAGAAGAACAAATAAGCCCACAGGCGATGGGCGCGACTCTCAGCGGGCTGGAGGGTCGCGGCCTGATCCGCAGGGGCCGCGATCCCCAGGACGGTCGGCGGGTCGTCTTCTCCTTCACGAAGGCTGGGCGAATTCTTCTCGCGGGGCACCGCAACACGAGGGCCGAAGTCGTGGCCACCGTACTCAGCGATGGATTCACCAACGCGGAGGTCAAACAGCTCATCGCCGCGGCGCCGCTTCTCCGGCGCTTGGCCGAGGGCATCGCACCCTGATCCGGAGGTGGCCGAGCACCCAAGATCATGCGCGAACCCCTCGGGCTTTCAGTGCTCGCCTGTCTGGCCGCTGGTGAGGTAGCCGCCCATCTTCTTGAAGTACTCGGCTCCGGAGTACTCGGTTCCGTCCTCGGTGCGAACGCGTTCGAGCACGACGGCCAGCTCGGATCCGTTGTGCGCGTTCGGGCCGCACACCACCGCGACGCCGCCCCTTTCCGGGCGGAAGATCCGGCCTGGAGTTCCACCCAGCCTGTGTTCGGACACCGAGGCGCGGACGATCCTCAGCCGGGAGGGCCCGTGGTAGGTGAACGCGTTCGGGTAAGGGTCGACCTGCGCTTTCACCAGGTTCGCGATGCGCTCCGCGGGTCGGGTCCAGTCGATGCGACTGTCCTCTGTGGAACGCTTGTGGAAGAACGTCGCCCGCGCGCGGTCCTGTTTGGTCCATTCCGTCCGGCCGGACCCGATGAGGTCGAGCGCGTCAAGGACCATGGGCCCGAACAGTGGAATGGTCTTGTGGAACAGGTCGGTGACCGTGTCCGTGTCCTCGACGGCGACACGGCGCTGTAGGACGATGTCCCCGGTGTCGAAGCCCTCGTCCATGAAATGGACGGTGACGCCGACCTCGCGCTCGCCGTTGACCAACGCCCAGTTCAGCGGCGCGAATCCGCCGTAGCTCGGCAGTAGCGCGTCATGGATGTTGATGGCACCGTACCGGGCGAGCCGATAGAGCGCCGGGGAGACCCAGCTCCGCCAGTCCGACGATACGAGGATGTCCGGCGCGAGGTGGCGCACCTGCTCCAGCACCTCGTCGTCGTTGGCGTAGGCGCGCTCGATCACCGGGATGCCGTGCTCTCGGGCGAGTTCCGCCACGGAGTCGTTCCAGATGATCTCGTAATCGTGAGTGCTCTCCGGATGCGTGATGACCAGCGGGATGTCGTGGCCGGACCGCAGCAGTGCCTCCAGTACCCGATGTCCCCACGTCTGGAAACCCATGAACACGACTCGCAATTTCTTTCTCCATCCTTGACGAGATCCTTTGCAAGATCCCTACGAGTGAAACCCGAGGTTTCGGATTCGTTCAGTCGCCGTGGCCGTCCGCACCCATCCATCCCGACACCACCGACCACGCCTCGGCCAGCATGTCGGGACGGGCCATGTCGAAGTGCCCGCAGGGCAGTTCCGCGACCTGGATCGTGCCCGTGACGTATGTCCGCCATACGGAGGGAACTCGTGCGGGGCCGGTGTTCGCGTCCGTCGCCGCCAGGAACATCAGATCGCCGAGGACGCGCCGAGGACGGTGAGCCGCGTGGAGCTTGCTGTTGTTCAGCCGCACCCGCGCGGCGGCCTCCGCTTCGTCGGCGGACAGCAGGCCGTCGAAGGCCAGGACCGGCTCCTCGGGCCGCGCGGACGAGTCGGGGCGTCGCTCCCCCGGAGCGGCGGGGTAGGCGTCCAGCATGACCAGCGCGGCGACCTCGTCCCCCGATTCCTGCAACTGGGCCGCCATCTCGTGCGCGACCACGCCGCCCAAGGACCACCCGAGTAGCCGGTACGGACCCGTCGGCTGCACGGCGCGGATCTGCCTGAGGTAGTCGGCCGCCATGTCCGCGAGCGTGCCGGGAAGTTCTCCGGTTCCGTCGAGTCCACGCGCCTGAAGCCCGTAGAGCGCCCACTCCTCGCCCATATGACCGGCGAGCGGGGCATAACACCAGCTCAACCCGAGGGAAGGGTGGACGGCGAACAACGGTGTGCCGCCGCCCCGCACGCGGAGCGGGAGAAGCATGCTCAACGCCTGCCGCGTCCCGGCCTCGGTGCCGCCGTCCAGTCGGGCAGCCAGCGCTGCCACGCTGGGCGCTTCGAACAGGGCGAGCACGGGCACGTCGACGCCGAGGGCGGAACGAATCCCGCCGACCAGCCGGACGGCGAGCAGCGAATGCCCGCCGAGGGCGAAGAAGTCGTCATCCACCCCGACCGCCGGCAACCCGAGGACCTCGGCGAACAGCGCGCAGAGGATCGCTTCTCGCTGGCTCCGTGGCGAGCGTGCGGAGTCCGTGACCGGCGGGTGGTCCGGTGCGGGCAGCGCCCGGCGGTCGAGCTTGCCGCTGGCCGTCGTGGGTAGTTCTTCGAGCGGAATGATCGAGGAGGGCACCAGATAGCGGGGCAGCGTCGCCGCGAGATGTGCTTGGAGTTCCCCTGGGTCGACCGGAGCGGCCCCGGCCACCGGCACGACGTAGCCGACAAGACGGCCACCCGTCTCGTCGTCGTGGAAGACGACCGTGGCGTGGTCCACCGACCCGTGTGCGGCCAGCGCCGCCTCGACCTCGCCGGGTTCGACGCGCACGCCCCGCACTTTCACCTGGTCGTCGCCGCGGCCGACGAACTCCAGTTCCCCGTCGGCATTCCAGCGAACCACGTCGCCGGAGCGGTACATCCGTTCCCCGTGGCCTGCGAAGGGGTCGGCGACGAACCGCTCGGCGGTCAGCCGAGTGCTGCCGAGATAGCCACGAGCGAGCTGGACGCCCGCCAGGTACAGCTCCCCGGTCACGCCGTCCGGAACGGGCTGGAGACTCGCGTCAAGGACATAGGCGCGGATGTTCCACATCGGACGTCCGATGGGGACGGACGAGTCACAGGGTATTCCGGTGTCCGGGGAGGTCGTGACATCCACGGTCGCCTCGGTGGGCCCGTACAGGTTGTGCAGCGGGCGGTCGAGGACGGCCCGGAACTCGGCCCGAAGCCCTGCGGTGAGTGCCTCGCCGCCACTGAACACGGCGCGAAGGCCGCCGCAGCCGGACGCCGCCGGTTCGCGCACGAACATCCGCAGCATCGAGGGCACGAAGTGCGCGAGCGTGACCTGGTGCCGCTGGATCAACCCGGCCAGGTAGTGCGGGTCCCGGTGGCCGCCGGGGCGCGCGAGCACGACCGTTGCCCCGGTCGTGAGCGGCCCGAAGATCTCCCAGACGGAGAAGTCGAAGCCGATCGGCGCCTTGTGCAGCAACCGGTCGGAGGGGTCGAGACGGTATTCCGCACGCATCCAGGCCAGCCGGTTGAGCACACTGCGGTGGGACACCACAACGCCCTTCGGTCGCCCCGTCGAGCCGGAGGTGTAGATGACGTAGGCCGGGTGGTCCGGGTGCGGCGCGACCGTGCGGTTGTGGTTCGTCTCGCGCAGTCGCGCCGTGACGTCCTCGTCGTCGAGCACGATCTCGGCGAGGCCGGCGGGCAGCACCGGGCGGGAGGCGGCGCTGGTGAGCACGAGTACCGGCCGTGCATCCTCCACAATGGACGCTATCCGCCCTGCCGGATGGTCGGGTTCGACCGGCAGGTAGGCGGAGCCGGCTTCGAGTACCGCGAGCAGTGCGACGACCAGGTCGGGGGAACGGTCCAGGGCGAGGGCCACCACTGTCTCGGGTCCGGCACCGTGTTCGGTCAGCAGCCCCGCGAGCCGCTGGACGCGATCGTGCAGTTGCCGGTAGCTGACCGTGTCGTCGCCGTCGACCAACGCGATCCGACCGGGATGCTCGGCCGCCTGCTCCGCGAACATCTCCGGCAGCGTCGATTCGGGCAGCCGGCGGGTGGTCCCGTTCCGGCTCAGCACCAGGTCGGCCTGGTCCCCGGCGCCGAGCAGGGCGACCCGTGACAACGCGGCACCGGGCTCGCTCTCCAGGGCCTCGACCAGTCCGCGCAGCACCTGGTGCAGCCAGGCGCACACCGCCGACGGATCGATGCCGGCCACGCTCTTGACGGTCAGCCGAAGCCCAGGATCCAGGTCGTCGACCGAGACGGTGATCGGGTAGTTGGTGCGCTCGTGCGCGTAGAGCACCTCGATCCCGCCGAGAGGGCCTGCCGTGGTCTCCTCCGTGGTCGCGGCCCTACGCGCGTGCCGATAGTTGAGCAGGGTGGTGAACAGGGGCGTCCCGCCGGGGACGGCGCTGGCCCGCTGGGCCAGGCTCAGCGGCGCGTGCTCGTGCACGAGCAGGTCGGCGAGCAGCCGCTGGGTGGCCCTGACCGCGTCCGCGACGCCGACCCGGTGGGTGCTGACGCGAGCGGGCAGGGTGTTGATGTGGATACCCGTCGCATCGCTCGCGGTGCCCATCTGTCCGGACAGGACAGTGCCGAACACGACGTCGCCGCGACCGGTCAGCCCGGACAGCACCCGCGCCCATGCGACGTGCACGATTGTCGCGGGGGTCACGCCGAGGGCGCGTGCCCTGTCCCGCAAGCGCTCCACCAGGTGGGGCGCGACCTCCTGGAAGGTCTCCTGCACCGCTCGGCCGTCGCCGTGGACGGTCAGGACATCGAAGGGCGCGGTGGGTTCGCTGACCTCGCCGAGCAGCTCCCGGAAGAACCGCACGTGCTCGGCTGCTGGCAGGCCGGCCCGTGTCCGCGCCACGAAGTCACGGAACGGCCGTGGCGCGGGCAGGCTCGCACTCCGGCCCGCCAGGATCGCCCTTATCTCGCCGAGGAACGTTTCCAGGGCCGCGTGGTCGAGAACCAGGTGGTGGATCCACAGCAGCGCCAGCCAGTGTTCGGCATCGGGCACCGGAGCGATGTCCACGTGCATGAGCGGGGCCCGGTCGACCTTGATCGGCGGGGTCTGCTCGGCGAGCAGCTCGGTCACGGCCTCCCGCGTCACCGGGAGTTCATCGACCTCGCGCACGGAGATCCACGCGCTGCGGAGGACGACCTGGACCGGCTGGGGAAGGTCACGCCAGACGATGGCGGTGCGCAGAATGTCGTGGCGGTCGACCACCGCCTGGAGCGCGGCGAGGAACTCGTCGAGGTGCGCGCGTCCGCCGAACCGGAGCACGGTCGGCTGGACATAGGGATCGTGGCTGCCCTCGCCACCGAGCAGGTGGTGGAACAGAATGCCTTCCTGCAACGGCGCCAGGGGGTAGACGTCGGCGATGTTCGACGCGCCACCGGGCGTGCGGTCCACGATCATCTCGACCTGCTCGGTGGTCAGGGTGACCAGCGGCAGCATGTCCGGCGTGATCGCCCGCGCGGTGGCGGGGATGAGATTCGGCGGCGCGACGAACTCGTCTCGTCCGGTGGTGCGAGCGAGCGCGGCCGGCGTCGGCGCGGTGAACAGGGTCCGCACGTCGATCACGATTCCCCGAGCACGCAGGCGAGCGACGAGCCGGACCGCGAGCAGCGAATGCCCGCCGTGCCGGAAGAAGTCGTCGTGCAGGCCGAATCCGGGATTGTCCAGCACCTCGGCGAAGGCCGCCCGCACGATTTCCTCGTGGCCTCCCGCCGATTCACCCGAACCGCTGTTATGGCGTTGCGGTGCGGGCAGGGCGGCGTGATCCAGTTTCCCGTTGGCGGTCAACGGAAGGGCCTCGACGGTGACGATCGCCACCGGGACCATGTGGCTCGGCAACTCCTTCGCGAGATCGTCGCCGAGAGCGATGCCGTCGATCTCGCGGCCATCCGCGGCAACGACGTAGGCGATGAGATTCGTCGCGCCCGAGATGGTTTCCCGCGCGACCACCGCCGCCTTGGCCACCGCGTGGTGCGCCGCGACGACAGCGGCGATCTCGGCGGGCTCCACCCGGAAGCCACGGATCTTGACCTGCTGGTCGGCGCGTCCCAGGTGTTCGAGCAGGCCGTGGCGGTTCCAGCGGGCCAGGTCGCCCGTGCGGTACAGCCGTTGGCCGGGGCGCCCGAAAGGATTGGCGACGAACCGCTCTGCGGTGAGGCGCGCCTGCCGGTGGTAGCCACGGGCGAGTTGCACGCCGCCGACATACAGTTCGCCGCCGACACCGGGCGGAACCGGACGCAGGTGCCTGTCGAGGACGTAGACCTGGGTGTTCCACATCGGCCGCCCGATGGGCACCCGGCCCCTCGGCGCCCGCTCGCCGGGTGCCAGGCGATGGTCGGTCACGCCGATCGTGGTCTCGGTGGGGCCGTGGTGATTGACGACGGTGACGGCCGGGTGCTCCGCGCGCCAGCGAGCCAGCTCGTCGGGTGGGAGGGCTTCGCCGCCGAGCATAAGTACGCCGCCTGGGGCGTAGTCGACGCCGAGCCCGTCGAGGTAGGCCAGGTGGCTGGGGGTGGCCTTGAGGAAGGCCGGGGCGTCGGTGTGCGTGGCTGGGTCCTCCCAGCGGACGATGCCGACCGTGCCGCCGCGGACGAGCGCTCCGTAGAGACTGGTGTTGCCGAGGTCGAACGCGTGCGAGGTGTGCAGCACAACGGATTGCGCCAGCTCGGGATAGCTCACCCGCGCGCGATGAAGGTAGTTCGCCAGCGCGCGGTGGGTGACGACCACGCCCTTGGGCCGTCCGGTCGACCCCGAGGTGTAGCTGACGTAGGCCGGGTGGTCCAGGTGTCGCCGGGCTGCCGGCAGGTCCGTTGCGGCCATCCGGTCGAGTTCTACGCGGGTTTGCGGATCGTCGAGGACGACAACGCTTGCCTGTTCTACGCGATCCACGCCGGCCTGGTCGGTCAGCACGAGGTCGGCTCGCGCGTCGGTGAGCACGCGCGCGGTCGGCTGGTCCGGGTCGATCGGCAGATACGCGGCTCCGGTCTTGAGCACGGCGATCAGCGCGGCGATCAGGACCGGGGAGCGGTCGAGCACGACGGCGACCAGTGACTCGGGGCCGGCGCCGTGCCGGAGCAGGAGCCGGACCAGCCGGTTGGCGGCACGGTTCAGCTCGCGGTAGCTCAGCTCGGTTCCCGCGTACCGCACCGCGACGGCGTCCGGAGTCCTGGCCACCTGGGCCTCGAACAGCTGGTCCACGCTGGTTTCGGGCACCGGGCGGTCGGGGCCGTTCCACTCCTTGAGCACCTGCCGACGCTGATCGGGACCGAGCAGGTCAACGTCCCGCACCCGCGCTCCGGGATCGGCACAGACGGCGCGCAGCACCCGTGTCAGGCCTGCCATCAGCTGCTCCACCGTCTCGGCGTCGAAGAGGTCGACGGCATAGGTGGCGACGGCCCGCAGCCCACCTCGGTCGCTCAGCTCGGCGAACTGGATGTCGAGGTCGAACTTCGCCGGCACCGGCCCGGTGGGCAGGGCGGACACGGTCAGCCCGGACAGTTCGAGGAGGGCCGACGCCGTGTTGTCCAGGCCGAGCATCACCTGGAACAGGGGGTGACGGGACAGCGAGCGTTCCGGGGCCAGCTCGTCCACCAGCAGTTCGAAGGGCACATCCTGGTGGTCGAACGCACCAAGCGCGGTCTGGCGAACCCGTGCGAGCAGTTCGGCGAACGTGGGGTCGCCGGTGAGATCGGTGCGCAGCACCAGCGTGTTGACGAACATGCCGACCAACTCGTCGAGCGCCTCGTCGGTGCGGCCCGCCACCGGGAAGCCGAGCGGAATGTCCTCGCCCGCACCGGATCGGCACAACGTCGCCGCCAGCGCGGCCTGTAGGACCATGAACAGCGTCACCTTGTGCTCGTTCGCAAGGGCCAGCAGATCGGCGTGCAAGGCCGCCGGCAGGCGGACCTCGACCGTCGCGCCCTGCCCGGTGGCCACCGGTCGCCGGGGCCGGTCGACGGGCAGGTTCAGTTCGGTGGGAAGCTCCGCCAACGCCTCGCGCCAGTAGGCGAGGTCACGGTCCGGGTCGAGGTTGCGCCGCTGCCAGAGGGCGTAGTCGGCGTACTGGACCGGCAGCGGTTCCCACACCGGCGCGGAACCGTTGCGGCGGGCCGCGTAGGCGGCGGAGAGGTCCCGTGCCAACGGGCCCAGTGACCAGCCGTCCGCGGTGATGTGGTGCGCGAGGACGACCAGCACGTGCTCGTCAGGACCGGTCACGAACAGCCGGGCCCGCAGGGGAAGATCGGTGGCCAGGTCGAACGGGCGGCTCGCGGTGGCCGCGAGCAGCTCGGACACCCGCGACCCTGCCGGCACCTCGGCGACCGGCAGGCCGAAGCCCGCTGAGACCGGGTCGAGCACCCGCTGGCTGGCCTGCCCGTCCTGCGTGGGATAGACGGTGCGCAGCACCTCGTGCCGGTTCAGGACGTCGGTGAAGGCCGCGCGCAACGCCGCAGGGTCGAGCGCGCCGGACAGCCGAAGGGCCAACGGAATGGTGTAGGCCAGCGAATCCGGTTCCAGTTGGGCGAGGAACCACAACCGCTGCTGTGCGAACGACAGCGGAAGCGGGTCCGGTCGCGCGCCGGCCGTGATCGCGGGCTGCCTCGACCCGGCGGCGTCGAGGCGGCCGGCGAGTTCGGCCGGCGTCGGCGCTTCGAACAGGGTGCGTAGCTGGAGTTCGATGCCCAGTGTCGAGCGGACCCTGCTGACCAGCCGGGTGCCGAGCAGGGAATGGCCGCCGTGTTCGAAGAAGTTGTCGTGCCGGCCGATGTGGGACAGGCCGAGCACTTCCGAGAAGGCCGCGCACAGATATCCCCGCGCCAGCTGCGCACCCGAGACATACAGCTCCCCGACGCCCCCGTGCGGCACCGGCCGCAGTCCCGCGTCGAGTACGTGGACACCGGTGTTCCACACCGGAGCGCCGATCGGCACCGTGTTTCCCCCGGCGTTGCGCCGCTGCTCCCACCGGTGGCTCGTGACCTGGACGGTGGTTTCGGTCGGCCCGTAGATGTTGATCACGGGTACGCCCCAGGACTCGGTCACCCGCGAAGCCGAGGTCACCGGCAGTGCCTCGCCGCCGCACAGCACAAGGCGCAGCGCGCGCGGGCGCTTTGTCAGGGGCAGGGCGTCGAGGATCGAGGGCACCAGGACGGTGACCGTGACACCCTGGGCGTCGATGCACTCGTCGAGGAGCCGCTGTGGGTCCCGTGCCTGGTCCGCGTCCGCCATCGCGATCGTGGCGCCGCGCACCAGCGGGAGCCACAGCTCGCAGCCGGCCGCGTCGAAGCTGACCGAGGTGCGGGCCAGCACGACGTCCTCGTTGCCGAGCGCGGTTTCCTCGGCCAGCCAACGGATCTGGTTCACCAGGCCGCCATGCGTGACGGTGACGCCCTTGGGCCGTCCCGTCGAGCCGGAGGTGTAGATGACGTAGGCGGGATGCTCCGGCCGCACGTTGCTCTGGAAATCCTTGGTGGCCAACGGATCGGACGCTTCGGCGTTGTCGAGCACGATCGGGATATCGGCGGGGACGAGCGCGTCCGAAGCGTAGGCGGCACTGGTCACCAGGCAGGCCGGCCGGGCGTCGTCGAGCATGGTGCGGATGCGGTCGGCCGGATAGCCAGGGTCGATGGGCAGGTAGGCCGCACCGGTCTTGAGCACTGCCAGCAGCGCGACGACGAGTCGCTCCGAACGATCCAGCGCGACGGCGACCACCGCCTCGGGGCCGGCGGCTCGGTCGGCCAGTTCACGGGCGAGGCGGTTCGCGCGGGCGTCCAGTTCGGCATAGGAGAGGCGAACCGCGCCCGCGACGACCGCTGTCGCGTCGGGGGTACGGGCGGCCTGGGCTGCCACGAGGGCGGGCACCGAGGTGTCCGGGAACGTCCTGGCCGGGCCGGCACTGTCCGAGAGAAGCCGGTCCAGCTCGACGGGACTGAGAATGTCCAGTTCGGACAGTCGCTGCCCAGGCTCCGCCGCCATGGCGTCGAGAACCCCGCTGAACCGCGCCACCAGCAGGCGGATCGTTTCCTCGTCGAAGAGGTCGGCGGCGTAGACCATGCTCCCCTGGATGCCGGCCGGCTTCCCTCGGTCGTCGAACCGCTCGCCCAGTTCGAGGTCGAGGTCGAACTTCGCGGGCTCGGCACCGACCGGGAGCGCGTCGATGTCAAGGCCCGGCAACTCCAGCGCCGAGGGTGCGAGGTTGTGCAGGCCGAGCATCACCTGAAAGACCGGGTGCCGCGCCAGGGAGCGGGCCGGGGCGAGTTCCTCGACGAGATGGTCGAACGGGATGTCCTGATTGGTGTGCGCGTCGAGCGCTGTCTCACGTACTCGGGACAGCAGCTCCGCGACGGTCGGATCGCCCGAGGTGTCCGTGCGCAGCACCAAGGTGTTGATGAAGAACCCGACGAGTTCGTCGAGCGCGTCGTCAAGGCGTCCGGCCGTCGGCGTGCCGATCGGGATGTCGTCGCCCGCGCCGAACAGGCGCAGCACAATGGCGAGCGCGGCCTGTAGAACCATGTGGACGGTGACGCCCTCCGCCTGAGCCAACCGCAGAATCCGCTCATGCGCCTCGGCGTCGATGCCGACCCTGAGCCTGCCACCGGTATTCGTCGCGACGGTCGCCCGTGGCCGGTCCGTCGGCAGGGCGAGTTCCTCGGGCACTTCGGCCAGCGACTCCCGCCAGTAGGCAAGCCGCGCCTCGCCGAGCCCGGTCGTCTCCAACAGCTCCCGCTGCCAGAGCGCGTAGTCGGCGTACTGGACCGGCAACGGTTCCCACACCGGCGCGGAGCCGCCCCGGCGGGCGGCGTAGGCGAGGGAAAGATCCCGTGTCAGCGGAGCCAGCGACCAACCGTCCGCGGCGATGTGGTGCAGCACAAGGACGAGGACGTGCTCGCCGGGTTCCGTTGCCAGCAGCGTGGCGCGCAGTGGCAGGTCGGTGGCCAGGTCGAACGGCTCGGTGGCCAGCTCGCGGATGGTGGTGGCGAGGGCGGATTCCACGACCTCGACCAGCGGGACGTGGCTGTCGGCCGAAGCCGGGAGGAGTACGTGCTGGTAAGGCTCGCCGTCCGCGACGGGGTACACCGTTCGCAGCACTTCGTGCCGTTGCACCAGGTCGGTGATTGCCGCGCTCAGGGCCCGCTGGTCGAGCGAGCCGCGCATCCGCAGCGCGAACGGAATGTGATAGATCGGGCTTGCCTGCGCTATCTGGTGCAGGAGCCACAACCTGCGCTGGGCGTAGGAGAGCGGAAGGCGGTCCGGCCGAGGCCGCGTGCCGACCCTAGGCCGGGACTCGGTTGTGTCGTCCAGCAGCCGGGCGAGCCCGGCCACGGTCGGTGCGGTGAACAGGGCGCGCAGCGACAGTTCGGCGCCCAGCACCGAGCGCACCCTGTTGACGAGGCGCATGGCCAGGAGCGAGTGGCCGCCGAGGTCGAAGAAGTTCTCGTCGACGCCGACCCTGGTGAGCCCGAGGACTTCGGCGAACACGGCGGCGAGCAGGTCTTCCCGTGCGCCGGTGGGGAGTTCCCGTGCCGTTGCGGTGCGTTCGGGATCGGGCAGCGCACGGCGGTCCAGCTTCCCGTTCGTGGTCAGCGGCAACCGGTCGAGCAGGACGACGGTGGCCGGGATCATATAGGCGGGCAACAGGTTTTCGAGATGGTGGAGCAGATCCTGGGAGCTAGCAGCGGATTCGGCCGCGTCCGCGCCGGCCTCGTCGCCGGTCTGGTGAGCGGGTACGACGTAGGCGACGAGTTCGAGGTCGCCCGGTCGGTACTCGTGCGCCACCACCGCGACATCCGCGACCGAGGGATGGCCGGCCAGCGCCGCCCGGATCTCGCCGGGTTCGATCCGGTAGCCGCGGATCTTGACCTGTTCGTCGGCCCGACCGAGGAACTCCAGGTCTCCCTGGGTGTTCCACCGCGCGCGGTCACCGGTGCGGTAGAGCCGCCGCCCGGTGCCGAACGGGTCGGCGACGAACCGTTCGGCGGTGAGCGCGGGCCGGTTCAGGTACCCGCGCGCGAGTTGGGCGCCCGCCACGTACAGCTCACCGGGAACTCCCGGAGGCACCGGCTGGAGCCTGCGGTCGAGGACGTAGGTGGCCATGCCGGGCAGCCCGCGCCCGATCCGGCTGACCCCCGGCCGGTCGGCATCGTCGACGGTGACCTGGGTGACGTGCACCGTGGTCTCGGTGATCCCGTACATGTTCACCAGCACCGGGAGTCGCGGGTGGCGCGCACGCCAACCGGTCAGCGCGGCCGGGTCGAGGGCTTCGCCTCCGAACACCAGCACTCGCAGGGCCAGGTCGCGGGGTGCGTCCCGGTCGGCGTCGGCGAGTGCGGAGAACGCCGATGGCGTCTGGTTGAGCACCGTGACTCGCTCGCGCTCCAGCAACTGGAGGAACTCACCTGGCGAGCGGGCGACGTCCACCGGCACCACGACCACGCGACCGCCGGAAACCAGCGGGGCCCAGATCTCCCATACGGAGAAGTCGAAGGCGTAGGAGTGGAACCAGGTCCACACGTCGTCGGGCCCGAAGTCGATCACCTCGCGGGTCGCGGCGAACAAGTGCGCGACGTTGGCATGGGACACGACAACGCCCTTGGGCCGCCCCGTCGAACCCGAGGTGTAGATCACGTAGGCGGGGTGGTCCGGCATCAGGGGCACGCGCCGGTCGGCGTCGGCAAGATCACTGCCGTCCGTTCCGTGCGGTATGCCGGCGATGAACTCCTCGGTGACCTCGCAGACCGGCGAGGCGTTCTGGAGCAGGTAGCGCGTCCGCTCGGCCGGGGCAGCCGGATCGACCGGGAGGTAGGCCGCACCGGTCTTCAGCACCGCGAGCAACGCGACGACGAGTTCCGTTGAACGCGCCATGCGCACCGCGACCAGCGATTCCGGGCCGGCGCCGAGGGACACCAGGTGCCGGGCGAGCCGGTTGGCCCGAGTGTTCAGTTCGCGGTAGGTCATCCGGTGCTCGCCGGCCACCACCGCGACCGCCTCGGGCCGGGTCGCGGCCTGCCTCTCGATCATGGCGGGCAGCGTGAGCCGAGGCGGCACCGGCACCGCGCCGGAACCGGTGGACGCGGCGAGCACGCGCGTCCGGTCGGTGTGGTGCAGGGCGCCAATCGTGTTCAGCGGGACTTCGGGGTCTGCCGCCAGCGCGGTGAGCAGGCCGTCCAGCGCGCCGAGCAGCATCCGGCCCACCGGGACCGCGTCGAGCGGCGAGACCACCTGCACCGTCGTGACGAAGCCGGTGCCGGTGTCGTCGACCGATACGACCAGCGGGTAGTTGGTGCGATCGTGGGTGTGCACCAGCCTGATGCCGGCAAGGCCGCCGTCCTCGGGCTTGACCGCCGCGGCGCTGTGCCGGTAGTTGAGCAGGGCGGTGAAAAGCGGCAGATCGGCGGGGATCCCGCTGGCGCGCTGGGCCAGGTGCAGCGGGGCCCGTTCGTGCGCGAGCAGGCCGGCCAACTGGGCGTGCACGGCGTGGACCGACCCGGTCACGCTGGTGAGCCCGGCGTCGATCCGGCACGGCAGCGTGTTCAGCAACAGCCCCGGCATCGGGCCGCTGTCGGCACCGCTGTTCAGCCGGCCGAGCAGCACGGTGCCGAACACCACGTCGTCGGTGCCGGACAAGGTGCCCACCAGCCGCGCGAACGCGAGGTGCACCAGCGCGGCCGGGCTGACTCCGAGGCGCCGCGCCTGCGCCCGAAGCCGGGCCGCCAGGTCGCCGTCCACCGGTTGCCTGGTTTCCGCGACGGTGGTGCCGTCGCCGTGCACGTCGAGCACGTCCAGCGGAGCGCTGGGTTCGGTCACGTCGCCGAGCAGGGTCCGGAAGAACCGGAGATGATCGTCTTCGGACGGGCCCGCGGCCAGGCGCGTGAGGAAGTCACCGAAGGCCGGCGGCGTTGGCAGGTCTGCCGCCCGGCCGGCCAGGATCATCCGGATCTCGCCGAGCAGCACCTCGATCGCGGTGTGGTCCTGGATCAGGTGGTGCATCTGCAACAGAAGCAGCCAGCGCCCGCCCCGGCCGCTCTCGGCGACGGAGGCGTGGATCAGCGGCCCCTCGGTGAGATCCATCGCCGGGACACCGGAGGCCAGCAGCTCGGCCAGTTCGCCGTCGGCTCCGCCGCGAAGCCGGACGGCGTGCCGATGGATCGGTGCCTGCCGCAGCACGACCTGCACCGGCGCCGGCAGGTCCCGCCAGACGAACGCGGTGCGCAGCACCTCGTGCCGGTCCACCACAGCCTGCAACGCGTCGAGGAATTCCTCCAGCCGCGGCCGTGAATCGCACTCGAACACGAACGGCAGCACGTAGACGTCCGTCCCCGCGTCCTGCTCGGTGGCAAGCGCGTGGTGGAACATGATGCCCTGCTGTAGCGGTGAAAGCGGATGGATGTCGGCGGCGTTGTCGGCGCCACCGGGGACGGCCGCGATGACGCGGTCCCGCTGCTCATCGGTCAATCCGCTCCCCGCCGGACCGGTAACGGCCACCGCCTCCACCGGGCGGTGCAGCTCGGTCGCCAGTGCGGCCGGGGTCGGGGAGGTGAACAGGCTGCGCACGCTCAGGGACATGCCCTGCGCGGCGAGGCGGTCGATCAGTTCGACGGCGATCAGGGAATGGCCGCCCAGATGGAAGAAGTTGTCCTCGGGACCGACCGCCTGAAGGCCGAGTACTTCGGCGAAGGCCACGCACAGCAGCGTTTCCTCCGGGGTCCGTGGCTCGCGGCCGACCGGGTGCGCCGTGGTTTCCGGCGCCGGCAGGGCACGGCGGTCGAGTTTCCCGCCCGCGGTGAGCGGCAGCGTGTCGAGCACCACCATCGCGGACGGGACCATGTAGTCCGGCAGCGAAGCCGCCAGGTGCTCCCGCAACACCGCCACGTCCAGATCGGTTTCGGCAGGCACCAGGTACGCGGTCAGCCGCTGGTCGCCCGGCCGGTCCTCGCGGACCACCACGACCACCTGCGCCACCGCGTGGTGGGACACGGCGGCGGCCTCGATCTCGCCGAGCTCAACGCGGAAGCCACGGATCTTCACCTGGTCGTCGGCCCGGCCGAGGTATTCGAGGTTGCCGTCCGCACGCCAGCGGGCGAGGTCACCGGTGCGGTAGAGCCGCCCACCGGCCGCGCCGAACGGATCCGCGACAAAGCTCTGCGCGGTAAGGGCTGGCTGGCCGAGATAGCCGCGCCCGAGCTGCCCGCCTGCCAGGTACAGCTCACCGGGGACGCCGGGCGGCACCGGGGCGAGCGCGGCGTCGAGGACGTAGGCCCGGAAGTTCCGCAGTGGTCGGCCAATGGGCACGGCGGTACCCGAACCCGGTCCGGTCAGGTCCCGGCCGGTGACGGGGTAGCCGGTGCCGGCGACGGTGCCCTCCGTCGGACCGTAGAGGTTGACCACGGCTGGTGGCCGCGTTTGACTCAGGAACCAGTCGCGCACCTGGCCCGGATCGAGCGCTTCGCCGCCAAGCACCAACAGCCGCAGCTCCGAAAGTCCGGCCGGGTCCGACAACCTGGCCTGCGCGCGGATCAGCTGCACGAACGCCGACGGTGTCTGGCTGAGCACCGTCACCCGTTCCCGAAGGAGGAGATCGAGGAAATCCGTCGGCGACCGGGAGATGTCGAAGGGCACCACGACGAGCGTCGCACCGGAAAGGAACGCGCCCCACATCTCCCAGACCGAGAAGTCGAATCCGGCCGAGTGGAACCAGGTCCACACGTCCTCGGCTCGTGGCGTGAACCAGTCGGGCAGGGATGCAAACAGCCGTGGCACGTTCCCCTGCGGGATTGCGACGCCCTTGGGTCGGCCGGTCGAACCGGAGGTGTAGATCACGTAGCCGGGGTGCGCGGGAAGCGAGGGCCGGCCGCGGTCGGCGTCGGTGAGGTTCGCGGTGTCGTGCCGAGCCACCTCTCGTCGTTCGGCGGTGCCGTCGAGGACCAGCCGCGACAGGCCCGAGGGCAACAGGGCGGCGACGGACGAGTCGGTCACCGTCACCACCGGACGCGCGTCCGCGAGCATGTGGTCGATCCGCTGGGCCGGGTAGGTCGGATCGATCGGCAGGTAGGCGGCTCCGGTCTTCGCCACGGCCAGCACGGTGATCACGAGGTCGAGCGAACGCGGTAGCGCGATCGCCACGATGGTCTCGGGTCCGGCCGCGTTGCGCGCCACCAGCTGCCGCGCCAACTGGTTGGCCCGCGCGTTCAGCTC
Organism: Pseudonocardiaceae bacterium; assembly: GCA_036268955.1. Classification (GTDB taxonomy): domain Bacteria; phylum Actinomycetota; class Actinomycetes; order Mycobacteriales; family Pseudonocardiaceae; genus CAJCJE01. The sequence continues at coordinate 106,917 of DATATE010000124.1, forward strand.
CCCGTAGGTCAGGCGGTCCTCGCCGCACACCACGGCGACGGCGGCCGGTCGCTGCACTGCGCGGGCCTCGAACCGGTTGGCCACGGTCGTGGCCTCCGACTCGTCCCCGTTGTCGTTCCACACTTCCAGGAGTTGGCGGCGGGTGGCCTCGCCCAGGATGTCGATCTCCCGCACGCGCTGTTGCGGATCGGCGCAGACGATGTCCAGGACGCGCAGGAACCGTTCGGCGAGCGCCTCGGCGGTGGCCTGGTCGAACAGGTCGGTGGCGTAGGTGAGTACACCGGTGATCCCGCTGGGCTGCCGGTTTTCGCCGAACTGCTCGATCAGCTCGACGGTGAGATCGAACAGTGTCAGCGTCCGCGCAATCGGTTCAGGGGACACGTCGAGCCCGGTGAGGGACTGCTCCGCCCGGTCGGTGTTGTGCACGGCCAGCAGTACCTGGAACAGCGGGTTGCGGGCGAGCGAGCGGGTCGGGGCCAGTTCGTCGACGAGTTGCTCGAACGGCAGGTGCTGGTGTGCGTAGGCGGCGAGCGCCGCGGTGCGGACGCGATCGAGCAGGTCGGCGAAAGTGGGCTCACCGGCGAGATCGGTGCGCAGTACGAGGGTGTTGACGAAGACACCGACGAGGTCGTCGAGGTGCTCGTCGGTGCGTCCCGCGATCGGGACGCCGATCGGGATGTCCTCGCCCGCCCCGTGCCGGTGCAGCACCGTGGCCAGCGCGGCGTTCAACACCATGAACAGGGTGACGCCCCGCGTGCGGGCCAGCGTGGCCAGCCGGGCATGCAGTGCGGCCGGGATGCGCAGTTCGACGGCGCCCGCGCGGTGGCTTGCGACGGCGGGGCGGGCCCGGTCGGTGGGTAGATCGAGTTCCTCCGGGAGACCGGAAAGCGCGTCCCGCCAGTAGGCGAGCTGACTCGCGCCGACGCTGTCGAGGAGTTCCCGTTGCCAGGTGCTGTAGTCGGTGTACTGCATGGGAAGCGGCGCCCAGGCCGGTGCTCGCCCCTCGGTCCGTGCCGCGTAGGCCTCCGCGAGGTCGCGGGCGAAGGGACGCAGCGACCAGCCGTCTCCGGCGATGTGGTGCAGGGCCACCGCAAGGACGTGCTCGGTGGGACTCAGCGCGAACAGCCGGGTGCGCAGTGGCGGCTCGGCACGCAGCCGGAACGGTTGGCGGGTGAATTCGGCGATGGCCGCCGCGAGGTCGGCTTCCTCGACCTCGACGACCGGCAGCCGGGCATCGACGGAGTCGGTTGGCAGAACCTGCTGGTAGGGCCGCCCTTGTTTGGCCGGATAGATCGTGCGCAGCACAGCATGCCGTCCGATGAGGTCGGCGAACGCCAGGCCCAGCGCCGGAATGTCGGGTCGCCCCCGTAGGCGCAGGGCGAAGGAGATCACCGAGCCGGGTACCTCGGGTTGCAGCTCGGCGAGGAACCACAGTCGTTGCTGGGCGAACGACAGTGGCACCGGCCCGGTGTGGTCTGCCGCGACGAGCCGTGGCCACGAGGACGGGGCCGTGCTGAGCCGCTTCGCCAGCGCGGCCGGGCTGGGAGCGTCGAACAGGGTACGCAGCGCCAGTTCGGTGGACAGCACGGAACGGATCCGGCTGACCAGCCGCGTCGCCGACAGCGAATGCCCGCCCATGGCGAAGAAATCGTCGTCGGGGCCGACCTCGGCAAGGCCGAGGACCTCGGCGAAGAGATTGCCCAGGATCTCCTCCGGCGCGGTGGCCGGTCGGCTCTGGACGGCGCCTGCGGAGTACTCGGGCGCCGGCAGAGCGGCCCGGTCGAGCTTGCCGTTCGCGGTGACCGGCAGTTCGTCAAGGACGACGAACGCGGTGGGGACCATGTAGTCGGGCAGGGAACGGCCGAGTTCGGCGCGCAGTGCGGCGACATCGACCGCGGTGTCCCGCGCGGGCACCAGGTAGGCGACAAGGCGTTCGCCCGCCTGCTGATCCGCGCGGACCAGGGCGACCACCTGGCCGGCCAGTCCGGTGGCGAGGATCGCGGATTCGATCTCGCCGGGTTCGACGCGGTTGCCCCGGATCTTGACCTGGTTGTCGGCGCGGCCGATGTAGTCGAGTTCGCCCGCGTGGTTCCACCGGGCCAGGTCACCGGTGCGGTAGAGGCGCTCGCCCCGGCCGTCGAACGGATTCGCGACGAACCGTTTGGCGGTGAGGGCCGCGCGGCCGAGGTAGCACTGCGCGAGTTGCACCCCCGCCAGGTACAGCTCGCCGGTCACACCCGGTGGTACCGGCCGCATTCCGGCGTCGAGGACGTGGGCGCGGGTGTTCCAGACCGGCCGCCCGATGGGCACCGGCGTCTCCTCGGGCACGTACCGGTGCGCGGTGACGTCGATGGACGCCTCGGTCGGCCCGTAGAGGTTCGCCAGATCAGCGTCCAGCAGGTCGGGCACGCGGGCGGCGAGATCCGGCGGCAGCGCCTCGCCACTACAGATCAGCGCGCGCAGGCTGACGCAGTCCGCCACGTCCGGCTCGTCGAGGAATGCCTTGAGCATCGACGGCACGAAGTGCGCCACCGTGACCTGTTGCGTCCGCATCAGCTCCGCCAGGTACCGGGGGTCCTTGTGGCCCTCCGGCGCGGCCAACACCATCGTGGCGCCTTCGGTCAGTGGCCAGAGCAGTTCCCACACCGACACGTCGAAGCCGAAGGGGGTCTTGTGCACGACCCGGTCGGCGCGGGTCAGCCCGAACTCCTGCCGCATCCACCGCAACCGGTTGACCACGCCAGCATGTGCGACCACGACGCCCTTGGGACGTCCGGTCGAGCCCGAGGTGTAGATCACGTAGGCGGGATGCGCGGGCCGCAGCACCGACGTGCGGTCGGCATCGGTCAACAGCGACCCGTCCAGGTCCGCGAGCAGCCCCCGCACTTCGGGTGAGTCCAGTACCAGCGCCGGGCGCGTCGGCGGCAGCGCGGCACTGGTCACGCTGTCGGTCACGACCAGCGACGGCGCCGCGTCCGCCAGCATGAACCGGATGCGCTCGGCGGGCAGTGCCGGATCGAGCGGCAGGTAGGCGGCCCCCGCCTTCAGGGTCGCCACTACCGCGACCACCAGGTCGATGCCGCGTTCGAGGGCGATGCCCACCACGGCGCCGGGCCCCGCCCCTCGGCCGGCGAGCAGTCGCGCCAGCCGGTTCGTCCTGCTGTGCAGCTCCTGGTAGTCGACCAGTTCCTCGCCCGCGACCAGTGCCGTGCCACCCTCGCCCCGCTCCAGCAGGTCCACCAGGGTCGACACGTCCACCTGGTGCGCGGTGTCGTTCCACGCGGCCAGTTGGGCGCGTTCCTGTTCGGTCAGCACCGCGACGTCGCGAAGTCCGGCGTCGGGGCGGGTGGCCAGCAAGGTCGCCAGCTCGGCGACGGCGCTGCTCAGCCACCCGTGCATCTTCGCGGGGTCGATGGGCTCGACGGCCTGCACGGTGATGCCGAAATCGGTGCCGAAATCGTCGACGGACACCGTGAACGGGTAGTTCGTCCGCTCGTGGGCGTAGAGCAGCCGGACCCCGTCGATCTTGTTGCGGGGGCCGGGGACGCTGTGGCGGAAGTTCAGCAGCGACGTGAAAAGCGGTGTGCCAGAAGGCAGTCCGCTCACCTGCTGGGCCAGGCTCAGCGACGCGTTCTCGTGGACCAGCAGCTCCGCCAGTGCTTCGCGGACGACCGTCACGGCCTCGCGCACGGACAGGGCCGAGGACGCGAGCCTGACCGGCAGCGTGTTGATGAACAGGCCAGGGGCCCGTTCCGAGGATCGCATCCGTCCGAACAGGACAGTGCCGAACACCACGTCCTCGCGCGCCGTCAGGGCGCCGAGCACCCTCGCCCAGGCGAGATGGAACAACGTGGCCGGGCTCGTGCCCAGCAGACGGGCCTGCGCACGCACCAGCGTCGCCACCGGCCCGGTGATCCGGCAACCGGCCTGTCGCACATTCGAGCCGTCCCCCCAGACATCGACGATCCCGAAGGGCGCGGTCGGCTCGGTGACCTCGCCGAGCCGCTCGGCGAAGAAGCGCCGGTGTTCCTCCTGGGACACGCCAAGACGTGCCTGCGCGACGAACTCCCGGTACGGCACGGGTGCGGACAGCGAATCCTGCCGGCCGGCGAGCACCGCGCGGATCTCGTCGAACAGGACCTCGGTCGTGGCGTGATCGAGCGCGAGATGGTGCATCTGGAGCAGGGCGATGGGACGACCGTGCGGAGCATCGGGCGCGACGTGCATCCGCAGCAGTGGGGCCGCATCGATGTCGATCGACGCGGGGCACGCCGCGATCACCCTTGCCGCCAGTTCCGCCTCGGTCTCGCCCTCTTCGGCCGCCAGTGTGAAGAAGTCCACGGGCAACCGGGCCTCGCGCACGACGACCTGAACGGGCTCGGGCAGGTCCTGCCAGAAGATGGCGGTGCGCAGGATGTCGAGCCGGTCGATCACGGCTTGGAGCGCGCCGAGGAACTCCTGGAGCCGGTCTCGGGATTCGAATTCGAACACGGCCGGCTGCACGTACGGGTTGTTCGTCTTGCCAGCAGGGTTCTCCGCGATCAGGTGGTGGAAGAAAATGCCTTCCTGCAACGGAGCGAGCGGGTAGATGTCGACGATGTTGGCCGCGCCACCGGGAATCCCGCCGACGATGCTGTCGAGCTGCGACGGGGTGAGATCGATCAGCGGCAGCATCTCCGGCGTGATCGACTCCGCGCCCGCTGGCACGAGACGAGGCGGCACGATCACCTGGTCGCCGGGCAGCGCCGATGCCAGCGCGCCCGGTGTCGGCGCCGTGAACAGCGCGCGGATGTTCACCTCGACGCCGCTCGAACGCAGCCGCTCCACCAGCCGCACCGCACTGAGCGAGTGCCCGCCGTGCTGGAAGAAGTCGTCGTCCAGACCGATCGCCGGCACGCCGAGGATCTCGGCGAAGGCGGTGCAGATGAGCTGCTCGCGCATGGCCACCGGGAGCCTGCCGGGCAGCGTGGGAGCGTATTCGACCTCGGGCAGCGCGCGGCGGTCGAGCTTGCCGTTGACCGTCAGCGGCAGCCGTTCCAGCGCGACGATCGCGGCCGGAACCAGGTGCTCGGGAAGCTCGGCCGCCAGACAGGTGCGAAGCTCGGCGGGATCGATGCCGGCGTCGGCAGCGGGAACCACGTAGGCCACCAGCCGGGGGTCGCCGGACCCCTCGGTGCGTACCACGACAGCGGCGCGGTCCACCGCCGCGCGCGCGAGCAGCGCCGCCTCGATCTCGCCCGGCTCGATGCGGAAGCCACGGATCTTGACCTGATCATCGGTGCGGCCCAGGTACTCCAGCTCGCCCCGCTCGTTCCAGCGGACCAGGTCCCCGGTGCGGTACAGCCTTTCCCCACGGGCACCGTAGGGGTGGGCGACGAAGCGCTGCGCGGTGAGCGCGGGACGGCGCAGGTAACCTCGGGTCACGCCGCTGCCCGCGACGTACAACTCGCCTGCCACGCCCACCGGAACCGGCCGCAGGGCCGTGTCGAGTACGAACGCCCGCGCGTTCAACCGAGGCGGCCCGATGACGCTCGCCGCGTTGCCGGGTTCGGCCGGGCCTTCCAGGAAGGTGTAGCTCGCGTTGACCGTGGTCTCGGTCGGGCCGTAGAGGTTGACCAGGACCGGCGCGTCGGACGGGTGCCGGTGGTACCAACCTCGCAACCGCGCGGTGTCCAGCGCCTCGCCGCCGAGCATCACCCGCCGCAGGCACAGCTCCCCGTCCGCGCGCTCGTCGACCCGGATGAACTCGGAGAACGCCGAGGGCGTCTGGTTGATGATCGTGACGCGCTCCTCGACCAGCACCCTGCGGAACTCCTCGGGTTCGCGGGCCACCTCGGCCGGCACGACGACCAGCCGGCCGCCGTGCAGCAACGCTCCCCAGATCTCCCAGACGGAGATGTCGAACGCGATCGAGTGCGACCAGGTCGAGACGTCCCGCGCGGTGAACAACCGCCCCCGCGTCCCGCCGAAGAGACGAGCGACGTTGCCGTGCGCGACCACGACTCCCTTGGGGCGCCCCGTCGATCCCGAGGTGTAGATGACGTACGCGGCATGCGCGGGCAGCAGCGGGGCGAGACGATCGTCGTCGGTCAGATCCGTGCTCGCCGCTGCGGCCAGCTCAGCCCGGACCGCCGGATCGTCCAGCACGAGGCACGGGGTGCGCAGCCGATCTTCGGTCGCCCGGTCGGTGACGACGAGCAGCGGTGCGGCGTCGCGCAGCACGTACTCGATCCGCTCGGTGGGATAGGCGGGGTCGATGGGCAGGTAGGTGCCGCCTGCCTTGAGGATGCCCAGCAGCGCCACCACCAGATCCGCCGACCGTTGCATCAGGACGGCGACGACCGTGTCCGGCCGGACGCCGAGCGCGACGAGGCGGCGGGCGAGCTGGTTGGCCCGCGCGTTGAGTTCGGCGTAGGAGGTGTGCTGCCCGTTCCAGGTCACGGCGACGGCCTGCTGGTCGGCCCGGACCTGGGCCTGGAACAGCTGGGCCATGTCGATTTCGGCGACGTCGTGGAAGGTGTCGTTCCACTTGGCCAGGACCTGGTCGCGGTGCGGTGCGTCCAGCAGGTCGATCCGCCGGACCGGCAGTGACGGCCTGGCGTCGAGCGCTGCGACCAGTCCCGCCACGACCGTCCGCAGCCATCCGACGATCAGCTCGGGGTCGATCGGCGCGGTGGCGTGGGCGGTGAGCCCGAATCCGGTGCCGGTGTCGTCGACGGACACCACGAGCGGGTAGTTGGTCTGTTCTCGGGACCAGCGCACCTCGACGCCTTCGGACACCACCCTGGCCCTGCGGCCCGCGCCGGCCTGCTTGGAGTGGCGGTAGTTCAGCAGCGAGGTGAACAGGGGTGTTCGTGCTGGCAGTCCGCTCTCCTGCTGTGCCAGCCACAGCGGCGTGTACTCCCGCGTGATCAGCTCACCCAGTTGCTCCTGAGTGGACAGAACCGCGTCGCGCACGGTCGCCGCCCGAAGATCGCTGCGCACGGGCAGGGTGTTGAGGAACAGACCGGGGGCGCGATGCGCGCCGGAGCCGCCGTGCAGCCGGCCGAACAGGATCGTGCCGAACACGACGTCGTCCCGACCGGACAGCACCGCCACCAGACGGGCATAGGCGACGTGGAAGACGGTGGCCGGGCTGACCCCGAGCCGGCTGGCGCCGCGGCGCAGCTCGGTGGCCACGTCCGCGTCGAGCGCGACGGTCGCCACGCTGACCTGGGATCCGTCGCCGTGGGTGTCGAGGATCCCGTACGGGGCGGTGGTCTCTGCGACGTCACCGAGCAGCGCGCTGAAGTACTTCGCATGGTCACCGTGCTCGACTCGGTGCTGCGAACGAGCCACGAAGTCCCGGAACGGCACGGGAGGGAGCAACTCCTCCTCCCGGCCGCCGATGATGGCGCGGACCTCGTCGAACAGGATCTCGAAAGCGGTGTGGTCCTGGATCAGGTGGTGGATGTGCAGCAGGGCGACCCACCCGCCCGTCGTGCGATCGGCGGTGATGTAGGCCCGGATCAACGGCGCCTTGGTGATGGGCAGGGAATCCGGGCAGGCCGCCCGCAGGCGATCGACCAGTTCACCGGGACCGGGCGCCGGCTCGACCTCGCGGATCGGGATCGGGGCGCTGCGATGCACGACCTGCACCGGTTTTTCCAGGCCCTCCCAGTGGAACGCGGTGCGCAGGATGTCGTGCCGGTCCACAACGACCTGTAGCGCCGCCAGGAACGCGTCGAGCCGCGCCCGGTCATCGGCGCTCAGGACGATGGACAGCACGTAGGCGTCGGCGGTGCTCTCGCCCGCGAGCATGTGGTGGAAGAGCAGGCCCTCCTGCAACGATGCGAGCGGGTAGACGTCGGCGATGTTCGCCGCACCACCGGGTGTGCGTTCGACGATCCGGTCGATCTCCTCGACGGTGAGGTCGACCAGCGGCAACATCTCCGGGGTCAGCGCGTCGGCTCCGGGTTGGATGAGGTTCGGCGGAACCTCGGCTGCCGCGTCACCGGTCACCGCGGCGAGCCCGGCCGGGGTGGAGGCGGTGAACAGGGCGCGGATGTCGACATCGATCCCGCGTTCGCGCAGCCGCTCGACGAGGGTCACGGCCAGCAGCGAGTGTCCCCCGTGCTGGAAGAAGTTGTCGTCGACGCCGATCCTCGGCACGCCGAGCACCTCGGCGAACACCGCGCAGACGATCCGCTCCCGCTCGGTGGCCGGTTCCCGGTCTCCCGCCTCGTACTCGGGCGCGGGCAGCAGCCGTCGGTCGAGCTTTCCGTTGACCGTCAACGGCAACCGGTCCATGACCACGATCGCCGAGGGAACCAGGTAGTCGGGCAGTTCGGCGGCGAGGTGCCAGCGCAGTCCGGACTTGAGCGCCGTTACCTCGTCGTCGGAGCGCTGGGCGACCACGTAGGCCACCAGCTGCCGGTTGTTCGGCTGGTCCTCGTAGGCCACCACGGCCGCTTCGGAGATGCCCGGATACCGGATCGCCGAGGCCTCGATCTCGGCCGGTTCGATCCGGTGCCCCCGGATCTTCACCTGCTGGTCGGCGCGACCGAGGTACTCAAGGTGTCCGTCCGCGTTCCACCGCACGAGATCGCCAGTGCGGTACATGCGTTCGCCGGGTTCGACGGCGAAGGGATCGGCGACGAACCGGCTCCCGGTGAGCGCGGGGCGGTGCAGATAACCCCGCGCGAGCTGGCCTCCCGCCAAGTAAAGCTCGCCGACAACTCCCGGCGGCACCGGCCGCAGGGCGTGGTCCAGCACGTAGGTGGACAGTCCTGGCAGGCCCCGTCCGATGAGGCTCGCCGTGGGCAGGTGTCCTGGCTCCCACCGGGAGTAGCTGACGTGGACGGTGGTCTCGGTGATGCCGTACATGTTGACCAGGGTCGGACCTGCCTCGTGCGCCTCGGTCCAGGCGGTCACCCGCGCGGCGTCCAGCGCCTCACCGCCGAACACCACCACCCGCAACGCCAGATCGTGCCGGACCGGACGATCGGCGGCGACCAGTGAGGAAAACGCGGACGGGGTCTGGTTGAGCACCGTGACCCGTTCCCGTTCGAGCAGATCCAGGAACTCGCCAGGGGACCGCGACACGTCGAACGGCACGACCACCACGCGCCCGCCGGAGGTCAGCGGGCCCCAGATCTCCCACACGGAGAAGTCGAACGCGAAGGAGTGGAACCAGCTCCACACATCGTCAGGACCGAAGCGGAAGAACCCGTCGGATGCGTCGAGCAACCGGGTCACGTTCGCGTGCGGGACGAGCACGCCCTTCGGCGCTCCCGTCGAACCGGACGTGTAGATCACGTAGGCGGGATGCGCGGATCGCAGCGGTGCGCGTCGGTCGTCGTCGGAGAGGTCGCCGTCGTCGAGGGCCGCGAGCCGTCGCACGAGTTCGGGGCTGTCCACCACGAGGGTCTCGACCCCGTCCGCCGCCGGCGCATCGCCCGCCGTGACCAGGCAGACCGGGGCGGCATCGGCCAGCAGGTACCGGATCCGCTCGGCCGGGTACATCGGGTCGACCGGCAGGTAGGCGGCGCCCGTCTTCAGCACCGCCAGCAACGCGACCAACAGCTCCGGCGAACGCGGCATGCTCACGCCGACCAGGGCTTCCGGGCCCGCACCGTGCTCGATCAGCAACCGCGCAAGGCGGTTCGCCCGCGAGTTCAGCTCCCGGTAGGACAACCGCTGCGCGCCATGGACGACGGCGATCGCCTCGGGTCGCACCGCCGCCTGTTCCTCGAACCTGGGCACGATCGTCGCCGACGCCCTCGGCCGCACCGGGCCGCGCTGCCATTCGCCGAGCAGCCGCGCACGTTCACCGGGCAGCAGCACCTCGAACCGGCTCACCTGCCGGTCGCGATCGGCTGCCATCGCGACCAGCACCTTGAGCAGACGCTCGCCGAACCGCCGCATCGTCTCGGCGTCGAACAGCGCGGTGGCGAAGGTGATGACGGCGGAGATCCCGTCCGCGACACCGTCGGCGTGCCGCTCGGTGAACGTCAGCCGAAGGTCGAACTTGGCCGCTGGCACTCCGGTGGGTGCCGGCTCCACGCTGATCTCCGGGAGCACCAACGCCGATGGCATCTCCTGCTCCACGGTGAGCATGACCTGGAACAGCGGATGACGGGCGGCCGAGCGGGCCGGGGCGAGATCCTCCACGAGGCGCTCGAACGGGATGTCCTGGTAGCTGTAGGCGGCCAGTGCGGTGTCGCGAACGCGCCGCACCAGTTCGGCTGCGGTCGGGTCCCCGGACAGGTCGGTGCGCAGCACCAGGGTGTTGACGAAGAACCCGATCAGGTTCTCCAGACCTTCCTCGGTACGGCCCGCGACGACCGTGCCGATCGGAATGTCGGTACCCGCGCCGAGACTGTGCAGCAGGATCGCCATCGCCGCCTGTAGCACCATGAACAGGCTCGAACCGTGCTCACGGGCAAGCGCGTCGAGCCTTCGGTGCACGTCGGCGGGCACCACGAACTCGACGGTGTCGCCGTCATCGGCGGCGGTGGCGGGGCGGGGCCGGTCCAAGGGCAACGGTGTCTCTTCTGGCACCCCGTCCAGCGCCGCCCGCCAGTAACGCAACTGTTCGGCGTCAAGGCTGGCCGGGTCGGCGGGATCGCCGAGCAGCTCGCGTTGCCACAACGTGTAGTCGATGTAGTGGATGGCAAGCGGTTCCCAGTCCGGACGCCGTCCCACCAGCCTCGCGGTGTACGCGGCGGACAGATCGCGCAGCAGCGGCACCAGCGACTCACCGTCGGCGGCGATGTGGTGCACGACAAGGACAAGGACCGACTGCTCCGGTGTCGAGCGGAACAGGTGTGCTCGCACCGGAATCTCGCTGGCGAGGTCGAACTCGTGGCGGCCGGCCGCGGCCACGGCGGCGGCCAACTCGTCCTCATCGCCGTCGAAGTCGTCGGTGTGCAGTGGCACCTCGGCCGCCGCGGCGTCGACGACCTGCTGGGCGGGAACGCCGTCGACGGCCGGATACACGGTGCGCAGCACCTCATGGCGTTCGACGACATCCCGCACGGCGGCCGCGAGGGCGGCCCGGTCCGGGCTCGGAGTCAGCCGGAAGGCGACCGGGATGTTGTAGGTGGCGCTCGATCCGGTCAGCCGCCACAAGAACCACAACCGCTGCTGAGCAAACGACAAGGGGATCATCAGGGTCGCTCCAGGAGTGCGCGCGGATCGAGATGAGGTCGACAAGGTCGGGGGCGGCCAAGGCAGGCCGGCGGGCTCACCGGCCGGGACCGACCGTCGGGCGTTCCGGTTCTCTGCTTCGCGGACGAAGTCTGGGCCGGGATCTCGTCTGTGGGCCAAGCTGCGCGGCAAGCGTGGCGACGGTGGGTGCGTCGAACACCGCGCGCACCGGTAGCTCGACGCCGAGCCGACCACGGATCCGGTTCACCAGACGCGTCGCCTGCAAGGAATGCCCGCCCAACTCGAAGAAGTTGTCCTCGACGCCGACCAGGGAGACGCCGAGAACTTCGGCGAACAACGCGCACAGCTCGGTTTCCCTGGTGTTCGCGGGCTCGCGTCCGGCCCGGTCGGTGTCCTGTGGTGCGGGTAGCGCTTTCTTGTCGAGCTTTCCGTTGGGGGTCTGTGGAAACTCATCAACTGCCAGGATCACCGAGGGCACCAGGTAGTCCGGCAGCAGGGCCGCGACCCGGCTCCGCAACGCCGTGGTGTCGACCTCCGCGCCGGGCCGGTGTCCGCTCACGTAGGCCACCAGCCGTCGCTCGCCAGGCCGGTCCTCGCGGGCCAGCACCACCGCGCGCCCCACCATCTCGTCCTCGGCCAGCACCGCCTCGACCTCGCCCGGTTCGACCCGAAAACCCCGGATCTTGACCTGATCGTCGTTGCGGCCCAGGCACTCCAGGCGACCGTCCGCCCGCCAGCGGCCCAGGTCTCCGGTGCGGTACATCCGCTCGCCCGCCGCGCCGAACGGGCCGGCCACGAATCGCTGCGCGGTCAACCCCGGCCGCCCCAGATAGCCGCGCGCCAACCCTGCGCCGGCCACGTACAGCTCCCCGGACACACCCGGCGGTACCGGCTGCAACGACCGGTCCAGCACATATATCCGGGTATTGCGGATCGGCCGCCCGATCGACACCGCGTCCTCGTCCACCACACCCGCGCTCGACCAGACCGTGGTCTCGGTCGGCCCGTACACGTTCAGCACCGAATCCGCCGCCGACCGCAGCGACCGCGCCAAGCTCGCCGGTAACGCCTCCCCGCCCACCAACGCCCGTATCCCGGTCAGTACCGCCGAGTCGGTGTCGACCAGCGCCTGCCACAACGACGGGGTCGCCTGCATCGTCGACACGCCCTCGGTCACCAGCAGCTCGCCGAGCATCGCCGGATCCCGCACCTGGTCTCGGGTCGCCAGCACCACACCCGCCCCGCGGATCAGCGGGAGGAACAGCTCCAGCACCGCGATGTCGAACGACACCGTCGTCACGGCGAGCAGTCGATCCGCCGGCCCCAGCGGGAAACGCTCGCGCATGTCCATGAGGAGGTTCGTCATCGCGCGATGGCTGACCACGACACCTTTGGGCCGTCCGGTCGAACCGGAGGTGTAGATCACGTACGCGGCCTGGTCGGGAGGCGGCGTCACACACCGGCTCCGGTTCACCGCCACGCGGTCGGCGTCGGGTTCGTCCACGACGATGCGGGGCATCGTCGTGGGAAGCAGCTCAGCGGTGGCGGTGTTCACCACGGCGAGCGCGGGGGCGGCATCGGACAGCACCCCGTGGATCCGCTCGACCGGATGCCCCGGATCGATGGGGAGGTAGGCCGCGCCACTGCCGAGCACGGCGAGCATCGCGGCGACCAGGTCGGCCGTCCGGTCCAGCGCGATGGCGACCACCGACCCGCGCTGAAGGTCCCTGCTGGCCAACTCGTCCGCGAACCTGGCGACCTGCTCCGCGAGTTCCGCGTAGGTCACCCGGACCGATCCCGCGACCAGCGCCACCGCATCCGGTGTGCGGGCCACCTGCGCCGCGAACAACTCCGGCAGACTCGCGGGCGGCCACTCCCGCTGGGTGTCGTTCCAGCGGGTGAGTACCTGCCGGCGCTGCTCATGATCGAACCATCGGGCAGTGCCCAGCCGGGCGTCGGGATCGGCGGTGCCGAGCCAGCTCAGGACGGCGGCGAAACGTTCGGTGTACGCACTGGTCTCGTCCGGAGAGTACCGCTCGGCATTGGCGAACGTCTCGATCTCGACCTCACCGCTGGGGCCGTCCTCGAAAACGATGAACCTCAGATCATGGACGTGCCCACCCCCGACGTAGTGGGAGCGCGCGGCCAGCCCGGCGAAGGTCAGTGGCGTGCCGGCGGGGATGAAGTTGATCAGGTTGGGAAAGAGGTCTCCTTGGCCGGAACGATTCTGGTCGCGGAGGATGTCCTCGTAACGGTAATGCTGGTGACGCAGCGCTTCACGGACCGCGAGCACGGTCTGCTCGATGAACTCCCGCAGTCGCAGGTCCGGGGAAACCTTGAGGCGCAACGGAACGATGTTCGAACTGATACCGAACGTCGCCCTGACCGCGTCACTCGCCCGCGCCGCCACCGGTAGCCCGAGCACGATCTCGGATGTTCCGGTGTGCTGACTCAGATGGATTCCCGCTGCCGCGATGACCAGCCGGGCCAGGTTCGTCCCGAGTACACGGGCCTGTGCGCGCAGTGCGTCACCCGGAATCGTCTTTTCCAGCCTGAGCAGCCTTCTGGCCGGAACCCTGGAGACCGGCCCGCCCGCCACGGTCACGGGCGCGGGTGCGTCAGCGAGGACATCCCGCCAGAATTCTCGGTCCGATTCCTCTCGCTCCGAACCGTGGTATTCGGCGTCGGCCGATTCAAGTGCGGAGATCGGCACGAAGTCGGTTGTGGCAAGGCCTCCGCCCTCGACCAGGGTGGTGTAGTGCAGCGCCACCCGTGCCGCGACGAGCGCGAGACTGTAGTAGTCACCGAGCAGGTGATGGATGCGCAGGTACCAGTAGACCCGATTGTCCGGCAAGGTGAAGACGGCCGTTGCGAACAGCGTGCCCGCGTAGAGATCCTGGGGCAGGTTCAGGTCTGCCGACATCCACTCCATGGCCGCTTCGTGGGGGTCGTCGGCCGCACGCAGGTCGACCGCGTGGACCGGCCAGTCGTGGTCCAGTCGGGAGTGGACCCTCGGCTCCTCGTCCGGGCCGGTGAACCGGAGGTGGAACGCTTCGTACTCCGACACCGCACGACGCAAGGCCGCCTCGAACAAGGTCGTGTCGAGTGGACCGGCGATCTCGACGTACCAGCCGATGTTGTAGATCGGGTTCGCCGGATCGAACAACTGCGCTCGCCACACGCCGAGCTGGGCCCTGGTCAGTTCGCGTCGGCCCTGGGTCATCGTGGACAAGCTTCCCCCTCGTAAGACGTGCTGGCGGTGAGAGATGGCGTCAGGCGCCCCGCTCTCCAAAGCGCGGCGTAGTGGCCGTCTTCGGCCAGCAACTCGGCATGCCTGCCCTGCTCCACGATTCGTCCGGAATCGAGCACGACGACGCGGTCCGCGCGTGCAGCGGTGGTCAGGCGATGGGCGACGACCACGGTCGTCCGACCGGCCCCGCCGCCCGGACGCGGACCCCCGGTCAACTCGCCGACGGCGCGCGCCACCGCCGACTCGGCGGCCGGGTCGAGCGCGGCGGTGGCCTCGTCGAGGAGCACCACATCGGGATCCACGAGCGTGGCTCTGGCCAGGGCGACGAGTTGCCGCTGTCCGCTGGAAAGACTCCGCCCGTTTTCGCCAACCGGTTGGTGGAAACCCAGCGGCAGCCGCGCGATCGCCCCCAGCGCACCCGCCGTGCGGGCGGCCTCCTGAATCTCACCGGGGGTCGCTTCCGGACGCCCGTAGGCGATGTTCGCCGCCACGTCACCGCTGAACAGGTGTGCCTCCTGCGTGACGACGCCGAGGCGGCGACGCAACCGAGCCACCGGATAACGGCGCACGTCGATGCCGTCCAGGAGCACCTGCCCCGACGTGGCGTCGTAGAACCGGCCGATCAGCTTGACCAAAGTGGACTTTCCGGCGCCGGTGGCGCCGACGAGCGCGATCGTCTCCCCCGGCCGGATCCGCAGGTTCACGTCTCGCAACACGTCCGTACTCCCTGAGGAGTAACGGAATCCGACTTGGCGCAGCTCCACCTCTCCCCGCAGCCGGGCGGGCACCGCGACCACGTCGTCGCCTGCTTCCGGCATCCCGCTCGTGGTGCGCAGCAGCCCTCCGACCCGGGCGAGGCCGACCCTCGCCTGCTGGTAGGTGTCCGACAGCTGGGACAGAGTCAGCAGCGGCGTGAAGAAAAGTTGCAGATAGAGCAGGAAAGCCGTCAGGACACCGGGCGTCAGTCCGCCCGCCGACACCCGCGTCGCTCCCACCGCGAGCACCGCCACCACGGCGAGGCCGCAGAACAGGTCGACGAGCGGGTAGTAGCAAGCCATGTAGCGCTGGGTCCGGAGCCGGGACGCACGGTAGGCGGCACTGTGCGCGTCGAAGTCGGCCTGGCTGCGCGCTTCCCGCACGAATGCCTGCACGACCCGTAGCCCGAACACGTTCTCCTGCAAAGCGGCGTTCACCACGGTCACCAGCTCACGCGCGTGCGTATAGGCGCGGGTTATCCGGGGACGCAACCACCACGTGGTGAGGAGGATCGCCGGGACCGGCGCGAGCGCCACCACGCCGAGGGCGGGGTCGGTGGCCACCAACGCGATCGCGATGCCGACGGCCATGAGCACACTCGTCACCGCCTGAGCGACCCCGGTCTGCAGAAAGGCCGCCAACGCGTTCATGTCGGTGGTCATCCGAGTCATGATCCGGCCGGCCGACTCCCGTTCGTAGAAGTCCAGCCCCAGCCGTTGCAGGTGGGCGTAACAGCTGACCCGCAGCCGGTACAGCGCGCTTTCCGCGGCGCGAGCGCTGATGAGAATCTGGGCGGAGGACAAGGCCCAGTCGGACGCGACGGCGAGCAGGCCGAGGCCGACCGTGGTCAGGAGCACGGCCGGCGTGCGGGCCACGATCCCGCCGTCGACGGTGAAGCGGGCCAATGCCGGGTAGGCCATCGTGGCGGTCGCGTCGCCGGCCGCCAGCACGACGGCGAGGAGAGCCAGGAAACGCACCGGCCGCAGCAACCGCCAGAGCGTGACCCGAGGAATGGGCGCGGTCGGGTCGACACCGGCGATCACGGGTGTGGTGGCGTGCCGCTCCGGCAGGTCCTCGGGTGAATCCGTGGGCGTGGGCGGCCAGAGGGCATCGTGCTCGGGTTCGGTAGGGACGACCGCAACGGCGTCGGCCGTCATCGAGCCGAGCCGCCCGCGCGCGTCCAACTCCGCTTCGGTCCCGACGTCGACGACACGCCCCTCGTCGAGCACCACGATGCGGTCGGCGAGTGCCAGCGTTGAGCGGCGCCGGGCGATCAGCAGAGTGGTCCGGTCGGCGGTCACCTCGCGGAGGTTGCGGTGGATGGCGGCCTCCGTCCTGGTGTCCACGGCCGAGGTGGCGTCGTCGAGGACCAGGACCCGCGTATCGCACAGCAGTGCTCTCGCGAGCGCGATGCGCTGGCGTTGCCCGCCGGACAGGGTCAGTCCGTGGTTCCCGACGAGAGTGTCGTAACCCGCGGGGAGGTCCTCGATGAATTCGCCGGCGCAGGCGTACTCGGCGGCCGCGCGGATCTCGGCCTCGTCAGCGCTGGGACGTCCATACGCGATGTTGGCGCGGATCGTGTCGTTGAACAGGAAGGTCTCCTCGAACACGACCCCGAGTTCCCGGCGCAGGTCGGCGAGCCGAAGCCCGGTCAACGGCACACCGCCGACCCGGATCTCGCCCGCGCGCGGATCGTAGAACCGGGGGACGAGGTGGGCGATCGTGGACTTCCCGCTCCCCGCCGCTCCGATGAGAGCGACCGTCTCGCCGGGGGCGACGGTGAACGAGACCCGGTCCAGCACTGGCTTTCCGGTCCCGTAGCCGAAGACGACGTTGTCGAACTCCACCGACAGCGGCCCGGCCGGCAGCGGCACCGGCTCGGCCGGATCGACGATTCCCGGCCGGACGTCCACGAGATCGTAGACGCGTTCGATGCCCGCACGGGCAAGCTGCGCGCTCACGACCAGGTTGCCGACGACGCGAGCCGGCATCACGAGATTGGCGACGTAGGTGGAGAACGCCAGGAACGTGCCGATAGAAATCTGACCGTCGAGGGCCAGCGCGCCACCGGCACCGAAGACCGCGACGAGCCCCAGCGCGGGCAGGAGGGTCAACGGCGGGGTGAGCAGGGCGGTGAGCCGGGCGACCTTGAGCCGGTCCCGGAAGAGGCGGAGCGCGCGGCGCTCGAACGCGGCGACTTCACGAGCCTCCTGGCCGAATGCCTTGACCACCCACACGCCGGTGACGGACTCCTCGACGTGCTGGGTGATGTCAGCCACCCGCTGCTGCGCCGACCAGGCCACCGGAAACAGCGCCCGGCGGCTGCGCACGGTCAGTACTGCCGAGAGCGGAAGGACCACCACCGCGATCAGCGTGAGCAGCGGGGACAACCAGGCCATCGCCGCGACCGAGGCGACGATGAGCACGACGCAGCCGATCGTGGCCGGGACCGTGGACAGCAGGGACTGGAGCTGTTGCAGGTCGGTCAGCACCCGTGCCACGACCTGACCGGTACGCAGCTCGTCCTGCTGTGCCCCGTCGAATCGCCGCACCGAGGCGAACACCGCCCGGCGCAGGTCATGCTGCACGTCCAGCGACAGCCGCCCGCCGAGGTAGCGGCGGACGAACGCCGCGAGGAAACCGATCGCCGCGATCACGGCCAGCGCGACGAGCGGCCGGGTCATTCCGCTGGCCACGCCTTGGACGGCGTTGTCGACGACGACGCGGGTGAGCAACGGAGCTATCGCCTGCGATCCCACACCGACCACGGCAGCGCCCACCGTTGCGGCCGCCACCCAGCGGTGCCGCCAGCAGTCCGCCACCAGCCGACGCAGCCATCCCGGCGATCCGCCTGCTCCCGAAGACATGCCGTCGGCCTCAGCCCTCGCCCATCGCCCTGATCAGGCTGGTGGGGCGCATGTCCGTCCAGTTCTCCTCGACGTAGCCAAGACAATCCTGGCGGCTCGCCTCGCCGAACACCTTCCGCCACCCGTCCGGCACCTCGACGAACACCGGCCACAGGGAATGCTGTCCCTCGTGGTTCACGAGTACGAGATAGTTTGCGTCTTCGTCTTCGAAGGGATTGGTCATGTTCCTCTCACCTTTGTCAATGTGACGTTGACATATCGACCTGTTGTCGCATCCGTGGAGACAGCCGAAGTTCGCTCGCGGGCGGACCTTCTTCGTTCCGAAAATAACCGAAGAAAATATCTCTATGAGAGAAACAACAGCACTCCGGTGGACTACGACCGACACGGACCACGTGCGACATGTGCCGCGCGCATCCAACGTTGCAACTGGCGTCATGTCCTATTTGGCACGTAGCGAACAACGTCGACGGCAACCGAGCACAAACACGCCGTGATCCCTCCGTGAACAACGAACAACGGACCGTGCGCGCCGCGGACACGGTTAACCTCGATCTCGCATGAGGTACCGGATTTGTTTAAGGTCCTGCTATGGCGCGGTTTTGACCGCAAAAAGAGATGGTGTGCGCGGAGTTGTCGACCGACTATCGTGTCGGCGCGCGGGTCCGAGCGTCCCCGGTCGTCGGCGTGGAGGCCGATGGCTCTACCGCCTACTGCGTCGCGCCTGACCGGACGCTGAGCACTGTCCTAAGCGACCTCTGGCAAGATCGAGCACGGATGGGCGAACTGACCGGCCAACTGCGCGCCGACGTCGAACTGGTCGATATCGAGCGGTGACGCGCCGGCCGGGGGTCAGTTCACTGGCCGGCCAGCGCCTGCGCGATCTGTTGTGCGGCCGGTGCCATGGCGGCGGCCATCGCGGGCAGCCCCGATTTCGGCACCGGCTGATAGTTGTGCAGGTCGACGATGGTCCGGCCGACCTGGAAATCCAGGTCCCAGTCGTCGCCGGCAGCGGGCTGGAGTTCGTCGGTACCCAGATCCGCGAAACACGCGCCACCGTCGCCGATCTTGACGTTGGTCACCGGAACCGGCGGACCGCCGCCCACGCTGTTGTCCCAATAGGTGCAGTCGGTCCACTTCCCGATTTTGGCCTGATCCGCCGTCCGGTACGTGTCGAACTGCGCCATGATTCCGCCCGATGTCGTCTGACGATTGTCCATCGCAAGGCTCATCCGGTCGCATTCGGTCGAGACATAGTATCCGGTGACCAGGTCGAGGCCGGATTCCGGCACGATCGACCACTCACCCAGCTGGTATTCGTAATGCGGCATGGCGTCGTCGCGAACACCGAAAACCTGCTGGAAATCCGCACCGGTGAACACCGTGCACGGGTCGGCGACAGCCGCGTAGGGGGTGTTGGGGTAGCTGAGTGACGGCGGCCCTGTCGGCGGTTTGTTCAGCGACGCCAGCACACTGAGCTTTTCCGGGTAACCATCCGTGACGCTGGGTGATGGTTACGGGCCGTCGTGGGCATCAGCAGTCGCGACACGCCGAAGTTGTTGTGATGCAACATAAAGACGCGGAACCCCGGTATGAATTTGGTCCTTCCACA